>CAZYKP010000084.1:20708-38898 GCA_964648025.1 uncultured Pirellulales bacterium | reverse complement strand
GAAGCAAATTCTCAACGCCATCCCATCCTAAATTTAAATGCGTTTACCCTGCTGGACACCCCGCCGGTCTGTCAAGACAGGCCGACTCATCCTCAACAAAGAATCAGCTCGCCTCCCAAAAACATTCCTAGTAGGAGTTGACATGATGCGCAATGGTGAATCCAATCTCACGATCGAACGTCTGGAGATCAGGTCGGTCCTCAACGGTCAGCCCGGCCTAACCGGCGAATACTTCGATGACACGAATCTTCAGGATTTGGTCGACACCCGCATCGATCCAGTGATCGACTTCACCGAAGCTGACTGGGGCGACGCGCCAGCAGGCACCAACGTCAAGCCCGATGATCAGTATTCCCAGCAGTGGACGGGATTTGTCAAAATCGATCAGTCCGGTCCGTGGACTTTTTCTACAGTCAGCAACGACGGCGTTGAGCTGTCGGTGGCCAATGAGAAACTGATCGATCACTGGACCCAACACACCGCAACCGAAGACTCCGCCACCATTGAGCTGGACGAAGGGTGGCACCCGATCAAGCTTCGGCACTTCCAGAAAAACGGCACCGTCGTGATCCAACTGAGCTTCTCCGGCCCCGGACAGGCCAAGACCATCATCCCCAGCACCCATCTGCGGACTGAGATTCCCTCGGAGTCAGAAGTCCCCGAGGTTCCAGGGGTCAGTCCACCCAGCGTCGACGGCGGCGATGATCGGGTTGTCTCAGCAGGCAGCCCCTTCACGCTCTTTGGCACTGCCAACGATCTGGATGGGACCATCGAGTCGTATCAGTGGGAACAACTCTCTGGTCCCAACTCCGCGACCCTTGGTGGAAGCAATACCCCCACCCTCTCGGTGGCAAATACCGTTCCTGGAACCTATATTTTTCAGCTGACCGCCGAAGACGATCTCGGGCTCACCGGAAGCGACACGGTCTCCGTTGATGTCTTTGAGACCTCCGGAGAGGCGACCGTCTCTGGAGAGCTGAAAAAGTGGCATAAGGTCTCGCTGAGGTTCGATGGCCCCGTGACCAGCGAAAATTCGCAGGTTAATCCGTTTACCGACTATCGCCTCGATGTCGAGTTTGTCCATAACGCCACCGGCAAAACTTACCTCGTTCCAGGTTACTATGCCGCAGACGGCGATGCCGGAAACACGGGAGCTTCCGCGGGCAACAAGTGGCGGGTGCACTTTGCTCCCAGCGAGACAGGAGAGTGGACCTGGTCGGCCTCGTTCCGCACCGGGAAGAACGTTGCCGTCAGCGAGGCGACAAATCCCGGCACAAGCGCAGGCTTCTTCGATGGAGCAAGCGGCAGCCTGGATATCGCCCAGACCGATAAAGATCCTGACAGCCGCGACTTCCGTGGCAAAGGTCGGCTTCAGTACGTGGGCCAGCGGTATCTGCAGTTTGCCGAGACCGGTGAGTATTTCCTCAAGCAGGGGGCTGATGCCCCGGAGAACTTCCTCGCCTACAGCGAGTTCGATGGGCCATTTGACAACGACGGCCAGAAGGATCACCTGGTCAAAGACTGGGCCCCGCATATCCAGGACTGGAACGCCGGGGATCCAACTTGGGGCCAAGGCAAAGGCAAAGGCATCATCGGGGCGATCAATTATCTGGCTGAAGAAGGTCAGAACGCCTTCAGCTTCTTGCCCATGAACATCGCCGGAGACGACCGCAACGTCTTCCCTTACCTGGATTACGACGAGCGGTTGCGGATGGACGTCTCCAGGCTCGATCAATGGGAGGTCGT
The DNA here is from genome assembly GCA_964648025.1 of uncultured Pirellulales bacterium. Taxonomy (GTDB): domain Bacteria; phylum Planctomycetota; class Planctomycetia; order Pirellulales; family Pb10988; genus CAZYKP01. The sequence goes on along the minus strand of CAZYKP010000084.1, from coordinate 37,152 downwards.
TTTTGAACACGGCGACCACCAAGGGATGTTCTTGCACTTCAAAACCCAAGAGACCGAAAACGAACTCCTCTTGGACAATGGCGATCTAGGCCCAGAACGCAAACTCTACTACCGCGAGCTGATCGCGCGGTTCTCCCATCATTTGGCCTTGAACTGGAACCTGGGCGAGGAGATCAACAACGCCACCACCGCCCAGAAGCAGGCCTGGGCCAGCTACTTCGCCAAGTACGATCCCTACAACCACCATATCGTCATTCACAATGGGGCCAGTCACCGTGACCTGATGGGGCCCAACTCGGACCTCACAGGCTTCTCACTGCAGACCAGCCAATCCGATTTCAGTCGAGTCCATGACAAGCTTAAGGATTATCTGAAGCGATCCGAGGAGGCTGGCCAAGTCTGGGCTGTCGCGGTCGATGAGCCTGGCGATGCCTCACACGCCATCCGGCCGGATGACGATGCCGGTAACTCCCATGAAGATGGCCGCAAAAACGCCTTGTGGGGGACCTTCCTGGGCGGCGGTTGGGGCAACGAGTGGTACTTCGGCTACGCTCATGACCATTCCGACTTGACCCTGGATGACTACCGCAGCCGAGATGACTGGTGGGATCACACTCGCTACGCCCTGGAGTTCTTCGAAGACAACGACATCCCCTTCTGGGAGATGAACAACGATAACCGCATCAGCAGTGCCTCAGACGACTACGGCTTCGTCAAGCCAGGCGAAGTCTACGTGGTCTATCTCAAAAACGGCGGCAGTACCAATCTCGATCTCAGCGATGCCCCTGCAGGCGAGACCTTTGAGGTCGCCTGGTACGACCCACGCAACGGCGGTCCCCTCCAGGCGGGAACCGTGCAACAAGTTCCAGGCGGCGGAAATGTGTCTCTGGGAACCGCCCCAAACGCCGCCAACAAAGACTGGGTGATCCTCGTCCGAAAAACCTCCGAGGCCGGTGTTGTCCAACCACCGGTCCAGCCGCCTGTCCAGCCGCCTGTCGAGACGCCTGTCGAGCCGCCTGTCGATCCACCCGCTAACCCGGATTTCCGCGAGGCGGAGAATCCTGTGGGGGCAACTCCAGGAGTTCGCTACGCCTACTACGAAGGTCCGACTTGGGAGAACTTGCCGGACTTCGCAGCTCTGACGCCGGTGGAGGAAGGAACGCTTCCTGGAATCAGCTTGGACGCCCGGCTCCAAGATGACAACTTTGCCTTTGTCTTCAGCGGCTACATCCAGGTCCCAGAAGAGGGAACTTATACTTTCTACACAACCTCCAATGACGGCAGCCGGCTCTTTATTGGTGACCAAATGGTCGTCAACAATGATGGACGTCACCTTCCTGTGGAAAAATCCGGCTCCATCGATCTCGAGGCTGGTCTCCATGCCATCACGGTGACCTACTTTGAATCGGTCAAGACCGAGTACCTCTCTGTGGGCTGGTCGGGACCGGGCGTCGGCAAACAAGAGATGCCCAACTCCTCGTTGTTCTACGTCCCTGATGCTCCCACCAATACGCCCCCAACACTGGACTCGCTTCTTGTTTCCGCACCTCCAGTCTTGGTGGGTGAGACCGTCACGGTCGCCGGAGGATGGACCGATCCCGATGCTACCGATACCTACACCGTCACCGTCGATTGGGGAGACACCGGGCAAAGCTCACTGAACCTTCCAGCCGGGGTTCGGACCTTCCAGGCAGTTCACTCTTACGACACCGCCGGCCAGTACACAATCCAGGTGACCTTGACAGAGACCTCCGGTGAGAATCCTGCATCCATCACCGAGGCCCTGGTGGTGACCGTCGAAGAGCCAGTTCCGGCTGAGGAGCCAGCCCCGGAGGACACACAGCAGCCATTCTCCGGAACCCCGTTCAACCTCACCGAGGGTCGGCTGCAGGCGGAGGACTATGACACCGGCGGCGAGGGAATCGGCTTTCACGATTCGGACAATCAGAACTCAGGCGGCAAATACCGCAACGACGGCGTCGACGTCCAGTACACCAAGGATGACGGAGGCGGGCACAACGTCGGTTGGATGAAGGGAGGCGAATGGCTGGAATACACCGTCTCAGCCCCAGCGGGGACCTACAACCTGGCCTTGAGGGTCGCTGCGGCCGACTCCACGCCCGACAACGCCGCGATCCGTGTCTTGCTCGATGGGCAGGAGCTGGGCACCGTCGCGGTTCCCGACACCGGCGGTTGGCAGAATTGGATCACCGTCAGTCTGCCGGGCGTGGTGTTGCCGACGGACCTCGACCAAGCGTTTCTTAGGCTAGAACTTGTTGGCAGTGGTGGAGATCTCTTCAATCTGAACTGGATTGAATTTCAACCGTCTGAGGCACCGCCGGAGGTCTCAGATCCTCCGACTGATCCAACGTTGGCTCCTCCTGCCACCAACGTCCTGGATGGTCCCATACAGGCGGAAGATTTTGATCAGGGCGGACCTGGAGTTGGCTACTTGGAGACGACCCAGGGCAACTCTGGTCAAGGCTATCGTGAGACTGATGTCGATCTGCAAACGACCACCGATATTGGCGGCGGGGTGAACGTCGGCTGGATCACAGCCAACGAATGGTTGCAATACACGGTCGCTGTTCCATCAGGAAGTTATGAGGTCGACTTCCGGGTCGCAGCAGACCCATCCAAGACCGCCGACGTCCGACAAATTCGTTTGTCCTTGGATAACCAGGAGTTGGGCACACTCGATGTCCCTCAAACCAACGGCTGGCAGAGCTGGACCACCGTCACCATGCTGGATGTGGAAGTGCCCGAATCCGTGAGCCAAGGAAGCTTGCGAGTCGAGTTCCTTGGCGGCTCAGGCTTCCTGATGAACCTGAACTGGTTCCGCTTCCGCCAGGTCTCCTGATCGGCGGCTGACCACTTTCCAGGATCCAGCAATACCTCCTCACCCAGCTGCCATCGTCTCAGCAGGTAGCCCTCAGCTTGGCAATCAAGCTGCTTCAGCCAGTCGCAGGCTCCGGATGCCGCGACTGGCTGCTAATCGTTTTGGACGCGCGACTTCAACCATTGCTTGCGGGACCCCTCTGATCGCCAGCGGTGTTTCAACCTTGAGGAAACTGCTCTTGGGCGGTTGATGGCTGGCCAAGACATTTGACGAGCCCCTCTCATCTTTTCTAAGATATCAAAATGATTTGATGCGTTTGCTCCTGTGAGGTGGGTTGTCACTATGGTGGTCGTCTGTCCGGCAATCAGACGTGCTTTAGCAAGCAAGGGTTTTGCGTTCTCTAAGTTGCAGGGAATTGCTCAGCAATTGAAGTGGGGCCTTGCGTTGGTTGGGCTCTTGTTGGGTCTTGACGCATCGACGGGCACTGCGGACGGAGCCCGGTCGAAGGGGGAAGCTGCCGGCCCAGCGGGAGCAGCCAAGGCAGATTCGGGGTTATCCGGCGAGCAAATCTACAACCGTCGATGTGCGTCTTGTCATGGGCCCCACGGAGAGGGCACGCCGGATCATTACCCTCAGCCACTTGTTGGCGACCAGCCGGTTGAGGAGCTGAGCAAGCTCATCGCAGAGACAATGCCAGAGGGATCGCCAGAAGAGTGTACCGGCGTCGAGGCGACCAAAGTGGCCGCGTACATCTCTGGGGCGTTTTACTCGCCAGCGGCACAGCGTCGGCTCCGACCGGCACGAGTGGCTCTGAGCCACCTGACGGTCCGTCAATATGAGCACACGATTTCTGATCTGCTCGGGTCGTTCCGGTCCAAAGCGGCTGTCGATGGCCAACGGGGATTGCAAGGGAAGTATTACGCGGGGCGGAGAATCCGCCGCGGACAGCAACGACTGGCCCGGCGGGATCGAACAGTGGATTTCGACTTTGGGTCGGCAAGCCCGGTTCCTGGAAAGATCGATCCAGCCGAATTTGCAATCAGTTGGGAGGGTGCAGTGATCGCTCCTCAAACTGGTGACTACGAGTTCATCCTCGAGACCTCACTGGGCGCTCGGCTGTGGGTGAACGATCTGGATCATGCCGCCATTGACGCCTGGGTCCGCTCGGGAAAGCACTCCGAGTATCAAGTGAGTGTTCGCCTGCTGGGCGGACGTGCCTATCCGCTGAAGCTGCACTCTTTCAAATCCAAACGCGATGGGCAAGCAAAGATCTGCCTCAAGTGGCATCCCCCCGGCGGGGTTGTCGAGACCATTCCAGAGCGTTGCCTGTCGCCGCATGTTGGGCCAAGCCTGTTCGTCATCGAGACGTCTTTTCCCCCCGACGATCGGAGCACCGGATACGAACGCGCCACTTCGATCTCCCCGGAGTGGAATGCCGCGACAACCTATGCCGCGCTGGAAGTCGTGGCAGAGGTCGTGGCCAACTTGCCAACACCGCCCTCCGACCCCAAGAAGGCGGGCAAGGATTCTGCTTATGCTCAACGTCTCCAAGACCTGTGCCTGAAGTTCGCCCAGAGGGCATTTCGTCGGCCGCTCTCCGAAGAGGAAAAGCAGCTGTACATCCTTCGTCAGTTTGAGCAGGCTGGTGACCCTGTTGCAGCTGTCAAACGGGTGATCATCTTTGTGTTGAAGTCTCCTCGATTTCTGTACCGGCAACCGGGATGGGGAGAGTTCGATGACTTCGCGGTGGCATCGTGGCTCTCTTATGCACTGTGGGACTCGCTGCCGGATGAGCCGCTGAGAACAGCCGCTGCTCGGGGTCAATTGCGGACCTCGGCACAGATTGCCGCGGAGGCACGCCGCATGCTGAAAGATCCGAGGTGTCGTGCCAAGCTGCGAGCGTTCTCGCACCAGTGGCTGGGTGTCGATCGCTTTGAGGAGCTCACCAAGGATCCTGAAAAGTTCCCAGGCTTTGATGATCGTATCGCCGCCGATTTGCTGACCTCGTTGGACCTCCTCTGGGACGAAACTTTTTGGAGCGCCTCCGCTGACTTCCGTAGCTTGTTCCTGGAGAACTCGCTGTATCTCAACGAGCGACTGGCCAGCTTTTATGAAGTGGATGTTGAGGAGGGCACTTTCTCGTCTGAGGATGCCTTTTCCAGGATCTCTTGGCAGCCCCAAGAACGGTCAGGGCTGCTGACCCATCCGTACCTGATGGCTGGATTCGCTTACCATCAGACAACCTCCCCTATTCATCGGGGCGTTTTCCTTTCACGAAATATTTTAGGGCGATTTCTGAAGCCACCTCCGCAGGCTGTGACACCGTTGCCGGTGGAGGCGCATCCTAAGCTGACCACTCGTCAGCGGATTGAGCTTCAGACCAGCCCGGCAAGCTGTGCTGCTTGTCACGGAATGATCAACCCACTGGGGTTTGCTTTGGAGGGCTTTGACACAATCGGCCGCCGTCGGACACAGGAGAACGACCGCCCCATCGATGCCAGCGGATTTTATAGAACACTCTCGGGCAAGACGGTGCGATTTCGCGGCGCACGTCAGCTCGGCAAGTTCTTGGCAAACAGCCCTGAGGTCCACGAGGCGTTTGTCGAGCAACTCTGGAGTTATCTGCTGAAACATCCCATTCAGGCCTTTCCGCCAGAGATGGCTGCCCGGGTTCGCCAAGGGTTTGTCCAAGACAACTTCAACATGCAGGATCTGTTGGTCCGAATCGTCACGGAGTCCGCCTTGGCCGTTGTCGAGGATCAGAAGCAAGGCAGACAGCCCAGTCGGACTGACCAAAATTCAGCTCAGTAAAATCCTATAAAGGGAAATGCTTCCCAGTTTGATTCTCGACAGTGTGATTCTCGACAGTTTGATTCTGGACAGCGTGATTCTCTAAGGGACTATGTGGAATCCCTGGTTGTGCGGGGGCTCCAGCTGGGAAGTTCATTTAGTTGTGTTGCCGTCGGTTTTGTTCCCTATTGATGTTGGGACGTGAAAGCGTTTGCCGAAAATCGTGAGGAGTTTTCGAATGTCCATTCCCGCAATGCAAGGCGGAAGCCGGCGAGAGTTTCTGCGACACCTGGGGCTGAGTGCGGCGGTGTTGCCGTTTGTCTGCAACCTTCCGAGCCTTGGCAAGCAACCGGCGGCTGAGCGAAAACGGAGATTGGTTTTTCTCTTCAGCCCAAACGGGGTGGTGCCCTCCACATTCTGGCCGGACAAGCCCGGGGAGCTTGGTACCCTCAAAGAAAGCCTGTCCCCCCTCGAGCCTTTTCGCGATCGGACATTGCTCCTGCATGGCCTCTGTGACCGGCTCCGCGGTGACGGAGACAGCCACATGCGGGGAATCGGTTGCCTGCTCACAGGGATCGAGCTCTTTCCTGGTAATATCCAGGGAGGATCTCACACGCCCGCGGGATGGTCCCAGGGTCACTCGATCGATCAGGAGATCAAGTCTGCCCTGCAGAAGGATCCAAGAACACGAACTCGTTTTGGGTCGTTGGAGTTTGGTGTGTTGGTTCCCGAACGAGCGGACACCTGGACACGCTGGGTTTATGCCGGCCCCAACAAACCCATTGCGCCGATTGATGACCCCTATCAGATGTTTCAAAAGCTCTACGGGCAACTGGAGAATCGTGAGGCTGTCGTCAGCGTTCTGGACGACCTCAAGGAGGACCTGAAGAGAGTCCGCTCGTTGGTCAGTCAACAAGACAAAACGCTCTTGGATGAACACACCGATCTGGTACGCCAGATGGAGCGTCAGTTTGCCGTCGACGCCCAGGACACCGCCAGCCATCCGGTGCCGGAATTAGAGCCTGGGATCAAAGACGAAAACGACAACATGCCGCGGATCAGCCGCATGCAGATCGAGTTGCTCGTTGCCAGCCTGCAAGCGGACTTCACCCGTGTGGCCACGCTGCAGTTTACCAATTCGGTGGGCCAGGCTCGCATGCGGTGGATCGGCGTCGACGAAGGGCATCATGAATTGTCCCACAAGCCCAACCACGACAAAGTTGCTCAGGACAAACTCACCAAAATCAACAAGTGGTATTGCCAACAACTGGCCGATTTGGCCAGCCGTCTTGCCGAAACCCCTGAACCTGGCGGCGAGGGAAGTCTGCTGGACAATACGCTGCTGGTGTGGACCAACGAGCTCGGCCAGGGAAACTCTCACACCTTGGACAACATTCCCTTCGTGTTGGTCGGCGGCGGGCTGGACTTTCGTACGGGCCGAGCAATCAAGTTCCCGCGAGTGCCCCACAACCGCTTGTTGCTCTCTCTGGCTCACGGCATGGGACACCCCCTCGAATCCTTCGGGAACCCCCAGCTTTGCAGCGATGGTCCCTTGACCGGTCTGGCTTGACTGCCCCAACAACAGGAGCCAGCCAGAATCCAGGAAACGCTTGGCGCGTGATTGATGAACTGCCCAGCAGTTTCCCGGGGACCTGGAGGTCTTTCAGGGTCCTTGGGGTTACACTGGGGATCCTGCGGGCCAATGATTTGTCTGGCCACTGTTTCCGAGCTGAAGGATCGCCATGACTGCTGAGCTCAATTTTCTTCAAGCCATTGATGCCAACCCTGAGGCCGACGCGCCACGGTTAGCCTACGCCGACTGGAAAGAGCAACAAGGCGACCTGAACCGAGCGGTGCTGATTCGGGCCCAGGTGAAGTTGGCTGCCACACAGTCGCACGCTCGGGCGTCTTCCTTGGAGGGGGGATGGGAACCTGAGGCGGTGGTTTTGGATGAGCCTGCTCAAGCACAACTAGAAGCGCGGGTCCGAGAGCTCATTGAGGCCCATCGCCAGGAATGGATCCCTGGGGATTCCCCGGTGCATGCCTATCTCGAGTTTCAGCGTGGTTTTCCCGAAGTACTTCGTATTCCGGAGGATCACAGTCGCATTGGGGAGCTGTTGCAAGCAGCAGCAGGGCAAAGTGGCATCCGCCGGGTGACCTTCCGACGCTGCGGCCACCTGTCTGAAGCGGACTTATCCCACTTGGCTGGAATTGTCGGCGTGCGAGAGGTGGACCTCGGCCAATGCCCCACGCTCACCGACGCAGCATTGCTCCATTTGGCGGGCTTGGGTGAACTTCGCTTCTTGAAGCTTGATGGTTGCACGAGTCTCTCCGGAGAAGGGTTTGCCTCACTGGTGGGGCTGACCGCTCTGCAAACACTGGATCTCAGCGGCTGCGACAATCTGACTCAGGTGGGTTTGGCTCACCTCACTGGGATGGCAGGGCTGCAGGAACTGGAGCTGGTCGGCTGCGCGACGCTTTCCGATGCCGACCTCGCCTATATCGGCGGGGTAACCCATCTTCGCTATCTGGACCTCAACTGCTGCGAGCGACTGACCGATGCAGGATTGGCACATCTGTCGGGGATGACTGCTCTTGAAGTGATGTCGCTGAGCTCCTGTGAGAATCTCTTCGGCACGGGGTTTGTGCATTTCGCGGGCTTGCGTGAGCTGCAGGATTTGGACTTGAGTGAGTGCATCAATCTGACTGACGCTGGGCTGGCTCATCTGGCTGGAACGATCCGCCTGCGGCGGCTGAACTTGAGCGGCTGCAAGAACTTAACAGGAGACGGCTTTGCCCCATTGGCCGGGCTTTCGGGCCTCCGTGAGCTCAATCTCACGTTATGTATGAGCCTCACGGATACGGGCCTGGCCTATCTGTGTGGAATGACCGGACTAAGGAAGCTCTGTCTGCTCGGGTGTTTCAACCTGACAGACGACGGGTTCGCCCATCTGCCGCGACTGACCGGCCTGGAAAGCTTGGAACTGGCGGGAGTTCCAGTGACCGACGCTGCCTTGGTCCACCTCAAGGGGATGACCAGTGTCGCCTCCTTGGACTTCAGCCAGTGCAAACATCTCACAGATGCCAGCATCGATCACCTTAGTGCAATGACCTGGCTGAAAGACCTCAACCTCCAAGGGACGCAACTTTCCGCCGCCGCAGTCGCTCGACTGCAGAAAGAACTCCCCAACTGCCAAATTCGCTCAAGCCTCCCTGAGCATCTCTTGGAAAATCCTTCTTGATCGCCCGAGACAAGCTCCTCCGGCAAACAACCCCTGGAGAGATCGAAGGAGAGAAACCCCCACTGTCTGTGCGTGTCGAGACGCCTCCGGGCGCGTCCGGGCTTGTGTCCTTGGCGAGCCACTCATCTGAGTTTTACGACCGCCCTTGGAGCCAACCTGTTGGCGAGCTTGCTGGAACACCCCCACCTTTCGGCAAGTTCCAAGGACTGACCGAGTGACTGGTCGATCTCAAAGAACGCCCTTTTCCCTAAGTTCCCCTGTGGTGTCCAGGTGGGCCAAAGGCGTTCGGCGACGAGGGAGCCGCCCTTGGCGGAGAGCGGTTCAAAGCCCTGAGAGCGTTGGCTCATCCATGGCTTGTCTTTCTTTCGAGCCAGATCATGCAACTCGACGACCAGGATAAGATGACTTCGGAGGCAGATGGCTTTGATCGAAATCCTCTCCGGACCACGGAAACGAACGACACGATGAGCGGATCTTCTTTTGACGTAGCTATTGTCGGCGGCGGCATCGTCGGCATGGCCACCGCTTATGCGTTGATGCGGAAGCATACGCAGCTGAAGCTAGTTGTCTTGGAGGCCGAGACCGGGCTTGCTTCTCATCAAACAGGGCATAATAGCGGGGTGATCCATTCGGGGCTTTACTACAAACCAGGTTCCCTCAAAGCCGAGAACTGCGTCCGGGGACGTGAGTGGCTGTACCAGTTTTGTGCCGAGCATAAGATCCCGCACGAACGCTGCGGAAAGCTGGTTGTGGCAGTTCGCCCCGAAGAGCTTGGCCGCCTTGAGGCCCTGGAACAACGCGGGACTGCCAACGGGCTGCAAGATCTACGACGCGTCTCCCCCGAGGAGATGAGGGAGATCGAACCCTCCGTCGCAGGAGTGGGCGGACTGGTCGTCCGCGAAACTGGCATCGTGGACTATGTGGCGGTGACCCAAAAACTCGCCGAGTTGGTCGAACAATTAGGCGCCGCTGTCCATCGGGCCAGCCCAGCACTTCAGGTCAGGCGTCTCCCCCAGGAGCACCCCAAGGAGTTGGTCATCCAGACCCCTCAAGGACCCGTGGCCTGTCGCCACCTGATCGGCTGCGCTGGCCTGCAGAGCGACCGGCTGGCAAAACTCTGTGGAGTCCAACCAGGGGTGAAAATCATTCCTTTTCGCGGCGAATATTATGACTTCGTCTCCAGTGCCCAGCGTTTGGTCAAGAACTTGATCTACCCTGTCCCCGATCCCGCCTTTCCGTTTTTGGGGGTGCATTTCACGCGGATGATTCACGGGGGAGTGGAAGCGGGTCCCAACGCGGTGTTGTCCTTCAAGAGGCATGGTTACTCGCGTTTCAGTTTTTCGCTGCGGGATGTTTGGGATATGCTCAGCTATCGCGGCTTCTGGCGGCTGAGTTTGACTTACTGGCGAATCGGCTTAGGGGAGTTGTTACGCAGTGCCAGCAAGGCATTGTTTTTGAGATCCCTTCGGCAGTTGGTCCCCGAATTGCAGTCTTCGGACATCAAGCCCGGCGGGGCCGGTGTGCGAGCCCAGGCCGTCTGGCCCAACGGACAGCTGTTGGATGACTTTCATATCGTCTCGGGCCCTCGGATGATCCATGTCCTCAACGCCCCCAGTCCTGCCGCGACTGCAGCGTTGAGCATCGGCGACTTGATCGCTCAACGAGCCTGTCAGGATTTTGAGCTTTCTTGATCGCTGAAGAATCTCTTGACCGGCTGGGCGTCGAGACAGATGGGTTGAACGTCGGGAGAAGACCGCGGTCGCTGCTTGGTTTCGGGGGAGGAATTCTGTCAGATGGGCAAAGGCTAGTCAGGCGGATCCTGCGGGGAGCTGAAGAGCGGATTGACAGAAGCTGTTCTGCTGGTCACGACTTGAGTGGGGAACCTTTGCTTGCCTTGAACCGTGTGATCGCTCTCGATGGCTGAACCCAAGCAGACCAACTCCGACGCAACCGAGACGCCCAGCCGCTTTGTGGTGGGCATTGACCTGGGAACCACCAACTCGGCGGTTGCCTACATCGACACCAGCACCGCCGACCAAGAGGTCCGCATCCTGGCGATTCCCCAAACCGTAGCCCCAGGCGAGTGTGAGTCCCGTCCAACTCTCCCTTCTTTTCACTACGAACCAGCTAGCGGAGAGCTTCCCCCGTCAGCACTGCAGCTTCCCTGGGATGACGGCAACCGTGGGTGGTCGGTGGGAGTGTTCGCCCGCGAGCAGGGGGCCAAAACTCCTGGGCGGCTTGTCGATTCGGCCAAAAGCTGGCTTTGCCACAACGGAGTCGATCGCACAAGTCCCCTGCTGCCCTGGAGAGGGGCCAGCGATGTCACTCGTCTGAGCCCAGTGGAGGCCAGCAGCCGGTATCTTCAGCAGATCCGTGAGGCTTGGGATCATCAGTTCCCCCACGAACCTCTCGTCGGGCAGGAGATCGTGCTCACCCTGCCGGCTTCCTTTGACGAGGTCGCGCGGGAACTGACCGTCCGGGCGGCCAGGGGAGCGGGGCTGCCACGGGTGGTCCTCGTCGAAGAGCCTCAAGCGGCCTTCTACGCTTGGATTCATGCCCATCAAGACGATTGGCCCCAACTGGTCTCGCCGGGCGATACCATTTTGGTCTGCGACATCGGAGGTGGCACCAGCGATTTTACTTTGATTCGCGTTCGTCAAGCCGCCGATGCACCGGTCCAATTCCACCGGGTTGCTGTTGGCGAGCATCTGATCTTAGGCGGCGATAATTTAGATCTCTCGCTGGCCCATCACCTGGAGCCACGTCTGGCAGGGGCTGGGAGAAAGCTTTCGCCGCAACAGTGGGGCACTTTGCGTCGTCGATGCCGCCAGGTCAAGGAGTTGCTGCTGGGAGCCGACCCGCCCGACTCAACGACCGTTCACATCCCCGGTGGTGGATCCCGGCTGATCGGCGGTGCCCTGCAAACGGAGGTGACCCGGGCTGAAGTTGAGAAGGTGCTGGTGGAGGGATTTTTGCCCCGGGTGGGCCTTGAGGATCAACCACAAGCACGCCGCAGTGGGTTTCAGGAGTTCAGCTTGCCCTACGCCACTGATGCGGCGATGACGCGGTATCTGGCCCATTTTCTCTCCACTCATCGTTTTGCCGGGCTCGACCCAGAAGCGACGGGCAATCTTTCGCCCAGTCAGTACGGCACCTCGGAGGACCCCGGCCGACCTGATATCGTCCTGTTCAATGGTGGGTTCTTTGAATCCCCAGTTCTCAGAGGTCGGCTCATTGAGGTCTTATCGAGTTGGTTCAATCCAACAGGAACGCCCCTTGAGGCTGGCTGGTCACCACGGGTGCTGGATCATCAGCGTTTGGATTTGGCTGTCGCCCAAGGTGCCGCCTACTACGGACTGGTTCGCCGGGGGCTGGGGGTTCGTATTGCTGCAGGACTCCCGCGGACCTACTACATCGGCGTTGCCGAACAAGCTCCAGGTTCCACTGAGGCCGCCTCCTGGGATGCTCTGCAGGGAGTCTGCCTGCTGCCAGCGGGGATCGAAGAAGGTCAGCAAGTGGACCTCTCCCAGCGGAAGTTTGAGTTACTCATTCATCAGCCCGTGGAATTTCCTTTGTTGGTCTCCAGCACTCGTTTAACAGACCGACCGGGCGAGTTAGTCACCGTCGATCCCGAGAAGATCACCCCCCTGCCACCGATTCGCACCGTGTTGGCCACCCGAAAGTCTGGCCAAGCGGACCACGTCACCGTTCAGCTTCACGCTCGTCTGACGGAAATCGGCACGGTGGAACTGTGGTGCGAGGAAGTCGCCGGGAAACGGTCATGGCGACTGCAGTTCGACGTCCGCAGCACCACTCAGACGGACGTCGCAGCCCATCAAGGGACTGCCGAGCAGGCAGGCTTTGTGGAGGAGGCAACCGCCTCCACCTGTCGGGATCTCATCCGCCAAGCCATGATCACCGAGGCCATCGCTCCCAAAGAACTCATCGAGCGACTCGAAGAGGCTGTCGGCGAAAATCGCTGGCAATGGCCTCCTTCATTACTCCGGGAGCTGTGGGAAATGCTCCTGGAAGTTGAGCAAGGACGTGAACGAAGCTCCACTCATGAAGCCCGCTGGCTCAACCTGTTGGGATTTAGCCTTCGCCCTGGCTATGGTTTAGCAGTCGACGACTGGCGGGTTGCGCAGACTTGGAAGCTATTTCAGACCCGGAAGCTTCGACACCCTGAGACTCAATGTCGCATTGAGTATCTGATTCTTTGGAGAAGAATCGGAGGGGGGCTTCTCGCCGGCCAACAGCAGGCATTGGCGGAACCTCTGATCTCGATCCTCAAGCCTCACCTCAAATCAGCCAGCGACGGAAGGTTAAGCAAATCGCTCCGAGTGAGCGGGAAAGATTCCACCGGCGGGAGGAAATCGTCGAGCCGGAAACAGGGACAACTCTCCGCCGCAGGCCGCGGTTCGGGCAAGGCCAAGACCAAAGGCGGTGCTGGCAAAAAAGTCGAGTCTCCCAGCCCCTTCGGATATGGCAGTCACGAAACTGGTGAGGCCTGGCGTTTACTTGGCTCCTTGGAGTTATTACCAACGTCGCTGAAAGTGCAGCTCGGTCGGTTGTTGGTGCTTCTGTTGGAGCAAGAGACCAACGCGGCTCTCCGCGTGGCTGAGCTGTGGGCGTTGGGCCGGCTGGGGATCCGAGTGCCTCTCTACGGGCCGATCAATACGACTCTCAACCCGATGGTGGTGGAGCCTTGGGTGGAGCAATTGCTGACGATGGACCCACAAGCCCAGGACGATCAGGGAACCGCTTTTTGTTTGATGCAGCTTTGCCGCAGGACCGGCGACCGCTACCGTGATGTGGATGAGAATTTACGCGAGGCAACCCTGAATTGGCTACGCAAAGGGCACGCCAGCAATCATTTTCTGCAATTGGTCGAGCAAGGCGGTGACTTGGCCGAGGAGGAAGCTGGTCAAGCCTTTGGGGAAAGCCTGCCGACAGGCCTGCGACTCCGGTAACATCCATGAGCATGTCCTCCAGGACTGAAGCCCCTTGGCTGACGCCTCAAGCAGCGATCGGCTATTGCCGCACCACCTATTGGGTGGAAAACCATCAAGAAGTACAGCCCTCAGGTGTGGGTTTGCGTCTCGGGGTGCCCTGCCTTGAACTTGAGCCTTTGTTAGCCCAGACAGGCGCGACAGCCTGGGCGATTGTGACTTCAGACAACCCCTATTCGCAGCTGCGTAGCCCTGAGGAGAACGATCTCGGTCGAAAGCGATTGGCCGAGGATGTCGCTGACCTCGGCTATCCGCATCTTCCCACCGTTGCCCAAGCCCAAGACGGAGACTGGCCACCTGAACGCGGCTTTTGGATTGCGGGCATCAGCCGTGAGGAAACCCTGAGACTGGTTCGCTGGTATCAGCAGAATGCTGCGGTCTTTGGGGAGGCAGGCCGGATCCCTAAGCTTCTCTGTTATCACCGCTGTCTGCCAGAATGGGCCTTCGGCCAGGCGATTCAGCAAGCCCACGACCCACAGCTTGCCGAGGAATTGATCATCGCCACCGCCGACATGATGAGTGAAATTTGCTTGTCAGGTCAACTCAGCTCGCTTCAAGACAATCCTCGCTGGCTGTTGATCGCCACGATGCTCCGACTCGACAATCCAACAACTCTTCCCAACCGAACTGCCGAGCCCACCAAAGCCGTGCAGGACGCCCTTGCCGAAGTTCGAGAGATCATCGCTTGGCTGGGGTCCCAGTCAGACGAGACCGGATCCACCAACCCAGGTCCTATCGGCTCAGTCCACAGGGCAGCGGGCCATTCCCCACCCAGCGATTTCGAGAACCTGTCATGACCGGCACACCGCTCCCAGCGACAGGCACTTGAGCGACCACTGTCCAGCTGAGAGAAAGCAGCGTCCCTGAGAAGTTCGCTTCTGACCACGGCTCGCGGAAGTGAACTGGTCGGCTCTTGAGGGCTCGACAAGCCCGACAAGCCCGACAAGCCCGACAAGCCCGACAAGCCCGACAAGCCCGACAAGACCGACAAGTCTGCCGAGCCTGGGAGTTCTCTGATGACCGCATCCACTCATCCAGTATCCCACTGGAACGTTCTCCCCTCACGTCGTAAATTTCTGGGCGGGTCGGCTGGTGTCATGGCCCTTTCGGCAACTGGCTACTTCAGCAGCGTATCACCCGCGTCGTCGCAATCGCCCAATGAAAAACTGAATCTGGCCGCCGTCGGCGTGGCTCACCGCGGGGCCGCGAACATCCGTGGTGTCCGTCACGAAAACATCGTGGCCCTCTGTGATGTCGACGCGAACTATCTGGCCAAAGCCGCCGGGGAATTCCCCAAAGCCAAACAGTTTGCGGATTTCCGAAAGATGTACGACCAGATCGGCAACCAAATCGACGGAGTCCTCGTTAGCACGCCCGACCACACCCATGCTTCGGTGACAGTCGCCGGGATGAAGCTGGGCAAACACGTGTACTGTGAAAAGCCCCTGACTCATGATCTCTACCAAGCTCGCCTTTGCCGCGAGACGGCCGCCAAAATGAAGGTGGCCACCCAAATGGGCACTCAGATCCACGCAGGCGAAAACTATCGCCGGGTGGTCGAGTTGGTCCGCAGTGGAATCATTGGGACGATTTCCCAAGTTCATGTTTGGGTCAGTGGTCGTTGGGGCGGCGGAAACCGTCCCCAAGAAGGCCAGCCAGTTCCGCCGCACCTGAATTGGGACTTGTGGCTAGGGCCTGCCTCACAGCGTCCCTTCTATCCTGAGATCTATCACCCCATCAATTGGCGGCGTTGGTGGGCTTTTGGAGGCGGGACTTTAGCGGATATGGCCTGCCACTATTGCGACCTGCCGTTTTGGGCCTTGCGGTTACGATTTCCTACCACGATCGAGGCGATCGGGGCTGAGGTGCATTCGGAAACTTGCCCAGTTGGTGTAAAGGTCATCTACGAGTTCGCCCAACGCGATGATCGACCGGCTCTCCGGCTGACTTGGTACGATGGGGACATGGTCCCCAAAACCATCGCTGGGCTGAAGCGTCCGGCAGGCGCCGGGGTGTTCTTCGTGGGCCAAAAGGGGACGCTTTTTGCCAATTACACCAGCCACAAGTTGTTTCCCCAAGGGAAATTCGCCGACTTTCAGCCCCCACCAAAGACCATTCCGAAATCAGTCGGCCACCACCAAGAGTGGCTCAACGCCTGCAAGACTGGAAGCCCCACAACCTGCAACTTCGATTACGCAGGCCCACTGACCGAAGCGGTGCTCTTGGGAACAGTGGCCTATCGCACCGGCCAGAAGTTGCAGTGGGACGCAGAGAACCTCAAGGCAACAAACTGCCGCGAGGCGGACGGTTACATCCGTCAACCCTCTCGCCGGGGTTGGACGCTGTAGGAACCAACAAAGCGCAAGAAAGGCTCGTCACCGGGGGCTCCGGGCCCGGCGACGATGCCTGTTGTCGATGCCTGTTGTCGATGCCTGGATGAGTCGCTGACTTCGAGAACTCCGAAAGCCAGCCCGACGCCCGAATCAACTCATCCTGGGCATCAGCCAACCAGCTGGTTCGGCCGGTTCAGCTGGTTCGGCCGGTTCAGCTGGTTCGGCCGGTTC
>CAZYKP010000084.1:0-20608 GCA_964648025.1 uncultured Pirellulales bacterium | reverse complement strand
CAGCTGGTTCGGCCGGTTCAGCTGGTTCGGCCGGTTCAGCTGGTTCGGCCGGTTCGGCGATGGTCACCATCAGGCGGCAAAATAGTCCGGAGCGTTGCCGGCTTTCCACTTAATATTGCAACCCACGCTGGGCTTTTGCTCAGCGATGGCTGGCTGGCTGGCCAGAACGGCATCCAGGGCAGCTTTCAGATCGGCTCCTGTCGCGGTGCCGCTGTCAGGACGGGTGTCGTCGAACTGGCCGCGATAGACGAGGTTGTGCTGAGCGTCGAAGAGAAAGAAGTCTGGGGTGCAGGCCGCCCGGTAGGACTTCGCCACCTCTTGAGTTTCGTCGTACAGGTAGGGGAACTTGTACCCGCGCGAGGCGGCCTCGGCCTTCATCTTCTCGGGGCTATCGTCAGGATGTGTGCTGATATCGTTGGAGCTGATCCCAACGACGGCCAGACCTTTCTCCAGGTATTCCGAGGTCAGCGATGCCAGAGGATCAGCGAGGTGTTTCACGAAGGGGCAGTGGTTGCAGATAAACATCACCAACAACGGTTTGCCGGCAAAGTCTGCCTTGGAGACCGCCTGACCGCTGATGGCACAAGGCAGGGAAAAGTCCGGTGCGGCTGTTCCCAGTGGGAGCATGGTACTTGGGGTCTTGACCATGGAAGAATCCTCCTGAGTTTATGGAGAGAAGAGAGAATCCGCTTGAATGAAGGCTGTCATCTTAGAGGCCAACCTCATCCAAGGAAACCGTCCGCATCATTCCCCCTACTGAGGTTGAGGAAAATCTTGGCTCGTCCGGTCGTGTGGCAAGGCTGACAGATCAGTCATCATTCCGCCGGTTCCCGCGTTTCGGACGAGCAAGATTTTTCCTCAAGAGCAGTCGTCATGAGTCCTCTTGCCCACGCATAGTGGAGCTTCGTCGGCTGCGAAGCAGCACCGTGTCATCCGAACAAGCCCCGGCCCAAAGTAACAACGCCTCGGAACTTTCGTGACCTTACCAGCGTCTGAACCACCTGATCTTCTGCCATCGCCAAGGATGCAGAGGATTGCCAACATCCGTTGACGCGTCGGTTCCCCAGCGTGGCTTGTTGGAAATGGGTTCGTACCGCTGAGAACTGCATCGCAGATCCCAGAGACACTCACCAGAATCGCTCAAGCGAGGAGACGGTTTCGATGACACCTACTGTGGTTTGGGCCTCAGGCCTCGTTCTTGGGCTGGCCGTGTTCACCTCTTCGGCCATCCCCCTTGCTGCACAGCAACAGGATGAATCCAAGCTGCGTCTCCGCCGTGTGGTCATGTTCAGCTCTGGTGTCTCGTTTTACGAACATAGCGGGAAGGTTGAAGGCGATGCCAATGTGGATTTAAAATTTAGCACCAGCGATATCAATGATTTGCTGAAGAGCCTGGTGCTTCAGGATTCCGGCGGGGGCAAGGTCTCGACGGTCACCTACAGCAGCCGAGCCCCGATCACTCGCGTCTTGGATACCTTTGCCATTGATCTGACGGAGAACCCAACCCTTGGCGACCTGCTCAATCAGGTTCGTGGAGAGAACGTGGAGTTGGAGACTCCTACGCAAGTCACGGGGACGATTTTGGGAGTGGAGAGCAAAGCAGTTCAGGTCGATCAGCAGGTTGCTCAGGCAGAGTTTCTGAATGTGTTGACCGAGGCCGGGTTGCGAAGCATCCCGTTGGAGAACATCAACCGAGTCAAACTATTGGATGAGAAACTGAACGCCGAACTGGTGCAGGCCCTGGCGATCTTGGCCAGCGGCCACAGCACAGACAAAAAGACAGTCACCCTCAAGTTCCGAGGGCAGGGCAACAGAACCGTCCGCGTTGGTTACATCCAAGAGGCCCCCATCTGGAAAACCAGCTACCGGCTGGTGCTCAGCGATGAGAAGCCATTCCTGCAAGGGTGGGCTATTGTTGAGAACACAACCGAGATGGATTGGAAGGACGTGGCCTTGACGTTGGTCAGCGGACGTCCCATCAGCTTCCGCATGGACCTCTACCAACCGTTATTCGTCCCGCGGCCTGTGGTCCAACCAGAACTCTACGCCAGTCTCCGACCTCAAACTTACGACCAAGATCTCCAAAAGGCCGAACGACTCTTTCGCGAAATGGCAGAAGGAGGTCAGCGAACGAAAGACCGGCGAGAGACGTTGAAGCAGGCGACCCCTGCGGATGCTGCTGAGTCCTTGTCCGCTTCAGAAGACGATGAAACTGACAGAGGAATCCGGGGACCAACTCCAGCGATCGATCCTACACAGGGGATTCGGTCCGTTGCCCAGGCCGGTCAGGTGGGGGAGCTGTTTCGCTATGTCATCGATGCCCCGGTGACTCTGCCGCGACGGCAATCCGCGATGCTGCCGATTGTCAACCAAAGCATCCAAGCTCAGAAGGTCTCCATCTATAATCAGAAAGTCCAACTCAAGCATCCGCTCAATGGTCTGCGGTTGACCAACACCACCCAGCAGCACCTGATGCAAGGACCCATCACCGTCTTTGATGAAGGTGCCTACGCTGGCGACGCCCAAATCCTCGACCTCGAACCCGGCGCTGAGCGATTGATCAGCTATGCCTTGGATCTCGACGTCGAGGTTGCCCCAGAAACCAAGCAGGAACCCGTCGCTATCACCGCGGCCAAAATCGTTCGGGGGATTTTGCAAGTCACTCGCAAGTATCGCCGTGTGAAGCAATGGGTGGTGAAGAACTCAAGCAAGAGTGTCAAGACCGTGCTTATCGAGTCCCCCAAGAGCCATTGGAAGCTCGTGCAGCCGGCTGAAGCCAGCGAGAGCACTCGGGATCGGCATCGTTTTGCTGTCAAAGCCCCACCCGGGATCCCCCAGACTCTGAGAATCGTCGAGGAACACTCCGCCGGCTCGACTTATGCGCTGACCAACTTAGATCTCAACAGCATTCGCTTTTACGTGAACGCGAGATCCATTCCTGCGACAATCCAGCAAGCCCTCTCGGAGGTGATCGCACGACGTCAGGCGATCAGCAGGATCGCCGCCCGACAGCAACAGGCCAAACGGCAACTGAGGGTCATCGATCAAGAGCAAAGCCGGATTCGCCAGAACATGGAGCAGATCCCCCGCGATACAGACCTCTACGCCCGTTATGTTACCAAATTCGGCAAGCAGGAGGACGAAGTCGAACGCTTGCGTGATCGGATCGATCAGCTCTCCGAAGAGCAACAAACGTTGCAGAACAGCCTCAATGACTTTCTGCAAAACCTCACTGTCGAGGTGGCTGCAGCCGGTTAGACGATCATTGTCAGAAGTCACCAAGGCAGTGTCAGAAGTGATGAAGGTGAGGAACGTTTCGGGACGTTCCTCACTGCTATCGGAAATGATGAGGTGATTCTGCACGCTTGGCCGGTCCAAGGCTTACTGTCCCAGGCTCATCATCTGCGAGAGGGCTCGTAAACCGGAGGTCCAACTGTGCTGTCGTTCTCGGTAGACCTCCCACCACACCCAGAGCTGGCTCGACAAAGTCTCCCGGTCGTCGGGCAGCCAGTTGGCTAGCATGGTCCATCGCTCCAGAGCTTCCTCAACGGTCTGGGGCAAGCAAACACACCAGCCGACTGCCTCCCCTGCAGCCAAAGCAACCGGCACCAACGCCAGCTGGGGCAGGAAAGAACCCCCAGGCAAGCCCAAATCGTCACGGTATCTTGGCAAATCCAAGTTCATGTGGCACAGCAGCCACCCAAGCTCGACGCGGGGGGGCAAGCCGGAAAGCACCGGCACCTCCGAGAATTCTGCGACAACAGTGTTGACCTCCGGAAAGGACTGTGAGGTCGGCGTTGCCGCAATGGAAGGTACCAGGTAGACCCTTGCGCTATCTGGGAAGGTTTCTGGCTCTGTCCGCCTGATGACTTCAGTGACAAACTCATCACCGTGAGTCAGCCAATGGCTGCGGGGGATACTGTCCTCCACCAGAAGTTCACCAGTCGGGTGGGGGCCATGGCTTTGGTAGCGATCTAAGGCCTCACGCCACAGCCCGTGCAGGGCCGATGCTCGCTCTGGATCGCCGGACCCGCCGAGGGCTCTGCGACAGATGGTCGCCGCAAACTCCCTGCCGTGAGTTTGGCCTGCCAGAGGCACAAGATGGCCAAGGACAACCTCCAGCGATCCACCTGCTGCGGCTACCTGATCTCTGAGGTTTTCTCCAAGAGGCCGAAACGCTGCCCCGAGAGTCGCATCGCCCAAGGCAACCCCTTGGGCCGCTAATGCCAACGCATGAGCCGTATTGACCTCCGCAGACGACGTCCAGTTGACCTTCATCAGCGAGCGCATACGTGATACCATCGTGGATACCTCAGTTATGAGAGTCGTGATTGTCCTGCCTCAAAGAACCTCCAGCTTTCAACTACCCTTCTTCCAACCACCCTTGTTGATTCATTCTGATCGGACGCCCTCACCTTGGAGGGTGTGTCGCTGGCATCAGCGAACTGACGCGATCGATGAATGTTTGATCACGCAATTTTTGACAAGTATTTTTATGATGAACTTGTGTTGATGTTCACCCCTCTGCAGACAGAACGGGCGGCAGGGGTCGCCGGTTTAGCCCCCAGTTCGTTGGGGCAAAAAGTGATTTGGGTGTTTTTTATTTGCACCGTCGGCATCAGTTCCTCGTTAGCCGATTTGGGGCAATCTGCCCCCGAATCGACGCAAACTGCAAGCGAGAGGGGATTTCGAAAAGATAGGTGCCAACCAAGCAACGCGAGCTCTTTAGGAAGGAGATTCCATGCCTTGTGGCCCCCCTCTGGTTGGAAGATTTCCAAGCCAACTTCTTCAGCTTACCGCCAGGACCCTGTCTTGCAGTGGCGACCATGCCCTCTGAGGACCTTGGCCAACTGATCGTCGTTGCGACCATCTGGGCAGGGTTAGCCTTCGGCCTGGCGGGGCTCTCGGTGTTGACGCTGAAGTTGCGTTTTTGCTGCAAGCAAGGGAAGACTGGGCAGCCGAGTTGGGGGCTCGCTCTTTGGCTGTGGACTCTGGGATGGATGGCTACGGGGTTGCATGCCTTGGCCGCCTACCACTGGACGTTCGGTTGGGACCAACAAGCGGTTTTTCAGCATACTGCCGAAGAGACTCTTGCCGCGCTGGCCTCTTGGGGCCTCACTCGATTGGCACAGACCCTCAGCGTGGCCGCCTGGGGGTGGGGCGTCTTGGGCAACTACCTTTTTCTGGCCGTCTGGGCAACGGATGTCGCTCTTTGGGCGTGGACCGGTCGACCAGCGGCCTGCCGAGGGATCTGGCAAGCAGTCACCATCTACGGCTTTCTGGGGTTCATCACCTTCAACGCGACTGTCGTCTTTAAAACAGGAATGATCCGCTGGCTCGGGTTGGCGGCGACTCTTTGGTGCTTGGGGCTGCTGTGGTACGCGTTTCGAGGCCGAGCCAGTTAAAGGGACCTAAGTGCTTCCAACAGCCGCTCGACTTCGGCGGGGGTGTTGTAATGAACCAAACCCACACGAACCATGCCCTGCGGCTCTAGCCCCAGACGTTCGGTCAACGGCAACGCGTAGTAGTTGCCGTGCCAGACAAAGATGCCCAGATCACCCAAGTAGCGAGCGATCTGGCCGGGCGTGCGGCGGGCATGGGTGAAAGAAATGGTAGAAACCCGCTGATGGAACCGGCTGGGATCCGTGATCCCGTAAACCCGGATCTCGGGCAGCTCCGCCAAACCGTCCAATAAACGCCGCAGCAGTGACATCTCGTAAGAATTGATTGCCTGATAGGCCGCCAACAACGCGGCTCTGCGGTTCCCGCAGCCAGGGGAGACCTCACGGCCGAGGTCAGCTAGATACTCCACAGTCTCTGCGGTAGCAAAAATGGCTTCGTGACTCTGCGTCCCGGTCATCATTCGCCCGGGCAGTGTGTCAGGCGCGGGGCGAACCTTATCCACCTCCAAACTCTCCAACAACTCTCGACGTCCCCACAGAAGTCCCAGATGCGGACCATAAAACTTGTAGGCTGAACAGGCGAGCAAATCGCAGCCCCAATTCATAACGTCGATCGCCGCATGCGGTGCGTAGTGGACTGCATCCAAAAACACCAAGGCCCCCACCTGGTGTGCAAGCTGAGCGATTTCGGCGACGGGATTGATGGTGCCCACAGCGTTGGACGCACATCCGACCGCGACCAGCCGTGTTCGTTCCGAGAGCTTCTGCCGAAGGTCATCGAGATTGAGGGTGCAGTCCTCCGGATGAATGTCGATGTGGCGGGCAACTGCGCCACTCCGCTGAGCTGCTTGGACCCAAGGACTCACATTGGCGTCATGATCCAACCGGGTGACCAAGATCTCGTCTCCAGCTTTCCACTGGCGACTGAGTGTATGACTGACCGCAAAGGCCAGCGAGGTCATATTCTGGCCAAAGAAGACTGTCTGCGGATCGGCTGCACCTAGCAAATCCGCTGCAGCTTGATGAGCCTCCTCCAGTGCTTGATCGCTGGCCTGGCTGGTGGCAAAGAAGCCACCATGGTTGGCGTTCATCTCAGTCAAATACCGCACCAACGCATTGATCACTCGTGTCGGCACTTGAGTGCCGGCTGGTCCGTCAAAGTAAACCGCTCGGTGGCCGTTGACCTCCCGACACAACGCGGGAAACTGCGAGCGTATCGAGGCCACATCAAACGGGGCTGAAATGGCCGGTGAGGAGGACGGATTAGGAGAACTGCTTTCAATCATGGTCGTCGACTCAGGCGGAACCAAGGGTCTCGGCGGAGTCTACCCAGGGTGTCTTGCCTCAGCAATAACCCCCTTCAGGGCACCACCCAAAAGAACCCCGTCCCTACATCCCCTCCATGGACTGATTTGCTTTCCCCCTCTCACAGAAGATGTGCTGGATCTGGCCAGCGAGCCTCAACACACAAGACTGAGCAACGAGGATCATGAGGGTCAGGCTGAAGGTCTGTTGCATCACCACCGCGGAGGAACTGGCGCTGGCTGTGCAAGCAGGAGCTGATGCAGTCGGCCTGGTCTCAGCGATGCCCAGCGGTCCGGGGGTGATTCGCGAAGAGGTCATCGCCGAGCTATCCTCCTGTGTGCCCCCGGGTGTCTCAACCTTTTTGTTGACCAGCTTGCAAGAGGGCAAGGGGATCATCGATCAGCATCGTCGATGCCAGACCAGCACCCTGCAACTGTGTGACTGGGTCGAACCGGAGGTCCGCAGCCAACTCCGAGCGGAGCTGCCTGGTGTGAAGCTGGTCCAGGTCATCCATGTTGTTGGCCGGGAGGCAATCGATCAGGCTGCGGCGGCTGAGGCAACCGCTGATGCCCTCTTGTTGGATAGCGGCCGCCCTACGGACCCGCAACGCTCACTTGGCGGCACCGGTCAGACGCACAACTGGCAGATCAGCAAGTTGATTCGGGAGAGAGCGACCAAGCCGGTGTATTTGGCAGGAGGTTTGAACCACACCAATATCGCCGAGGCCATCGGCGTGGTCCAACCATTTGGTGTCGATGTCTGCACTGGCGTCCGCTCTCAGGGTCGCTTGGATCCAAGGCAACTGGACGCCTTCATTGAGACCCTGGGCAAAATCTCCTGCCGATGAAGAATACTCCGCTGCCTGGACGATCTTGACTGGGCCGGGCTCTGAGCGAGTTGGGCTTGGTCACTGCAAAGCAGCGTTAGAATGTGTGGCCCTTTTGAGGGCCATCTTGAGTGAGCGTCAAGACCTCGGGGCCTTGTTCGGTCATCAAAATGGTGTGCTCAAACTGTGCGCTGGACTTGCCGTCGCGAGTCCGAACGGTCCAGCCATCGTGCGGATCGAGGGTCGCTTGTTCTGTGCCAGCATTGATCATGGGCTCAATGGTAAAGGCAACCCCAGGCGGGACCGTTCTTCCCCCCAGCCGGCGGACCGGATAGTGCGGCACCGAAGGCTCTTGGTGAAAATGGCGGCCCACACCGTGTCCTTGGTAGTCGCGGACCACTGAGAAGTGGCGTCCTTCAGCCAGGTGCCGGATGGCCTTGCCGATTTCGATAATCTTCCCATAAGGGCGAATCGCCTCGATTCCCGCCCACATGCAATCAAACGAACACTGAACCAGCCGACGATCCTCGTCGCTGACTTCACCGATGAGAAACGTCTCGGACTGATCCGCGTGCCACCCGTTGACGATCGTCGTCAGATCCACATTGATGAGATCCCCACTCTTGAGGCGGTAGTCGCCAGGAATTCCATGGCAGATGACCTCATTGACGCTTGTGCAACAGCTTTTGGGGAAGTTTCGGTAGCCTTTGCAAGCGGGGATATGTCCATGGTCTCGCGTGTACGCTTCCACCAAGCGATCGAGTTCCTCGGTGGTCGCTCCTTCCTGGACATGCGGGCGGACGAAGTCCATCAACTGCGCGTTGAATCGGGCGGCCACCCGCATCCGCTCGCGTTCCTCCTCACCGAGAATGATCGAATTGGGGCCCACCATCTTCATAAATCGTCTCGCAAGGTGCTGGCAAAGCTTGAACAATGAATAACGCGTCAGAGTTGGTAAAGTCTCTAGGAATTTTTTGATGCCTACGGAACGACTGCCTGCGTCACCTGTGGGAGAGGGCCTTGGCCCTGAGCAAGCTAGCTTTATTAGACCCAGCCGCAAAGCCTCTGGGTAGCCCGGCGAACTTGACTGACCCTTGGGAGAAGTCTTCG
This sequence comes from uncultured Pirellulales bacterium, assembly GCA_964648025.1. Classification (GTDB taxonomy): domain Bacteria; phylum Planctomycetota; class Planctomycetia; order Pirellulales; family Pb10988; genus CAZYKP01. Next base: position 11,965 of record CAZYKP010000084.1, on the reverse strand, counting down.
ATCCAGGGCGACCGTCTGCCCTTGTTTGTGATGACCTCAAGGGGGCAGCCTGAGGCTGACCGGAAGCTCGGATTGCCGGACGAGAGGTGGTCGCTTCGTCGAAGACTTGTCAGGGAATCAGTAGGGCCCAACGAGGGTGAGGATCGCCTCACCGCAGAGAGCGACAAGTCGGCTGTTGCTGGGAGAAATCCTCGGGCAAGACACGAATGTCTTCGGCAGCGGAGGTGAGTACGGAAAAAAGCGTCTGGGGGAAGTTCCCCAGACGCTTTTTTCCGAGATGCTGCTGGGCCAGAGGGCGGTTCAGCACGCTCGACTGCGGCCAACTGAATCGGCTGTCTCGCGGACAGGCAGACAGCTTAGTAGACTCCTTCGCTCTGGATGATCCCCCCGTCGCGTCGATGACCAAGGTTATTAAAGGTTTCGCGATCGACGCTGTAGGAAACGGAATGGACACTGCCGTCGCAGAAGACAAACTGAGCGGAACCAATGTGTGCACTTCCAAACTGGTTCGAGCTGAAGGTATTGGTGTCCTGAAGTGGTGGGACGCGAGTGGTGCGGTAGTTGTCGTTATCCCACCCGACATACATGTTCTCGTTATCGGCAGCGCCAGTTCCTGTATCGTATTCGTAAATGGAGACGTATTTTTCTCCGATCAAGATGGTGTTGCTATTGCCATCCTTGATATCTTCGATACGAACCTTACTACGCTGGAAGCTGATCCCAGTCAGGCCGGTGGTATCTGGCCAGCTGAAGCTGTTATCCCCTGACTCAAGGGTGTTCGGAAAAGTACCCCACTGATTCGCACTTTGGCTTCCACAATTCACGGCGTAATCCGTACGAGCCACCTCCGTCGGCATCTCGCTCATGAAAATGAAAATGAAGTTGGGATAGGTCTCCGCCGCCCGTCGGCTGGGGCAGTTAAAGATCGGGATGGGGGTTTCTAACCGTCGGCGATTGGCCTCCCTCAGCTCATCGCCTTGCAGACCTGAGCCGAGGTCAAAGACATTCTGTTGCTCCACATAGGGCAAGAGGTGGTAAACCCAGCCGCCGGGTTGCCTGGGACCGTGACCGCGGTCCGCAATGGGACCCCAGTGCCACCCCCAGCCACCTGATGGTAAGTGCTTCTGCGACTCCTCATGCGACAAGGCTGCCAGGCCCATCTGTTTCAGGTGATTTTTGCACTGCACTCGACGTGCTGCCTGCCGGACCTGCTGAACCGCTGGCAGAAGCAAACTCATCAAAATCCCGATGATTGTAATCACCACCAACAACTCCACCAGCGTGAACCCACCGGCAGACCGCCAGCTGCAGCCCTGCGAGGGTCGTTGATTAGCCGGGACTCGGAAAACTCTAGGTCTCATTGGGAGTACTCCTGGCAATAACATGAAACTGGGTCGATCTTCACGAGCGATGACAGCATCCCCAGTCGGAGGAATCCATCAACCTCAGCAACTCATCAGCAAGAAGTTGGAGACAGAAGCCTCACCAGGCTGCGGTTGTGTTGCCAGGCTTCGTGAGAACGCTTCGAGCGCTCGGGTCTGCCCGCCTCTCCCCATCGTTGCATTGCGGTGTCGGCTTGGATCGCGGTGCTGGCTTGGTTTGCCCTACTGGGCAACTTCGTAGCTCAAAACGCTTTGAGCAGCGGCAGAGTTCTTGGAGACTTCCTGCCCGTGAATTGTTTGGCTGTTGTGTCTGGCCGGAATTGTTCCGTCTGGGGTGGTAATTTCCACTCGATAGATGCCTAGACGAGCACCCACCGGCATCCCCTCGGGAGCATTCTCGATCTCGAGGGTGGCCTCGCCGGTTTTATCGGTCGTTCCAGCGGCCGCTGGCAATTGGCCGTCGTAAAGAGGATCTGGGATGAACTTGACTTGTGCACCCTGAAGAATTGCTCCTCCGCGGGTCACCTTGCAGAAGACGGTCATCGGCAGACTTCCCGTCTCGGTATGGGCTTGGAAACGAGTCATCATTTCGTCGCGGTTTAGGTGACCATCCTTGTCCTTGTCCCAACTTCGTCTCACAGACTGCAAAGCTGGTGATTCGGCCAGTTCCGTCTCACTGAGCTTTTGATCCTGGTCCTTGTCGTAAAGCTCAATCGCACGGTCGGCCAGCGAACCAGGATCCAGGATCAACTCCTCCACATGAAACCGTCCACTAGAACACCCGCACATCAGGACACTCGCTCCCCAAAAACCGGCCCACAGCAGGGCAGTCGGTCGGGCGATGGCACCTCCGGGCGACGCAGGGCAGCAGCGATGCCCAGATCGGTGGAGTGTGTGAGCCGGTGAAAATCGGTCCAACAGCGTCTGGTCGGTCAGGACTGATTGGCACTTGGAGGAACGGAGCAAGCTGAAGAACATAGAAGGGGTTCAGGAAAAGAGCAGGGAGGAGGATCTCACAACTGACCTCAGGGTGCTCAGCAAGAGTGTTGAGGTTGTGGTTGTGAGAATTGTTCGGTTGGGTTTTCGAACAAGCTCAGCAATGGTTGCTTCAAGCACACCAACGTTGGCTATGGTAACAGTCTCATCTGACTGCTGCTAGTTCTTGGGCTCAAAATCACGCCGCCCCGGCAACTCATGCTGATGCCGATACCTCTGAGACAGCCAGTCAATGATCGCCTCAGCCGTCCTCGGATTGGTCGCCAGAGGAATCTGGTGGACATCGCAAACACGCATCAAGGCGGAAACGTCCGGCTCATGTGCTTGAGCAGTCAGCGGATCACGAAAGAAGATCACCGCCTCAACAGCACCCGTGGCCACCTTGCCACCAATGACCAGGTCACCGCCGGCCGGGCCGTGCGGTGCTCGCTCCACATCCAGACCAAGCTCCTGACTCAACAACGTCCCCGTCTGACCCGTGGCAACAGTCCGCACCTGTCGGAAGAACTCAAGATGCCGACGAACAAACTCAACAATTGCAGGCTTTTGCTTGTCATGGGCAATTAACGCCATGGTCACGGTTGGCCGAGGGTGCTGCGTTCTGTCTAGTTGAGTCGAGTTTGGAGGTTGATCGGCTTCGCTCACAGAGCCTCTCCGCCGCTGGTAAGTGTGGATCGATGCTTGGTTAGCAAGATTGTTGCCACCTCAGGGGTTTGCTGGACGCCCCAACCGGGAGCGATCTCCAACTCAGACCCAACGATGTGCGGACATGAAGGCTCGGTGCCTTTCTGAGACTGATCCTTCCTGAGACTGATCCTTCCTGAGACTGATCCTTCCTGAGACTGATCCTTCCTGAGACTGATCCTTGCGATGTGTGGGAGATGCTCAAGGGGGCCTCCAGCAACCGAGCAGTGTAAGGACTGTCTACCTGCCAACAGCCGAGATCTCAGCCAAGAGCCACCCTGCGATGGCAGCAGGGGAATCGGAACGGAGTGAACACAACTCGTTGGCAGATAACAACTAAGAACTTTCCCCTGGCGATCCCCTAGCTGCGGCCAGGTTTGACAGAGCGGAGACCCTAACTATAATCCTGCGACTTTTGCCGACCGATCAATCGGGCATTCCCACGCCCTGCCCCCACTGGGCATCCACCATTGGTTTGGATGCCAGCCGGCAGGCTTTGTTCACTTTCGATTGAGCCAAAATCACTTATCCAAGTCGGGAGGTAGCAAATGGCTTCAGAAAACGTTCAGGAATTCAACGATGCCAACTTTGAGACCGAGGTGCTCTCCGCAGAAGGGCCGGTTCTTGTGGACTTCTGGGCGCCGTGGTGTGGCCCGTGCCGCCGGTTGAGTCCCATGATCGATGAGATGGCTGAGAAGTATGCGGGGCAAGTCAAAATCGGCAAGCTCAACATCGACGAGGCCCAAAAAACCGCCATGGCCTACAACATCAGCGGGATCCCAACCCTGCTGGTCTTCAAGGGTGGTCAAGTTGTTCAAACCCTCAGCGGTGTTCCCGCCAAGGAGCGTTTGCAGGAAGTCCTCGACAACGTTTGATTCGACAGGTGTCCTAGCAAATCTCATTGATCAACCAGTGCTGGGCAACGGACGATCTCTACGATGGCGACTTAGTTCTTCGGACCCTACGCCGCTGGAGGTGGACATCTTCAGCGGCTCATCGGTTTGGCCTTGAGTCGCCAGAGGCGCTAGTTGACCGCCCTTGGCAACTTGATCCCCGGCAGCCACTGGCACTTCCTGCCTTGCACACAGTCCCCGGCACACAGTCCCCGGCACACAGTTCCCGGCACACAGTTCCCGATCTTCTCAGCTCGCGTGATTCCATGAGTCAAGTCAAGTTGCTCACTGCCGAAACACTTCACCCCGAAGCGATTGACTCCGCACAGCTGGCCGTGGTGGACTTCTTTGCAACTGGTTGCCAACCTTGCCGAGAACTCTCGCCGTTGATCAGTCAGCTGGCCGACCGGTACGCAGGGCGAGTGACCGTCGGAAAGCTCGATGTCGCCGAGGATGTCCAGACGGCGACACGATTCCGCATCGCTCAAGTTCCTGTGGTGATTTTCTTCCGCGACGGACAGGAAATCGAACGCTTGGTTGGGCTTCCCTCCGAGCAAGAGCTTCACGAAGCCATGACACGCCTCTGCGAACACACCTCGGAGACTTAGCTCCCTTGGGAGCGGGCAGCTGAGACCACACAAGATTTGTCCGTCTGATCGGCCGAATGCGTATTTGAAGGTGTGGCAATCACTTCTGGACGACGACCCTCAGGTCGGCCCAGTAAGCGAACTCATGGTCCCACCCGCTGGCCTTGTGGACCAACGCAACCGTCACGGTCGAACCAGCGAACTGGCTGAGGTCAAACTGAACAGCCAACCAGCCTCCAGGAAGACGTGCTGTTTGGGCATTGACCGGTGCGAACCGAACTTGCTGGGAACCCCCGCGAACGACGGTCCGCCCAAAATCCCAGTCGCCTTGGGAGTGGTGACTGAGAAATACCTCCAGATGAACTTTTTTGTCCTCCGGCACCGTCACGGGCACAAGGATGGAGAAAGGAACATCTCGAGACAGGGGATGGCTGCGGAGGACGTTGCTTCGCCCTCGATACTCCCTCAACAGAGCCAATCCCCCCAATCCACAAGGTCTCCCAACACGGAGGCTCCGACCCAGCGAACCGGCAAACCTCCGCAGAATCCCGAAATATTGCCTGGGGTCAGTCGCCTCTCGCACGACATCTTCGGATTGTCCGACAACAGCCTCACGAAGCTCTTTCAAGGGGATCTCCACGAGATCGTGCTGAGAACGAGCGAGGTATACGTGGTCAACCAACAGCAACCCATCAAAGGCGTGCAAGGCGACCCCATCGAGGGTGAATTCCCCAAAATCCTCAAACAAATCTGCCGTCACCAGCTCCCATCCCTGCGGAAGTTTCTCGCCCACCCGTTTGGACTGCTTCCAGCCGCTGGGCCGCCGGCCCGCAAAGTAAGCTCTTCGAGTGGCTTCCTTGGATGGCCCTGGTCCGTCTTGAGGTGGGGAGGCAAGCAACTGAAATCCGGCTGATGTTCCCACCATCTTTCGCCAACAAAACCGCAAATACCGGTACTGACCCGGGCCAGGATTCTGGCGGATCTCCAGGTTCCAGGCCGTTTGGCGATTCGTCTCGGCCGGCTCGGATCCATTAGCGATTTTCTTTGGCAAGACCGCGAAGCTGGCTGCGCCGGTGTAGCGAAAATCCACTACCGGCGTCTGGACCGGGCCACTCCCGGGACCAAGGGAATATGGAAGTGGACCCTCGTCCTCAAAAAGTGTCAGCAGGGCAGGTCGGCTGGACGAATCCCCAGGAAGCAATTGCGGTCTGTCAGGACGAGGATTTTGGCGAGCCTTCGCCCCGACCGAGGGAACCGACGACGGCGCTGGCTTGGAAGACGCGGGGTTTGAGAACGCTGGGAAAACTGACCTGGGGGGCTTTGGCCTGACCTGGGCTTCGGGATGAGCTGAAGACTTCGTGTCCAGAGGCGGCAGGTCAACCGACCAAGGCTGAGAAGCTTGCTTCAAAGACCCCTGGCGAGAGGGTTGTTGCTCTTTCGATGAGGACTGCCCTGACCATGTTAAAAAGCCGACGCCCAGCAGGAGAGCCAGCAACGCCCCGCCGAGATACAACCAGGTGAGGTCCGGCCTCTTGGCGGTCGGTCGCGGGCAAGCAGCTCTGGCGGAAGAGAATTGGACTGCCCCCAACGACACGGGCTGGTCCCGACCCAGGAACGGAGGACCGACAGCCGGAGGTCCGACAACTTCACCAGGGGCTGTTTCTGGATCACTGAGGTCCTGGTGCCACCCGTGCAACGGATCGATCTGAGGGTCGTCTTTGTTGGGCCGCGCTAACCATTCGGCCAAAACATCCTGGACGGCCCCGGCGCTTGAGTAGCGATCGTCAGGGTTTTTCGCCATCAACCGGCGGAGAATCCCTACCAATGAGGCAGGGACTTCGGGACGCCAGGTCCGTGGGTCGGTGGGTTCGGCGGTCTGATGCTGGATCAGCCGCTGCGCCATGGTCCCTCCTTGAAAAGGAGGACGCCCACACAGGAGAAAATACAGCGTGGTCCCCAGTGAGTACAGGTCGCAGCGGTGGTCAACATCATGGCTATTGCGTGCTTGCTCCGGCGATAAGAAGTCCGCAGTGCCGATGACCTTCTCATCGTGGACGAGGGTGAGGTCTTTTTCGGAGTTTCTCTTGAGTTGAGCGAGGCCCAAATCGAGGATCTTCACCTGGCCCTGCTCATCCACCAGAAGATTGCTGGGCTTGATATCGCGATGGATCAGGCCTCGGCTGTGAGCATGAGCCAGCCCCTCGGCAGCCTGCCGCATATAGTCGGCTGCCTCCTCAATTGGGGGCAAGCCGCGGGTCAGCACAAGCCTTCCAAGGTCGATGCCTTCGACAAATTGCATGACCAAGTAATGCAGACCCTGGTGGTGATCCACGCTATAGGCCTGAATGATGTTGGGATGGTCGACCGCCGCGATCGCACGGGCCTCGCGATAGAACCGTTCCAAGTACGAGCGATCGCCGACCAACTTCTCAGGGAGGACCTTCAAGGCCACCAAGCGATGCATCCGCACGTGTTCTGCGAGGTAAACACGGCCCATCCCACCGGAGCCCAGATGCCGCAAGATGCGGTATTTATCTAGGAAGAAACCTCGATGGCGGCCCTTGCGAAGCTGCTCGTGTTGCCATTGTGTGAGATGTCCCTCCGAGACCAACCATTTGCCAAACTTGTCGACCTCAACCAGTTCCCAGTCTGGTTCAACAGTCTCCAAAGCAGGGACTGTTGAGGATTCCTTCACATGCTCCTCCAACCCCAACTGGCGGAGGTTCACTCGCACAGTCGGCTGGTTGCCGCCCGAGGTCGACTTCGTTGAGGAACTCGCGCCGGTGGAAGCCTTCGTCCCGCCCGAGGAGGATGCCTGCGTCACCAGCTCTTCAAGCAGATCACCCGAGAGGTTGAAATGATCCCAGAACTGCTGCACGTACTCAGCAACTTGCTCGCCGCTGAGCAACTGACTTTTGGTCAGTCCGCGGATGTAGCGAGGAAAAGTCAAAGATTCCATGGGCGAATTCACTCCCCACAATGTGTTGCCCAGATCGCCGTTGTCCTCGTCAGTGAAAGCCCCCGACAAGGGATACCGCCGCTGGACAAACGCAACTGTCGCGGATCACCGAGGAAAGGATTTCCAGGGCTCCCGGCATCCAGCCTGGTGACGTCTGGAAGACCACCCTTTCTCGCAAGCGGGCCTGCCACGGAAGGGGACAGCCCGCGGATTGGCGTCACCCTTCTGATGGAGGCACCGTCGGTTTCGCGTCGTGTTTTCAGGATTGGTTGGCCAAATGGTCCGCTCTACGGTTGAGCGAGCACCACTGATACCAGCCGGATAGCTTGCCTGGAGGGCCGGCTGGAGGTTTCTGGTCGTTGGGGCTCAGGGGTCGATCACCGAGTTTGGCAAGGAGTTGCCCAGTCAAGGAGTTGCCCAGTCAAGGAGTTGCCCAGTCAAGGAGTTGCCCAGTCAAGGAGTCGAAGTCCTCGCCTCAGCAGCTTGCCAGATGTCATGATCGTGTGCAAAGTGCGTGCCTGAAGGCGGCCGGTGTTGTGAGGCCAGCTTGATCACCACACCCCGGACTCATAGGTCCGGGTCGTTGTCCGTTCGTATCAGCTCCCAGCGGGTCTCTCAACACAACCCCCAAGAAGCCCGATCTCGCTGGACTCCCGACCTGTCCAGGATTCCGTGCTGTCCAGGATTCCGTGCTGCCCAGGACTCCGCGCTGTTCAGGATTCCGTGCTGCCCGAGCTGCTTTGAACGTTGTAAGGTGAACACTCTTCAGTGACGGCCTCTCGCGGGCATTTGTTAGGGCCGTTTGCATTCGCGTGGTTTGGTTGTCGCCCAGTTTCGGACTCGTCAGTTTTGGAATAGTTCAGGAGCTTGGTGCACTTCAGCAGACTGGGTGGGGACTGCTGAATCCTTGCTGCTCAACACAGCTCCGGAGACTTTCGTGCCGTCGAGCTTGACTTCTCACAAATTTGCGACAGCGACTTATTGTTTCGAAAGCAACAACCTCCTTGTTGTTGGTTTCGAGAGTTGTTGAGATTTGCCTGTGGGAACCACGCTTCGAATTTTGGGGGGCTCCTTATTAAACCTGTGAGAAGTCCGCGAAGCAACGCGTTCTTAACAAGAATTTCTTCAGTGCCGATCAGGGGGGTATCAGACAGGGCAGTTTGTGAGTGGTCTGCGGAGATTGGCACCTGGAGGGGCTCTTGGGGCACATCCTCACGCTGGCTGACTCATTGCCAACAACGCTTCGTGAGTGGCGTTGATGGTCTGCTCGATATCGTCGTCCGAATGAGCTGCTGAGATGAAAAGAGCCTCAAATTGGCTGCAGGGCAGATAAACACCGCGGTCCATCAACTGCCAAAAGAATTCTGCAAACTGCTTGGTGTCGCTTGCAAGAGCCTCGTTATAGTTCGTCACCTGATCTGGACGGAAAAACAATGTCAGCATGCTTCCGACACGATTGAGGGTGTAGGGTGTGCTGGTCTGCTGGCAGGCTTGGCGGAATCCGGTTTCCAGACGAGCGCTGACTTGCTCAAGACGCTCGTACGGAGGATGGGACTTCAGCCGCCGAAGTGTCGCCAACCCCCCCGCAACTGCAAGGGGGTTGCCACTGAGGGTCCCAGCTTGAAACACCTTTCCTGATGGCATCACATGCTGCATGATCTCGGCCCGCCCGCCGTAGGCGCCCACGGGAAGACCCCCGCCGATGACCTTCCCCAGCGTGCACAGATCAGGTGTCACCTGCAAAACCTCTTGGGCGCCCCCTGGAGCAACACGAAAGCCGGTCATCACTTCGTCGAAGATCAGCACAGCCTGATGCGCTTGGGTCAGATCTTGGAGTGCCTGAAGAAACGGCGGTGAAGCAACCACCACCCCCATGTTCCCACAGATCGGCTCCAGGATGACCCCTGCAATCTTCGAACCGTATTGGGCGAACGCTTGCTGCAACGCCTGGGGATCGTTGTAAGGCAACACCAGTGTGTCTTTGACCGTGCCAGCGGTCACCCCAGGGCTGTTGGGCTCTCCGAGGGTTGTGGCGGCACTGCCGGCGGCCACCAACAAGCTATCGACGTGTCCATGGTAGTTTCCGGCAAATTTGATGATGACCTCTCGCCCGGTGTATCCCCGAGCCAGACGGATGGCGCTCATGGTCGCTTCGGTGCCGCTGTTGACGAAGCGGACCATTTCGCAGCAGGGGACCAACTCAATGACCAGTTCGGCAAGCTCGCTCTCGGCCTCGGTTGGGGCGCCGAAGCTGGTCCCTCGTGTCATCATCTCCCCCAGAAGTGACAGCACATCCTCATGGGCATGGCCGAAGATCATCGGACCCCAACTCCCGATGTAATCGATATAACGATTGCCATCGACATCCCACAGATAGGGCCCTTTGGCTTTGTCAATAAAAAGCGGTGTGCCGCCGACGGCCCCAAAGGCCCGGGCGGGACTGTTGACACCTCCAGGAATCAGGCGAAGGGCACGTTGGAAGGCGGCTTGGCTGCGGTCTCGGATCATTGGGTGTTCGCTACAGAAGTTCGGTCAAAATCGAAGAGGCCTCGACAGCGCTGAAGCTGGCATTTGAAGCCCCTTGCGGACCTCCGACGGTCAACCACCGCGTCGAAGCAACGTCGTGGCTTTCTAGGTTCTAGGCAGCGTCGAGAACACCGTCGCTGGACTGTCCCAGATGAAGCCCAGTGCTCCCCGAGAGCTCACGGTCACCAAATGGTGTTGCCTTGGCTCGGTTCCGCCCCGACAGTCGTTCCCAACAGGGTGAGCCTCCGCCACAATCTGCAGCAGTCGAGGTCGCGTTTTTGCCCACCTGACGGGCTATCTGAGAACGACAGTGCCGCCGGGGCCCAGCACCCTGAGCCCCACTGCCGATACGTTCAAGCGAACAGGTCATGGATGATGCGGCCATGGACATCGGTCAGGCGGAAGTCGCGGCCGGCGTAGCGATAGGTCAGCTGAGTATGTTCCAAACCCAGAGCAAACAGCAATGTGGCGTGCAGGTCGTGCATATGGATTTTGTTTTCGACGGCTTTGTGGCCAAACTCATCGGTCATCCCATAGGCGATGCCAGGCTTGACCCCCCCTCCGGCAAGCCATACCGAGAAACCATCGGGATTGTGATCGCGACCGTCACGTCCCTGAGCAAACGGTGTGCGTCCAAATTCTCCACCCCACCAGACTAGCGTATCTTCGAGCAACCCCCGCCTCTTGAGGTCCTTCAACAAGGCTGCAACCGGTTGGTCAGTTGCCAAGGCATGTTTTTCGTGCTGACGAAGATTGGAGTGCTGATCCCACCTGGGGTTGTTACTGCTATCGGCGTAGTTGACTTGCACAAACCGCACACCACTTTCGCAGAGGCGACGAGCCATCAAGCAAGCTCGGCCGAATTCCTCGGTGGGCTTCTGACCGATTCCATAGAGGTCAAGCGTTTCCCGGGTTTCGTCCGAGAGATCAAATAGCTCCGGAGCCCGGGTCTGCATGCGATAAGCCAATTCAAAGGACCGCACAGCGGCCTCTAATTCGTCGTCATCTCCGGCGGCCAGGAGCTGGTCGCCGTTGAGCTGTCGCAACAAGTCCAGTCGGTCCTTCTGGACCGCCGGTGGCAAAACACCGTTGGTGATATAAGGAATCCGCACAGGCGAACCAGAGGCAGCACGTCCTACAGGGGTTCCTTGATAGATGGTCGGTAGGAAGGCATTGCCATAGTTCCTGGGTCCTCCCATCTTGCTCGAGGGCGTGATGGTCATAAACCCCGGCATGTTTTGGTTTTCGGTCCCTAAGCCATACAACAGCCAACTGCCTAAGCTAGGGCGGATCAGGGTCGTGGCGCCACAATGCAGCATCAAGGTGCTGGGTCCGTGCGCGACTCCCTCAGTGTGCACGCTCCGCAACAAACACAGGTCGTCGACGCACTCAGCTTGATGGGGCAACAGCTCACTGACCCATCGACCACTCTGACCATACTGACGGAACTTCCAAGGGCTTTTGAGGATCCGCTCGTCTTGCACCCTGCGGACCCGGGCATTTCGAAAAGGAAACTTCTTGCCGTCGTCCCGAGTGAGTCGTGGCTTGGGATCAAAGGTGTCCACATGGCTGGGGCCACCCTGCATGAACAAGAAGATGATCCGTTTGGCCCGAGGTGCGAAATGCGGTGCCTTGGACGCAAGCGGATTGTCATCGGCGGACTCTGCCGCCGCCTGCTTGACCACCCCCGCCAAGGCCAGTGAGCCAAAGCCACAAGCAGCATGCTCCAACATTCGCCGCCGGGTGAATCCAACATGCCCCCCAATCACAGAACTCAAGGGGTTTGAGCTCAAGGAAGTCGGATCACCTGACCGCTTGCTCTCTGGAGAATTGCTGGTGGTCATCGCAAGATGTCTCGGGGCTAGATTGTGGGGAATCGGCCAAGGGCCTAGTGATCGGTTTCCTTCTGATTTGGCAGCTGGGTTCTCGTGGAATCGG
>CAZYKP010000083.1:0-39466 GCA_964648025.1 uncultured Pirellulales bacterium | reverse complement strand
CCAGAAAAACACTGGCCAGAAAAACACTGGCCAGAAAAACACTGGCCAGAAAAACACCAGCCAGAAGAAGCCCACTCGAACCATCCCGCTCTGGAAGACGACCCAGGCCGACAACCATCTCCCCGGGCGGCCTAATCAACGGAGAGCCGATCCCGTGGATTGCTGTGAATTCTTGGAACAAAGACCCCCAAGACAAGACTCTGCTGGAGGCAGGTTCCACCGGAGTACCGACGTACCAGTGGCCGTTGTGTGTTTCTCTTGAGATCTTTATAATCTTTGGCAACTTGAACAGACGTGTCCTATCGACACAACTTGGCAACCTGACTCAACCTTGAAACCCTTCAACGGTTGGAACCCTTCACCTACTGAGATTGAGGAAAGCCTTGGCTCGTCCGTCACAGCGGAAAGGCTGGTAAATCAACTGCTGCCAGATCAACTGCTGCCAGATCAACAGCTGCCAGATCACTGGTCGTTCCGGCGGCTCGCGTGGTTTGGCCGAGCAAGAATTTTCCGAAGGCAGCAGTCATCAGGTCCTTGACCAGTTGAGACTTCTTGACCAGTTGAGACTTCTTGACCAGTCAGGTCTCTCAATGCGTGAAGATTGCTTGCCCGGTTCAGAGGTTCTTCGCCGGTAGATCAAATCGGCGGTCGGACTGTTAGGGAACCCACAGAGGCTCCCACAGCCGAACCCACTCTCATCACAACGTGTTTCTACAAGAGAAGCTCGATGACGAACGATCGCTACCTTTTCACTAGTGAATCTGTCAGTATGGGCCATCCCGACAAGCTGGCCGATCAAATCTCCGACGGGATCCTTGACGCCTTACTTGCCCAGGATCCTGACAGCCGAGTAGCTTGCGAAACCCTGGTGACCACTGGCTTGGCGATCGTCTCAGGCGAGATCACAACCAACGCTCAGGTGAACTACTCGGACATCGTCCGCAAGGTGATCCGAGAGGTCGGCTACACCGATGATGAGATGGGCATCGGTGCTGACACCTGTGCGGTGCTGGAGACCATCGGCCGGCAAAGCCCCGACATCGCTCAGGGCGTCAACGAAGATGCCACGAAAAACAAAGAGGTTGGGGCGGGCGATCAAGGCTTGATGTTTGGCTACGCCTGTCGGGACACCCCGGAGCTGATGCCCTTGCCGATCGCTCTGGCGCATCGCATCATCAACCGCATCACCGAGGCCCGCTTACAGGGTGAAGTCCCCTGGCTGCGACCAGACAGCAAAAGCCAGGTGACCGTTGAGTTCCAGGGCAATACCCCGCAGCGGATTGACACTGTGGTGCTGAGCACCCAGCACTCCCCTGAAATGGAGAATCGTCAACCCGAGATCCGCGAGTGGGTCATCAACAACATCATCAACCCGGTCCTGCCCCAAGAGCTCAACAAAGGCGATATCACCTATCACGTGAACCCAACTGGCAATTTCGTGATCGGTGGCCCACATGGCGACTGCGGTTTGACTGGCCGCAAAATCATCGTTGACACCTACGGCGGCTGGGGTCGCCATGGTGGCGGCGCCTTCAGCGGCAAAGACCCCACGAAGGTTGACCGCAGCGCCGCCTACATGGCTCGGCTTGTGGCCAAGAACATCGTCGCCAGTGGTCTGGCTGATCGATGCGAGGTGCAACTCGCCTACGCCATCGGTGTCAGTGAGCCCGTCAGCATCCGGGTCGATACCGAGGGAACCGGCAAGATTCCCAACGACCGCCTCTGTGAATTGGTCCGCGAAGTCTTTCCGCTGACCCCAGCCGGCATCATCGACTATCTGCAACTCCGCCGACCCATCTTCCAAAAGACTGCCGCAGGTGGCCACTTCGGCCGCGATGAACCCGAGTTCACCTGGGAGGCAACCTCCAAGGCAGGCGAGTTGGCCGAACGAGCCGGACTCCAAGCAGTCGCCGGATAAGCTTGCCCGATCTGGCAAATTCCTCTGCTCGCTTCCTTGAAGACGTTCTTTTCTGAGCAGTTGCTCATCCCCCTGGATCTCCGTGACGCACGGATGCGTCAGCTATGACCGAAACTCCACGGCCACGGATTCTTCCCTGCGGTCTCGACCCGCAGGACGCACACAACCTCAGTTCCCCAGCTCTCAGTTCAACTGAGACCGGAAGCCGACCGTCCAGCGTCAGACTCAACCGGACGGTCGAGGGGGATCCATCGGTGCGTCTCTGGGTTCCGCCAACCTTGGTGAGCACAGCCTGCCAAGTGGCCGGACCCCTGGCCGGGATCCTCGCCGGCTGGACTTTGGCTTTGGGTGTCCTCTTGCTGGTACGTCGGGCGTCAGGAGGACTGCAAACACCATTGCCCTTCTGGGCTCTGCTGGCGGTGCTGGCGGTTGTGGCATCTCTGGGAGCTTGGGTGCGTTGGCTGAACTGGGCCAGCAGGCATCTGGAGGCTTGGCTGAGGCAGCCTGAGGCAGTCACCGCAGAGCCGGCCGGACCGTCCAGTTGGTTTTGTTGGCCAGGATGGTCAACGGCTGCTTGCTCAATTGGGGGGATTCTGCTGTGGGCTGCTTTGAGTCTGCCTGGCAGCTCGGTGGCGGTTCTCCTATTGGCTTGGATGGTGGTCACCGCCGAGGTCCTCAACACGTGGACGCCAGGGCTGGCCCGTCACCTTTGGAATGCTGCAGAGAGCCTCGCTGGTCGATTTCGAGACTGGGCAGGGGCTCCGGCGAGGGCAGGTTGGAGAGCCCCTCCTGTTTTTGCAGCCGAACAGTGGCCGGAAGGGGTATCCTGCCAACTCACCTCCTGGCAGACCGAGGAATCGGTAGGCTGGACGGGAACGCTTCGGGTGGACTTTGCCAGTGGCCAGAGGACTGCCTCAGCCCATGTCGGCTTCTGCCCTCCATTGCCGGAGATCCCAACCGTGCAGGCCCAACTTCTCAAAGGGCCCCAGGCGCGTATCAAAGTGGGAACGGTTGTGCCTCATGGCCTCCGGCTGGACATCAAGCTCCTTGGTCCACCTCCCCAAGTTGGAAACCACCTCCCCAACCAACCTCAGCAGACCAGCCACCCCGTTGACCAAAACGACCAGACTCTCGTTTTGGTCAAATTTGTGGCCACCTGTCCACGTCGAAAGCTGGCGATGAGCTCTGAGCAAGCTGCGATTGGATGACCCTCGGGGCGGACTTGCGGTTAGGTCGAGATTTTGCTGGATTTGACTACCGAACGCATCTTCTCCAAACCAGTGCGAGCCACCTCCAGCGGATCTTGCTGCCAATAGGTTGGATTAAAAAGTTCCAGTGAGAGCGTTCCCTGAAACCCTGTCTTTCGGAGAGTTCGCAAAATCTCGGCCACAGGGGCCACACCGTCACCAGGATAGACACGATGGCGGTCGCTGATGGCATCCCGTGTCGGCTGGGCGGGATAATCGTTGATGTGAAAGAGATGGATGCTTTGTCCGGCGAGCAGATGGAGTCCTGCGAAATCACTGCCGCCTTTATAGATATGGTAAATATCAGGAAGTAGACAGGCATCCGACTGACCGCTTTCCATCGCGACCAAGGCCGCCTCGCCCAGACGGGCCAGGTTCTTGGAAAAGCCCCACACTTCCAGTTGTGGGATCACACCGACCTGACGGCCGAGTTCCAAGAGAGCACCGTAGCGATCGGCTGCCTGAAACAGGTCCAAACCCGGTTTGTTGGTTGCGCCTGCCGGTGGTGCTGCCATCAGCTGGGCACCGATGTGGTGGGCCATCTCCATCAGCCGTTTGGCTTGGTCCAGACCTTTTTGACGCTCGGTGGGATCGTCGACAATCCAACGGGCGAAGCCAATCACACTGACGGGTTTCAAATTGAGATCTTGCAACCGTTTGGCAAGATCCCCAAGCGTTCCGCCGGTTGCCTGATACTGTTTGATCTCCCGCTCCCAAGGCTCAATGGCCTGATACCCGGCTTTGGAGGCGATCTCGGCTTTTTTGAGCAGATCGAGCCCCTTCCCCCGGATAGTGCTGGTATTCAGACAGTAAGCAAAAGGTTCGTCAGCGGTCAGGGGGTTGCCCTGGAGGACAGGCTGACCGGCCCCCCAAGTCGGCAGAGCAAGAGTGGGAGACAGAGCCAAGCTGGTACCACCAAGGGCCGTGCCCAGCAAGAGTTCTCGGCGAGTTGGGTCGGTCATCAGCAGCAGTTGCTCGCAAAGGGAAAGTGGGCTTTGGTCAAGCCAAGTCCAAGACCATCCAGTGGGCTCAACACTACGACAATCGGACCCTCGCCGGAAGTACCCTGGACTCGGTGGAACCGGACATCCGCTTGCTTTATGGTTGAGCAGCCCCGATGACCCGCTGCTGAGTGGTTCCCTTGAGCTTCGACACCCCGGTCGCCCTGGCTGCCGCGACGATCTGAGCCAGCAAATTGTCTCCGTTGTTGCCCGAAAGCACCAAGTTGGAATTGGCAGCCAGTGAGCCCAAAGTCTCGGTTCGCTTGCATTCCAGCTCAAAGGCCCGACGCTCGGCCAGTTGGTCGGCTGTGCCTTCGGACTTTAAGCAAATTCGCTAAGGCCTGGGCGTATTTCTCGGCCTCGGTTTCGGCGAGCCGCTTTTGCTTCAGCGCTGCAATCTCTTCACTTTCCTTCATGAGCCGATCCTCAAACCTTTCGGCGCCCAGGCGATAAATGAACGACTCGGGCTCTTCCACATGAAAGATCAGCAGAAGGTCGACTTTGACCATCACATGATCGGCGGTCGCGCAATCCTTGATCGGGGCGTTATGAGCTGTGGACTGCCGGGTGACGAGCAAGGCCACGCGATAGGAAGGGGGCAGAAATTAGCGTCCTGCTTTGAAAACACCAACCTAGCGACCATGGCGAGTCATCAATGCAATCACACCACTGGGGATCGTCAAAGTGATCAGAAGATAGATCCCCACAAAGAGCAACACCAACATCATCGGCCAGGAAGTCACCGCACCAAAGCCCGACCAGATGATCGGATCAGCCAGATATTCTTTGATGTAAGGAATCTGGCTGAGGAACAGACCAACAAAGGCCAGAAGAATGCCCAGGGCTAACACCAGCATGTTCGCCTTGCCTGCGCGGCGAGAGGTAATCACAATCGGCGTGCCTCCGTGAGGCACTTTGGAACCAAAGACCTGATTGGCATCTTCCAGTTCATTGATGCTCACCTGTTTTAAACGAGTGGCCACCAACTCAGAGGCGGCATCAACAACTCGGGCTCTCGCTTCTTGGGAGGTGACTGCTGGTGACATGGATGCTCTACTGACCTTCGGAGAAGTTTTCGACCCAGGGCTTTCCGTCTGCCCTTGTTTGTGATGACCTCAAGAAAGCAGCCTGAGGCACCACCGGAAGCCCGGATTGCCGGACCAAAGGTGCCCGCTTCGTCGAAGACTCTTCAGGGAATCAGTAAGCTCTGGGAATCAGTGAAGTCATTGTCCACAATAAGAAGCAGGAACCTCACGGCTTGTTCCTGCCAGCTTGTGAGCCCCGAAACGGACCACTGCTGTTGTTCCCTGTTGCCGGCAACCAGTCTTTTCTCTCACAGTTGTGATTGTGACCAACAAACGGTGCTTCAGTGTTTGCCTCAACACCTTCTTGAGGCTCAACCAACTGGTCCTGAAAAGGAGACACATCAAGCAGGGAATCCTTGAAGAAAGAACGAAGGAATCCTTTGCGAAGGTCGAAGCATTCCTGATCAATATCTTCTGATATCTGCTAGCACCTGCGATGTAAGAATTTCTCACAGAGTGTGAGCATGGGGGGCTGGAAGGCCTCGGTTGTTTGAGCCGGCACCTTCCGAACCCGGCCATCGTCGAGACTCGAGGTTGTCTGAAAAGCTGAATGCACCACGCTGCCGTCTTGTGCCTTGATCAGGAACGTTTCATAGTAATCCGAGTGCCCGTTGATCTGACGCAGCAGCAGATGGTCGCGCCGCTCAACTGTCTTGGTGGACTGCGGGTTGCTTGCGACGATCCTTTGCGCCAGCCTTTTTGCGTCGGTGAGCCGTGCAGGAGCAGCTCGGCTGTCGGCGGTATCCAAGCCGCTTGGAGTCGCAAGTGCGAACATTGGTAGCACTGTTGTCCTCCTGCCCAATCCCCGAACGCACTTTGACACTGGTCACTCTGGCACTGGTCACTCTGGCACTGGTCACTCTGGCACTGGTCACTCTGGCATCAGCCGCCTTCTGGTGATTCAGCAGGAGGAGCCTTGGCGGTCGTTGTCAGCGCAAGCATGTCTCAGGGAAGCGTGGACAGGATTCTCCCGAAGGTGCCCCGGATGGCCGCCAAACGAAAAAAACGCAAAGCCCCACCAGAGGTCCCGGCTCTCCGGCCCAACACCACCCGTCCCAATCAAGCTGTGTCGCTGGACCAACTGACTGCGGCTTTCGCCGAATTGCTTCATCCCGGCGAACAACTGGATGACCCCAACCAACTGGAGAACGACCAGCAGCAATCCGACGATTCCGACGAACGATCAAGCCGCCTCCTGCCTCAGCCTTCGCAAGCTGCGGGTGAGACCGACGCAGAATGGGGTGAGGGTGAGGCGATCGCCATCGAGTCCGAGCTCTCCGTTCAGGGGATTGTCGAATCGATGCTCTTTGTGGGCCACCCTCGAAATTTGCCCCTCTCGGCTGAGCGAATCGCCAGCTTGATCCGTGGGGTGACCCCAGAAGAGGTGGGCTCTGTCATCCGGCGACTTAACGAAATCTACCAAAGCATAGCCGCCGCTTACCACATCGAAACCGTCGAGGGCGGCTATCGCCTGGCCCTGCGGGAAGAGCTCAACTCCATCCGCCAGAAATTCTACGGACGCTTACGGCAAGTGAAGCTCTCCCAAGCAGCTATCGAAGTCCTCGCCTTGGTCGCTTACAACGAGCCCCTGACTGCCGAGGAAATCAAGAACGCCCGGGGTACCGAGAGCCTGTCGATTCTCAATCAACTCGTCCGTCGGCAGCTCCTCCGTGTGGAGCGAGATGATGAGAAACCCCGTGTCACCCGTTTCTCGACGACCAAACGGCTTCTGGAGGTCTTTGGGCTGGATTCCTTGGCCGACTTGCCGCAGGCTGTGGATTTGGAGTGAACAAATTCGAGCGAGGGGATTTGGAATGGGTGATCTAGACTTTACCTTTGAGCGGCAGTCTGTCGTCGGTACCATGGCGACAGTCTGGAGTGGACCATTGCAGACGATGGCCCAAATCCTTGCCACGGACTTAAGCCGCACAAGAACAACGACTCAACAACAACGACTCAACAACAACGACTCAACAACAACGACTCAAGGACAACCGCTCAAAACAGCCTTGACGATCTCACGAATGATCCACTTCGCTGAGCCTCCTTCTCGAGACCTATAAGGGTGAACGGCTGATGAACCCCTCTGCGACTGCCAGCACTGCCAACGTCCCCACTCTCCGTTGGAACGGGAAGCCGGAAAACGGCCGGTTGGTTCTCATCGACCAGACTCATCTGCCTTCAGAACTGCGGATGTTGGAGTGTCGGGACGTTGAGACCGTTGGGGAGGCCATCTGTTCGCTGCGGGTTCGGGGTGCCCCTGCTATTGGCATCGCGGCGGCTTATGGTTTGTGCCTGGGGCTTCAGCCGGTGGCCTTTGCCGATGAGACAATCTTCCACGAAAGGCTGTTGCAGGTGGCCGACTTCCTGGCGGGCACCCGTCCGACGGCAGTCAATTTGTTTTGGGCCCTCAACCGAATGAAGCAAAAGGGTGCCGAACTGCGAGGGGTTCACAGCCCGATTGAGACGCTGACCGGCCTGCTGGCGGAGGCTAAGGCGATTGAAGAGGAAGATCGACAGATGTGCTGGGACATCGGCCAACACGGGCAGGTGCTCTTGGAAGACGATACCGGCGTGCTGACCCATTGCAACGCTGGGGGTCTGGCCACTGCGGCCTTTGGCACAGCCTTGAGCGTGCTTTACGCGGCCCATCAAGCGGGCAAGCGACTGCATGTGTATGCCGATGAGACAAGGCCCTTACTGCAGGGGGCTCGGCTGACCAGTTGGGAACTCCAGCAGTGGGGAATCCCCGTGACGGTGATCTGTGATTCGGCAGCCGCTCAGGTGATGCGGCAACAGCGAGTCAGCGCAGTGATCACAGGTGCCGACCGGATTGCTGCCAATGGCGACTCGGCCAACAAAATCGGGACCTATTCGCTGGCCTGCCTGGCGGCCGCTCACAAAATTCCCTTCTACATCGCCGCCCCCAGTAGCACCTTCGATCTGTCTCTGCCCACCGGCCAAGAGATCCCCATCGAACAGCGAAGCAGCGAGGAAGTCAGCCGTGCCTTTGGCCGACAAACGGTCCCCCATGGTGTTGATGTGTACAACCCCGCCTTCGATGTGACTCCTGCAGAACTGATCCACGCCCTGATCTGTGAAAAAGGGATCATCCAGCCGGTCACCAAAGAGCGAATTGCCGAAGTCATCAGCGAAGAAACCTAACCCAAACCAATGCTTAAGGCTCCTATGAAAGTCGTTGGACACACAATCAGTTCGACGGTCATCGGTTTGGCCGTGCTCAGTTCGACGGTGATCGGGACGGCCGCATCGACCTGCCTGGCGGAGAAGCTCGATCCGAGTGACCAACAGGGGCTCGACCTTTCGACTCGGTTGATGCAGGTGACCTACAAGCTCCGCAATCCTAAGAGCACAGCCACTGGGTTTCTCCTCTGGCACGCCGATTCCCAGCCTGTCCAACAAGAACCTGTTGAGCAAGAACAAGACAAGAAAAGACAAGTCAAACAGGGACAGGTCAAGACGGGCTTTGTCTTGGTCACTGCTCACCATGTCTTGATGCAAATGGAAGGGGACCGGTTTACAATTCGCTTCCGCAAGAAGGCCAGCGAGGGGACGTACGAAACACGAACGGTGGAATTCGTTCACCGCAAAGATGGCCGGCCTCTCTGGACGCGACATCCCAGCCAGGACGTCGCTGTGTTGCGGGTGCAAATCCCTGAGGGGATCCGGGTGCCGCGTGTTCCCAGCGATTGGCTGGCCACCGACAAGCAACTCAAGAAGTACAGAATCCATCCTGGTGACCAGCTCTTGAGTCTGGGCTATCCACATGCAGCCCAGTTTCAGGCCAATGCCGCTGACTTTCCGGTCGTCCGTGGCGGCACCCTGGCCAGCTTTCCGATTCTGCCAACCAAAACCACCAAGACCTTCCTCATGGATATGAATAGCTTTGAGGGCCACAGCGGCGGCGTGGTTTACCTCAGCCAAGGCAACCGGTGGTTTGGTGGGAAGATCCATCCGCAGCCGGTGCAGCTGATCCTTGGCCTGGTGGTGGGACAACACATGGTCAATGAGAAATACCAGCTGGTATATGCCTCAGGTCGGATCACGCGGCGTCTGGGTTTGGCCATTGTCGTGCATGCAACGGCCATTCGGGAAACACTTGCCGCCATGCCATGAGCGAAGTCAATCCTTATCGTCCCCCGCGAAGCGAAGAAGCTCACCCAGAAGAAGCTCACCCAGCTCGCCTACCTGCGGGCTTCGATTCGGCCGAGGATTGCCGCTGGCGATTTCGCTTCTACGAAGGCTACTTGTTTGCCCTGACGATCTCTCGCTGGGCGAGCCTGCTGACGGTTGTGGGGCTTCTCGCTCTGACCGAAGGGCAGGCCATCGGTGCAGGGCCGTGGGCTGGGCCTACTACGCGGGTTCTTGCGACCCTGTATTTGGCCTTGACCGCTGTTGGTTTGCAGTGGCCATGGGCATGGGCCCGCTTGGCCTATTTGGTGCAACCCCTAGCGGTCTGTGGGCTGCTCCTCTGGCTCACCCTGCATTATGGCCTCACCTGGGCAATCATTCCGCTGGTCATCGCTGGGGTTCACCTGCGGTTGCTGCTCTCATCAGGGTTTCAAGTGGTCTGCAATCCCGCCTATCGTCTGGTGATCACTGCTGCCCCTACTTTTGGCCCCACTCGAGGCTGGTGGATCCTCCCCTCGGCAGTGTTCTGGCTCTTCGACGTGTTCTGCTGGACGGGGATCTTTGACTTACAGTCTGTTCGAAAAGCACCGGAATCCACCTGGATCGTGTTGCACCATGACTTCGGCTCCACAACATCGTGGATTGCCGGATGCTTTTCGGAGAGTCTCTTAGCGCGGGGATCCTTTCAGCTCCTCGTTGAGATGAGACTGTGATGGATCGGATTGATCGAGGCATCCGCCGGCCGATTGACCAAGTCGGTGTCTGTCAGAGCACAGGGTTCTGGATGTACTCGATAGAGGGATTGCTCGGCTGGTCAAGTCAGTCAAACAGTTCTGAGGCAGTGACAATCGACTCGGCAACGCTGACGAGTTTTTGGCGGCGGCTGCTGGCGAGTTTTTGCAGACGCCGGAAGGCCTCTTGCTCACCCAAGTTCATGTGCTTCATCAGAATGCCTTTGGCCTGCTCGATGATCTTGCGATCGGCCAGGGCTTGGCGAAGATCGTCGGCCTCTTGTTGTAAGGCACGAAATTCTTCGAAGCGACGTTGAGCCAGGGCGATGGCAGCTTCGAGTTCGGCTTGCCGGATGGGCTTGATCAAATAGGCCAGAATGTGGTTTTCCATGGCCCGTTCGATGAACTGCCGATCCGTGTAGCCAGTGACCAGGATGATCGGTGTGGGGTGCTGCTGATAAATCTCCAAAGCCGCGTCCAGACCGTCGACATCAGGCATCTTGATGTCGGTGATCACCAAGTCAGGTTTCAGCCGAGCACTTTGCTCGATCAGTTCACGCCCGGTGGTAGCGGTAAAAAGGACCTGGTGGCCCAGATGAGTGAGCGATTGGCACAGCAGCTCCACAATTGTGGCATCATCGTCAGCCACAGCCACCCGTATCAACTCATGAGCGGACATGCTCTCCTCGGCAGCCTTCATCTCTACGGCAACCTGGCCGAAAACTGTCCTGCGTTGGTTCCTTAGTCTGCGGTTCCCCCGTTGGGCAGCAACTCACTCCATGTACGCCAGGTGGCTTGGAGTGGTTCTGTTCCCTTGTGGCTCTGGCGGACGGTTTTCCAACACCCCCGACACTCACACCCCCGACACTCACGTCTCTGATGATTCCACTCGTGATGATCCCGCTGGTGATGAAATCACACAGCCGGAGTCGACAAGTAGAAGCCTTATCCAAACTCCGCGGAGCTACCCGATCTCGAAACTGACTGTTTGTTGGCCGGGCGATGGTTGGGTTAGCATGGGCCGAGATTTCCCTTCAGGCAGCACGCCACCCTGCTAAACCATTGAACATGGCAGCACCCCAATGTTCAGTCAAGCATCATCACCCTGGGGTTTGGCCTGAACTGTGCCTGGGACCCGCCCGGTGAGACCAACTGGGCCGCCTTCCTGACGGACTGACCGCAGGCACAGTTCGGCAGACTTGGGGTCCACCTCCTGGTCATACCCGAGAGAAGCCAATAGTCGGCGCACGATGGTCAGCCCACAACCGTTGGTGCACAATAGAGCCGATGAGTTCGCCAGTTGTTTGAAGTCCGCTGCAAACCAGTTCGTCACCAACTGGAATCTGCCGGCTGTGTTCTTGCTGGCTGTGTTCTTGAGAACCGGATCTGTGAATCACCAACCAGCCGATCGACATCTCCTGCCAACTCGCCGACACTTCCTGGGCCAGTGTGCCTACGGAGTGGGGTCCATCGCCCTGGCCTCGATGCTCTTGCGTGACCAACTCAACCCCAGCTTGGTCCAGGCCGGCAAGACTCCTGCCGATCAAGCCCCAACTGCCAAGCCATCAGCGGCTCGGCCGCCAGCAAGCCATCCATTGGCCGCCGGTCGGCCACATTTTGCTCCCCGGGCCAAACGGGTGATCTTTTTGTTCATGGCTGGAGGCCCAAGCCAGCTCGAATTGTTCGACTACAAGCCGAAACTCCAAGAGCTGGATGGCCAAAGGGTTCCTACAAGCTATACCCAAGGAAAGCGATTTGCCTTTATTCAGGGCAACGCCAAGTTGATGGGGACCCGGCGGAAGTTCAACCGATGGGGTCAAAGTGGGACGGAAATCAGCCAGCTTCTCCCGCATTTGGGAGGGATTGCCGACTCGATCTGTGTGATCCGTTCTATGAAGACCGAGGCGTTCAATCACGGCCCAGCCAAAGTGTTCATGAATTCTGGCCAGAGCCGCTTTGGCTTTCCAAGCATGGGCTCGTGGTTGACCTATGGGCTGGGCAGCGAGTCCTCGGATCTGCCTGGCTTTGTGGTTCTGCAAAGCGGTCCTCGGGGTCCACGCGGCGGCGCCGGCTTGTGGAGCAGCGGCTTTCTGCCGACCTCCTATCAAGGCGTTCCCTTTCTTCCGGGTCCCGAGCCGATTGTGAACCTCTCCGGTCCGCCGGGCGTCAACCGAGCTCGGCAACGGGAGTTCTTCCAGGCGGTTGCCGATTTGAACAACCAGCGGCTGCAGGCTGTGGCCGATCCGGAGATCGCCACGAGGATCGCTCAGTATGAAATGGCCTACCGGATGCAGACCAGCGCCCCGGAGCTGATGGACCTTTCCGGTGAGACCAAGCAGACTCTTGCTGCCTACGGAGCTGAGCCTGGCAAGAATACCTTTGCCAATAACTGTCTTCTGGCACGGCGGTTGGCTGAGCGTGGTGTGCGGTTCATTCAGTTGTACCACACCGACTGGGATCATCATGGCAACCGGGGCACCAACCTGGCAGGTCCTCTGGAAGACCGTTGTCGCGAGGTGGATCAGCCCAGCGTCGCTTTAGTTCGCGATCTGCAGGCCCGAGGGCTCCTAGAAGACACCTTAGTTGTTTGGGGCGGGGAGTTTGGCAGAACCCCGATGAGCGAACAACGAGAGAAGAACCTCCCCGGACGGGATCACCATATCGACGCCTTCAGCATTTGGTTGGCCGGTGGAGGCATCCAATCAGGAATCACCTTGGGAACAACTGATGATCTCGGCTACTACGCTGTCAACGATCAGGTCCACGTCCATGATTTGCATGCAACCATCTTGCACCTGTTGGGCCTCGATCACACACAGCTGACCTTTCGCTTTCAAGGACGTGACTTCCGTTTGACCGACGTCGCGGGCCAAGTTGTCAAGAAGATGCTCAGCTAACTGAAATTGTCCCCTTGGGCTCGGAAGAATCTTGGACTCCCCATTGAGCAGGCCCTGTCAGCGCTTTTTCCAACAAAAGCCCGTGCCCAAACTACCCTGATTGCTTAAAATGGAAAGCTAAAAATTTAAATGATTCACCTCGCTATGACAATTGTTATGCTACTGGGCTGTACTTGGACAACGAGCAACAAGAATTGAAGCCAGCGTTTATGGCATTGATCGCGTGGACCCCTGCTGGTTCAGGCAGGGCGAACTCAGCCGGGCAAGCTTTGATCTTGGCCGTTTCCCGGGTGCTAGCTGTTTCCCGGGTGCTAGCTGTTTCCCGGTTGCTAGCTGTTTCCCGGGTGCTAGCTGTTTCCCGGACACTGGCCGTTTGTGCCCTGGTCGGGGGTCTGCTGATGGCTGGTTCGATTCCACTGGCCGCTGGCGTCCTTGGGCCGTTGCCCCTGCAGACGCCGAGCCCCCTGGAAGAGGAGAGCGAAACGCAAACCGGTTCCGAGACTCGCTATCCGTCTCGGTCCTCTGAGTCATCACATCTTCACCGTTCCAGAGGGTGTCCTGGCGGCCTCAGCTTGCTGAGCCGAGCCCAGCAACTTCTCCCCTGCACAGCTCCTTCCACGGCTGTTTTGCCTTGGCGTGACCCAAGTTGTTCGCCTAATGGCCTTGGTGTCCCTCTTCGACGCTGACTTCCACCAGCTCAATCTTTTGTATTCACGTCGATCACCCCAGCTGGCCTGCAGAGGCCTTCTGAGGCGCCTCGGTCATTTTGCGTCGATCCAGGCCGTCTTCGTCAAGCCTCATGGGACAGATCAGATCGCTTGGAAGCGGCAAGAGCGGTTTGGCTGGTTGCGGTCTGGTTCGTCGCGGTCTGGTTGATCGCCTAGACAGAAAGACCTCTGCGTGTTGAGTTTTTACCAAAGGGTCTTTGGCCGCGGAGCTTGACATGGGATTGTCGGCTTTTGGCTCACCGGTTTGCTCTTTCGTGGGGACCTGACAACCCGTGTGAGCGTGGGCAACGTTGGTCGGAATGGTGGTCGAGTTTGGCAACGGTCATCGGCGAACTTCCGGCCTGAGCCGGTTGGTGCCTTTGCTAAAGCCTTCAGCTGGGCCCTGCCTAGGGACGCATGCTCTGCCTTGGGGACCGGCGGGCTGACACCAGGTCGTTAGCCGGCGTTTGTGGGCTCTGCCCCCACTTTTCTGGCACTCGCACTGACAACCTGAGAGGCTCAAGTTGCCTTCCAGGCGATTCGCTTTCGGCAGACCTTGACTGAGGTCTCGGCCAATCAGTCGAGCCACGTTTTTTTGGGAGCACTGGCGAACAAGCTCGGACGAGAGAATCTGTCGCGCCCCAACTCTGATGGTTTTGATTGGATTTCGTTTTTGAGAAGGGATCTTTTGATGGTATCCAACGAGTCTCAGCTGCAGGATCAACAACCACGTAACTCCAAGGAGCAGAGTCCGAATCTCCGGGCGGATTTTCTGGCCTCGGTGGTCGTGTTCTTGGTGGCCTTGCCGTTGTGTATGGGCATTGCCATCGCCTCTGGGGCCCCGGTGGCCGCTGGTTTAATTACTGGAATCATTGGAGGGATCGTTGTAGGCTTCCTAGCTGGCAGTCCTTTGCAAGTCAGTGGTCCAGCAGCCGGATTGACGGTGATCATTTATGCCTTTGTGGCCGAATATGGCTTGCCGTGGCTCGGGCCAGTGGTCCTCTTGGCCGGTTTCTTACAACTGACAGCTGGGTTGCTGCGGTTGGGTCAGTGGTTCCGAGCGGTCTCCCCAGCGGTCATCCAGGGCATGCTCGCAGGAATCGGTTTCCTGATTTTAGCCAGCCAGTTTCATGTGATGGTGGATGACCAACCCAAAGGCAGCGGTTTGGAGAATCTGGTGACCATCCCGCAGGCCATCACCAAGGGTTTGCCGTTGCCGGACTGGAACTCCAGCCAACAGCGGAAGTTCTTACGCAATCAGCTGCAGTTATTGGGGACACTGCACAGTGAGCAGGAGAAAATCCAAGAACGGGTTGCCGAAGTCGTTGTCGATAGCCCGACGGCCGAGCAGACGGCTTTGGCAGCCGAAAAGCTGCAGGATCAGGTCGCCGCTCAGCGAAAGGTCAGCCAGCAAGTCTCAGAGTTTGCAGAATCCTGGGAAAAGAGCGAGATGGCCGCGAGCCTTCCTCAATTCGAGCCACGCAGCCAGCTGGCCGAAGAAGCTCAAAGGAAAACTGCCGCCGCCCTGGCTGCCCTAGAAGCCGGGAAGCTTGACCAAGCCAAGGCTTCCCAAAAGGCCGCAGAAGAAGCTCTGACCAACTCACGTAACAGCCTAAAAAACCACGATTGGGCAGCCAAAGTCGGAATCCTCACCATCGCTGTGATCCTTCTCTGGCAGTTCACCCCCTCCAAATGCCGAGTGATTCCCGGCTCGCTTGTGGCAGTCGTAGCCGCCACACTGTTTGCCTACTATTTAGCTTTACCGGTTCTTTATGTCGAAGTTCCTGATAGCTTGTTAGCTGACGTTCATCCGCCCTGGCGTATTTCCTGGGAAGTCTGGAAGACGGCGCCCTGGAAGGCCATTTTGCAGGCTGGCTTGGTTGTTGCGGTGATTGCCAGTGCTGAGACCCTGTTGTGTGCCACTGCGGTGGACCAGATGCACTCTGGGCAGCGAACACAGTACGACAAGGAGCTTTCTGCACAAGGGGTGGGCAATATGGTCTGTGGTGTGTTGGGGGCCTTGCCGATGACAGGAGTCATCGTCCGTAGTGCCGCCAATGTGCAAGCCGGCAGCACCAGCCGCCGATCAGCGATCTTACACGGTGTGTGGCTGTTGGTCTTTGTGGCCGGCCTGGCGTTTGTCTTGCGACTGATCCCCACAGCGGCTTTGGCAGCGATTCTGGTCTACACAGGCTACAAACTCATCAATCCCAAGAGCATTTTGAAGCTGAGGAAATACGGCCTCAGCGAGGTGTTCATCTATGCCGCCACAGTCATCACCATTGTCGTTGAGGATCTCCTGACCGGGGTCTTGGTCGGAGTGGCACTCTCCGGGCTCAAGCTGCTCTATACCTTTAGCCATTTGGAGGCCGAGCAGGAACTTGGAGTGGAACCCTCAGGCCACCCCCGCGTGACCCTACATCTGAGGGGGGCAGCAACCTTCATCCGTTTGCCGGTGTTAGCTGCTGCTCTGGAAAGGACCCCTGATGATGCCCACTTGGTCGTCAAATTCGACGACCTGTCCTACATCGATCACGCTTGTTTGAATTTGCTGGAGAATTGGGAACGCCAACACGCCGCCACCGGGGGGACCCTCGATATCGATTGGCACTCCCTGACCAGCCGGTATCATACTCCCCAAGCCAAAAACGGCTCCAAAGCAACTGCCTTGCAGGACAACCAGAACCAATCCCAAGCAGCAGAAAACCACCCCTCAGAAGCTGCTGAGCAACAGTCTCACTCCCTCAAGGCTCCCCAAGACGGTCAACAGACTCAGAGCAAAGCCCAGGACGTCACCGCTTGAGCCTTGCCAAGGCTTTTCGCCAAGAGTTTGCTTGCCAGCAGTCCGCAGAGATGCTCTCGTTTGAACCGAACGGAGGCAGCAGAGCCATCACAAGAAGCAGGCTCGACCCGACATGGGGAGCAGGCCCCTGAGAAGGGCCGCTCACTCGCGTGTCGGGTCGATTGGTTTGGGATGACGCGCGTGCGCGAAGTGGTGCCAATTGTGACGGTTGGCCAAGAAGTGCGTGACCTTTGAGCTGGTCACTTGGTTGAGCTGATCACTTGGTTGAGCTGGTCACTTGGTTGAGCTGGTCACTTGGTTGAGCTGGTCACTTGGTGTGATTCTGATGAGGAGAGAGCTCGTTGGTGGACTGTCGAGCGGACGCCTGACTACCCCACTTTATTGGTGGGGCGGACCATGACAAAGGCGTTGCGGTGACCGGGGACAGCGCCTTTGATCAAGAGCAAGTTGTTTTCCTGGTCGACGCGGACCACTTGAATATTGCGTGTGGTGATCCGGGCGGAGCCATATTGGCCGGCCATCTTCTTTCCCTTGAGGACCCGGCTGGGGTCCTGACACTGGCCGGTACCGCCCATGTGCCGATGGCACTTTTTGACCCCGTGGGTGGCTCGCTGACCAGAGAAGTTGTGGCGTTTCATCACGCCGGCGAAGCCCCGACCTTTGCTGGTGCCCACGACGTCGACGGCCTTAACTTCTTCGAATTCTTTGAGGGTCAGCCGTTGACCGATCTCGTACCCGGCAGTGGGGACGCGAAACTCCCGGATGAACTGCTGAGGCTCACAGTTGGCCTTGGGCGGCAGTTCAGCGCCGGCGGCCTTGCGTCGCCGGCTGCGTTTGCTGTTGATGTCAGCAACGTGGCCTCGTTCGCTCCGATTGGCCCGGGAGCGTCGTCGGGCGTTTTCGGGTCGCTGCTGATCTTTACGGCTGAGCTTATCGCCAAAACCCATTTGCACGGCCTCGTACCCATCGCGTTCTTGGTGACGCAACTGCAAGATCGTGCAGGGACCGACCTCAAGAACCGTGACAGGGATGACCGTTCCGGCCTCTTCATCGAAGACCTGGGTCATGCCGATTTTTCGGCCCAGCAATCCGGTTTTGCTCTCCATCGTTTGTCCGCCAGACGGTGGGTGATAAAGTTCTGGAACTGCCCAAACTTGTTCCCAGAAAGCCCCAAAACAGCGGATGCCTCGATGACATCCAGTATGATGACATCCAGTATGATGACATCCAGTATGTGGGGAGATGGGATTTTGTGGGCCGACAGCTTGTCAGTTATGAAGGGTTTTAAGTTGCCTGTGGGCCTCATCAAATCCCCACCGTTGGATTCTGCCGGCCGCAGTTCAACTTCTTACTCAACTTTGCAAATTAGCCCGAGTCTATCAAAGATGTCAACCACCGCTTGAGGTCACGCCCGCAGGACCTCTTTCCAAACAGGACCTCTTCAAGCCCCAGAAGCCAAAGCCTGGCTGGCTGCCAACTACGCTGGCTGGATTGCAGCACAAGGGGAGATGGGTGTCAGCGTCAGAAAAGTGGGGGCTCAGCCCGCTGGTCCTGGACGCAGACCATGCGTGCTCAGGCAGGGTCTGCGTGCTCAGGCAGGCAGAGCCCAGCGTGAGGTTTCACCCGAGGCACCAACCGACTGACAGCAGCTGAGGTGGGGAGTTCGCCGAGGACCGCAGCCAGGCTCGATCGATAGTCCTGCCGACTTTCCCCACGGTGACACCCAGATGACTGTCTCAAGGCATGGCCGGTTGTCAGCGGTTGGCAGAAACCCTACCATGCGAGGCGGTCTGGCGGTCTCTCTCAACTTCTGTCACGGGCTTTGCTCGGACTTTGCCACGCTCACGGATTCTGGGGAACCTCCTCGCTGGCCAGCGAAACCTTTCTGGGTTGTGGCCGGATCTCTTACAGCCAAACCCTGCGGCTCCCCACTTGTCAACGGGTGAGGCCTTGGGGTGAGGTGGCACTTTGGATCGGTTTTCGCCAAGTGAGCGCATTGTCCTGGCGAGGATCGCTGTGACACATGCTCCCTCCCCACTGCGGGATGACGGAACTCCGATCTGCGTTGCACTGTGGCGTCCTAGATGGTCTTGCTAGCCAGCCTCTCTGGCAGCCGGAACATGCGTTGTCGACGCCTGGTGGTCGTTGATTGGGGGTCCAGGTATGCCGGGTACGCATGAAGTACCAAAACAGCTCCGAGCGGTTTCAGACGTTGGTCAAAGTCGCCCTGCAGTTAGCCGAGGCGACCCGGGGAGACGCATTGGTCCTGCTGGCTGAGGGGCCCCTGGATTGGGACCGCCTCAAAGACCAAGTCGGAGACGTGCGGACTGTGGTGGCCGTCGAAACCGCCGAACAACGCGAAGAGGCCATCAAAGCCGAGTTCCCCGTCCTGCTTTTGGGAGCCCCCGAAGCACCCGTCCAAGAACGCCTGAGTCAGGCCCTTCTGCAAAGCGTCGCCGACGAGGTGCTCCAAGCTGGAGCCCGTGTTGTTACATTATATAGCGGGTTTGAACCAGATGTCATTGATTCTGTCAGCGTGGTCAACCTAGGAGAACATTTAGAGCGGCTCACCGCTCGAGATCTTCGCGAGCTGGATACCAAAGTGCCCCTTGAGACCCTCAAGACGGTTGTTGATTTAGCGTTGGAGATTGGACGGGAGGGACGCGAGGGCAAGCCGGTTGGCACACTCTTTGTTGTTGGGGATCACACCAATACCTTAAAAAACAGCAGACCGTTGGGGCTGGATCCGTTTAAGGGCTACCTCTCGGCGGAGCGGAATCTCAGAGATCGCCGATTGCGGGAAGATATCAAGGAGATCGCCCAACTTGATGGGGCGATGATTGTGCGTGCCGACGGCACGATTATCGCAAGCCGTCGCTACCTGGGTGTGCCAGCCAGCAAGGGCACTCGCATGCCCAAGGGCCTGGGCACTCGGCACCACGCCGCCGCAGCGATCACTGCAATGACCAACGCTGTGGCAGTGGCTGTGAGTCAAAGCAGCGGCACTGTGCGGATCTTTCAAAACGGAGAACTGATCCTCCGAATCGAGCCCTTCCGTCGGCCGATGAAATTCCGAGAGTTCGACTCCGATGGACACGTCAACGACTAACTCGCCCGGTTCTTCTGAGGCTTTCCTGCGGCAAGATGCTTGTACTGCAGCATACCCTCCTGGCACGCGTAGCCATAGGCTGGCTCAAGACACTCCGGCAACCTTGACTTCCCTGCAGCCGGACTCCCTTGGCGGCAAGACCACTTGACCAAACAACAAGGCCAGTTGCCAGAGAAACTTCTCCGGCAGGCAGTCTCTGCAACCAAGCCGATCCGCAAACCCCAAGTGTCCCGGAGAGGTTTGCTGAGGAATCAGCGTCTCGGCTCGGCAGATTCCGGCCCCAATCGCCAGCTCAATTCACCAACCAATATGTGTGGATGTAGACCGTCCCAAGCCAATTGCCCATCCCAGCGAGGAAACTCTCGCCTCAGGCGAGTTGAGCTCTGCTGAAGCGGAGCCGAAGGCTGGAAGGCGTGCCCTCAAAGAGGGTCAGCCGGGTGGGCACCAAGAATCCACCAGGCAGTTTCATGGAAACTCCACAAGTTTTCCCGCAGACAGGCCTGCCGGCAACTGGCATAATAGCAGAGCGGGAGCATCAACCAACTCGGAGCAACATCAACCATCCAGATCCACTGGTCCCGATCCACTGGTCCCGATCCACTGATCCCGATCCACTGGCCAACCAGGAGTTGTCGGTTTTGGTCAGAGGTTGTTCGTTGCAGACCTCCGGTCCAAGCCAGGCTGTCACCTCTGGTGGGACAGCGTGACGAATTCCTGGTGAGCCAACCCGGCCAACCGGCCTGGTGAACCAACCAGAGTCATTCCGAGTTATCTTTTGTGTCTTGGAAGGAGAGCCCTGTCGGAGGCTGTCACTCCTGCGAAATACTCGAAGCTCCTGCGGGACACTCAGACGATCTTTTCGCCCGACCGTTGAGTTCGCCTTTTCACGACACAAACGCACAACCCTAGGAAGCCATTAACCTCCCCCGGCCAAGGAAGTCTATCGCCGGTGGTTTGTCCAGCATGTCAAATAGGAGTCCGACACGCAAAGGCATACGCCGGGCGGTCGGTCCAAACCAGCGATAGACAACCTCTGTGGGCGGACCTCATTTTAACCCGTCGACGTCACAGTACCGCTCCACCAGCAAGACAACTTGACAGCAAGGCAACCTGCAACTCGACAGTCCACGGGAACCTCAAATCTTGCAAACGCCCGCAAGCAAACGGTTCCTGCAGAATGGTTCCTCAAGAACGGTTTCTGGGGAACGGACTTCGGGCGCTGTCAGGGAGTGACTCACAATGTGTCACCGTGATGTGCTTGGGTGGCTGTTGGTGGTGGTGTCTTTGGGGGAGGATGAGGCGAACGTTCGCGGGGGTGCAGCTGGGAACCTGAAGCCTTGGATCATGGGACGACCACTTCGCGCAACTGTCGGCGGTTTAGCCTATCACGTCTCCAACAGGGCCAACGCCCTGATGCAGATCTTTGAGACTGCCGAGGAGTACGACACCTTTGAGCAGGTGATCTTTGAAGCCCAAGAACGGTTTCACATGCGAGTTCTCGCTTACTGTGTGATGCCCGATCATTGGCATTTAGTGCTCTGGCCTCGGCGGGACGGAGACCTCAGCCGATTTACCGGATGGGTGACACTCACCCACACCCAGCGTTGGCATGCTCAACGCGGCACAACCGGCACTGGGCACGTCTATCAAGGACGCTACCGATCTTTTCCCGTCGAGCAGGACGACCATCTGCTGACAGTTTGTCGGTACGTCGAAAGCAACCCTGCTCGGAGTGAATTGACCGAAAAGCCTGAGACCTGGCGATACAGCAGCCTGTGGCTGCGTCGCAACGGCACTGCCGAGCAGAAAAGCCTGCTGGATGACGGACCTGTCGAGCGTCCGCGCCAGTGGCTTAGACAGGTCCATCGTCCCTTCACCGAGACGCAACTGAACGATTTGCGTCTGTGTGTCCGCCGAGGGCGACCCTACGGAAGCACCGAATGGGTCCGCCGCACCGCACGTCGCCTCGGCCTAGAAAGCACTCTCCGACCCCGAGGCCGGCCCCGCAAAGACGCTCAACGCGAAGTGCCCATCGCCGCCTCTTAGCGGTTGGCTCGGCACTGGGCGGTTCTCTGGCCGAAAGACAACGGGAAAAACGGCTTCCTTAAGAGCAAGCCTGGCCACATTGCGAACAGCTTTTCCCAATCCCTCCGAAGCCAGTCGATCTAAGACGATTGGCTTCCGTTGGTTTGGGTCCTCACTCGGTCGAGACTGGTTGGCTGAAAGCCATACCCATCGTAGCCTACGGGCAACGCCCTAGGTATTCGGGGTTGCATTTTCTCGAGGCCTGGGGCCGGATGATTTCGGGATTGGGTGGCCGTTGGCGATAGCGTCATCCGAGGAACCGGGCTATTGGCCAATCGTCTTAGATCAAAGCCCAAATCGATCGATGGACCGTCTTCTAGAAAATGCTCGAGACGCCCCATTTGTGCCAAACCCCCTCTTGGCGAAAACAGCCGTCCTTGGAGACCCTCACCGCCATATCAACGGTCTACTTCTAGGCTTACCTGAGACCCTTTCGCTAGTATATTGGCTGGAGTAGTCTCCACCAAATCTGATTGTGGTGGTGTTGCGTAGAGCATCACCACCGCCAGGCCGGCAAACCAAAGCAAAAAGATCATCAGCGAGAGATCGTAACTACCCAACCAATCGTTGTTCAGCCCCATCACAAAGGGTCCTAGGCTACTGCCGGCGACAGCCACGGTCGAGTAGATCCCTCGAAGTTGGCCAAGATGTGCTCGTCCGAAGTAACGCGGCCAAGCCACATTGGCGGTCGCCAACATCAAAGCGCACCCTGAGGCAAACAACAGGGCATACCCATGGGCGGCCAACCAGCCATGACCGGCTAGTAAAATACCCAGCCCTGCTGCGGCCAGCAGAGCACCATGGCTCAATAACCGATTGAGCTTCATGCGATCTGCCAAGACTCCTCCGACCAAATTAGCGCCAGCGAATCCCAGTGCAAATGTTGAGAACGTCGCCGCGGCTTGGAGTTCACTCAGGCCTCTCTGACCAAGCAGCGAAACCGCTGTGAAGGTCACCCCAGTGGCGACCAAGGCAAACGAGCCATTCATCGCCATCAACAACCAGAAGCTCCGCGTGCCCACAGCAGCGGGCAAATCGAATTGTCGTGGCAAGGGCTCCTGAAGCTCCGGCCGCTGGCTTGGATGGTCTTGGTTCGCTGCTTGGCCTCCCTCGTTTTGGGTGCCCTTCGTTTCAGCATTCTGAGTATGAGCACCGGAAGCCCAAGCTTCGTCCCGGGCGAGATCGCCGTCCGGGAGCTGCCCAATGTCCTCAGGACGGTTGCGGTAGACAAAAACCACAACGGGTAAGAGGATCACCCAGATGGCAACGCCCAGCACAACATAGGCGCCACGCCATCCGAGTTGGTGGATCAAAGCCAGAAATAAAGGGGGAGTCGCAGCCATCGCCCCCGCAACGCTTAGGCTGGCCAGTCCGTTGGCCAGACCAAGGCGTGTGTGAAACCACATCGCAAGGGTATTGTTGGCCAAAAGCGTGAGGGCACCTTGCCCAAGCATTCGCAAGAGCACAAATGCCACCAGCAGCGTCAGAAATCCACTCGCCCAAGAAGTCACCACACAAGCTGCCCCAAACCCAATGACCACACCCATCAACGTCCAACGCAATCCGTAGTGATCCATCAACCACCCAACCAACGGAAGAGCGAAGCTCCCCAGCAGAGTTCCCAAAAGGTACGCTCCGGTCACCCGTGTCTCGCTTAGCTGCAAATCTTCCTGAAAGTGCTTATTGAAGATCGTGACGCCATAAGTTTGGCCCGGGCTGCTGGCAACCATCGCCAGCATCGCCACAGGCAGCATCACCCATCCATAGTAAACCGGGATCACTCCGGGCAGCCCTGGCCGGTGGCGGCCTGGCACCGGCTGCTCCCAACTCGGCTGCTCCCAACTCGGCTGGTTCGAACTCGGGTGTTCCAAACGCGGTTGTTTCAAGTTCGAGTCTTCCGAACTCAAGTGTTCTGAACTCAAAGAGACCAACTCACCCGTTGGCGAGGGGTTGGACGCAACGACCTCGGCTTTGCGAGTCAAATCATCCGACTCCTCAAAAGTGCCAGCTACCTGAGAGAGTTGATTCGGATTGGATGAAGTCATGGGTGTCCGAAGGTTGGACGGCCAGACGGGAGGAACTGTTCTTGCAGGGACACATTCTCCAGGTGAGGGTTCTACTCGTTCTACCCCGAGGCTCCCGCTTCGACCAAGACACCCAAAAGGACGTTTGACGGCGTTTGACCCAAGCAACCGGCGGTGAAAGATCGCCCCAGATCTCCAACAGCCAGCAACAAAAGGGTGTGCCGGCCGATCGGCACACCCTTTTGTGAAGAAATCACCTTTGAACAACAAACCAATGGAGGAGGCAGTCCCCAAGCCCTGTGCTGTCTCGGCGGTTCAGTCCAATCGGCGGATTGGCAGCCCCGCCTTAAGGTATAGACTTGTTCCAGCAGGCGTTTTGTGGGGCATGCGTTCAGCGGATCGGCGTCACTCTCGCAGCACCAGCACAGGGCAGTGAGCCAGCCGGAGGATGCGGTCGGCGACGCTGCCGAGAAACAGTCGCTCGATGGTGGACTGATGGTGTGGGTGGATGACGATCAAATCGGCTGAAACCTTGCTGGCGTAATTGGCGACTTGCCGCCCTGCGTCGCCGAAGCCGACATGGATCTTGGCCCCTTCGAACTCTCCGTCGCCGAGCTTGTCACGAATTGTCTTTTCGGCGTGCTCGGCGCGGGTCTTATCGTCCAGGCCGGCCCACAAGACAGCCGGTTCCTGAGCTTCTAAGTCGGGGAGCACATGCACAATGTGGAGGGCTTGCGGGTCTTCCACAAACTGTGCTCGCGCGAACCGGACCAAATCGAACGACTCATCGGTAAAGTCAATCGGAACCACCACGTTTTGTCTGGGCAGCCATCCGGTCGCCATGGCCCTGGCTCCTTTGATGTGTTGAGATCTTGTGTGGAGATCCTGAATGTTTGGAAAAATCCTCTCGCGCTGCCATCGGCTTTGGGTGATGCGGTGGGGATTTCTCACCGTTGAGGCAGCTCTCCCCATCAATAGAAACGATTGGCACAAGGCAGCGGACTGCTGACTGTCGAGATCGGCCAGCCAAGACGCATCTGCCTTGTTAAGCCCTGCTAGCCTGATGGAAGCCCTATCGGCCTGGATCCGACCCGCCGGCCGATTGGCCTGAGGGAGATGGGGCCTGATAAGGGGCGATCTCCCCGGAGTTGAGCCGGCGCCAGTAGCTGTCGAGGTCGGCTCGGACTTGGTTGTTGAGGATGTAGAGTCCGATGATGTTGGGAAAGCTCATCGCCAAGATCATCAGGTCGGAGAAATCCAGGATGTTCTGAGCAGTGACGATCGACCCCAGCATCACAAAAACCAAGAAGAGGATCTTGTAGACGATGCCAAACTGAGTCCCAAACAGCTGGCTCCAGCACCGTTCGCCGTAGTAACTCCAGGAAATCATGGTTGAGTAGGCAAACAACACCACCGCCGCTAACAGAATATAAGGAAACCACCAGACAGACTGGCGGAAGGCCGCGGCTGTCAAGGCTGCTCCATCGGAGGCGACCAGACCCTGGTATTCTGGGGCTTGGTAGACTCCTGTAATCACAATCACCAACGCGGTCATGGTGCAGACGACCACCGTGTCGATGAAGGGTTCCAGCAGGGCGACGATCCCCTCGCTGACCGGTTCATCCGTCTTGGCCGCCGAGTGAGCAATGGCGGCACTTCCCACGCCGGCCTCGTTGGAAAACGCCGCCCTGCGGATCCCCAAGATGAGCACCCCGATCAAGCCGCCAAAGGCAGCCTGGGGAGAAAATGCCTCAACGAAGATGGCCCGAAACGCCGGGCCGATGGCCGTCAAGTTCATGGCCAAAATCGCTAAGCAGCAGACCACATAGATCACACACATCAGCGGAACAACACGGGCGGCTGTGGCAGCAATTCGCCGTATGCCGCCGATGATCACCAGGCCCACCAGAATGGCCATCAAACCGCCGTAAACCCAAGGTGCATCGAATAGAAAATCCGTTCCCGCCTCACGCAACTGCTGCTGCGCCACTTGCATGGACTGGCTTACCTGAAAAGCACAGCCACCCCCAAAACTTGCCGCGATGCAAAACAGCGAAAAGAGCGGCGCCAAAACCAGCCCCAGCCCCCCAAGGCCCACCGATTGCAAACCATCTTTGAGATAGTGCATCGGCCCCCCGGAGACACGCCCGTCAGCATCGACCCTGCGATACTTTTGTCCCAGGGTGCATTCGGTGAACTTGGTGGTCATGCCCAGCAGCCCGGCCATGATCATCCAGAAGGTCGCCCCAGGGCCACCTGTGCCAACAGCGATAGCCACCCCAGCGATATTGCCCAGTCCCACAGTCGCCGACAACGCAGAACTCAACGCCTGAAAGTGGCTGACCTCGCCCTTGCTGGTAGGTCTGTCGTAATCACCCCGCGTCAGACGGATGGCATGCCAGAACCCGCGGATGTTGATAAAGCCCATCCGGACGGTGAAAAAACAAGCGCCAACAAACAGCCAGACCACAATAAAGGGCAGTTCGACAGGACGCTTTTGGCCCTCTTGCAGTGTCCCTTCCGTGAGCAGGAAATAGGGCTCGGCCACGTTGAAGAAGAGCACCAAAAAGACGGGTTTGACCAGATAGGCTCCAAACCAGGCATCCACATTTTGCACGAAGACGGGTGTCTTCTTCCCTTGCCCAGGAGCTTGATCTGAATCGCTGGTGTCTTGATCAGGTTGGTTGGTGGTCTGGTCGGAATCGCTCTGGGTTTGGCTGGTGGTCTGCTCTGGGGCGTTTGGGGCCTTCTCGGCTCGAGCAGATCCAGCGCCGCCAAGACCAAGAACCATCCCCACAAGCAACATCCCCAGCCAAAGACAAGGCCTGCAGGTGGTCGCTTGGGAACCTAACAACGCAGCCCGATCTTGGCAGAAGGACCGGGGAACCCAAAACTGGTGGACGACATCTGGTTCAGGACGAAGATCTGCAGGGTGGTGATTCATCCGTTTCCATCCCAGGAAGTTGTGTGCCAGCCGAAGGCACTGGCACACTTTCTGGCAGCACTTATTAGCAATGGTTATCAGCAGCAACTATTAGCAACGTTTTTGATTCAAGCTTTCTCGCTGCACGACTGATCGGTCTCCGGCGATGGCCCACCTCCACCGCGGAGTCGACTGCCAAGTGGCAATCCACCAGTCTTCGATCCAGCTCTCTTGCACGACAACTCCGTAGTTGGGCATTTTGCCCAACCAGCCGAAGGGTTGTAGCCGATCCCGACGCCCAGGTCAACCTGTCCGACAAGGCGATAAACCCCTGTCAACTCTCGGGTTAGGGCAAGATGTTCGTCTTAGACGCAACCCAAATCGGCCCAGTGGAGCAGACCGCCGGAATTTTCGCATATTCTCTTGCTGAAAATACGAAAATGTCTAAGATGTTATTGAACACGCTGAACCGGCTCACGAGGCCACAGCCATGACTTTTGCCGCTGCCTCGTCAGATCGCGACTTGTTGGATCTACTACGCCAGCGAGGACCTCTGACGATTAGCCAACTGACCAACGCCTTGAGCGTCACCCAAACAGCCGTCCGTCAGCGGCTCACTCGACTGATGGGCGAAGGGCTCATCCAACGAGCGAGCCTGCCGATCTCTGGTCGAGGCCGCCCAGGATACGCCTACAGCTTGACAGAAAAAGCCCTACGGCAGTCAGCGTCCAACTTTGCTGATCTGGCGATCGCACTCTGGAACGAGATCCGGACGATTGACCCCCCTCAGCTCAGGAACAGGCTTCTGGAACAAGTCTTGACCAAGTTAGCAGACCAATATCGGGATCAATTGGCAGGAGCCACGCTGGAAACCAAGTTGGGCAGTCTGAAATCTCTGCTGCGTGAGCGAGGGATTGGCTTTGATGTGGAAACCAGTGGAGGGTTACCAGTCTTGAGCACTCACGAGTGTCCCTATCCCGGATTGGCTGAAGCGGATTCAGCCATTTGCGAGCTTGAAACCGAGCTCTTTTCCAAGATCCTGGGACAAACTTTGCACCTTTCCGAGTGTCGCCTTCACGGTCACTCTTGCTGCCGGTTTGCTCCGACCGACGAATCGGTCGCGGCTGATGAGGCAAGCTACTGAGACCTGGAGATATCTCCGACCAGGAGAAGCAGCTCGTCAGACAAGCATTTTCCGACTCACATTGATCTAAGAGCTCCTCAAGACTTCCAGGCAAAAGGCTCACGGCGATTTGGCTGAGCGTTCATCCACCCCAGAT
This sequence comes from uncultured Pirellulales bacterium, assembly GCA_964648025.1. Taxonomy (GTDB): domain Bacteria; phylum Planctomycetota; class Planctomycetia; order Pirellulales; family Pb10988; genus CAZYKP01. The sequence continues at coordinate 11,504 of CAZYKP010000083.1, read as the reverse complement.
GATAACAAGGCCCGCTGAGGCCCAAGCCCTCAGAGAGCCCTACTGAGTCTCAGAGTTTGTGCGAGATAGCGGCGGAGACACGGCGACTGATGGCTATCTCGACTGTTCCAGATTGTGGCAGAGGCCCTACCTGTCGGGTCCTCGACATTTGCATGCAACAACATGTTGGTGGGCGATGGCCACATCTGGGACAGTCCAACCATCGAGTCTTGATAACGAATCTGCGTTGTGCCGGGACACTTCTCGGAGGGTCGCTTCGAGAAGTTTTCGATCCAGAGCCATCGGAAGCTGAGATCGCTAGTCGGTTTTCAGGAACGTCCTCGATGATTTTCAGGGAATCAACAGGCTTCGAGGAGATCGAAAAAACCTTTGATTGAAAGCCATGTGGTCGACGTGGGCTGCCCTGCAGAGCAAGGACTGATCAGCGACAATTCCTCGAAGATTTCTACCATGGGTGGCCAGAGACTTGGTCACCAACACTTGGTTACCAGGAGTGATAGATTGTGAAACTTCCCTGGTTTGGTCAGAAAACCGGGCCCGATTCGATCGAGAAAACAACACCCGCTGAGTTCTTCGAAGAGCCTCAGTATCAAGCCCCATGGATTGAGGGGCGATTTGAAGAAGGATTTGCGATTACGACCTTGGAGCAAGCGATCAATTGGTCTCGGCAGAACAGCCTCTGGCCTTTGACCTTTGGGATCGCCTGCTGTGCCATTGAAATGATGTCTTCGGCAAGCCCTCGACACGACATCGAACGGTTTGGATGTGGCGCCTTTCGGGCCACTCCTCGACAAGCTGACCTGATGATTGTCGCGGGCACGGTGACCTACAAAATGGCCAGTCGAATTCGCCGACTTTACGAGATGATGCCCGAGCCGAAGTATGTCATCGCTATGGGCGCCTGCACTGTCGGGGGTGGTCCTTATTTCAAATGGGGCTATCACGTCTGTAAAGGCGTTGATTTGGTGGTGCCGGTCGACGTGTATGTCCCCGGCTGCCCACCGCGGCCCGAGGCGCTGCTGGAGGGGTTGATGCGAGTTCAAGATAAGGTTGCCGCCCACAAGATCGCCAAGAGGAAGCAGGCCAACCAGCTCGTAGAGAAGAGAGCATCCAGCGGTACGACACCCCTGGCGATCCAAGTGGAGGATGAACTGCCGATGCCGCACCACTCTGGCTACGTGGACGTGGAGGAGCCTGAACTAGTGTTTGACCACCAGAAGGTCAAGAGTCCTCCCAAAAAAAGCTAACAATAACTTTTGACGATCTCTGTTCTTGAGTGAGACGATCACCACTTCGAAAGCTGCCGAGATGACCGAAACCCTACGCATCGTAGACCTGCATGTCTCCGTTGAGGACAAGCCGATTCTGAGGGGAGTCGACTTGGAGATCAAACGAGGCGAAACCCACGCTTTGATGGGGCCCAACGGATCGGGCAAGAGCACCCTTGGCTTTGCGATCGTCGGTCACCCCCGTTATCAGGTCACTCAAGGCGAGGTACTGCTCAACGGAGAGAACATCTTAGAATGGGATGTCGACCACCGAGCACGCCATGGGGTGTTTATGGCCTTTCAGCGACCGATGGCCATTCCCGGCGTTCGCATGAGCGACTTCCTCCGTCACGCTGTCACCAACGTCCGCAAACCTGACCGCAAAGAGGGAGAAGACTTGATCCCTATGCGGGAGTTCCGCAAAGAACTCCGCGGCAAAATGGAACAGCTGAAAATGGATTCCTCCTTTGCGAAGCGTTACGTCAACGACGGCTTCAGCGGCGGTGAGATGAAACGTGCCGAGATCCTCCAACTGGCGATGCTGCGGCCTGGATTCGCTGTGCTTGATGAAACCGACAGCGGTCTGGACGCCGACGCTGTGCGACTGGCAAGCCAGTCCATTGCTGAAATCGGTGGCTCGGAGATGGGGATCCTCATCATCACTCACCACGACCAGTTGCTGGTCTACAACAAACCCGATTTCACACACGTGATGCTCGGCGGCCGCATCGTCGAGACCGGCGGGGCAGAGCTGGCAACGGAGCTGTACAAGCACGGCTACGCCCGGCTCCGAGCAGCCCACCCCGAGGCCGCGGCCATTGAACAACAAATGCAAGAAGAAGACGAAGACAAAGTTGTGGCCTCCGCTGACTGATCGGCACAACCCTGAAGCCAACCAGCACTTGCATAACCAAAGGTCACAACCAAAGAGCACTCGGCCAAAAAACACACGGCTAAGAAAGCACTCGGCTAAAGAAAGCACGGCTAGAACGCACCAGCGAGTCTCGCCGAGAAAACCTGAAAAACGGAATTCGACGTTTCGATTGACAACAATCAACCTTTGTTGCTGTTAGGTGGTGTTTTGACTGTGCCACCGGCGACTGTCTGACATACGAAAGGTGATATCATGGCAAGCGAGACCGGCCAGCAGGCAGTCTTGGGCGATATCAACAAGTACGATTTTCACACCGAAGAGCACTACGTCTACAAGGCGAAAAAAGGGCTCAGTCACGAGATCATCGATCAGATCTCTGAGATGAAGAGCGAGCCGGCTTGGATGCGGGATTTTCGGCATAAAAGCCTGGACATCTTCTTCAAAAAGCCCATGCCCAAATGGGGCGGCAACATCGGTGTCGATTTCCAGGATATCTACTACTACATCAAACCCTCGGATCGCCAGGGCCGCTCCTGGGATGAGGTCCCCGAGGAGATCAAAACCACCTTTGACAAACTGGGAATTCCCGAAGCGGAGCGAAAATTCTTAGCAGGGGTCAAAGCTCAATTCGAGAGCGAAGTAGTCTATGGCTCGCTGCGGGAGGAGCTGACCAACCAGGGAGTCCTCTTCACCGATACTGATACGGCGGTCAAGGAGTATCCTGACTTGGTACGGGAGTACTTCGGCACGGTCATTCCCTCAACGGACAACAAGTTCGCCGCGTTGAACTCAGCCGTTTGGTCAGGTGGATCTTTTATCTATGTGCCTCCTGGCGTGACCATCGACTTCCCCTTGCAGGCTTATTTTCGCATTAATGCGGAAAACATGGGGCAGTTCGAGAGGACGTTGATCTTGGTCGACGAAGGGGCCCAAGTGCACTATGTCGAAGGTTGTACGGCCCCGATGTACTCCACAGAAAGCCTCCACTCGGCTGTTGTGGAGATCGTGGTCAAGAAGCACGCTCGTTGCCGCTACACAACGATTCAAAACTGGGCCAATAACATCTACAATTTGGTCACCAAACGGGCCGTTGCCTACGAAAACTCTGTCATGGAGTGGGTCGATGGCAACCTCGGCAGCCGGTTGACCATGAAGTATCCAGCCGTCTACATGCTTGAGCCAGGAGCGCGAGGCGAGATCCTCTCGATCGCCTTTGCCAGCGCCGGACAACACCAGGATGCCGGAGCCAAGGTCGTGCATGCGGCTCCCAACACCTCTAGCCAGATCATCTCCAAGAGCATCTCCAAAGGAGGTGGCCGCAGTAGCTACCGCGGCTTGGTCAAAGTCGAAGACGGCGCCCGCAAGAGCAAAAGCAATGTGGTCTGCGACGCTTTGATCTTGGATGACCACAGCCGCAGCGATACGTATCCGTACATTGAGATCGAAGATGACGACGTGACCATCGGCCACGAGGCCAGCGTCTCCCGCATCAACGAGGAACAGCTCTTCTACTTGATGAGCCGCGGGCTCACCGAGCCAGAAGCCAGCACCATGATCGTCAACGGCTTCATTGAGCCGCTGGTCAAGGAGCTGCCCATGGAGTATGCCGTGGAGATGAACCGCCTGATCCAACTGCAAATGGAAGGATCTGTCGGGTAGTCCAACCGCGCGGAGTGTTGACCTCGCCGAATCAACTGCTCCTGCTGAAGTTGAAGAACATCTTGGCTCGTCCGGCCCTCAGTGGAAAACCTGCGAGATCGACTTATGGCAGATCACCAGTGATTTTGGTTTCCTCGCAATGGACGAGCAAGATGTTTGCTCAACAGCAGCCGGAGAGGTTTTCCGAAGACTGTGGGTTCGCCAGGGTCTTTTCACTTGGATAACGGCAACTGCACCTGTTGCCCGGCGAATCGAATCCGTCCAGAACTTTTCTATTTTGCAGCTCAGAGAAACGGACACGTGAGGATTCGGAGACCTGCACAAACTCAGACAGGCAACTGATCGCCACGGATCCCTACAAGAGAGTTCGATGGTTAGCACCAGCGAAGCAACGACCGGCTTCACCAACGAGGCGTTTGAAGAATTTCTCGCCACTCGACAAGAACCTGCTTGGGTGATCGAAGGCAGGCGTGCGGCTTGGAAGACGTTTTCCGAGTTGGAGCTGCCCAGCCGCTCTCACGAGGAGTGGCGACGGACTGATGTCCGCTTGCTGAAGCTCAACCAATACGGCTTCCCACGGCAAGACCCTGGCCTCGATCAGTTGCCTGCCGCCTTACTCGCACACAATGTTGAGCTTGGCGGACACATGGTTGCTGTCAACAGTGTGCCCACTTCCAGCTCCCTCGACGAAGCGGCCGCCTCACAAGGTGTCCTCTTTGGAAGCCTCGATGAGCTCATCGCCGAGCATGGTGATTTGCTAGAACCCTTGCTGATGCGTCGAGCGTTTGAGCCAACCGCCGACAAGTTTGCTGCCCTGCATGCAGCGGCTTGGTCGGGAGGAACACTCCTGTATGTCCCCAAGGGCGTGAAGCTGTCGCTGCCGCTTCACGCCCTTTCGGTGCTCAGCGATGGAGGAGTCGATCTCTCGCACACCTTGGTGATCCTGGAGGAAGGGGCCGAGGCCACCCTGATGGCAGAGACCGCAAGCGCAGGGGGCGGACCCGGGCTGCACTGCGGCGGAATCGAGTTGTTACTCCATCCCCAAGCGAAGCTTCGGTATGTGACCTTACAAAACTGGAACCAAAAGGTCTGGCATTTTGCCCACCAGAAGGCTCTGGTTGATCGCGATGCCGATTTGCAATGGACCATCGGCGCTCTGGGCAGCCGGCTGGCTAAGGTCAACCAACACGTGGCTTTGATCGGTCAAAAAGCCAACGTCCAAGTCAACGGTGTGATGTTCACCGAAAATCGTCAGCATTTGGCCTATCATACACTCCAACATCACAAGCAACCCGACGGGACTAGCGACCTGCTTTACAAAGGAGCCCTACAGGACAACGCTCATCTTGTATGGCGAGGCATGATCAAAGTCGATCCCCAGGCGCAGAAAACCAACGGTTATCAACGCAACGACAACTTGATGCTCTCCTCCAACGCCCGGACCGACAGCATCCCCGGCTTGGAGATCGAAGCCGACGATGTGCTGTGTACCCACGGGGCCACCACCGGCCGGGTGGAAGAGGAGACTATCTTCTACGCTCAGACACGAGGCCTCACCCGTCAGGAAGCGACTCGGATGATTGTGGCTGGTTTCTTCCAGCAGATCTTCGATCGCATCACCATCCAAAGCGTTCGGGAAGCTCTTGCTGAGGCCATCAGCCATAAAGTTCAGGCTCTGACTGAGGCTCAGGAAACCTTTTGACTGAGGCCGACCAATGGAAGTCCGAAGGGCGTGGGCTTCTGACCTTGGAAGACGCCGAGACGTTCCGACAATCAATCAATCTGAAATGCTCTCCGCTCCCTGACAAAAGTCAGAATTCGACTTTCTGGTGAGAGACGAGTGCCAAGCAGGGGGGGAGAAGGAACCACACGATGTCCGAGTTTGTCAAAGTCGCTGACCTCAATGACATTACTGACCCTGGCCATATTGTGGCCGAGGTCGAAGATCACATCATCGCGGTCTTTCGTGTCGAAGGCAACGTCTACGCCATTGACGACGTCTGCACACACGACGGAGGCCCCTTGGCCGAAGGTGAGTTAGAAGGTCACGCGGTGGCCTGCCCCAGGCACGGAGCCAAGTTCGACATTCGAACCGGCGAGGCCCTGAGCATGCCCGCGATCAAGCCCACAGCGACCTTTGAGGTCAAGGTGGAAAACGATGAAGTGTTCGTCAAACTCCCGTAACCTCGATTGATCCCCTCATCGACTTGCTGAGCCTCAGATCAGTCTTCGACTCAACGCGACCGTCTGCCCTTTGTTGGTGATGACCGAAAGGGGAGGCCTCCCGAGGCACCACCAAGGCGTGGATTGCCAATCGTTCCACAGGTGGGTCGTTCTTCAGGTGGGTTGTTCCTCAAGCCGGTTGTTACTCAAGCCGGTTGTTACTCAGGGACGTCCTCAAGAACGTTTCAGAGAATCAATAGATTGTATCTTCCATTCTCAGTTATGACTGCAGGAGTGACCACTGATGGCCATCACCGAAGACCAGTGCCTGGAGGCCCTCAAGGAAGTCATCGACCCGGAACTGTTTGTCAACATTGTGGATTTGGGGCTTATTTACGAAGTTGCTGTCTCGGAAGTTGAGGGCAAGGACAACATCGCCATGACGATGACGATGACCAGCCCTGCTTGCCCTGCCGGTCCTCAACTGGTCCAACAGTCCAAGCATGCCCTGGAGAAGCTCGAAGGTGTGGGCGAGGTCGAGGTTAAAGTCGTGCTTAGCCCGCCTTGGACTCCGGACCGGATGACCGAAGAAGCCAAAGACCAACTTGGAATCATGTAAACCGCGATTTGCACACTATGCTGCCAGACGAGACGCTGCGAGCTGCCCTGGCTCGTCACGAGGTGCTTCTACCCGATGACCGAGTTGCTTTGCTTGAGAGCTATGCCCAGCTTTTATGGCAGTGGAACACACGGATGAATTTGACCCGCCACACCGATTTCGATCGGTTTGTGTCTCGGGATATTGTTGACGCCCTGCAGATCGCTTATCTGCTCTCCGATCAAGAAGAGGTCCTTGACGTCGGAACCGGTGGCGGCCTCCCTGGGATCGTCCTCAAAATCCTCCGGCCCTCACTTCAGGTCTCCCTCCTGGATCAGACGGAAAAAAAGGTTCTTGCCCTCCAGTCCATGATCCAGGAGCTGAAACTCTCCATCCCGTTCTTTCGCAGCCGGATTCAAGATCATCTAGTCGATCACCAACATCAGACGCTAGTCGTTCGTGCCGTTGCCCCGATGCCCAAACTTCTCGGCTGGCTCTCGGAGCATTGGGGCCGATTCTTTCGCTTACTGGTCGTCAAAGGCCCGGCTTGGAAGGATGAGTGCGCTGAGGCCGGCCGTCAGGGTCTGACCAAACGACTGGACATTCACCGCGCCGCGAGCTACCCGCTCGCCGGAACCGAGAGTGAGAGCGTGATTCTGGAAGTTGCCACCAAAGGTCGCCTTTCAACTCGCTCTTTTTGATTGGTCAAGGTTGTCTTGACGTAGTGCAGCGCTGGTTCACCAGGCCGAGTTCTCAAGCTCAGGTCGGCCGATTGTCCTCCTGCTGGGCTTTCACGAGGCATCCGTGTTTGGTCGAGCTGGAATGAAGGCCAACGTCGTTTTGGGGTTTTCACTCGATCGAGACGGATTGGCTGAAAGCCATACCCATCGTACCTACGGGCAACGCCCTAGGTGCTCGCTCGCATGTTTTCGCAGTTCTTTGATTTTGATGGTCTGGGGTTTGAACCCCGAATCGTCCGCCCTGATCGACCCCAATGATGAGACTCTGGACCAGTGATCGAAGAACATTTCCCAACAACACCATCATCTTAATCGGCAGAGATGACGTGATCGTGTGGCCTTCGGCCACACGCTTTTTCCACACGAGGTCGCACACGAATAAAATTGGCGTTTGCGGGTTTTGGGATGTCAATCTGCATTGAGGGAAGACCCACAATCGCCATCGAACCAACAGTCGGCGAAAACCAAACACCCCAATGGGACCATCGGCCATCACCAACGGCTGCCGATCATCCGAGATCAACCGATGCAGAGCCTTCGAGAAAATGCGACCCCGAGCGCCTAGGGTGTTGCCCGTAGGCTACGATGGGTATGGCTTTCAGCCAATCCGTCTCGATCGAGTGAAAACCCCAAAACGACGTTGGACAGTACCCCGGTTCGTCCGACGAGACCACCGTTAGGGTGCGCAACAATCCTGAATCATCCGGCCTGAGCCCTCGAGAAAATGCAACCCCAAGCGCCTAGGGCGTTGCCCGTAGGTACGATGGGTATGGCTTTCAGCCAATCAGTCTCGATCGAGTGAGGACCCAAAACGACGTTGGCCATCATCCCAAATCATCTTGACAGCCACAAACCACCCTTCCGTCGCAAACTGGTCCCAGTCTCAAGGCAGCATCCGGATCATCCGGGGTTTTCTCCGATCTCAACGGTGTTGGGAAAACAATCCTTCTGGTGCAATGATTCCACGATTGGGGTATCTTCACCATTCTGATCCTTCACAAACACTGATCGGACCGGTGATGATGCCTTCCTCCTGCCCATTTGCTTCCCACCTGCTTGTCGTGGCCCAGGTCATCGTGGCCCGGATGGTCATCGTGGCCCGGATGGTCATTGGCCTGGTGCTGTCCTGCCTGGTCGGTGTTGGCAACGCCTCACCACCGTCCACCTCACCACTGGCCCCTTCAGACGCTCTTGCCTCCTTGCGTTTACCCAACGGATTGGTCGCCGAGCTGGTGGCCACCGAACCGCTGGTGGTCGACCCTGTGGCGATCAGTTTTGATGAACAGGGACGGATGTTTGTGGCCGAATACCGCGATTACCCGAATGGCCCACTCCAGGGGAAACGGCCGCTCTCCCGGATCAAGTTGTTGGAAGATTCCAATGCCGATGGGCGGATGGACCGAGCGACGATCTATGCCCAGAACATCTCCTTTGCTCAAGGGGTGTTGGCCTATGCCGGGGGTGTCATTGTCACAGCTGCCCCAGATGTGCTATTTCTGCGTGACAACGACGGAGATGGAGTTGCTGATGAAAAGCAGGTGCTGTTCACAGGATTCAAGGAAGGCAATCCGCAGCTGCGTGTCTCCCATCCGCAGTTGAGTTTGGATGGCTGGATCTATTTGGCCAACGGGCTCTCAGGCGGCGAGATCCGTCGAGTGGCGACCACCAATCCGCTGCTGCCAGATGGGTCAACGACCAAGCTCGCCGATCAATCAGAACCCCTCTCTTTGGGCCGGCATGATCTGCGTTTTCATCCCAGAACACTGGCTGTGCAACCGGTGACTGGCTTTGGGCAATTTGGCAATACCTTTGATGACTACGGACACCGGTTCTTCTGCTCCAATCGCAATCCGGTCATGGTTGCGGTGCTCCCCGACCAATCAATGGCCAGCACCTCCTCAGTCGACCTGGGTCGAGGTTACGAAGATGTCGCCCCAACCGGCGGTTCCGCTAAAGTTTATCCCCTCTTTGAGGCAGTGACTACTGCGACCGGTCACGCTGGCAGCCACACCGCCGCCTGTGGTGTTTGGATTCATCGAGGAACAGCCCTGGGTGCTGATGCTTCGAGCCGAGGGTATGCCGGAGATGCTTACGTCTGCGAACCGACAGGCAGCTTGGTGGTCCGCTACAACTTACAACCTCGCGGTGCAAGCTTTGTTGCCAAGCGTGCTCGTCGGGTGGTTGAGTTTCTGGCCTCCACCGACCCCTGGTTTCGCCCGGTGAGTCTGGCAGACGGTCCCGATGGCTGTCTCTATGTCGTCGATATGTATCGAAAGGTGATTGAGCACCCTCAGTGGCTGCCCCAAGGCGTCGCTGAGACTCTCAACCTCCGCGGCGGCGATACCCAAGGACGCATCTATCGGATCCATTCCAGGAACGTGAAACCGATTCCCTGGAAAACTCCGGCCAATCAAGACCGCTGGCTGGAACACATCGTCTCGGACAATGGCTGGACTCGAGATACAGCCGGGCGAGTGCTACTCAGGGATCCCAATCAACCACTCAGGAGGCGGTTGTTAGAACTCGCTCTTGGGGAAGGGACGGCCGAGGTGGCTGCCCTGCAACTTTGCTGCACAGCCTGGCAGGCCACCTCTGAAAAAGACAAGGAGAAAATCTTTCCAAAGATCGTTGAGGCACTTTCTGCTCGTTCGCCTCGAGTTCAAGGAGCTGTGTTGCGTTTGTTAGGAATCGACGGTGGGCCTTTCTTTGCTGCCACCGGCGCCGAGACTCGACTGTATCGAATCCTCCGAAAAGCGACATGGTCGGTCGGCCAGTCGTCTTTCGGTCCTTCTGAACTGGGCCAGGCCTGGCGAGAAGATAGCAGAGGTGGAGTCCCCAAACCGGACCGATGGTTGATCCCAGCGGTGTTAATCGCCACAAGCCAACAGCGGGCTGGTCAGCACGTGGCCGTCTGGCGAGAGGTCATTCGCACAAGTCCTCCTGGTGAACCAGCGGCCTACCGGGAAGCCAGAGAGGAATTGGTCCGCCAACTGGCCAGCAGTCTCGGAACCCAGGGTGATCTGCAAGAGCTTGCCGAGCTGTTGCGGCATTTGCCAGATGGCTCGTCGGACCTCACCCTGAGCAACCGTTTTCAACATGCGACATTGATTGGCCTGGCCCAAGGTTTGTTGAGACATCGTGGGCCGCTACGCCAACAGAATCAACCGGTGAGCTTAGCCAGCTTGGTGAGTGACCCACCTGAGCAGTTGCGTGAGCAAATCCCGGCGGTGTTGGCTGTGCTGGACAAACTGGCCTCGGGAGTAACAAACCCCCAGGTCCCCATCACCGATCGGCTGACAGCTCTGCGGCTGGCCTCATTAGATGGGCTTGCCCGCTCTGTGTCCTTGGCCAACTTGATCGGCCGGGCACTGGAAGCGCGGCCACCTCTGGTGCTGCAAAGCGCCTGTGTGCAAACCTTGCAGAGCAATCGTGGCCGGGCATTGATGTCTGCGGTGCTCGATCGCTGGCAAATGCTCAGCCCGCTTCCCCGCCAGCAACTCGTCGAGGTCCTGTTAACTCACACATCAGGCCAAAAGGCGTTGCTCAGGAAGATGCTGGCCGGCGAGCTGAGCCCTTCGGTGGTTCCCCCCGACCAGAGAGACCAGCTGCAGAAGTCCCGCGATGCCCAGATCGCTCGGCTTGCCGATGAGCTGTTTGGTCGTGTCTCGGCCGACCGGCAAGCGGTGATTGAGCTTTATCGGCCGAACTTAGCAGACAATCCGGATGCCACCCGAGGGCTGGTGGTCTTTCGCCGACTTTGCGCGACCTGCCACCAAGTCGGGGAGGACGGGCAGAACGTTGGCCCGGACATCAGCGACGTGCGTAACAAAACGCGGGAGTCGTTGCTCACGTCGATCCTCGATCCGAATCGCGCTGTGGAGCCACGGTATTACGGTTACACCGTGCTGACGACCCAGGGCCGGACATTCAGCGGACTGCTCGTTGAGGAGTCAGAGACAGCCATCACTTTGTTGCGAGCCGGTGGAGAGCGTGAGCGGATTGCACGCCAAGACATCGAGGAAATGGAGGACACCGCCCGTTCGCTGATGCCAATCGGAATGGAGAAAGTCCTCAGACCTCAGGAAATGGCTGATTTGATTGAGTACCTCAAACAGAGCCGCTAGTGGTCGGTTTCCTCCTGATTTGACAGTTGGTTCTCGTGCAATCGGGGGATTCACGTCCAACCGACTGCCAAAATCAAC
>CAZYKP010000082.1:0-39608 GCA_964648025.1 uncultured Pirellulales bacterium | reverse complement strand
CCACGTTTAGACTGGGCCCAAACCCCCTTGGCCATGGGCCCGCAACCCCCCCCCCCCCCCCCCCCCCCCCCCCACACACATTGTGGGCCCATTGCCTCCTGATCGGCCTGGGCCATTGAGCACGCCTCGGAAGAAAACGAGTCTCGCGGCAGACTCCACCAACCAGAAAGCCATAGCGTTCTGTGAGAACGCTGCTTTTGCCAGGAACTCGCAACACCAAGTCAGCGAACGCACAAAGCGGACCCAATTACTTTCCCCCTCTAAGGGTTTTTGCCTTTGCAGAACCTGCTTTGGATCGGTTCAGGGGTTTTTTCCAACCGCTGACCTGGCGGAACTCGCTTCGGTGAGAATGACGAAGACCGGCTCGAGACTGACCTGCAATTCCTGGTAGCCTTAGCTGTCGGGATTTCCATCGACAGGACCGTCCACGGCGAACTTCTCGGGGTTGTTCAAAAAGGTCTGTTTCTCGTTTTCGCCATGGAAGAAGTAGCGAAGCCCGTTGTAGCGAGCTACGTGTTGAGGGTTCCCCGGGACCGTTTTGCCGGCGTTGATCTGACAGACGGTGCAGTTGCCATCCATCGCAACGTCAACTTGGGCAAATTCAGCCGGGTTGTTCAAAAACATCTGCTTTTCTTCAACGCTGGAGAAAAGATAAAGCCTGTCCTTGTATTTGGCAGCATGCCGAACACTTCCGGGGACCCGTTTTCTGACCTTGGCCAAACAGACCACGCAATCGCCGTTGAGTACGGGCGCGAACTGGATGGGGTCGGACAGAAAGGTCTGCTTGATTTCCGCCGCGGGAAATTGGTAACTCAGGCCGTCGTAGCTGACTTGGTGCTTGGGCGAGCCCTGCATCCATTTTTCAGCTTTGAGGATGCTGACAGGGCAAAAACCCGAGAGCCCCAACTCCTGCGACCATGCGGACGTCCCCAGCACAGCCAAGAACGCCGCAGCAACAACAGATTGCATCCAGGTCATCAAAAACACTCCGAAGAAGACAGGTTTCAGAACGAACAACTTCCAGAGAGCAAGACTCGGTGCCTGACACCGGCGGTCACCTGATTCCATACCTGACCAAAGCCGGATGTTTTCTCAACCTTCAGCCAAGCAAATGCCCGGCTTTGAAGGAAGACGCCCGACCTGGCCAGAGGCTGGCCCAGAGGTTTTGCGATGAACTCATGGAGCTGAGGCAGCACTGCAGGGTAACGGATCTGTGTTGCGAGAGTTTCACAAAATGGAGCGTTGCCATTGGGGTCTTGGGGGTGTGTGACACCGGTCCCAGTCGCCTGAACGGTGGCGATTGCAGCAACGGCCTCGGATCCAAGCCCTCAAAGGAGTGGTCCGGAAAAGTGCAAGACTCACCCTGGCTGGAACTTGACCATCCCCCAGGCGTTTTGGTAAGCTTTCTTGGGATTATTAGACCTGTATTCAAGGCAATCCTTTCAATCCTCCCCAAACCTCCCGCATTCCCATGCCAACTGAACAACCAAACAACAACGCAGAAACGACTGCTTCGCCAACCGAAGCGACCGCAACATCATTGAGCCAGCGGTCGGCAACTCGCCGGGGTGTGCTGTCCAAGTTGGTGATGACAGCTCCTGTGATCGTGACGATTGGTCCTCAGAAAGCCCTGGCAGGAGACGGGACCTCTGGCACAGGATCAGAGGACGCAGCCTGCGACACCGAGGAGGTGGGGGTGTAACTGTTGGGTTTCGCGCCAGCAACAACCGGCACTCGGAATCGGCCCAACACGTTGACCTCCGGGGCTTGAAACCAGCTTGAGCCCAGTCCCAGGTGAGTTTGGAGAGAGGTGTTGCTGAGTCTGGAAGGACTAGGCTGCACTCTCTTCATCCACACCTTGCTTGCAAAACGCTTCACCCTCTCTCAAGGGTGCCGATCTGCTTAGTCGGTGCCTGAAAGAAATGATGTCTGGTCTTGTCCACAGCGAGTCCGAAAGGCAGCACTGGCGGATTCCTCCATCGGCAACACTCTTGTTTCATGGGTGGGACCAGGCTACGGCTGTCTTTTACAAAGAAGCGGCGACAACTCACCTGCTGGATCCCATTTCTGCTGTTGCTCTTCAATCAGCGACACGAGATGGCTTAACCTTCGACCAACTTCTCCATCAAACCGCAACAACACTTCAGCTTCCCGCCGACACTGCCCTCCACGATTTTCTGCAGCAAGCCTTACGGCGTTTGGAACTCCGCGGCCTCCTGGAAAACACTGCGGAGGCTCACTGAAGCGTCTCAGGCCTGTTGCATCACACAGTGGCGGGTCTTCCAACCCCGGGAAGATCTGACGAGCCGGGCGTGTTTTGCACACAGTGGCACCTGACTGGCTCTTCGAAGTGAACCAGGTAAAAACGCCACTGGCCGGCGGAGTCGGAGTCGAAGGCTGGAATTCGGAGCCCCCTGCTTGTTCAGGGCGGGCAAATCCTCAATCCTTAAAGCAGTTCGCCAGAACGGGTTCGTTTCAGAGATCGCTTCGAGTTGGTCTGAGCATTCGGACGAAACTTGGATGGACCCTATCCTCTGGCGGAGACGTTGTGGTGAACTGGCCTCGAATTGGTTTCATTTATGCGGCTGAGCGACCTGACACCGAGCGATTGCGCGTCGGCTCTGCAGACAGAGGGACTGATTGTCCGAGTTGGTCCGTTTCTCTTCCGAATCCGCTCTCGGATCCGGCAGATCATCGAGGGCGTGACCCGACTGTATGCCGGGCACGAGGTTTTCTTCGAACCCCCGCCGGGACGATTGGTCGATTTCCATGTCTCGGTCAACTCGATGCACGGGCTTCGCGGGTGGCTCAGCCGCTCGGTTTTCTGTCTGGATACCGAATCGAGATGGCAGTGGTTTTCCACCAAAGAGGCCTTTGCCTATTTGGAATGGGGCATGAACTGGTGTGTGTGGCACTACGCTCACCAGTATTTGATCCTGCATGCTGGTGTGTTGGAGAAGAACGGGCAGGCAGTGCTGCTTTCGGCCAATTCCGGTGGGGGCAAGAGCACACTGACTGCTGCGATGATGCACAACCACTGGCGGCTGCTTTCGGATGAACTCGGGCTCCTGTGCCTGCAACGCGAGGAAGTGATGCCCCTGCCGCGGCCGATTAGCCTGAAAGAGACGGCGATCGAGCTGCTGACCAAGATGATGGGGAATCCTGTTTTCGGACCTCGTTCGGTGCACGCTCAAAAGGGAGTGCTGGTTCACCTCTTACCGGATTCTGCCAGCGTCATGCGTGAGGATGAGCCAGCTGATCCCCGCTGGGTGATCTTTGTCAATTACCAACCCGGGGCAGAAACGGTTTGGGAACCGGTGCCTCCGCATCAGACCTTTTTGAAGCTGGCTGTGAATACCTTCAACTACACCGTCTTGGGGTCTGTGGGCTTCCATCGCCTGACGCGGTTGGTCGACCACCTGCACGGGGCTTACCAACTGACCTACAGTCATCTTCCTGAGGTGCTACAACGTTTGGACGAACTGGTCTCGGGGGTCGCTGGGCAGCCCGAGCAGACCACACCGGCGGAGATCCTTGTGTGATCAGACAGCCAAGAACCCCTGGCCACAATCACCTTGCCCAGGATCAACTCCAGTCAGGGAATCTCACTGGGGTTGATCAACTGGCCGACGATCCTGGTCCCCATGAGCTCGGCGGGGGCTTTGCAGACCACCAACGCGAGCCAAATGGCCGGCCCGCTGCGGCGGTGCCAGTGAGCCCACCAGACCACCCCTGGCACCTCAGCGAACCGCTCCTGCGGATTGTGCGAGACCCTGAATGCATGACCGAGCTGACGGTCCATCAATGGGAACGAGTCCTCCGCCAGGCCAGGCCGGGTCGGCTCCTCGGACGGCTGGCCGCAACAGCACGGAGCTTGGGATTGCTGGAATCCCTGCCGGAATGTGTCCACTGGCATCTGCGAAGCGCAGAACTGATCGCGCAAAACGACCTTCGTGCGGTCCGATGGGAACTCCATCAACTCAGCAAAGCCCTGATGGATTTTGAGGCCCCGGTGGTCGTGCTCAAGGGAGGCGCCTATGTGCTGTTGGACTTGCCCGTCATCCACGGACGGCGGTTCGCCGACGTCGATTTATTGGTCTCCTTGGATTCCCTCGACCAATGCGAGCAGCAGCTCAGCGCAGCGGGATGGGAGGGAGTTGTCGATGCAGAACTCCATGCTCAATATTTTCGGGAGTGGCTGCAAGAAATCCCGCCGCTGAAACATCGAAACAGCACCATTTGTTTGGACCTGCACCACTCTCTGCTGCCTCGCACTGACCCCCTCTATTTTTCTTCTCAAGAGGTCATCAACTCAGCCCGACAGGTTCCTGGCTCATGCTTCTTGGTGCCGGGTAACGCGGACTTGGTGTTGCATTCTATCATTCACTTATTCCGCAATGGTGATTTCGCTCGTGGTTTAGCGGATTTGTGGGAGCTGCAGCAGTTGCTCAGGATTTGCGAGCAACAGGACAGCCAGTTTTGGGCCTCCGTGGCAGAGGCTTTTCAAAGGAGGCGGCTGCAGGGGACTGCCTTTTTTGCCTTTCGTTATCTCCAGCGATTTCTTCAGCCTAATTTTTCCTCTCCAGGCGGCCAAGAATTTCTTGAGAAAGTTCAATCCTGGAAACCAAGCGGTCTGATCGGTCGAGGGAGGATCGCTTTGATGGATTTTTTGGTCGATCGGCTGATCGTTCCACGGCGTTTAGACGGCTTCGATCCCTGGCGAAAGCGGACCCTGAGTGTGTTCGAGCGGCTTGTCTTGCCCCGGAGCCAAGTGCTTTGGCAACCTCTGTACTGGCTCAAGCGTTTCCAACGAAAAACTACCAAGGGGCCCGGCCAACTCAATCAGCACTGAGTGTATCGAACTGGACAGCTTTCCCCCACTGGACTGATCGTCAATCCCACCGGTGAAACCCCAAGAGTTGCAGCGGAGACATCTCTGATCGGCTGGTTCGGCCTGTTCGCTGGCGGTGCCCTTGAGACTGCAGAGCCTCAGACCGTCAGTACGGCAGACCCAAAAGGGTGACAAATCCGAGTGCCCCCAGACAGAATCCCGGCAGTCCGTAAAAGACTGCTGGTCCCAGAGTTGTCCAATACCAGCCTCGTTGGCTCTTCAGTTGTTGGCTCTTCAGTTGTTGGCACGGCGATGGAGCCAGGCAACGGGCGACTTGCTCAGCGAGACAGAAAGTCGTTAAGGATGGCAGAAGCAAGCCGACCAAAGCGGCCAAAACGGGAACGAAGGCTTGCGTTGTCAGCAAGCTCCCTAAATCCCTCAACGCAGCTGCCGCCCCTGGCAGAAGCCACCAGGCCAGCCGTACCTGCACACCACAGAAAGCAGCCAGCACGCCACCAAGGCAAGCAGCCAACCTGCGGCCGCGTACCCACAGGGCCAGCAGAAACACAAAACTCTGCACGATGATAATCAATTGAAAGTGAGCGCCCTCGACCCGCGGCGGCAAGAGCGGCCAGGCCTGGTCGAGAAACCAATACGGACTGACCCCTTCTCCTCCAAAGAGCTGCGATTGCTCGACCCTTTGAGCCAGCTGTTCCACAGAAACCGAACGCCTCAGCGGTACGCCCTCCGCATAGGCCTCCAGCAAGGGAACCGGCAACAAGCCGACCAGCGGCAGCAACACTCCTCCGGCCAACCTTGGGAGCCGATCGCCGATTGCTCGGAACCGCCGGTCCACCGGGATGAGGGTGACCGCTGAATACCCCGCAAAGGCCAGAAGCAACAACGACGAGCCCAAGTTCGTCAACACCCAAAGACCGGCGGCCGCCGCGAGAGTCAGCACAAACATCCCCTGCAGCGTGATCTGCCACGGTTGCTGGACCGACCGTTGCTGGACCGCCACAGCCAAATCCCCCTGTTCGGCAAAATCACTGGGTGCAGGCAGATCACTCGTTGCAGCCGGATCACTGGTTGCAGCCGGATCACTGGGACTGTGCGGATGGGTCATTGGCAGTGGGCTCCTGATCGCTTTGGACACTCAGCTTCGGCAACGCCTTTTTCAGGCGGTCGAGTCCCCGCAGGGTGACTCCGGTGGTGGTCACCTTCAACAGTCTCAATCGAGAAAGCGAGTGCAGCGAGGCAAGCCCTCGGTCGGTCAGCTGAGTCTCCGATAAATCGAGCTGGTTCAACATTGGGGCGTTTTTCAGGAGTTCGATGCCGTCATCGGTGACCTCTGTGGCATGCAGATCGAGTTCTCTGAGAGAGACCAGAGGACCGGAGTCAAAGAGCATCGCCAGCCGCTGGTCGGTGGTCTTGGTATCGCTGAGACTCAGTGCCCTGAGACCCTGGAGTTGACTGATCGCCGGGAACCAAGCATCGTCCAGTCGAGAGCTTTGTAGGTCCAGCTCAGCAACCAGCCAAGATTGCTTGATCACCGCAACGTCGGCGGCCTCCAATTTTCGATTGAAAAACCTCAAAGCAACGATCAGCTGTTTGGGAGTGCCAGCCAGCACCGTCACTGCTCCGCCTAACTTGCGAGCAGCCTGCCTCTGCTGCCGTTGCAGGGACTCCGCATCTGGACTCCCAAGGCAACCTGCCAGCATCACAATCCCAATCACCGCAAAGTAGAACAGCCATCCCATGAAGGGTACCCGGTGAGAACTCGTCAATTTCGCACACCACCCAGCGGACACAGAGCACCAAGCATTGTCAGCATTCTTGTTGAGATCACGCACGACAACCGATCGGCTGCAGACTGCAACATCGGACCGTTGCGCTCTCCTCATTCCGATCTCTCCACTGCGACATCGAGTTTCTGGCCCCAGTGATTCGCTCATTGAGTGCCAACCAACACCGAGGGGTTCCCAGCGGTCTGTGACCGTCAGAGATGTGGGTGGTCAGCTCACAATCGCAGAAGGTCGGGACATCAGCCCCTCAGTCCTGCATTCAAGGTCCACATGAGGGGTTCACCATCCTCACTTTGACCAAGAGTCCTCCCCGCCTTCCCCACTCACCCTGACCGGCGTTCGCCCTGCTGAGGCTATTCTTTCGCACCATCCAGCTTTATTCTAGACCGTCGGCCTTGTCGACAGCGGGGTCTTCCGTATTGCCCTTTGCCCTCTTCGTCTCAACTCCCACAGATCGCCCATGCAGGCTCGCGGACCGGAAATGGCCAACTCCCCGTCGAGCGTCCGTCGCGTTGCCGAGGTCATTGCTGTTGGCGACGAGCTGACAAGCGGACAACGGCTGGATACCAACAGCCAATGGATCAGCCAGCAACTTGCTGACCTGGGAATCCCCACAGGCCACCACACCACCGTTGGGGACGACCTGGAACGCATTGCCGCAGCAGTCCGGACTGCTGCGGCCCGGGCCGACTGTGTGATCCTCTCTGGTGGCCTTGGCCCGACTGCCGACGATCTGACCCGTGAGGGAATCGCCGCGGCCTTGGGCCGTCACTTAGAACTTCACCCTTCATCGCTGGACCACATTCAGTTGCTCTTTGCTCGTCGTGGCTCGCCGATGCCTGAACGAAACCGCAAACAGGCTCTCTTGCCTGCCGGCGGGCGTCCCATTCCCAATCCTGAGGGAACAGCGCCGGGTGTGGCGATCAACATTCCGCGGACAGATGCAGGGGACTGCCAACTCTACTCGCTGCCTGGCGTTCCTGCGGAACTACGTCAGATGTGGTATCTGACGGTTGGTCCGGAGCTGGATGCGGGCGGCTCAGGTGGTCTGATTCGGCATCGAGTGCTCAAAGCGTTTGGGGCTGGAGAGAGCGACATCGAGAGCCGACTGCCAGGGCTGATCGAACGTGGCCGCACACCAACGGTGGGTATTACTGCCCACGAGGCCACCATCACACTGCGTGTCACCGCTGAGGCGCCCTCGGCCGAGGAATGCGAGCGGCAAATCGAGCCGACTTTGAAACTCATTCGGCAACATCTGGGCAACCTTGTCTTTGGCGAGGAGGACGAGGAACTGGAGCATGCCGTCGTGCGGCTGCTCCAAGAAAAAGGCCGCACTCTGGCCACCGTGGAAGTCGGCACCGCGGGTTTGGTGGCTCGCTGGATTGGCCAGCTGACTGGGCCCACGCCCGTTTATCGAGGTGGGTTGGTCGTCCGCGATCGTCAGCCGCTAGCTCATCTCTTACAAGTGCCCCCGGAAGAACTCAACGGCCTCGCACCTGTGAGCGCAGAGACAGCAGTTCTGCTGGCAGGTCGTTGGCGGGAGTTGACGGGGGCCGACTATGCTCTGGGGACAACCGAAGTCCCCCAGCCCTCATTCCCTCCGCCGACACAGACGAGCTTGCCCTCGGCTCAGCTCGGCGGCGTTTTTGAGCCACCGCAGTTCTTTGTCGCGGTGGCGAGTCCCTCCGGGGTGAAAACGCAGGCTTACCCCTTTACCGGACACCCCGCTATTCTCCACGTCCGCGCGGCCAAGAACGCCCTGAATACCCTGAGGCTGCAGCTGTTGGCCGAGTAATCTTTTCCCAATGGTTGCCAGCGCTTGATGCCAACCGACGGTGTTGTCAGAAAGCGCTAAGGAACGAAAAACCGCCCGCGGTTTCTGCCGAATTGGCAACCGCAGGCGGTCATGGAACCAAGCGGGGGTTTTCCGGGGACCGAGCTTACTAAGGTCCCTGGTGGGTGTTGAGTTACTCCATCAACCGCTGGAAGACCACGCAGTCCCAGGCGTTGTGCAGGACGCCACGCTCGCTGGCGACCGGAAGCGTCCGGTCGACGATGTAGAAGGCACGGTGACGTCGAACTTCACCGGTGTCGGCACCCAGCTCCAGCCCCAACTGATAGCCGTCGGGGTAGAACTCGCTGGGTGAGCCAGCCGGGATGTCGTCGTTGTTGCCCGGCTGACCGTCGGGCCCATTGAGAGGTGGGCTTGGAAAGGCCTCGAAGTAGCCGACGGTGATCCAGATGGCGTAAACGTTACTCCGTGTTGTGGTGACATTGGCGAGCCGATTGATCAGCTCATAGCGGAAGGCTGCATTGCGAAGCGAGTTGTTGAACTCTCCCAAAACAGTGACACCGTCCTCGACCACCTCATCAGGCCGAGGCAGGTTCGTGGCGCTGTCCCGTCCTTCCCAGGTGAAGGCAAACAGCGGCTGAATTCCCTGGCCGCCCACCGTGTTGATATCTCTGATACGTCTGAGTAATCCGCCGTCAACGAAGGAACGCCAATTTCCGTTGGTGCTCCGACGCAGGGCATTCACGGGCACGTAGTAACCGTTGGCGGGAGTGAACGGATTGGCAAACCGTGTTGGGTAATCGACATTCAAGGAAGAGGAATAGGCTAAATTATACCCACTCCGGCTATCGACCACATCATTCCATGCTGGGGCATACCTCCGGAAGGTGTTGTCGGTGATCCCGTCTTGGTCGCGATCGCCGAACCGGTTGGTCACCGCCAACCAGACCCGTTCGGTGGCGAACTCGAACATCGTGTTCAGATTCACTCGGCCCGGTTCTCGATAGGTGCTGATGCGGTTGTGTGGTGCGGTGAGCCCGCGAATCAGCTGTCGACGGGCGGGGCCGTCGGCACGGAAGACTGAGGGGTCGAGCCATTTCTCTGTGCGAGAGAGAGGGCTGGGAACACCTACCAAGTCAAAGATCCGGAAGAAGTTTGGTCCCGGAGTATTCTCGGAGCCATTGGTGGCGACTCCTTGGGACACAGTGGGATTGCTCGAGGTGGCGACAAAGAACTCCAACAAATGTCCGAAGGGGGCATTCGGTCGTGAAGACCAGTTGGGGTTGGTGTGGCGGCGAGCATAGACACCGGTGAGAGACTGGCCGTTGGCAAAGGTGGCGTCGGAGAACTCCCAGAACAATCGCGCTGGATTGCTAGCCGGCACCAGCAGCAGTTCCATGGGGCTGATGTAAGGACGATCATTCCAAGTCAGCCAGGGGTTAGGCCGCCGGGCGCGAGGATGCCCCGCGAGCCAGGGGTGTGTTGCCACGCTGTACCATTTGTCAGCGTTGTTCCCACGCTGCAGGCCTTCGTTGAGGTAACCCAAGGTATGCCGCAGGCCCCGGCTGAAGTTGCCAGGGGCTGTCCTTCCGTCGTGCTCGGGCTCAAGGAACACGTGCTCCCAGACATTGACGTCCTGGTCGGACTGTTGGGCTGTCCGTTGGCGACCACGAGATCGCGTGGCAAACTGCACGTTGTCGTTGGTATTGCTGTGGTCCAGATTTCCCCATTCTGTAGGATTGCCGTTGCCATCCTGCAGCATGTTCATCACTCGGGGACCCTCACCGTTGAAGACGGTCAGGTCGACGGGCATCGTGTCGACAGAAATGTAAGGATTATCCGCGGCATTCCAGGGACGTGTTGGGTCGGCCAAACGCTGCAGGAACACATATCGGAACCTCGTCCAGGTCCTGGGTGCGTGGTAGAGCTGAACGTTGTTCAAATCGTTGGCGATCTCAAAGAGGGGTCGACCGGGGCGCCAATCCAGAGGCTTATCAGGATTCTGGCCCTCAGCGTACTGGTCCATGACAGGCCGGCCAGTCAGGTTCCGATACCCATCAGGGAACTGCTGAACATTTGTCATGGAGTAGTAGGTGCTGGGATTGATACTGTCGCCGTTTAAGCGTGGCAAAGGCTCGCTGACGCTCAAGCCAATTTCACCAAAACTCACCCCAGTGGTGACTTCGTGGGGAACCACCCAGGCACAGGGGACTGGCAGAGCAGGGGGAAGGGTTCGGTCATAAGGATCCACGTTGCCACCGTCGACATCGTTCTCCAAGCCAACTCGAACTCTGTCACCGCTGAGGTCGATAACCTCAACCTGCCTCTTGTTCGCATTGGAGCCAAGAGGCTCGGCGGGGCCTCGCCCACTGCCGATATAAGTTCGGGCCCCAGCAAAGTCTTCGCCACGCTGTGGACCAACGACGGCATAACCACCCGGCTGGACCAAGTTGAGAGCACCGGCGTTATTGGGGGTGTGTCCGTTGGGTCCGCGCTGATTGAAGTAGATCTTCTGCCGGTCAACCACCGCAGAGTCTGGCCGGAAATTCGCCAGCCAAACGATACGTTCGATCCGCACCGGATTTCTGTTGTTCGAGAGATACGGATTGACCAGGGTATGATTCCTCCACCCTTCGGGCTGAGCGTAGGCATTGGGGTTGAGGTTATTGCCCGAGCCATTTTGGCTGAACGGTTGTGGTTGGAAGCTGGCGGTTTGGGGACGTTCCTCCCACCGACTGTCGACGTCGTTGCGGCGACCTTGATCGGTATCCAGGGAGTGTTCGGTGATCGCCAACCGCCAGACAGAATAGGGTGGGACGTAATTGGCATCCCCGGGATTGCCGAACCTTGGGCTGACCCGATTGAGGTCGAGACCCACTAGGTTGCCTTGCCGGTTATACAGCTCGTCCGGGTAGCCGAAGGCATAGGGAGTTCGTTGATCGGGCACATTACCCACGGCAGTTTTCGGACTGCTGGGGCAGAAGAGTTCGACAAATAACGACCCCTGAGGCACACGTTCTTGGTCCGGGTCGTTATCCACGTCGCTTAAGGGGTCGTCACCATCCTGAAGGTCCTCTTCCCCAACGAGCACTTCGTCGCCGTCTTGGTCCTCAGTGCGGTTGGTTTCCCCTTGGGGGGCTTCCTTGTCACGCACTCGCAGGTCATGGAAGGCGGTCGACTCCGTCAGCATCAGGTGTGGTGCCTCGCAACCCCAGACCACGCGCCGGTCAGGATGCCCGTCATCGCCGCCAACAGTATTGGCGTTCGGCTGCATGGGTGTGATGATGCCGTCGACGTTCCAGCCCCGAAACGGCCGCAGGTCAAATTCCATCCCGGTCATAATCCCGTCGGGATCCTTGAAGTCGACGGCGTTGACACACCACTGGGCAATCCGCAGGGTCATCAACTCACGACGAATGTTGACGTTGCCGATGTTCTCGCTGGCTAAAGCGTTCCCTTCACCAAGCCGGACCCGTGCTGGACCGGAATACCGGTGGTCACTCACCAGCATCATAAGGAAGTACAACTGTCGCGCCAGCTGAGCCTGCGGTTGACTGTCCCAGCCATCCAGGGTGCCATCGGAGACACGGTCAACATTGGTGTTGTAGAGCGTCTCGGAACCAGCCTCCAGGCCTTCGTCGACAGCACCGTTGCCGTTGTTGTCAACGCCATCACCCAACGGACGGTTGAGGTTCAGCCGCAGTCCCGCCAAAAGCTCGTCGGGAACCACTCCCGCCCCGCCTTGATCGTGGGGAACGAGAAGTCCTCGATAGCCCCTGTTGGGATCGCCGTAGAGAATCCGCCGGATCTCATCGAGATCAACTGAGGAGTTCTCTACAGCCTGCACGAAAGCTACTTTCCCGATGATCATGTCGATGATGTTCAGATCGGCGGTCGTCAATCCGACCATTTCCGGATATTGCTGCCGCAGTTGCTGCGGACTTGTGCCGTTTCTCAACAGTTGGTCAAGTTGTTTCTGGACCAGATCCAGACCGATCAGCATCTCAGGGGTGGGGCTGAATGAAGGAGCTGGGACATCGGAGTTGGCACCAGAAATCAGATGCCGAGCGAACAGATTGCCCTGTGTGAAGGCTGAGAGCAACATCTGAACTCGGCTGCCGATCCGCGTTGCCAGATTGGGATTCCCACGCGTGTCCGCAAGCGTGTAGTCATAGTCGCTAGCTGGTTCGACTGAACTGAGGGGACTGACGGCGCCGGCTGAGACGTCAACAGCTGTTGGGTTGAGGAGATAGTAGTAATCCTCCCAAGTGAGTGGTTCGTCCGGATGGACCATCCCGGCGCCTGTGTTGTTCGCTACCGCCCGGGGAGTTGTCTCCAGCTCAAATCCTTCGTCGGTGTGCTCGGGTTTCCCAAAGACGGTCCCCATGAAGTGAAACACCGGCCGTCCTGCTGCATCGACTGCGATGGCGCCGTCACCGTTAAAATCCACACCTGACTTGTACAGCAGTACGGTCGCGCTGTTTCCGACTGGCGGTTGGCCAGCTGCGGTCAGCGGGGGTGGAAAATTGTCGTCCGCTCCGGTGATCCCTGGACCCGGCGGAGTATTGTTGCCCAATTCGTTCGGCTCGCCGTAAATCCCCGTAACAACGTCGCCCCGTTCGAGGACTCGACCGTACTTGAGGTTGCGAAATTCAATTTCACTCAGGATCGTGGAGAGATTGATCGAAGTTGGGCTGAGTCCCTGACCGGCGGCAAGCACCTGAGCTTGATCAAAACTGGCCGGTGCTCTTTGCGCTGCTCCAAGATTGTTTGCTGGGATGACCAGACGACTCTTCTGACGGACCCGCGGTGAAGTTGCAGAGGCGTTAAAATCGACACGGGACTCATCACCGTTGCCGTTGAACGTGTCGTTGAGCTGTCCGTGGACGCTGAGATTCAACTTGCCATCAAGGTCTTGAATCAGCATCGCCACCAACGGTTTGTACTGTCTGCCGGAGTGATCGCTGAGCACATCAAGCCCAATGTCGACCCAGATGCTGTCGGCCTCGCCATCTGCATCGTTGTCAACATCCCAAGGGGTTGTTTGACCGGCCGGGTCACTGTCAAAGAGCGGATTGACCTCAAACCAAGGGTTGTTCTGGCGGAACCGCTCGTGCAATTGCGGCAGTGGCCGCATGGTCGACCCCTGCAGAGCGCGAAGCAACGGCAGTTGGCCGGCGTTGTTCGGCGTAATCGTTTGGTTTGAATACAGCTGTGCATAAGTTTGGCTTCCCCCAGTCACACGTGCGGCCAGATAATTCAGCAACGCCGGTCGGTGAAACGACGGGGCCACCGTCACCTTGCCGCTGCCGGTAAACCGCCCGTCCAGAGGAACCATAAAAGCCAGAAAGGGATTCTGAAAATCCGGGGCGTCGTAGGGCTCGTCGAAGTGCTGGCTGGGCGCCAAAGGAGGCAACAGGCGGGGCTGCTCAGAGCCGGCGGAAAGACCAGGAAGCCGAATCCCGTTGATCCGATCCCGATCCAATTGGAAGAGTTGTTGCCAGGCCTGGGAAGTGTGGTTCGGCAGGAGGGCGAGCTCAATGCCGTCGACGTTCCGGATATTCAACAGACCAAACTCGGTGTTGTTCCCAGAAGAGCCTTGCTTTTCACCTATGGCCGTCTGGCCCCGGAGTTCGGGATAGAGTTGTTCGTTTCTTGGAAGTGAGGGATTGAGGTAGGCGTCTGGGATCACATCCAACCCGTTCATCCCAGCACCCACGCCGTTGAAGGGTTTTCCGTTGATCAAAAACAAATCGCCTTGTTGAGGAAGAATCCCACTCTCGAAGGGCAGCATTGCCAACTCATGAGTTGGCACATTTGGGTTGGAGACGAGGTACTTCACAATCCGTGTGGACTGACCTTGAGCAGGACCGGTCAGCATCGTTAGAACCTGCCCGTTGTAGTATCCCTCAGTCGGCTTCAACAGGCTGAGATAACCGAAAGGTGTGGCGTTGTTTCGAAGGTTCTGAAAGATCATGAACCCGGTCTGTTGGTCAACGAAAGGATTTGACGGGATCGTCCCCTTATAAGACGGTGGGCCGTACATATCCTCGAGCAGCCCATGGCCTTGCAGAGCCGAGGCCGGGTTGTTGCTGCCAACAAGGATCTGTTCTAACGCCCGACTCAACACAACCCGATACGGATCCTGACGTTGTTCGACTTGGGCGATCGTCATACTGCTGGCGGCATTCTGCCCGGTGGAGATCACAAAGGTCACACCCACCAACGCAAAGATGCCCAAAAGCACCAGCACCACCACCAGGACGATGCCGTCGCGATCGGTTTCCCCGAGCCAGTGCGACAGTCCTGGCGGTTGCGAACTGCGATCGTGCGGATGGTGTTGAGCCAGTTGTTGGTCACGGCCCCCTTGGTCAGGACGCTGTCGATTCGCTGCCTGCATTCGTCGCAGACGACGCTGACGCATACGCGCCGGGCCTAGGTCAAGCCATTTGCGTCCATCCCCGGAAGGACGGCCGCGATCTGGAGCGGTGGTCATAGCTTGTGACTCCTGAGATTGTTGATGACCGTCGGAACGATTGTCTTGTTGAATGTGAACCAAAGAGCTTTTTGAACCCGCCTGCTAAACACCTTAGCTTGTTGAGTGATCTGTTTGGGTTGTCTACGCACTCACCGCTGATCGCAACATGGGGAGGCTGCAGAGCTCGCGAGCCATCCCAGTTGCAAGGCACTTCGACGAGTCGAGCGACATCTGCAAGAGCGTCCCGCTCAGCCAGTGGCTCACCGATCTCTCCCATCAGTGAGCTCCCCGTGTGGCTAGCGCGTACTTTGATCACAGAGCAAGCCGTCTTCCGACTTGACTCAACGATCCTCAGTCAAAGCAGCCAAGCGGAGATTCTAGAAGTCTTGCAGTCGGATGGTCTTTTGGTAGACCCCAACAACGCGGTCGAAGACCGCAACCCAAGCCAAGTCGTATCGCGTGAGATCATTCGGATAAGAGGAGGGAGGCACGGGGCCGCGAATCTGGTCGCCGTAACTGTTCCAATCAGGTCCCTGCAGGGACATGCTGAGGACCCACTCGGAGGAGTTCGGATCCCACTCTCGATCACCCATGGCAACGATCTGATACCAGCGGGCATCCAAGACCGAGGTTGATTGGTCTTTAGGGAAAATCGCGTGATTGGCACTCAAGCTGATATCCCGCCAGCCGTAAAGCATGATCCAGTCGCCAGCACGCAGCCTGGGCAACAGATTGCGGTTGGCCTCATTATTGACGTTACCCCAGCGGAGCTCCGCCGTTCCGCCCCCGAGGCCGCCTAGCAAAATAGCTCGTGCTCCCAACTCTTTGTCGGGGAAGAAGTGCAAGTTGCCGTCGGTGTAAATGGTCCCGGTGACATCGACTGCTGCAGCGGGTCGCTTGTAAAAGACGACGACCGAGACGGTCGCCAAGGCCTGGGCGAGATTCGTGGTCGTGGCACTATTGTGTGAGGGGTTGACGGTAATCAGCCAAGTGTAATTCCCGCTGAACTCCAAGGCTTCGGTATTGGTGGTGATGAGCACACGTGCTCGGCGGCCGGTCAGCGGATCGATTTCTTCCTCGTACAGCCCATCCAAATGCCCGGTGAACAAGTCACGGGCCAACGGCTGATCCTGAACGTTTCCGCCCAGGGGCCGATAATTCCCGGTCACTCGCCAGTCTGATCGGGCGATGGTGTATCGCGGAAGGGCAGGCGCAGAGTTGACGGTTTGGTTGGCTGGAAAAGTTGCATCACCGCCCCCGTTTGATAAGCCGTAGGGGTCCAGCACATAAGCGCCTGCTGGCGGGGTCGGGACGCGATTGAAGCCTCCTCCTGAGGCAGGCTGAAAATACAGCGATCCGCCGTCGGGTGCGATTGCTTGAAGCGTGCCATCCAGCTTGATCCGCCTCCAGGCTTCGCGGCCGACCATCCCAGCTGAATCCGCCCGGCTGCTCACACCAATTTGGTAAATTCCCACTGGCAACAAGGCTGCCAAAGACAGGACACCGACGACGGCAACAAACGTGGCAACCAGCACCTCAGTTAAGGTGAGACCAGCCCGGGTGTTCCAGCCTTGCCGAGGCTCCACTGACCTGGCAAGGCCCGGGACCTCTCGGATTCGACTGGAGGGAACTGAGCTTCTGAGAACTGGGTAGTCCCGCTGGGGCCTCAGTCTATTGGATCTCAGGCGGCGACTCATGCTGCTTCTGCTCTCAAAAGGTGGTGAACTGGCCTCAAGACGGGTCGTCGGTGCCTGGATGCGGCGCCATCGGAAAGGGCCCAACAAATCCAGGGCAGCTGCGCGTTGCCGGCTGAACACGCGTTGGTTGCAGCCAACGCCAGCCGGCAACGCGGGACGGGCGTCCCAACACGGGGGTTGGAGCTTCCTGGAGGAGTCCTGCAGAAAGTCACCGATTAGGTCGGGCCAGCGACCTGTCCACCGTGCTTCTCGGCCGAGACGGCCCGCCGTCTGCTGCCCAGGGATCATGGACGGGGTCCTTATGAAAAACAGGATCTTTGTGAACAACTGAGTCCTGACTGAAGACAGGTCCACCAGGCAAAGATGGACTCTAGCGAATTCAAGAGAGGACCATTCTTCCAAACAAACAACTCACACAACTCAGACCAACGAGGACAATTCGTAGAACAGTCTTGCGGCCTACCTCCTCCTACCCACTGGGCAACCAGCCCTGAAGGCCATCTGCTGCTCCCTGGGGAAAGGTCTTCTGCGTCCACAACCCTAAGGATGTCTGCAAAAACTCCTGCAGCCTGTTTCCCAAGCTGATTCTTACCAAGCTGATTCTTACCAGGCTGATTCTTACCAGGCTGATTCTTACCAGGCTGATTCTTACCAGGCTGAAGGAGAAGACGCTCAGCGTCCACCCAAATCCGAGATACTTCGCGTGAGGATTCGCGATTGTGCGAGGTTGGGGTGTTCCACAACCGGTTGGGAAGTCACCCGTCCGGTCATCGGTTCAATGGCGACCCACAAGTTGTCAGCGTCGACCCAGTTGGCACGAGGTACTGGGGGAGTAGCCTGGTCGATTTTGCCCAGAAGGAGGTAGATCGGTGCATTGACCGGACCATCGTATCCCGGAGCGGTCACCCGTTCGACGCTGCCGGTCGGGCCGAAGAGGATCCCAATGCCGCCATTATCGCCGCTGAATTGGTTCCCGCTGCCCCACCCAGAGCCCAGAAGGTCCACACAAACGGTTTCCGGGAAATCGATGGATCGATTGGGAATCGGAATCGGCTGCAAGTTGATCTTGTATTGATACCCAAGAGGTGGGCTCTGCAGTGGAAAACTGACCTGCCCAACAGGGTCGCCAGAATTCGGGTCGATCACCCGTGACCCGTTTGAGAGGATCTTGCTACGAGTGCCAGAACTAGTCGGCGTGCTATCGTAGAAGGCTTGCAGCTCCCAGGGGAAGGAATCTGCTGCAAGAACCGATCCGTAAGCCAAATTGTCCTTGGCGATCCGGAAGAGATGCGGGATGTCTCCGAGTTTGATGGTATCGCCTACCCGGACACGACCGAACCACAACTCGTCTTGCGCGTTAGGGAGGATCTGATCGGGATTGTTCTGATTGACCGCCCCCAAACCAATCAACAAGTAGCGATCATCGGCGCGATTGTGGGGGGAGTTGTTATCGAAGTACCGAACGATCGCCCGACTTTCGAGCAAATCCCCGGTGTAGGGCGGCGGCACTGTCACCACCGAGACACTGCGTCCCATCGTGACCACACTGGTCGTTGCAATCGATTGGTCGATCAGGATGCCGACAGGGCGACCGTTGCTGATGGCCAGATCCCGGGCACCCTGAATCAAGGCGGTCAGACTCCGGCTGCTTTCCCGAACTTGGCGTTGATACTTGTCTGTCGCAAAGACCCCCAGTGCGATCGTCGTCAACAGCAACATAATGCCGATGACAACCAGTAACTCAATTAGCGTCAGACCAGAGCGAGTCCAGAGACGGTCCGCTGAACGGGAATACTGGCGTTGGCCACTTAGTTGCGAAGCGGGATGAAAACGGCGATGCGAACCCATCACTCGATCTCCTGCGGATCTGGGGAGTGAGTTTGGCAAAAACGATGATCGAATCGACTTCTGACAAGTGAGATATCGAGCAAGGTTGCAGACTGAGTTCGACCTCAGCAGAAACCGAAAATTCTACAGCCGGATCGTTCTTGCCCACGAGGTTGCTGCGAAGCGCTGGGGCTTCTCTAGAGCTTGGAGGCATTTCGACCAAGGGCCAGAGAAACCAGTCCTGTCAAGCTTTCTCCAGGCAACCGCTAGCGGATCTCCATGTCGTGGTTGGTGATATTGTCGAAGTGCCTCCCGACGAACTGACCGTTTGCGTCTCGACTCGGGGCACCTTGGAATTCGTTTGTGTCCTCATCAACTTCGACGTAGGGGTTGTTCAGGCCCACCTGGATCGCCTCCTCAAGAGGGAGTTGGGGAGGCCGGGGATCGGGGACCTTGCCCCTGATCGGATTGATCCACCGAATGCTCGCTTTGCCGTCTAATCCGACCGAGTAAACCAAGGGATAGTACGCCGGTGGCTCATTGGGGCCCATGCTCCCGGGGGCCCAGCGCTGGTAGGGATCAGTCCCTGCGGGATTGAACGGATCCCGAGAAGTGGTCACTGGAGAGGGAAAGCCTGTCGGCCACCGGGTGAAGTAGATCGGGTTGTCCCAGCCGTCCCAGAACTCCAACAGGCCGTCCTCATCTTTGTCACCAACAGCGCCATCGACCAAGTCGTGGGCAGCCAGATTCTCTGAACCGAGGCCCATGGTCATGATCAGGTAGAGAGCTTCGGAATTCTGGAATTTGTCCCTGGCCCACTCACTTGTTCGCCATCGGCTGGGTGTTGCCGGAGTGGGAGGTTCGCCGAGCTTTCTGATCACCTGGCGTCGGTAAGCAAACCAAATCCCCGGAGGACTTCTAAGAACTGTACTGGAGTAGAAAAGCTCCTCCCAGCGTTCCGGGAGCTCCATCCGCTGAAGTTCCCACAGACCCCGCAGCCGCTGGCCAGCATAACCCCGGCGGTCGCCGAATCGGCCAGTCAGGTCGGTTGGAACTCGACGAGTCAAGTAGCTGTCCCAGAACACACGAAGCTTCGCGTCAATAGCCCGCACCACCGCCTTGGTGCGTCCCTCACGGGCGCTGACCTGAGCCTGAAAGATCGCCCCCAGCGCTAGCGACGCCAGGATGGCGATAATCGTCATCACCACCAATAGCTCGATCAGCGTGAAACCGGTGTGGGAACGAATCGTCGCTTTGCAGTGACGCTGGGTGCTTCTCATGGTCAGCCTCGTGCAATCAGGCATTTTGAAGGAAGACGTTCTCAACCGACTTCGCTGAGTCTGGGTGATCTGAGTCTGGGTGATCTGAGTCTGGTGATCTTTGCCGTAGGTCATTTCTCAGCAGAAGCGTCACGAGGATTGGGACAGTTCTGGGTACGACCGGGAGCCTTCAGCAGTGAAATTGGCGGTCTGAAAGGCTTGGTGTTTCGAGCACCAGCTGGATCTTTTGGCCAGAGGCATCTGGCCACACCCGAACGACCCAATCCTGTGATCAACCAAGAATGTTATTGGATGCTTTCGCCGAGAGTCGCTTTCAACCAATTGGTGAGGTTGTCGATGTCGGCATCGGAGACCTGTTCAGCAGACATTTGACGAACTCCTGTGGTTTCCCCGTATCTGTTGTCCAGTCCGGCATCGATGAGCTGGAAGGATTTTGGTTTGGGAAAGAAGTCGCCATCGAGATAAGGGGCAGCGATTCCCAGATTTCGGCCTGGGTTGTAACTGCTGATTTTGTACTCGGTGTTGCGGAAGTACACGATCGGAGCCTGTGCCGTTGGAGTGGGGTAGTACTCAGGCCACCCGTCGTTGTCGAGGTCCTTGGTCAATTCTGGCTGGAACGGGAAGAGCACTCTTGTGCGAGACCCCGTCTCGGTGTATTCAAATGGGTCGAGCGGGTTTTTGCTGAAGCCAAGCATCTCGATCGCCCGTTTGCCGTCAGCGTCGAAACCGATCCGCGCGAGCCCACCAAGAGCAAACACCCAGGCCTCAGCAGGATCCATTCTGTTGAAGTCGGCCCTTTGGGCACCATCTGGTGGCAGACGGACTCGGTCGGGCATCTGCCCCATTCTCGGAAAAGCGCTGCGGAGATAGACCGCCATCAGCGGAAGCTTCTGAGCGTTGGGGACGCCCATATCTGGCGGGTAGTTGTTATACAGATCCTTGCATTCAGTGAGGGCCAGGTCGATATTCTTGAGCGTCGTGATCCGAGCCGCCCGTTGACCTTGGACGATCGCAGCATTGACCGCCACCAACAGCATCCCCGCCAGAGCGGCGATAACTGCCATCACCACCAACAGTTCCACCAAACTGAAGCCGTGGCGGGAAACACTGGCCCAGCTAGGGTTCCCCCGGCCAAGATTCCCCCGGCTAAGATTCCCCCGGCCAAGATTCCCCCGGGGAACGTTCCGCCCGGACAGACCTGGGTCATCCCCATGAAGCTGAGGCACATGCGGACGGCAAGGGCCCTGTGAGAGCACTGATGTTGTGGACCGAAGAAGGTTCATGGAGATCCTCACAGTGAGTTGAAAAGCACAGTTGGCTTGTCTGAGTTGTCAAACGATCTCTTTGCTGGACTCTCGGTTGGCCGGTTGATTCGCCAGAAGCAGTTGTGTTGGAAGATAGTCTGCAGCAAGGCTTTGGTGTTCACTGGAAAGTCTGGACCGGCCGGGGACTTGGCCTCCACAAGTCCCCGGGGGCCGACAAATCGATGGGATTTATTTGCTGAGGTTCTCGATTAAAGAGATCAGGGGCATAAAGAGGGCGATCACGATGAAGCCGACGATACCCCCGAGCACCACGATCATCAGTGGTTCCAGCAAACTGACCAAGCTTTCCACAGCCACGTCCACTTCTTCATCGAAGACGTCGGCGACTTTGTAGAGCATTTTGTCCAGCTCGCCGGTTTCCTCACCGACGTCGACCATGTTGACGACGATCTCGTCGAGCAACCGCTTGTTATAGGCCATCAGATACCAGAGGGCCCCAGCGGCGGGAATCGCCTGAACCCACCAGAACAACGCCATGGGGTGCAAGCCTGGTCGACTGGCCTCCCGCATGGGGCCGCAAATGCTCTCGCCCTCGCGGACGCTATCAAGCACCTTGCCGTACATCTTCTCGAAGACCGCGTTGCCGCTGGTCTCACGGGCGATGTGCAAGGCATCGACAATCGGCACGCCACTGGCGACGAGCGTTCCTAAGGTTCGGGTGGTGCGAGCAATGACCGTCTTTCGCACGATCATGCCCATAATCGGGGCTTGTAGCTTGAATAGGTCCCAGCCGAACCGGCCGTAGGAGAATTTGGTCCAAGCTTTGATCCACAGCCAGATGCCGATGGGGATCGCCGGGATCAAAAACCACCAGTTGACGACAAAGTCGCTGCAGAGCATCAGCATCTTCGTCACCCAGGGCAACTCGATGCCGAACTCGTCAAAGATCTTTTTAAACTGCGGAATGATGGCGTACATGATGAACGCCACAATACCCACGGCCACCATCAGGACCACGACCGGATAGACCATGGCCCCTTGGACTTTCCGCTTCAGGCTTTGCGCTTTTTCTTGGAACTCGGCTAACCGTCTGAGCACGATTTCCAGCACACCGCCAGCTTCTCCGGCCTTGACCATGTTGACATACAATCGGTCAAAGGTCTTCGGCTGCTTGGCCATCGCCTCTGAGAGGCTCGCCCCACCCTCGATATCCTCACAGATATCGATCAACGCGTTTTTCAGCGCCCCGGGTTGCTCCTGGTTCTCCAGGATCTGCAGGCTGCGGAGAATCGGCAGTCCGGCATCTTGCAAGGTGCTCAGCTGCCGAGTGAAGGTGGTTAGCTTCTTGCCTTTAACTCGCCCGAAGGCAAAGGTCTTGCCTTTCTTTTGGGGGCCGGCGCCGGCGACCTTACGAGATTTTTTGATGGAGATCTTGGTGACATAAAGACCCAGATCACGGATTAGGACCTGGGCCTCTTCCTCGTTGGGGGCCTCCACGACGTTCTTGACCTCTTGGCCCTGACCGTCGAGCGCCGTGAACTGATACGTTGGCATGGGAACTCCTGGAACCTCTGCGATCCCGTACCGCGGCACATAGCCGACGACACAAGCCCCGCAGTCTTTCTTGGGGAATCACCTATCTCACCATCCGACACCTTGCAACCACGCGGACCGATCGTCACGCACTGTGATCGTCACGCACTGTGATCATCACGCACTGTGATCATCGTC
The DNA here is from genome assembly GCA_964648025.1 of uncultured Pirellulales bacterium. Lineage (GTDB taxonomy): Bacteria > Planctomycetota > Planctomycetia > Pirellulales > Pb10988 > CAZYKP01. Next base: position 16,899 of record CAZYKP010000082.1, on the reverse strand, counting down.
TGCGCTGATGATCGTCCGCCTGTCACAGGGCTCGCTGAGTGATGCGAGCTGCTGCCGGAAATCCTCCTCAACAATCTGAGATCAACCACTGGGCAAAAATCTCCCGCGTAACATCCTTGGCCAATGGACGCCTGGACTCCATCGGGACGAGATTTTGCCAGTTGATCGGTTGAATGGTCAAATCTCGTTGGTTTCGCTGATCGTGGTCGTTTTTACTGGTCTGAATTGTTTCGCTGGTCTGAATTGTTTCGCTGATGCTTGCTGATCGTGCCGAGCTGGACCGCTGGTTAGTGTTCTGCGTGTTGTTCAAGGCTCGGGCTGTCTGAATCATTAGCAAGCATTGATCTTGCGAAGGATGACAGACAGAGTGGATATCGACAAGGAGCCTATTTGTTATTTCTGCTAAGTTTTCTTGATTTCTCCTAATTCTCCCCGAGTTCTGTCTTGGGTTTTCTTCATTGTTTCTCATCGACCACAGTGCAGGTCGAAGTCAATCCAGGGCTCCGTTGGCGGCGGAAACGGATGGGTCCAATTCATGTTGTTGTGAGGAATGTTGTTCCAGAAGACTTGAGTTCCAGGGGACGTTTTCCAGGAGTAATACGAGGAGCCGTTTGTTTGGTGGAGAGCAGGCTCTGGGCGAGCGTTATGAGTCTAGGACGGTCTCGCGGAGGACCTCTTCGGGTGTGCTGATGCCTTCAAAGAGAAGCTGCTTAGCGCCGTCACGTAGGGGGACCATACCATTGGCTTTGGCGACATCCCGCATCTCGTCGACGTTTGCGTTCTCCATAATCATTTCGCGAAGTCGTTCGTTGAGGACCATCAACTCGAACACGCCGATCCGGCCTTTGTGGCCACTGTTGTTGCATTTCTCACAGCCACGGCCGTGGTAGAACTTCCTCGCGGCGACCTTCTCGGGGTCAATACCCAAGTCGACCAGCAGCTCTGGTCGAGGGACATAAGCTTCTTTGCAGTTGGTACAGATACGTCGCAGCAGACGCTGGGCCAGAATGGCCATGACGGTGGCAGAGATCAAAAACGGCGGGATGTGCATATCACGCAGCCGCGTGATGGTGCTGGGTGCGTCGTTGGTGTGCAGGGTGCTGAAGACCAAGTGGCCGGTCAGCGATGCTTGGACAGCGATCTCGGCAGTCTCGGTGTCCCGGATCTCACCGACAAGGATGATGTCGGGATCTTGACGGAGGATCGCCCGCAGACAACTGGCAAAGGTCACATCGATTCCTGGATCGATCGGCACCTGCACGATCCCGTCGATGTCATATTCGACCGGATCCTCGGTGGTGATGATTTTATCTTTGACGCTGTTGAGTTCGCTCAGGGCACTATACAAGGTGGTGGTTTTGCCACTGCCTGTGGGTCCTGTCACCAGACAGATGCCGTTGGGTTTCTTCAGCACCTCTCGGAACTGACCAAGAATAGTCTCATTCATGCCCACTGCATTGAGATCCAAGTTGACCACAGAGCGGTCCAGGATCCGAATCACCACACTCTCGCCAAAGAGTGTGGGGCAAACAGCTACACGCAGGTCCACCGGGTGGCCACCGATGGTCAGCTCGATCCGGCCATCCTGGGGCATCCGACGTTCTGCGATATCCAAGTTGGACATCACCTTGATCCGCGTCACCAATGCCTGGGCAAGGTGCCGAGGAGGTGGCACCATCTCAAAGAGCACCCCGTCGGCTTTGACGCGGATCTTAAACTCGTGCTCAAAGGGCTCGAAGTGAATGTCGCTGGCCCGATCTTTAATGGCCAGCAGCAAAATCATATTCAGGAGCTTCCGCAATGGGGCACTGTTGGCCAGCTCCATCTCACTGGAGAGATCGAACTTGCCGGCCTTCATATCGGCTTCGTACTTTTTGACCTCCTCGTCCTGACGGAAGTCCTCCAAAATGGCCTCAACGCCACGCTCGTCGGAGTAGTACTTTTCTAAGTTCTGCTCAACGTCAGTCTCAGTGCAGACCAGCGGGGAGATCTCCATCCCCAAAAACGTCCGCAGCTCATCAAAGGTGTGGAGATTTTGCGGATCGCAGGTGGCCACCAGCAGCGTGTTATCCTTCCGCATCACCGGGACGACCCGATACAGCTGGGCCATCGTCGGAGTGATCAAGGTGGTGATCTCCGGAGGAAGCTTGGTGTCGCCGATCTCCACGACTTCCAGGCCAAACTGATCCGCCAACGCACGAGTCAGTTGATCCTCCGAGAACAGACCCATCTCCACGCCGAGACGGCCAAACAACTTGTCCCCAGCCCGGGCGTGTTGCTCTTCGATCAGCTCCTGGAGCGTCTCTTCGGTCAACGCCCGGTGCCGAAGCAGAATCTCCCCGATACGTTCGTAAGCCATATCCAATGTCCAGTAAAATCAGAGCCTGGTTGTCTGACTGGGTGTGGGATCGCTCTTGCTCGGTTTCTGGTTCCTTCGAGTCAAAATCGTCCCAACTGTTGGTCAGCCTGGCAAATCATCATCAATTGTCGTAAGCAACCGGGAATCCTGCAGAGTCGAATTCGTGACTGTCTGCAGTGCTGATGTTCCGTTGGCTTCAGTTGTGTGTGCTTGTGTTGTGTGTACTTGTGTTGTGTGTACTTGTGTTGTGTGTACTTGTGTTGTGTTGTGAAGGGAGTTTTTGGCGATTGGTCGATCGGCCACCCTTCGGCAACGAGGTGTTGGAATGACTGAACTCTCCGAGAAGTTTTCGACTCAGGGTTTTCGGTCTGCCTGAGTTGGTGATGACCAAAGAGAGGTCGCTGATCACTCTTCTTCCTCGTCGTCATCGGGCAGACCCGATTTGGCCTTATGGATTCGGCCGGCCAAATCAGCCGGACGTTGAGATTTCAACAAGACTTCCTTTTCTTCGCAGACGCCATCTTTCCAGAGCTTGAAGAGGGCGTCGTCCATCAGGATCATGCCGAACTTCTTTCCTGTCTGGATGCTGGAGGTGATCCGGAAAGTTTTGTTTTCTCGGATCATGTTGGAGATCGCCGGGGTGACCACCAACAACTCGTGAGCGGCGACACGTCCGCCGGTCTTTCGCGGCAGCAGAGTTTGCGAGAGCACCCCGATTAGCGACATCGACAACTGTGTGCGAATCTGGTCCTGCTGTGTTGTGGGGAACACGTCGATGATCCGGTTGACCGTTCCCTCGGCGCTATTGGTGTGCAGGGTGCCAAAGACTACGTGGCCGGTCTCGGCAGCAGAAATGGCTGCCTCGATTGTCGGCAAATCCCGCATCTCTCCCACGAGGATCACGTCCGGGTCCTGACGCAGGGCTCGTTTGATCGCCTCGGGAAAACTGGGCACATCGATCCCGATTTCCCGTTGGTTGATCACGCTTTTCTTATGGTCGTGGTAGAACTCAATCGGGTCTTCCACGGTAATGATGTGGTGGTCGATCTCATGGTTGAGATAATTGATCATGCTCGCCAGCGAGGTGCTCTTTCCGCTCCCGGTCGGACCGGTGACCAGAAACAGACCGCGTGGCCGCATAATCAGTTCTTGGCACTTCGGCGGAAGTCCGAGCTTTTCCATCGACAAGAACGAGTTGGGGATCTGCCGAAGCACCATCCCCACTTTGCCCTTTTGCTTGAAGATACTCACCCGGAATCGGGCTTTCTCCCCGAAGGCAAAGCCAAAGTCACTCCCGCCGATTTCCTGCAATTCCTGCTGGTTTCGATCCGGACTGATGCTCTTCATCAAAGCAATTGTGTCATCCGGCGTCAGCGGCGCTGTCTCCAGGTCCCGCAGCCGACCATGCAACCGCAACGTCGGCGGCTTGCCAACAGCGATGTGCAGGTCGCTGGCGCCCTTCTCGACGACCGTGTTGAGGAGCTTCTCAATCAAGACGGCCACAGGCAGATTCCTTCACTCAAGGTCCGATGCCCAACCCTCGGCTACAGCCTCACGAGAACCACAGCCGTATGTTGGAGCGAAATCAATAAGTTGCTCTCTCACAATCCTGATGCGAGTCGTTCTGGTGGCGAATCTCGCCCAAGGAAGGTCGCCCTAAAACTCCAGGTCGGCAAAACTCGACCGAAAAAGTCGATGCCACCCTCCCCTTCCACAAACGGAGGCTTTGAAGAGACCCTCCGCAACTCACCCCTGGGCTCGGTTCCGTGATGGCAGCCCAAGTGACCAGATCTCAGAGTGCCAAATCTCCCAGTCACGGTCTCCCCAGCGAAAAGTTTCCCCGGCGAAAAGTTTCCCCGGCGAAAAGTCTCCCTGAGCTCAAGACCTCTCAAACCAACCCAGAATCCCAAAATGCACGGTTGGTGAATCCAGGTCGTCAAATAGTCTCAAAAGCCTGTTCCACCAAGGACGTTTCCCTTGAGGAATTCGCTCCCCAAAAGAGTTTCTCCCAGCGGGACCCCTTGGACCGCTCTGTGATGAGGTTGGTCGATTGGCTTTCGGTGCAATTATCTGGCCTGACCATCCCGCCACCAAGAATTTCTCCGATGGCCCGATTTTGAGGTGAACCCTTTGGAACCCAACAACGTTGGCTTATGCTTGCCCAAGTGGGTTGTTAAAGCCAGAATTTAACGGTCAGGATTAGGGTTTTTACGAAATTCAGGAAGTTTTGACGTCTGAAGGGTTGCCAAAGCAAGCAGATTGATGCGAGCGCCGATTTTTCAGCGCTTCTTCAACACCCTTACAAACTGTTGTGAGGCGTGATCGGCGCTTCATTGGGGTTCATTCGGCGCTGAACGTTGGATCACTCTGCCTTCTTTCCAGCCACTCTCCACACCTCCTCGATCGTTGTCAGACCTTTGAGGGCTTTGATCATCCCATCGTGATACAGGGTCTTCATCCCGTTGGTGACAGCCATTTTGCGGATCTCTTGGGTGCTTGCACCTTTGTAGGTCAGCTCGCGGATTTTCGAGTTGACTTGCATCAGTTCAAAGATGGCTTTGCGGCCTTTGTACCCACCGCGCTGACATTTCGCGCAACCTTTCCCCTTCGCGAAGTTCGCTCTTTCAACAACTTTCAAGGGGATTCCGGCCTGTTGCAGGACAACATCACTCGGCCGGAACGGCTGCTTGCAGTCTGGGCAGACCATTCGCACCAAACGCTGGGCCATGACGCAGATGACACTGGTGGCCACCAAGTATGGGGGAACACCGATGTCGATCAATCGTGTAATAGCCCCGGGCGCATCGTTCGTGTGCAGTGTACTGAAAACTAAGTGTCCAGTCAGACTGGCTTGGATGGCCATTTCCGCGGTCTCTCGGTCTCGGATCTCCCCCACCAGGATCACATTGGGGGCTTGCCGCAGCATCGACTTAATGATGCGGGCAAAATCCAACCCAATGTTGTGTCGAACCTCAACCTGATTGATCCCGCTGAGGTAGTACTCGACTGGGTCCTCAGCGGTGATGATCTTTCGATCAGGTCGATTCAGCTCGTTCAGGGCCGCATACAGCGTCGTGGTCTTGCCAGATCCGGTGGGACCGGTCACCAGGATAATCCCGTTGGGGCGGCGAATGTACTGACTAAAGGTTTCGTAGTCGTCCTTGGCGAAACCCAGGTCAGGAAGGCGGACTTTAATGTTGTCCTTGTCCAACAGCCGCATCACAATGCTTTGTCCATGGCTGCTGGGAAGCACGCTCACCCGCAGGTCCAGCTCCTTGGTGCCGACGGTGACCTTGATCCGCCCGTCCTGAGGGCGTCGACGTTCCGCGATGTCGATCTTGGAGAGGATCTTCACCCGCGAGATGATCGCCGCTTGCAACTTCTTGGGGGCCCTGTCGCGTTCGATCAGCTGACCGTCGATCCGATAACGGATGCGAACCCGATCTTCAAAAGGCTCGATGTGGATGTCGCTGGCTCGCATTTTGACCGCTTCGTTGATCACCGAGTGCACCAGCTTGATGATCGGGGCACTGGTCTCGGTCACGTCCTCGTCGTCGCCTTGCTCCTCTTGCGTTGCATCGCCTGCGGTGGTGAGCGTCGAGACGATCACGTTGACGCTCTTGGCCTCCATCTCACGCGTGTAAAGGATGTTGATCCGATCACGCAGCACGTGGGGATTGGCCAGAGCAGGTCGCACACGTTTTTCAAAGGTGAACTTCAGTTCCTCGATGAGGTCCAAGTCCAACGGGTCGGCCACAGCGACGCTGACGCTGTCTTCGTCCTCGTCGTAGACTAACACCTGTTTGGCTCGGGCCTGGCTGTGGGGAAGCAGCGAGAACACCTCGGCAGCGATGTTCAGGCCCTCCAGATCGATATAGTCCATGCCAAAGACCTCTGCTTTGGCCTGCTGGATCTCTCCCAGATCGCAGAGCCCCTCGCGATCCAAGTAGTCCTCCAGTTGAAGCCCGCCGGCACGGGCCATTTGGTCTGCTTCTTGCAACTCGTCGATGCTGATTCGCCCCTGCCTGACCAGCAAATCAGCCCACGCCTCAAGCGTTTTGGACATTGGAGGACCTCATCGATTTTGGGGAACAAAAACTGCCAAATTACGATTGACTCCGACAGCTCATCTGCACTGCCACCCGAATAGCCTGAAGCTCCAGCAGAATCCCCTCTAGCCCAACCAACTCTGGGTCTAACCAGTTCTGTGCCCAACCAGTTCTGTGCCCAACCAGTTCTGTGCTTGACCTGCTGTCCGCCCAGGCAGCTCTCTGCTGAGGCAGCACAACGTCGCAGGATCGTCACCTGCACAGAGCACGACCGCTGGTGGATACAACTGCTGGTGGATACAACTGCTGGTGGACACGAACGCTTAGGACGAATTTCGGGAGGGAAGGAACAATGGGCTCAAGCAGCAGCCGTTCTCTTGCGCCCCGGAAGCAGATGAGCAATCGACGAAGATGCGGTTTGGGGGTTCAGCGGGGTGCTCATAGGATCTTCACTAACCCTAAACCTTCCTTAGACTAAGGTCGACTCAGGGCACCGTCAAGCGATCCCGAGCCAGGGTGAGGTGGCCACCATGGCGTGCCGCCATTTTGAGGGGGAGATTGATGAAGGCCCCCACCAACTCGGCTGAAAGGATGCCTTCATCGGAGGGGAGATAACACGTTATTAAAATTAAAGACTTGTTATTATCCTGGCGTGTACTGAACAAAGACCCCGCAGAGCCGGAGTCAGTCGGTCATCAGGCTGCCCCACACGTTCCGATGACCGCTTTGGGAGGATTGCCGGCTGCCAGCTCCGTCAGTGACCCGGAGTCTGACAAAGGGGCCTTTTTTCGCACGTTTTTGTTGGGGAACAGCGAAAGCCAGGCCCAAGGGAATTCCTTGACGACCTGGCTCCAGGTGGCGGGGACTGATGAGCGTGGCCTGTTCGCTCCCTCCGAGCGAAGCAGTCTTGAGCTGGTGCGTCGAGCTTATTTCAGCAACAACCAGCGAAGTGGCCACAACGCTGGGTTGTCTGCCTTCCAAGCTCGAAAGAAGCTGGTGTTTCGCTCCAGCCAACCCCGGGCGAGTTCCAGGCGAGATGGAGGTTCCGAGGCATTGAGGCTCCAGCTCGGGAGTTGCTCAACCACCCTGACAACGGGTTGGCAGATCTGCTCGGCGGCCAGCTGGTAACTCCTGCCCAGCGTCTCGGCCAGCCGGTGAAGATCCATCTGGCAGCAGACAGTCATATGCATTGAAGTCCTGTTGGTGGACTCGCAACTCGCGGAGTTTTTCCCCGCGCGGGGGCGGATTCGGCAATCAGGCTGCCAACGGTGATCGCTGCCGGCTCCGCCCCAACTCCTTGGCAACTTCACCTGAGAGGCAGCGCGAAGGCCCGGGCTTGGTCTCTCTGAGGCTCTGGTCCACACGCTGCCTCCGGGTGTCCCTTGCCCACGGCCGAAGCAACCTCCCTGTGGCTCAGGGATCGTATCAGGCCTGTTTGTTGCCTGAGGGGAATGGGTGATAGGCTGTGCTCTCGGGCTGGACGAACCCAGACGCCGCCCTTCCACCCTGAGGGTGTGGGCGGTTGTCCGTAGCTGATCCGCTTGACTGTAGAGGCTCATCTCCTCCAGTCGATCAGCCAAACGATCGATTGCCGAGGCTGTCTGACGCAAAGCTGCGACCGAAGCGCCCGACCCTGCGGCGGCCTCTGAAGGGGCGGCAAACCGTGGCTTCGCAAGCCTCGCCATCGGGTGGCTCGCGACCAACGGGCCATGGTCATGAGGCGTGGGAGGTGGGAGTGTCGAAGGCTGCAGAGGCAGAGGAAGTGCACCATAGCCACCTCCCGCATATCCTGGATGGATCGGGTAGGCCGCCTGAGTAGCAGTGCAGTGGCACGGTGATTGGGGGCCATGAATTCCGCTCCACTCCACCCAGGAGCCAGGAGGGAAAAGCCCAGCAGGAAAAGCGGCCAGCCCGCAAGAGCTGGCCGGGCAACCGTCTTCTGGGCAAGAGCCAACCGAACACGGCCCACACGGTCCGCAAGCACTGCTTTTGGGGCACTCACACTTGGGATGACACCGACATCCGTCCCGGCATCGTTGGATCGATTGACCCTGCTGAGGAGCATTTTGATCGCCAGCATCGGCAAAACTGTCCCGTTGAGGGTGGTCTGTGCGACCGATCTTCGGCTTGTCCGAATTGTCCTGGCCGGCTGTCTGGCAACCACGATTTCGCAGTGCCGCGATTTGCGTGGCGGCAATCCGCAATTGATGTTGCAGAGCCGCAACCTCATCCTCCAACAACCGCACGCGGTCCGAAGACGGCAAGCCAGAAGCTGGATTCGCGGCACGATCCCTCAGGGTAATCGGCTGGGGTGCGGAGTAAGTCGGCGGCAGCTCCCCGCAAGTCAGCCGCGGCGTGGTGCAGGGACCCGAGCAACGAGCTAGCTGCTCGATTTCCTCAGCAAATTCCTCGGGCGTTGAATTGAGACTGTAGGATTCGTCTTCTGTTTTGCCTGGGTGCAGCCCTTGCGATCGAGCACCGTTGTGCTCCACAACCCTCTTGATTCGTGCAAGCAACTGGGAAACTTGCTCGACCGCATCTCCCATCGGAGGTCTTTGGACCGGGTGTTTTTGAGCTGGGTGTTTTTGAGCTGGGTGTTTTTGAGCTGGGTGTTTTTGAGCCGGGTGGCTCTCGGTTAAACCTGAAGTTCTTGGGACTGGCACGACAGGACACGGGTCCTCAGCCAGCATGGGCTGTGACTGCCGACGGCTCGAGACCAAGGGTTCCTCACACGGGACCCAACTCATGGACCGACTGCTGGACCGGCAAGGCCGATGGGCATGGTTGGACTGGGGGCCACCTTGAGCACAGACGCGACTCGGTGGTGAGAACTCGACTAACTCCGTCGAGTTCGGCAACACGTATGCCACAGGAGATTTGGGCACCACCACTGGCCAGACATCGCCTGGCTGGACTGTCCAGCCAACTTGCCGAGCAGTCCGGCTGTTGGCGATTTCCCCGAATGGAAGTGGTGTTGGCTCAACGACTGGCTTGGCTGGCCGCAGCACTGGTCCAGACCGTTGGGATAGGCGCTGGGTCGCCAAAGCGGCTCGGGTCGCCAGGGAGTTTGGGTGCAGACGCTTTGCTCTGCCGAGGTTTTCGGCGATGGGGTCAGCGGGCAGTCGTCGGGGCACCTCACCTCGCAGCGCTTTTTGAGGTGAGTTCCTCTCCGGCTCAGAGGTCCCGGAAACCTGGCTCCTACTCGCGGAGTCGCCAGAACCGTTGGGTTGGGCCGCAAGCTCGGAAACGCGAACAGGGCCTAGGAACAGACCCACTGTGACCAGCCCAAATCCCAGACCAATCAAGCCCCCCTGCCCCGCAGATCGGCACAGACGGCAACCAGATCCCAACAGACCTTTGGCATTCGGCATGTACGAAGCTCCTTCTTCCCAGGATTTGCCCTTGGACCCCTTCGCACGAGGAAAAGGCCAGGAGCATCCTGCTTGGTCCTGTGCCAAAACAGTTATTGCAACGGGCGTCTCGGACCTATCCGCCAGCTGACCCGAAAGCTCTCCTTCAGGCCGGGCCGGACGGGCAGACTCGGACGAGGCGGAGTGTAGCCCGAGCCGACGGCCGCTGGAAAGGTCAGTCTGGCTAGGGCAATGCCCCGACTGGGCTTGAGAAGGGTCCTGGACGGATTGCAGGCAGCAAGTGCGTGTGGACCTGGCGTTGTGATCGGCCGGACCTGCAGACCTTGTTGCGAATCAGGAAGATTCTGAGGGGCTTGTGGTGGAGCTTTGACGCAGTCGTCCCAGGAGGATGTAAACCAGCAGTCCGCCGGGCCCAACCATGAGAGTGAGAAAGAGGATCGGACTGAGCCAGTATCCTCGAGCTGGCTCGCGAAGAAACATCCATCGGCCCACCACCAAATCAAAGGCCAGATAATGGGCCCAGGCCGCCGGGGTGATCGCAGGCTGCCGCAACGCTTGATGGATTCCCTCCACGGTGGGGTTGGCCAACAGCGAGAAGTCAACTTCAGCGTTGGCTGCATACCCGAGCATGGCAACGTAGTAAGCTGAGAGAAGCAACAAGTACCACCATCCGCGGATGACCCACAAAGTCACCGACCAACGGGGCAAGAAGATCATCAGGGCCCAGAACGGCAGAACAAACAGGTTGGCGAAGCGAAAGCCCATCGCCACAATCTCTTCTTGCATAGTGCTGCCTTCTCCTGTTCTTTGGGCAAAGCTGCTGGTCGACTCACGCCCCTTGGCAAGCTTTTTTGGACCTTCTGAGGTTGAGGAACATCTTGCCTCCTCCGGCACCGTGGAAAGGCTGCCAGATCACCGGTGATCGCGGCAGTGCCCGCGGTTTGGATGACCAAGAATTTTTCAAAGGCAGCAGGAGTTGGACTGTCGAGGATGTGGCCATTGCCCAGACCTATGTTGCTGCATGGAACTGTTGAGGCCCCGACAGGTTGGGCCTTGACCACAATCTGGGACAGTCGAGGTAGGCAAACTTTCCGGAAACGGAGAACGAGCATCACTGTCTTGCCAGCCAGACGATGGGATCACCCCGCCGGAATTTCCCTGGCCGCCGGAGTTTCCCTGGCCGCCGGAGTTTCCCTGGCCGCCGGAGTTTCCCTGGCCGCCGAATTGTCCTCTTGATTTCAACGATGATGAAAATCCTCATCAAGAATGCGACTTGTGTTTTTCCTGAAGAGACCGTTCAGGCGAATATTGTGATCGAAGGAACGACCATTGCCAGTGTTGATGCACCCAGCATCGCTGATGCTGATGAGGTGGTCGATGGCCAGGGATTGCATTTGTTTTCAGGGATCGTCGATGATCAGGTGCATTTTCGTGACCCGGGGTTGACTCACAAAGAGGACCTGCACTCCGGCAGTTTGGCCTGTGCCAAAGGTGGAGTGACCACGTTTCTGGAGATGCCCAACACCAACCCCCCGACGGTGACAGTCGCTCGACTCGCAGAAAAGCTGGCCGTTGCGGCAACAAAGTCGGTCGTCAACTACGGCTTCTACATCGGAGCAACCCCAGGGAATCTCCCGGAACTGCAGCAAGCCACCCGGACCCCCGGTATCAAGATATTCCTGGGCTCGAGTACGGGGACGTTGCTGGTTGATTCCCAAGATAGCTTAGAGAGGATCTTTTCGGAGACCAGCCTGCCGATTTGTGCACACTGTGAGGATGAGGCCACCGTCCAAGCGAATGCCCAGAGCCTTGGCGGTGGCCGAGAGTACGCTGACCACTCGCGTATTCGCGACACTGCCGCTGCGGTCACGGCGACAACGCGGGCCCTTGAGTTGGCCCACCGCCACAACCACCGCTTCCACGTCCTGCACGTCTCAACCGCCCAGGAGATTCCTTTGGTCGCTGATCACCGTGGGCGGATCACCGCGGAGGTCTGTCCTCATCACCTGCTCTTTAACACCGGCGACTATGCCAGGCTTGGTTCGCTGGTGCAGATGAATCCTTCCGTGAAAACAGCTGAAGATAATGCGGCTCTGTGGCAGGGGCTTCGGGACGGGTTTTTGCAGGTCGTTGCCACCGACCATGCCCCACACACGCTTGAGGAGAAACAACAACCCTATCCGCGGTCTCCCTCGGGGGTGCCAGCTGTGGAGAACTCTTTGGCGATCATGCTCGATGCGGCCAACCGTGGCCAGTGCACCTTACAACAGATCGCTCACTGGATGAGCGACGCCCCGGCACGCGTGTGGGATCTGGTAGGCAAAGGACGGATTGCTCCTGGGTACGATGCCGATCTGGTGTTGGTGGACCTCAACAAGACCCACACAGTCAGCAACGCCGAGCAGTTAAGCAAGTGTCGTTGGAGTCCCTGGCATGGCCAGAGTTTGACTGGCTGGCCGGTACAAACCTGGGTCCTCGGTCAGGTTGTCTGGGCGCAAGGCCATGTCCGGGCCGAAGTCCGTGGCCGGGAGGCGTGGTTCGATCATGCTCGAGGAGGGTACTGGGCCACAGAGGGTTAAGCGCTTTCGGCAATGTTGCCCCGAAAGATTACGTGAGTGCTTGCAGGAGTCGGGCCACCCCTTGATCGGTTTGAGAGGCAATGAGATTTCCCGCGGCCCGGGCGATGTTGCTAGGCTCATCGGCCGGGAAGAACTCGGGTGCGATTTGCTGGGGTTGGGCTAACAGCAGGGCGAATAGCTCCGAGATCTCTGCGGCAACACGACCTCGGATGGTCACAATCAGCGGATGGCGGTATACGCGATCGAAGAGAAAACGCTCGAGTTCTGCTTTCTGCTGAGCGAATTCCTCCTCAAATCCGACGACAACAGGACACTCCCGAACTCGTGTTGTGGAATCCACTTGCCAGTCGGCCAGACGCGCGTCGGCGGTTCGCAACAGTTCGGAGATCTGCCAGTCGATCAGCTCGTGCACACAAGCTCGGCGAAGTTCCTCGTCGGCCAGATTGCAGAATCGGCGGCGGACGCGGCCGGCAGCCTGCCGCCACAGCGGCACCTCAAGTAGCTCCGGCAAAGAAAGTAAACCAAGTACCAGGGCATCATCCGCGTCGTGCGTGTCGTACGCGACGCTATCGGCAGCTTCGACAACCTGGGCTTCTAGCAACGGCCGGGTGTCGCTGGCGGATTTATGGACCCTGGTGGTCTGACCTTCCAACACTTCAAAGGTCAGGTTCAGCCCCGGCTTGGGCAACCACCGCCGCTCCAGCCACTCGACAATCTGCAAAGTTTGGGCGTTGTGGTCAAAACCGCCGTGTTCGGCCAGACAATCATCCAGAACTTCCTCACCTGTGTGGCCAAAGGGAGGATGGCCTAAGTCGTGCAAAAGCGCCAGAGCCTCGACAAGGTCCTCGTTAAGCGCCAGTGCTCGGGCGAGCGTCCGAGCTAAGCCGCTGACCTCCAGCGTGTGAGTCAAGCGAGTTCGATGGTAATCGCCCATCTCCCCGGTGAAGACCTGCATCTTGCCACTGAGCCGGCGATAAGCGGCACTGTGGATAATGCGGTCTCGATCCCGTTGAAACGGCCCTCGATATTCGTGCTCGGGCTCGGGATGTCGGCGTCCCCGAGAGTCGCCGCTGGCCATGGCGTAGGGGGCCAGCAAAAGACGCTCACGCTCTTGTATCGAAGGGGGGATCGAAAGCAATCCAGGCATTCTGGTTGGTATGTTTCAGGCGGTTTCGTCCGCAGTTTTTAGCCCGCACCCGGTCGGGGGCGGTGACATCTGCGGGCGGAGCTTTTCGCAGTACCAAACTAACGTCGATCAGTCGGTGGACAAGTTGAAATCGGTTCAGGCCCGATGAGCTGTCCGATCCAGACAGTCCCGGCAGCCATCGCGACGACCAACATCTGTCCAGATTCCCTGCCCACACCGGGAGGCTCGGCGTTTTCTTAGGCAGGGGGTTTGGTATTTCCCAGCAACAACCGCCATTGCGAAAGCCCCAACAGCCGGGCGGCGGCCAAATAGAGCCCCCCGCCGACGCTCACTGCTAACACCAAGCGGCTACTCTGAAGCCAGAAGCCACCCGAGGGTGCCACCGAGAGAACGCCCAGGACACCCGCGATCATGGGAAGAGACGCCAGTGAAGAGTGGCCCAGGGTCCGCAAGAGGGAATCCCAGTGCCCACGCCCAAAGTCTGGAAAACACCACACCAGCAGGCCTAACTGAGCGACCGCCGAGAGTGTGGTGGCCACGGCCAGACCGAGCTCCTGCAGAGTCCAAACAAGACAGAGATTGAGCAGGAGATTCAGACCCATCGCGGCCAAACCAATTGCAGCTGGTGTGCGCCTGTCTCCGAGGGCGTAAAAACCCCGCAAGGCAACGGTCAGCCCGCAGAACGCCCAGACGCCTAAGCTGTAACCCTGGATGACCAGGGCCGTTCGCAACACATCTTCAGGGCGAAAGGCTCCTCGTTGAAACATGACTGTGGTCAGTGGGTCGGCAATGAGCAACAACCCAATGCTGGCAGGGATGCCAATCACCAGTGACAGCTCGAGCCCCAGGGTCAGATCGTCTCCCAATCGTGACCGATCACCCCGAGCTGCATGTTGACTCAAGACCGGGAGCAACACCGTCGCCAGCGCCCCGCCGATGAGTGCCATGGGGAACTGGTACAAACGTTCCCCAAAATACAACGCTGCAACGGCTCCTGTTCGCAGAACCGCACCGGTGCCTTCTGCACCTGTCAGTACCCAAGCCACCAAACTATCCACCAGACTGTTGATGTGAATGACTCCCAGCCCGATGGTCAGCAGTCCCGCTCCCTTGGCGATGCCCCGCAACTCTGCAGTGACCTCCGCATGGGAGCCTTCGTCGGCTCTTCTCGGGTCGGGGAGCTTCTTGGCAGCTTGCTTGTTGAGTTGGTCTTGGCTTGGTGATTGCGAAGGGGGTTGCTGGTCGGCTCGAGCTTCTGACTTGGAGATGAGAAAACGCCACTTGAAGCAGAAGCGAAAGGCAGCGGCCCTGACATCGATCCAAGCCAGCAGCACCTGAAGCAACCCACCCAAGACGATGGCGATGCTCAGAATCGTCGCTTGGATGGCGAGATCTTCGGTCACATAGGGAGCGATCAAGTAGACGGCGATCAGCCAGCAAACGTTTAACACAATCGGCAGACTTGCTGCGGCACGAAACCGGCAGAGAGTGTGCCCCACGGCCCCGAGTTGCCACGCCACGCAAATGAGCAAGAGATAAGGCAGTAAGATGGCGTGCAGCCACAGGTCCAAGACGTCCCCAGAAGGCTGGCGGCCAAGTCCCTGCTGAGTCAAGCTCCAAACCAGTCCTGAGATGCAGACGATCTCACCGATCAGGACGACAAGTCCGATCACGCCGATCAGCCCAACCAGCAGGCCCCCAGCGAGTTGTTGGGCGGAGTTTCCGCCAGTGTGACGGTCGTGTTCGAGTCGCGAGGTCAATGGCGGCACTGTCGCTGCCGAGAGAATCCCATCGGCAAGCAATCGCCGAGCCAGATCGGGAATGCGAAAGGCCATGGCAAAGGCGTCCATGACCGGAGTGGATCCCAGCAAGGCTGCGGTGGCCACATCCCTGAGCAATCCCAAAGGGCGGCTGACCAGTGTGGGGACCGTCTGAGACCAGAAGCCCGACAGCCCTGAGCGGCGAGCTTTCCCACCAGCCGGCTGCGGCGTCTCCGCAGGACTCTCGTCGTTGATGGTGTCTTCGGATGATGTGGACATGCCACGATGCTAGAGACCCGCGGACCTTTCTGCCACACGAGTCTTGATTCCCGAGAGGTCTTCGACCACCTCGTCGACGAAGCAATCAGCAGTCCAGGCTGCCTTCGATCGCCCTGGCTCGGAAACTGGTCTGAGCTTCAAGCGTCTCACCGTCCAACACTCAGCGCCATCTTGCACGAAACCCTCGAACACGAACAATCACCGCCATCGCGGTTCGCTTTCGTTGGCGAAGCCACCACCGTCGGTCAACTCCCCAAGCAGTCCCATGCTCAACAGCCAAGACCATTGTGGAACCTCCTTACTTCTGAGCCTCGGCTTCCTGACTGGAGGTTGGCTGTTGGCAACCAGTGCCCCTGGCTGGGCACAAAGTTCGGCCAAGCTCAACCACCAACGGGTCAATTCACAACAAGCCGGCCAACAACAAGCCGGCCAACAACAAGCCGGCCAGACGCGAGGCGAGCAACAACTCGCCGGGCAGCTCAATGCCTCCGAGTCCTCCTTGCTGGTGGCCCCCGAAGATTTGGATTTGAACGCTGATCAGCGGATTCTCGACACCCGCAGCGTTGAGGCGTATCAGCTTGGTCATATCCCGGGAGCGTTCCAGGTCGATGTCGCAATCTGGAAAACCCAGGCCCGTCAGCCTGGAGGGATGCGTGATCAGGGCAAGTGGTCCGCCTTGGCAGGAAAGATTGGGTTGACGACCAAGACGCCTGTGGTGGTGTATGGAGGGAGCCTGACCTCAGCTGCTCGAATTTGGTGGACTTTGAAATATTTGGGAGTTGAAAAGGTCCGGCTGCTTGATGGGGGTTGGGAGGAATGGAAACGCCTCAAGCGGCCGGTTTCTCGGGAAGTTCCACAGATCGAACGCACCGCGTTTCGGCCAGACTTTCAACCCCACCGGCTTGCGGTGCTGGCGGATCTGAAACAATCGGTCCAGAACCGCAGCGTTGGTTTGGTGGATTCTCGCACTCCCCAGGAGTACTCCGGAGAAATTGTCCAGGGCTCCCGGGCCGGTTGCATCCCCTTGGCCGCCCATCTGGAGTGGAAAGAGACCTTGCAAGCCAACGGGCGTTTTAAAAAGCCTGCCGAATTACGCCGGCAATATCTGCAGGCAGGAATTGACCTTAACCAACCAGCTGTCACCTACTGTTACACCGGGGGAAGGGCCTCAGTGAACGCTTTTGCGCTGGAGTTGGCGGGCTTTGCTGAGGTTCGCAACTACTATGGGGGCTGGAAGGAATGGAGCGGAGATCAGACCGCTCCGATTGAGACCCCCTCGAAGTCTCCCAAGCAGCCCTGATGCCATGTTTCCTGTGATTTTGGCAGTCGGTTGATTTTGGCAGTCGGTTGATTTT
>CAZYKP010000081.1:0-41017 GCA_964648025.1 uncultured Pirellulales bacterium | reverse complement strand
TCGTACAGGGGACTTGCACCCCACAACAATCACGCCCATGCCGGGCGTACACAATCGGTTGCACCGGAGCCCTCGTCGGGCGTCGGTTCTGAAATCCACGTCAACTCCTCGGGCCCGGTGAACCGGGGCGTTGTGTCTTGACAAAATGGCGTTTCCAGTGGCACATTCACGTGCGTGAAATCCAGCGTGGTCACGAAACCCAAACACCCCATGAAAGGTACCCAATCGATGAAAGACAGAAAGCCATGTCGCTTTGAAACCACGCACGCGCGAGGTCGGCTCCGGTTTTTGCTCATCACCGCATTGGTCTTTTTGGCCTCAGGCGTTCTGGGGAAATCTGAGGAGAAGTCAAGTACTTTGTCGAAATCCGTCAAGGCGATCGAAGCGAAGATCGACAAAGCCAGCGGTCACTACTGCAACGCCCAGTATGCCGAAGTCGTGAATCTATTGGATGGAGTGGATAAGGAGATCGATGCCCTGGTGGCAAAGCATGGGAACAAGGTCGGCGAATGGATGCCCACGGCTCGGAAGGCAATCGTGTATGCGATGCTAGCAGCCTCCCACAAGAAGCAGAGCGAACGCTTTGAGGCATTGTATGACAAGGGGTGGGGAAAGGTGGTGGGAATGGATGAGTTCCTGAGCGGGGTTCTTCGGGACATGAAACCCCAAATAGGCGTGGAGTTGAGCGTGAGTCCTGCGTCAGTGGCCGCAAACGACGCGTATGGCCAAGAAGACCTGACATTCAAAGAAATCAGATCCGACAAGAATGGAACGGTTCAAATCACATTCACCGCGAGGCCTGAATCCTTGTACTTTTGCCCCGGTGCAAATGCAAAAACAACCGACAAGGGCATTGAACTCACTTTCGTCCGTTCATCCATCAGAAAAAGGCCGAAGGTCACTTACCCAGCCAAATCGGTGGAAAAAGGAAAGGTCATTTCGGTGACGGCAAAGGACAAACCTGTGTTTTGGCGCGACGGCAAGGAACTTATAAAGATGTTCCCGAGGGATTAGGCGAGTCTTTCATGCCAGCCGCAGCATAACAAAGTCGTTGCAGCCGACGTGCTACCTTGATGATTGTTCGCCCGTAAACGAAGCTGGAAAGTTGTTCGATTGTTCAAGTCGAACACGTGTCGCTCGCACGCGGCTGAGCTCAGCGTCGTTCGGCTGACATCTCGCTGATCAATCACCACCTCAACAACGAGAATCCGAAAACCATGAGCTAAACCGCAGTCGTCTAGCAAGACGGTGAGTGGTGGATCGGCTGGATCGAAGAAGTGCCCGAGGTGAACTCGCAAGGACACACTCGCGACGAGCTGTTAGACAACCTCCGCGATGCCCTGGAGGAGGCCCTTGAAATGAACGGGGCCGACGCCCTAGCAGCAGCAGGGGACTCTTATGAAAAAGTGAGTCTGAAACCCTGAAGCGGCACGAACTGATCCGGCACCTGCGTCAGCGGGTGTGTGCTCATTGGTGAGGGTCGGCGACACTCCTGGTGGGGCAACCCAATAAACAATCGAACTTCGGCCGGTTCACGCCACAACAAAATTCCGGACCGGCTTGCGCGGAAGATCTGCCGTGATTTAGGCATCCCAGAGCCGTGGGGGTGCCGAACCAACGGATGCACCGGAGCGGGAAGAGGCAGGTGGGCCCGGTTCGCTCGGCAACGTCAACTCCCCGCACGGTGATCCTTGGCATTACCCGTGACAGACATTTGCGGTAACTGATGATCAGACAACAGTTCTTGGAGATCAACGGAATGAAATTGATCGTATCGGGCCTATGCCTGGTTCTTTTCACCGGGTGTTCGCCTGAATCGGTTTCGGACGCTGTGGATCGGGGTGCAGATGTCGACAATGAAGATGGTGGGACAGTCAAGAATGCTGATCGAGAGAAAGCCCAAGCGTTCTTCACGGAGCTTGCCAAAGTTCAGACAGTTGAGGAAGAAGAAAAGCTGTTGGCCGATTTCGGTGAATGGCTTGAGGGAAAGGACTACAAAATCCAAGTAACAGAGAAAAATGGGAAGCACAATCTTTCGTGCCCGTACTTCCCTCCCGTGACGCCCTGGACAGAACATCTCTTTTTTGACATCAAGAATTTGGAGCTGCTCCCCCGTCTGGACAATGGCGGATGACAAGGCGTTGCACCCGACCGCAAAACCTCTTGTCCAATGGTCCAATCAACCAGCGGCGGGTGAACTTAGTCCTTATGCGACAACATTCGACACCATCATGGTGACATTGCGGCTACCAATCATCCTGCCGTTCGTCACCGGTCGCTGCTGGTATACTACTCGTGGTTGCAACCACCGAATCCGTTCCTCTACCCGTACTTGCTTCGATTGGCGGCATCGCGCTGGGGTCGCCGATGTTCTGGTTGTCCACCCACACTCCATGCCCCTCTGGAAACTCGAACAACGATTCTGAGACCTCTTCGATCGTGGGCCGGTCAAGGCTGCAGAAGAAACATTTCGTGAAACCCACCCCGATCAGGAAACCGCGTGGGCTCGCGGCATCACCGAAACATCGCGATATGTTGT
Source organism: uncultured Pirellulales bacterium (assembly GCA_964648025.1). GTDB lineage: Bacteria > Planctomycetota > Planctomycetia > Pirellulales > Pb10988 > CAZYKP01. The sequence goes on along the minus strand of CAZYKP010000081.1, from coordinate 38,478 downwards.
GGGCGTGTTCTACGGTTCAACTCATCCGCCGCTCTCCATCTTTCACGCCGTCGACAAATCCGACTGCAAGTCGACTTCCCCGAAGAATCATGCGAAGTATCGTCCCAAGCAATGGCGGTGATTTTTGGCCAACAGCCAATCTCCAAAACGTCATGAACTGTTGTCAATGGATACCGCAATACCGCATAACAGTTCTCCGATTATTCGTTCGCGTCACGGGGACATCTGACAGCTCCTTTTCCAATAGACAAGTGGAGAAGGAGTTCAGGCTACATCAGTTTTTCCTGGGAATCACCCCGGCAGAGCTGTCTGCCGCGCAGCGGCTTCGTTGAACAATCAGTTGCAACTAACTGCGGCGGAATCACGTGAGTTCAGGTTCAAGCTCTCACCGGCCAACGCAGCAGGTCAACTTTGTGTTCCAGGTGGGTCTTCTTGCTGATGGCTCCGCTGAGTCCTGTAAAACGGTGCCCGGTACCTGAAGGTCGGCGTGAGCTGGGCGACGGAAACCCTACTTTCTGCGACGTTGCCAGCGGCGGCCGGCAGCAGATGTGAGGACAAGGCTAGTAGGCCATCCAGCAGATATTGATGGACTGCAAACTCGTTTGAGGCTACCCACACAGGCTGATAGCCACCTCGAACTCTGATTGACGGCCTACTAGCCCAGAGGAGAACAGAGGTGGGGTCAGGGATGACGTGAACCTCGAACACAGGGTCTGCGAAGTCGTAGGAGAACGCCTGGCCCTCGCCAGGCAAGCGTTGCCACAGAATGCCGGCAAAGGTGTCGTTGTTGGCCACAAGCCCCTTCACCAAGGAACGATCGGAAAATAACTGTCTGATTTTATGGCCGAGCGACGTAGCTCCATTTTGGGAGTATTGAATCGTACTCAATGGTAAGAGCCTTCTTCATTTCGGAGGTGGCGACCCGACCAGCTTGGTAGCACCGCCGAATGACATTGACAGTGGTGCGGAGACCGGTTTGAGTCTTCGCGCGTCGCATCAGATCGACGACTGTGTCCAGAACATCAAACAGCATCCCTTCACAGGCTCGACCCACGTGGGGAAAGAAACGGCGCTCGATGGGATTGTATTTGGAACAGTAGGGCGGATAGTGCGCTATTCGAATGGGTAGCCCAATGGCTCCGCTCAGACGCTCCAAGTCACAACGAAACAGCTACTTTCTCGCCGAATTGCTGCCACCTCCATCACACAACAACAGGATCGATGTTGCCTGGGGATAGCGCTGCTTGCCAATCCGGTTCCAGAACCAGCGAAAACTATCGCAGGCGAACTCGCTCGTGTCGCGTGAAAGGCCAAGATTGAGATGGCCGAGATTCCGCAGCGGATCGAAGATGCCGTGAGGGATAACGACCCCCTCGGCCCAGGAAGGAAAGTCATGATCCCAGGCCTGGAAAGAACGGTTGCCACGTACTCGCCCTTTACGATACAGCTTCCCGAGGTGCTCCTTGGCCTTGGTGTCCATCGAAAAGTACGGATTTCCGTCCGCTTGATACTGGTCGATCAACTCAGCGATCCGCAAAAACTGAGCGTTGCGGTCAGGGTGGCTCCCACCGGTGAGACCCTTGCGAATCTGTCGCCGTCTGATTCCTGCGTCCTGGAGCCATCGATCGATCGTGTCTGGTCCAACAGGGGTGTCCAATTCGTTCAGTTGTTCAGACAATTCGCGCGGGAAGAGGTGTGTGTAGATCAGATCTTCCTGGTCCGGTTCGCCAGCAATGTGAACTTGCAAGCACTCAATCAGGTTGGTCTCTTCCGCCGAATCGGGAGCAATTTTTTTGGGCGTCCTGCTCCAGGACGACGGACTCTGCCTGCCACCGGATCGTCTTGCAGTTGATCCAGTTCAACAATTCCGCGTTCCACAGTTTTTGTCGAGCATCCGATCACTCGCGCGATGTACGCGATGCCTCCATGACCTCGCTGAATTGCTTCGATGGCAGCAAAACGACGACGATCTTTCTCCGAAAGAGTCGCTGCAAAATGGCGAATTCGCTGCTCCGTGTGAGGGTCTTGCTCATGCGTTGCCATCCAAAACCTCCTTCCAATCGAGAAGACCGCTTTTGCGGCAAGATACCCGATTATCCTCAAAATGCACACGCAACGCAGACATTTATTTTCCGATCGTTCCCAAGTCAGTCACGTCGAGGCTCTCCACGATGGTGTTACCGTCGTTGAATTGGGCGGGTCCGATGGGGTTGGTGATGTTCAGAAAGTCCGAAGCAGAGCCAATTCCATCACCAAGGTAGCCATGGACTTGAATCTGCGTGCCCATTCCCTGGTCGAGTGTCTCGCGGAACCGAAGCGTGGCGGACTTCAAGAGGTGACTTGCCGGCAGCGAGGTGAGGTCGAACTCGGCGATTGGACGCCCCTCCTGGCCGCTGAGGGTTATGGATGGACCCAGCACCGAAGCATCAAAGTAGTCCGGTGGGACATCGATCGTCATCCCTCGCACAGTTGGTGAGAGTGTTCTGATGGCGGCTTGGGATTCCTGCGCAGGACCAAAAAGGATCTGGGTCAGGACGAGGACAGGAAGGGCAAAAAATGACGCGGGTCATGGCTTTGCTCGGGCGTAATGAGATTCTGGTGGGACATTCGATGGTGCTCTCCGGAAACTTGTCGAAGAACCCGGGTTAAGATGGGATTCTAGCACACGGCGATCCATCACCCCATCGAGGCGCCCAACATTGTCCAGGGAGGATTGGTCTGGTGGGGGCCCCGGCGGAAGCCCCCACCAGACCCATGGTCCAATCCACCAGCAGCCCTGGGTTTGTGTCCTGTCGTAGTTCTCAAGGACCGAGGAGAGACATCCAGACGCATTGCGCATAAGAACCCCGCAACTGTCCAGCCAACCGCCAGACAGCCACGGGTGTTTTCGTCAAGAGTGTTGTGGGTCTCTGGATTCAGTGAGAACGATCTGACCGCGGCAGCTGCCGAGCTGGACAGGCCGAGCCTCGGTGGCCTTCGGGTTGGAGAGGTCCTGAAGCCTCAGGAATTCCTGAGGCGGAAACAACCGAAGCCAGCCAATCCCAGGCCCAAGATGGCCAGCGAAGTGGGTTCGGGCACTCCCCGGACGGTCAGCGGATCCGAGAGGGCATAGAACGGAAGTGGGCTTGTTTGAGGATTGTTGAATTGAATGAGCCAACGGCCTCCGTTGTTGGGCTGAGTCAGTCCAGTTTCGGTGATGCCACCGTCTTCACCAAGTTGGCGAAAACCGGTGTTCAAGCCGCCGTTTGTCCCGGTGAACACCCTGGTGTTGAAGAAGTTCCCTTCTTCATCGAGGTCCGGAGCTGCGAATAGGCCAGGGCCCTCCATCGCGGTGCCGTTCCAGAGATCGGCGTAATTGGTCGCAAAGACGGTGCTTCCGTCGATCAGGAATGTGGCTTCACCGACTGGACCACCAAGGTTGGTGCCCGTGTTCGTCCTGGCATCGACGAGATCGGTCGCACCGATCACTTTCCAAGTGGCATCGCCCAGGCCAAGCGAAGAGTCGTTGGCAACGCTCTGCACGAAACCATTGTAGTCATCGATATTGGTCGAGGTTGCGGTAAACGACTCGCTGGTCACAAAGACGAGGCGGTACGTATCCCCAGCCTGCCAAAGGTTCCCAGTGGCAGGATTGATGCCGTCGTTGGCGGTCAAGTCGAGAATGCCCAGCTCGCCCACCAGCACCTTGGCGTGAGCTGAGTGGGCAGCGAAGGTCAGGGCCAACACGGTGGCAGTCAGGGTGAATGCGCAGCAGGATCGCTGGGATTTCATGGAAACTCCTCAAGAGTGGGGGTTGGAGCGCGACACCGGTGGAGTTGTGCGCACAGTGGGGTTCGCTCATAGTACCACAGTCCAGCCTTGTTTCCAGAAAAAACCCATGATCTTCCTCGAAGGCCTCCCCGGCTGATTCGGTGACCATTCCCGAGGCAGCTTCGTTTCGTCGTGACTCAACTCGGTGTGGTGACATGTTGTCTTACCCGCCTTGAGTCCAGCTACTGACCTTCGAAGAAATTTTCGAACCAGGGCGACGGGCGGAAGCCCGGATTGCCGGACGAAACGCCCCACTTCGTCGAAGACTCTTCAGGGATTCAGTCAAGGCGTTGGTAATGCTGCGATCATCCTTCGGGCTTGGGATCTTTCCGATAGCCCGGGTGGCAGACACCGCACCTCTTGGAATTGACCACAACGCTGGCCTTCGGGTTGCCCTGGTCAAAGCCCTTCACTGCCCTTGTGTATCGTGGACTGGCGGTGGGATGCGAGTGAACGTGACAGTCGCGCTATCTCAGGATTCGCTGATGGATTGCAACGGCTGATCAAAGCCATCGGGGCGATGCCGAAATCAACGGTCCAAGATCCATGAACTCTGCTTACACGTTGCCATACTATTGCTAAGCTAATCAACTAAAGAAAATAGGTGCTTATCTTCCTCAGAGTTCGCATGGATTCGATCAAGCAGCTCGGCTTTGTTGGAGAAGATCAGGAGGTGCTGATGCAGCACTCAGGCGAACGCTCTTGCAGGCAGTTGATCCCTTAAGTGTCTCCCCAGCAGATTCAGCTTAATCTGCAGCTGAATGAACTCCGCACGCTGGGGGTCGCCGTTTGGCTGCTACCAGTCGGCCAGCAATAATCGGAGAACGTCGTTATTAGGATCACCTTCAGTCGAGCTCAGGAACTCGGATTCCGTTGAGGACATCGTCGATGGGCTCTCGCTGCGGATTTCGCGCCTGATGAAGCACTCGGCGATTGGTGAATTGGCCGTCCTACGTGGAGAGGTCGGTTTCCTCCCAGTCGACCCCAGGAGAGAGCGCCCAAGTCAGAGCATGTCGCCGCTCATGCACAGCTCCTCCGGCAACAACAGGATGAAAATTGGCGGGGACAGCAGTGGGGTTGCCAAATTGTGCACAACGCACGGCATTGTGGGCGCAGTAAAACAAATCCTCCAGTTCCCCGACAGCCTCAGCAGAACGGGGGTTCGTTCCCCCAAGAAAATCCTCTAGAGTACCCTCAAGTCGGGGCAGAAAATTTAAGGTCATCGCCTGAATGATCTCGCTGGAAATTTGTCCTTGGTAGAATTTTGGAGCTGGCTCGAAACCGAGGATCCAACTGAGTGCCCACATGTTCTCCAATTTCCAACCGACGCTGTCCACATTTTCTTGATGGGCGTCTTCTCGAGGGGTTTCCAGGATCGTCTGTTCTTCCTCGGTCAGCCACTGGCTCAGTTTGTTGTGTTGGACAAACGCCTGGAGCCGATCGCCGGGAAAAATCTCCGCAGGAGCTGAGACCCAGAGAAAAAGGGCGTTCAGCGCTGAAACGCGAGCTGCGATCTCAGGAATCGGTCGCAAGTGATCTTGGTGGCTTTCGCTGCGAGCCAATGGCAGCGAACGGACACAGGTGAAGCCACGTTCCGCCAGCAGACAGTAATGACGTTCCCGCATCGCCACCCGTTCTGGATTCACACCCTCCGAGGAGACGAGATGACGATAATCCTCGGGATCGACTTGGCGCAGCACGGGCTCCGCTGGGTGTCCCGCCTGCTCATCCTGAGGAGCCAGGGGCCCCACCAGAAAGGACCCGTTGGGAAGCAAAATGCCGTCAGCAACAAACAAAAACCCCTCGTAGCGGCGGATCAGTTCCTGCAAGACCGCAAAGGCACGCCTTTCTGGAGAGACCGAGCCAGGCAGCTCAACGCCGACAACCAGCCGAATGTTCTGAATCAGCGTCTGAGCATGAGCACGATCAGCAGCGGGGTTGGCTAGCTGGGCCACATAGCCCCGAAACCCCAACTTGTGATCTTCGAGATCGTCTTGTCCGATGTGCAGACGAACGCGTCCCTCTTCGGACTCATACTCATACCAACTCGGAGGATGAAGATCGTCGCCGTCCGAGGTCATCCCAGGCAATACGTCTTGGAAGGGGATCGTTTCGGTGGGGAAGTAGAGGCAACAGTTCTCGATCTTCCGATCGATGAATGTCCGATCCCATGTTCCCGGGCCACACAACAAAGGCTGCAAGTTGGTGGCAAAGAGACCTTTTGAGGAGCACAGGAAGGATCCGAAATCCTGCGCATATTCTGCAATGGCCAACAGGCGATCGTCTTGCCAGTCGTCAACATCGGGCTCTGCCTGGACAGTCAACGCAAAGGTTTGCTGTTCGATCAGGGCCAAGAACCGGCTGAGTTGTTCTTCCGCACTGGCATGTTGGCGGACAAAGCTGCGGAGGTTGTCGAGGTGTTCCTGCCACTGGGCCGGAGAATGGAACTCGGCCAGATACATGAAATCGAGGTACACGTTGGGCCCAAAGCCGAAACTGAACCGCCAATCTTCTCCTCGCCAATGGATGTTGGTCCCAGGCCGAGATTCAATAATCTGGCGAACTTCTTGGGGAGTCCGCTCCTGACACATGATGACAAGTTCCATGGGTTCCTCGTTTGATGTGACTTGAGGGCACTCGCTGGGGCTAGTGATGGCATTCCGGCCCAGTGTTCGACAGGCCACCGATTTTCAGCTGCTGCCGTGGCTCATGATCAAGGGAGGCAGAAGGGCGTTCTCAGCCGCCAACCATGGGAATGCTTGAAATGCTACTGACATTCTGCCATCGCTTGAAGAGGGCTGACGACGCGATTGGCACCGATGCAGAGCAGTCGACGCAAGCGTCTCTCGGCTTGCTCCCATGTTGAAGACATCAACTCGTCTGAGCAGATCGGTCAGCCGCAGCCGTTCCCCTCAGGATCTCCCCGCTTCTGAAGCTAGTCAACGAACATCGATTCGCAAGTCGTCATTCTCAAGGTCCTCTGGAGGGCTTGCTGGAAGTCCGCCTCGGTATTCGTCACTTTGCTCTTCCAAGAGTGATCACTGGGCCAAAAAGACACCAAGCTAGCTGTCAGGCGCCATTCAGGCCTATTATTGAGCCTGAAACTCAATATTTTCATGAAATTTTATTACTAAATACAATAAACTCAACAAAAAGTCAGCATATCACACGGCGATTTCCACAGGCGCGAACGACTCGCTCTATTGAAGCGATTCTTTGACACTCCCGCTCTGGAACAGCGGGGCTCATGCGTAACTTCCCAGGTCATCCCGGAGGTTCAGCCAAACTGCCCGAAAAACGATCTGAAAAGCTGAGTCTGCGGGGGCTTCTGGTGCTCGTTTGCCGAAGGTTGTGTCAGTTTTTCTTGGGTCGGTGGATTTTTTTTCTTGCGTTCTTCTTCAATCAGTGCTACTTCTCGAAGAATGTCAGATCTTCTCGTGTCATTCACAAAGCGAGCCCGAAGGCGAACCTCCATATCCTCACTCGCTTTCTGAACCGGGAAAACTCACCGCCCGAGCTTGTTTCCTTTCAAGATCACTGTGGCTTCTTGATTGCCGTTTCCGCTGCCGCGATCCCCGCAATCACGAAAATGCCCAAACGCCCTCGCGGCTACCCCCACTTGCTCACCCCAATTGAAGAGACAACATGACCATGCCCATCACCCAATCGGTGAGCCCGATGCTCACCTTGAGGTTGCTGATTGCCACACTCAGCCTGTTGGTCGGCACAACCTCGGCCCTGGCTGCCCCGATGTCCTCCATCACATTCGGTGACGGGCGGTATTGGGACGGATCGGCCTTCGTGGTTGGCTCGTATCCCCTGGCGGCCGACGAGCTGTTCTTGGATGCCTCGGTGGAATTCCTCGCCGACAGCAGCCGCCTTACGTCAGCTTCCCCAGTGTTCAACGGCGATTACGCCGGCGGACGTTGGGGTGCCGTGGACCCCAGCGGAAGCGCATTCACCTCGCAAGGCAACATCGTGGAAGGCCGTGGCGGAATCCAGCCACTGCAGTTCACCCTGACCGGACTGGCTGCCGACCGACAATATGAACTCAGCCCGGTCTATATGACCCATACTGACCCCAGCCAAAACTGGGGCGGAACCATTGGACTGGTCCCAGGATCGGCGGCCTTCACCTTCGATAACAGCACCGTCGATACGATCCTCGACTTCCAGAACGAGGATACCAACAACGTCGTTCGGCAGGTTCGCGGGACGCCGTTGGGGAGCCCGATTATGACCAACGCGACCGGGACAGCGGAGGTCTTCATCGGCAGAAGTAGTGGCGTGCGGACGATGTTCGACGGGGTGATCGTAGCCGATCTCGGCCCAGCGCCACCACCGCCGCCGATGCCAACATCGATCGCGCAGTTTGACCTCAACGATGGCGGGGACCTCAATGACAATCAGGACGGGTGGGCATCCTTGAACGCCGACCTTGTCACCGATTCGGCCACGCAGAATGGCATCACCCTCACTGTCACCGGCAATGCCAACGGCAACGGTCGTGACCGAGGCACCGCAGGGGCGGTCGGGCTCAGCCCAGTTCCCAATGTCACCCGGGACTTTATGTTCAACGATGATCAACGAGGATTCACCACACCCTATTTTACTGTGACGCTGGACGGGCTGCAGGCAAACACCGAGTACGATCTGCGTTGGCATCACTACGAGCAGGGCAGCGGCGACGACCAAAACAGACTGGCCCTGTATCAAGACTCGGCCATTCCGGCCAATCTCCTCTTCGAGACCGGGCCTTACGACCTGGACACCACGAACTACTTCACAGACTTCTCGGCCAACAGCGATGCCTCAGGCCGCATCACACTGGTCACCGGCCCTCACTCCGGCGGTCGGTCGATCCAAATGCTCAACGGACTGGAAGTGTTCTCCCCGCAAGTGATCCCCGAGCCGACCACGCTATCCCTGCTCGGCCTGGCCGCATGCGGGCTAGGCATGTCTGTCCGAGGACGCTGCAAGGCCTAAGCACCCTCTGACAATCCCAACGTCAACACCCAAAGCCCCGTCGGCTCCATTGAGTCGGCGGGGCTTTCCTCTTCTTGCCTGCCTGAGGCAACCAGCAACGTTGTTCATTTGATCCCACCTCACTCAGGCCATCCTGCCCTCACATCCAGGCTATCAAGGTTGAAGAACACTCTTGCTTGGCCAACAAGCGGGACCGACAGAATCACCGGTGATCTGGCAGCCTTTCCCAAAGCCGGACGGGCCAAAATTGTCCTCAACCTCTGTAGCTGGACTGCCCCAGATGTGGCCATTGCCCACCAAAATGTTGGTGCGTGGACCTTTCGAGGAGCCAAAGGGTTTGGACGGGTTTGGACCTTGGCCACAATCTGGGACAATCGAGGTGGGACTCCAACAAGGCCTACCGACAATCATCACCCTTATTGATAATATCTTTTCAGCAATCGATTGGAGTATCATCATGTATCATCATGACTGATAGTCAGGACTTCCTGTTACTGATGCCTGGGAGAAGTCCGAGGGGAGTGAGGTACCTGAGTAGCAACGTCGGCCATGCTGAGTCGCCGACGCACAGAGCCACCCTCGCCGCTGCTGAACTCGCACCGGATCACTTCGGGTGATCACAGATCTCGAATGTCGTACTGAACGGATTTTTCAGTCAGAATCGCTTCCGAAGTGATCCCAGACTTCAGGGCCATCTGGGCGTCATCGGCGGCCCAGGGCACAATGCAGGTGACTCATGTCGCTGGCCCGGGGTGCCAGCTCGTCCAATCGCCGTGTGAGGAAAGGCTCAACTTGCAACCAAATCGGGCAAAACGGGGCGAACCACCAGAGACCCAGTCCATCAAACTGCAGGCGCCTGCCGAGAACGCTGGGAAAGACCCAACTCAGTCAAGTCTCCTCAGGGATGCGGTGTTGGAGCCAAATCGCTGGGTGCGGTTTGTCACTGGCTCTTTCACCCAAACAGACCTCACCGCCCGAGAGTTGCTCCGTCGACGTCTCCGGCGGTTTCTGCCCGTTGGTGCCTTGCTGTTGACCACCTTCGGAATCCGCGATGCCTTCACCGCCCCAGAACGGGAAGGTCTCGCACACGCCGCGGTCTGGCTGTCCTTAGGACTCTGCCACAGCGGATTGGCTCTGACCGTTTGGCTCGTCTCGAAATTGTCCTTTGATCGACTGCGGTGGTGTGAACTCATCGGCGTTGCGCTGACCGCAGGTGGCTTAGGTTGGGCTCAACTCTCCTGGTGGCAACAAGGTATACACGAACAGTTCCTCAACAGCTCCGAAAGCCAGGAAGCAGCCATCCTCATCACCAACACCTGGGTCTTGCCTTGGTTCGTCTTCCTGGTCAGCTATGGGATTTTTCTTCCCAACACCTGGCGACGATGTATCGGCGTGGTGGGGGTGCTGGCGTTGGTCCCGGTGGTTCTCACGCTGATCGGCTTGGGGCTCAGAGATCCTGCTCAAGTCTTATCAGATCCGTTGGGTCTCCAAATCGTCTTGGAGACGCTCACTTGGACCGCAATCGGGGGGATGCTGGCGGTCTACAGCTCGCACAAGTTGGAGACGTTTCGCACCGAAGCGATCACCAACCGTCGCCTTGGGCAGTATCAACTCCACAAGCAGCTTGGCAAAGGAGGCATGGGGGAGGTGTATCTTGCGGAACACCAACTGCTTCGCCGCCCCTGTGCAGTCAAACTCTTGCGGCCGTCGGATGCCGACAGCCCTGAGGTCCGGGCACGTTTTGAACGAGAGGTGTTGGTGACCGCTGGGCTGACTCATTGGAATACGGTCGAGGTCTTTGACTTCGGCACCACCCCGGAGGGAGTTTTCTATTATGTGATGGAGTACCTACCGGGTTGGGATCTGCAACGTTTGGTTGATGAGCATGGCCCTCTTCCGCCGGGTCGCGCCGTGCACCTTCTCAAGCAGTGCTGTGCAGCTTTGGAGGAGGCCCATCGCTGCGGCTTGGTCCACCGGGACATCAAGCCCAGCAACATCATGATTTGCTGGCGCGGGACGGTCCCAGACGTTGTCAAGGTTCTGGATTTTGGTTTGGTGCGTGCAGCCACGGTGGACTTCGCAGATCACTCGATTGTCAGTCCATCAGCGACCCAGCAAGGGACCATCCTGGGCACCCCCGCTTACCTTTCACCAGAGCAGGCTGATGGGTCCCAAGAGGTTGATCACCGTAGCGATATTTACAGCCTCGGTGCTGTGGCTTACTTCCTGCTCACCGGCCAGCCTCCCTTCACCAAGCCCACCGTGATGCAAGTAATTGCTGCTCATCTGAACACGCCCGTCACGCCGCCGAGATCGATTCGTGCGGAGATCCCTGAGGATCTGGGCAACCTTGTTGTGCGGTGCTTGGAGAAAGCCCCAGAGAAGCGGTTTGCAGATGTTGAGGAATTGAAGCAACGCCTGGATGAGTGCTGCGGTTTTCAACAGTGGTCGGAGACACAAGCCCAACAGTGGTGGGAACTTCACCCGGCAGATCGCCAGGAAGGGATATCCTCGAGTTGAAGCTCGGCGGCCCTCCAAGTCCGTTTTGCTGGATCGCCGAAGCCTTGCCAGCATGAGGCTGAGCTGTTGCCAGTGCGGCGGCTGATCCTCAGCAAAGCAGACACTGGGGCCATCCTTAACCAAAAATCCGCAGTCAGTCTCGCTGCGTGTTATGACTCGTTTTTCTGGCGGTCTGGCTCAGTCTCAGCAAAGCCCATCAGAAACGTTCCAGCGGAAATCCACGCCAGCTTCATCCCGATGCTGTTGGTCACGAAGGGACCGACTGGCTGGACTTGCTCCTCATCCAGGAACTGACGCAACGAAGTGATCACCAGCACGCCCGGAGTCGGCGTGCCGTGTCGGGTGGTCCGGCAAGGAAGATTTGTCGGACGGGATAGCTTGCTCCCTACGCAGGAAATGCATCATGCCATCCGACAATCTCTGCTTGACAATCTTCTAGGGTGAGAACACCCCTTCGACCTTTTGACCCAACCTTGGAGTCGATGGACTGCTCGTCACGACTCCACGACCGTTCCGATCCGGGAACGGCTCGGCCAACGCAGCTCAGGGCCGACCCTCAGTGTTGACGTCTCACCGGCCAACTCAGATCGGCCTGAAAGCGCCGGGTGCCCGACGCGGATTCTGGAAACGCGATCTGGGAATTTTGCCAGGTAAAACCAGCAAAACTTCCGATTCTGAGGGATCACCGGTCTTTTTTTAACATGTTATTGATTAAAAAATAATGTCATCTGCCTGGTTTTGAGCGATGAATTGAGATCCTCGAGACGTAGTTTCGGCGTTGCCGATGGTGTCCGGGGACTTGACCATCGCTTCGTGTGGAGGAATCCTGGATATGTTTGGTGGGCCTTTGGCGAAAGCCAGCGGCGGTCATTCGATAACTGGTTCGGCAACGCATCCTTGAATACGACGCCACGCCTGCGTGCGCCCGCACAAACCGCAAAAAGATCTCCGGGACACCCTGCTGGGCATCAGCTACTCAGCTTGACTTAAAACTTGCAATTACCCTTGCAGCAGGAGAGGTCACCATGGGCGATGAAGAGGATCAAGCTGAATACGACACTCTCGTTTGCAAGTTTAGCTCAGGCGATTGGGATGCTTTGGAGAAGTTGCTGAATCGGTGCAGCGATCGGCTGTTGGGCCATATTCGTGTCCGGGTTCGATGTTTTGCCGGAGCCCGGCTCGACCCGGACGATATCCTGCAGGCAACTTGGCTGAAGGCGTTTCAGAAGAGTCACCTCTTTCAACCGGATCAAGCCGGAGCCTTCAAAACAGCGGCGTTCTTCAGTTGGTTACGGACCATTGCCAACAACATCATCACCGACAGGGTCCGTAAAGAGAGCAGAAACCCCCAGGGTGTCCTGTTCCCGCAGGAAGGCCACCCCGCCAACGATCGCACCCCCAGCAGTTTGGTGGCTCGTCAAGAAAACACGCAAAGAATGATCGAGGCGATCGATCAATTGCCGACCGAGGTGCGAGACGTCGTGCGGCTCCACAATCAGGGAAAAAAGCAGACAGAGATCGCTGAAATCCTCGGTTGGACCCGATCCCGAGTGTGGAGGCTTCTGCACCTGGCACCTCAACAACTCCGGCAACTGATGGGGGCGACCTCCTCTTGGTTCGGCCGAGGAAACTAAAGCGTCGATCAGATGGAGGTCCGCTGGAGGAAATTGCGGCCCACGTTGGCGGCGGCAAGCTTGATCAGCAAGGTTGGCCACTGTCTTCTCGTACCATCCCGCACCCAATGGGGCGAGGTTTTGAGCGTGGGGCCCAAGCCTGCCCGTCCGCTCCCCTTCCGTGGACCAAACGACAGGTGGGCCAACGGGCCAACACGGTTCCTCGCGAAACCGAAATGCTGCCGAGAATCGCCCGCTCCATCGTCTGGTCTCTCTGGGGGAGTGTCCCCAAAACCTGCTGAGGATTTGGCCTTGGAGCGTTGGAAACGGCCGGGGAGGGGCTGTCGAGTCCACCAAACCCCGCGAGCCAAGATGAAGACGACCACCGACCAATAAAATGGAAGACGACCAGGGCGACCTTCAACAAATCGAGGATGTGCTTTCCGTAGTTCGCAGGAGTTGGGCCGCGGGAAAAAATCCGCCGGACGAAGCGATCTTGGCGGCACACCCCCATTTGCCCGGATTGGCCGATGCCCTTCGCAAAGCACGGGGGATCCACTGGGCTCGCCAACAGGCCGAAGCTGCCCAGGACCGGGCCCACTCCCTCAATGACACCTCGGTTGACCCTCGACCACGCGCTGCACCACCAGACGCTGCACCACCAGACGCTGCACCACCAGAGCCTGCACGATTAGACGCCCCAAATCCTGCTGCACAACGCCCAAACCAGCTGCAGCCGCTCTCTCCAGAGGCGGAACACTTTGGCGACTATCGAATCGAGCTGATTGGTCGAGGGGGGATGGGCGAGGTCTACAAGGCCTACCATCCCAATGGGGTCTTTGCGTTGAAGAAGATCCGAGCCTCAGCATTTGTGGGGCAGGAGGAGCTAGATCGCTTCCGTCAAGAGGCTGATCTGCTCAACAGGCTGCAGCATCCCCACATCGTCAAGATCCACGAAGTCGGTGAGCATCAAGGACAGCCGTTTTTCTTGATGGAGTTTTGCCAAGGAGGGACGCTGAGGAGCAAGATGAACCGAGGCATGACCTCGCAGTGGGCAGCTCAGTTAACGTGTGTCTTGGCCCAGACGATTGCCGCAGCCCACGACAAAGGGATCATCCACCGAGACCTCAAGCCAGCCAATATCCTGTTTGATCAACACGATCAGGTAAAGCTGACGGACTTCGGCTTGGCCAAGGATCTCAACGAGAGCCACCCTCAGACTCTCAGCGGACAAATCCTTGGGACCCCCGCTTACATGGCCCCCGAGCAAGCACGCGGGGAGAACAACCGGGTTGGCCCGCAAACGGACATCTGGGCTTTGGGGGTGATCCTCTATGAAATGCTCACCGGGACACGACCCTTCCAAGGATCGACCAAGGAGGAGATCTGTGAGGCGGTCATTGCGCAGGCTCCTAAGTCGCTCCGGGCGATCAATACAAAGCTACCGGCGCACTTAGAAACCATCTGTCTGAAGTGCCTGCAGAAACCCCCCGAGCGTCGGTACGCCTCTGCGAGACACTTGGCCGAGGACCTTGAACGGGTTCTCTCTGGAAAGCGGCCGCTGGCTCGCCCGGTGAGCACGACTGAGAAGCTGGCGCGTTGGGTGATGCTTCAGCCGGTGGTTGCTTCTCTGGTCGCTCTGGTCGTGCTGCTGTTGGTCGTCGGGCTCGGGGTCACCTCCAAGCTGGCCTACGATCTCTCCGAATCAAACGCCAAATTGATCGCAAGCAGAGATCAAGTGAAACGGCAAGCTCAGGTGAACAAAACGATCTACGAAAAAAACATTGCGGCGCAGAATGACCTCTCGATTGCCGAACGAAAAGCGACCATCCAGGCATTTCGGGCCCCGCTTCGTCGAGGTGCCGGGTGGACTTGGAAAGCGCTTGAGACCTTGGCGGCGGTCACGAATCGACGTGAGTCGTCCGAGGACGATTTTGACCTCCGCAATGCTGCTGTGGACTTTCTCTCGCAGGCCGATCTGAATCTGGTGAAATCTTGGCCGGTGACTGCTCCGTACTCTTTGGCATTTCGCCCAGACTCGCGTCAACTGGCCATCGGCTGTTACAAGGCACGTTTCACCTGCGAGATTTGGCTGGTCGATCTGGATGATGTCGATGGCCAGCAGCTCCGCCGACTGAGCTATCCCGCCTCGTTGCCCTGGCAAGCCGAACACCAATTGAAGCAGGACGGGGTTTACTCCTTAGCTTACACTCCGGACGGGCGTTGGCTGTTGGCGGGTCTTCGCAGTGGCAGGCTTTTAGGTTGGAGAGTCCCGAGAGGAGAGGCCCCAAGGTGGTCGGTGAGGCCGGAGTTGGACTGGACGATCGCCCCCGAGGCGATTCTGGCCTTGCAGTTTCATCCCCAACGAGGAGACCTCTACGCGCTTGCTCGCAACGGACAACTCTTTCGCTGGGATCAAGAAGCACTGGCCGAGAAAAAACCTCCACCACTAGCGACTTTCGCCCCTAAAGAAAAAGGAATGACCAGTCTCTCGGTCGGGCCTGGAGAGCACGTGCTCTGTTCTTACTGGGGAACTGCCTGGCTACTGAACGGGCAGAGTCTAGAAGTGACCCGAAGCTTTAGTCTCGTATCGCCGACGTGGCATCCCAGCGGAAGTTGTTTCCTGGGGTCGGAGGAACAGGCAGCTGATCTTTACGACTCTGAGTCTTGGGAACTGACCCGGACTTTCTCGGACCCAGGGCGACGGTTGCCTCTAACAGGTCGCTACCGAAAGGTTCAGTTCAGCCACGACGGTGGATGGCTAGCAACGCGAGATCGTCGAGGTGAGCTTGCGATCTGGAGCATGGCCTCGGGAAGCATTGAGACGCGACTGCCAGTAGGAGCCAATGATTTCCGCATTGCTTTCTCCCCAGATGGCAAGTATCTCGCGGTGACCAGATTTCACGAAGTCCGTCTCTACCGAATCCGTGGAGCCGGCTCGGAATCGGTGTTCACAACAGCCATTCAGCGACCTTGGCCGGTTCTTTCCTTTTGTGTCTCTGGCGACAAAGAGCACGCGATCACCTTGAGCGGATCTCCTCGGCAGCAAAGGCTGGAAGTCGCCGCGTTCGACCTGCAGCGACCCCTCCAGCCCATCTGGCAGCATCGCCAAAGCAGGCCTCAGCGAATCTCTCGACCGACCATCGCCCGGCAACCTCAGGGGAAGGTTCTGGTGCGGAATTGGTCCAACCGCGCCCTAGAGCTGTATGATGGGAAGACGCATCTGGCCACACTGGAACAAGCGCGGGGAACACAACTGATGCGGTTTTCCCCGAACGGCCAACGGTTGTGGATTCTTGCCAAGCCCAAGGAAGGGGCTACAGCTCCTCTGTTGGGGTACGATCTTGGCAGTTCCCCCGCGCGGCCTCGATCGATCCCGATCGAACCGAGCCAGAAACTCCTGAAGGTCCTCGCGGGCAGTCAGGCCCTGGAGTCGCTAGATGTGCGCGGCCCCTGGGTGCTGGTTGGCGGCGGCAACGGCCGGCTGATGCTGTTTCGTCAAGGAGGGAATTCGGCTGCTCTCGAGACGATCAGCAAACCCTTTTCCTCGCCGGTGACGGCTGTGGGCTTAGAAGTCTCGGGAGCTCATGCTGTGGTGGGCCAAGCCGATGGCCAGATTCATCGTCTCCAGATCCCCGATTGCAGCAATCGAGAAACGCTTGCTCTTCATGCTGAAGGTGTGGAGGCCATCCGCTTTGCCTCAGCGGTTGGCTGGATGGCCACCGCCAGCCGCGACCAGACTATTCGCTTGTGGAGAAAGAAAGAGAGTGGCTGGAGACCGTTTGTCGAACTCCCTCATCCGGGACCTGTCCAGGCGATGGAATTCTCTCAGGACGGCGGCTCGCTGTTTGTCTTGTTGAAAGGGGAATCTGGAGTGCGAGAGTGGGACCTTG
This sequence comes from uncultured Pirellulales bacterium, assembly GCA_964648025.1. Taxonomy (GTDB): domain Bacteria; phylum Planctomycetota; class Planctomycetia; order Pirellulales; family Pb10988; genus CAZYKP01. Next base: position 21,656 of record CAZYKP010000081.1, on the reverse strand, counting down.
GCTTGCTGCTGTCACTCTTAGCTCAGATGGACCTTGTTGAGTGAACAAGACGGTGTCGGACGGCCTTCTTCCTGAGGACTGGAGATGCCATCCTCCGCTGAGGGTGGGTCGTCTCCTGATCGAGACTGATTGGCTGAAAGAATTACCCATCGTAGCCTACGGGCAACGCACTAGGTCTTCGAGCTGGCATTTTTCAGAGCTCTCTCGATCGGTCGATCTCAGAGTCCGGCCGCCGTCGGTTCGGGTCGTCTCCTGGTCGAGACTGGTTGGCTGAAAGCCATACCCATCGTAGCCTATGGGCAACGCCCTAGATTCCCGGGCTCGCATTTTTTGGAACCCTCTCTGTCGGTCGATGGTGTTCCAGGACGCGGATTGATGCGCAAAAGCCCCCACATGTCGGTTCACATGCCGTGCAAATCGTGTGGAAAATGCGTGTGGCCTTCGGCCACCCAATGCCGCGATTTCTGGCGATCAACTAAGGATGACGTTGGGAAATGCGATCCAACGATCGACCCTGAGGCGAATGGTTGAAATCGATGAGGACGAACGATCAGAGGTTCGAACCTCAGACCATCAAATATTGACCAATCGAAATGCCTATGAACATGCGAGCCCGAGCACCTAGTGCGTTGCCCGTAGGCTACGATGGGTATGGCTTTCAGCCAACTAGTCTCGATCAGGAGACGACTCAAACCGACGGCGGCCGAGCAGATCGAATCATCGGACGAGGCTGTCGTCAATGAGAGCCCCTCTTCCCAAAACGAACAATCGATATGCCTCTAAAACATGTGAGCCCGAGCACCTTGGGCGTTGCCCATAGGCTAAGATGGGTCAGTTGTTCAGCCAACTAGCCTTGATCGGGAGAGGACCTCAATCAACGGTGGCCGAAGCACCCGATTGGCCGCCGGTCAGCTTCACTCAGGGGTAGGGTGGGAAACGCTTACGGTTCGTTGAGGGTTGGACAGCTTTTCAGGGAACTCGCGAGCCATTGGCCTCGTCCTCACCAGGCGAAGGTTCGCTTTCGGGTGTTGGTCAGTGCATCCATACGAGCGATTAACTCGCCGAAATCACTCAATCGCCGATCGGGCTCTGGGTCCATCATCAACCGCAGCAGTTCATCGGAAGCTGCCGAGACACCTTCAACACGGCCGTGCAATGGCGGCGGCGGACCAAGGAACTTCTTCATGAGCATATTCTGCAGCGAGGCGGAGCGGACCGGTGGCACACCGCTGAGCATGTGAAAGACAGTCGCCCCTAAAGCATAGATGTCTGCTGCAGAACCAACCCCTGGGGGCAATGCTTGCTCCGGTGCCATGTAACTCGGAGTGCCCACGATCAGTTGCTCAGATGTCTGTTGCTCGGATGTCTGCTGCCCGGAATCTAGCTGATCGGAATCTCGTTCATTCTTTGGGGAAGCTTGCCCACAGGCGATTCCAAAATCTGTCAGCTTCACCGTGCTTCCGCAGGCTGGTTGAGGGTGCCCCTGGGGTGGTTGGACGAGCATCAAGTTCGAGGGTTTGATATCTCGGTGGACGATGCCGTTTTCAGCAAGATGAGCCAAGGCACCGACAACCTGTCGTGCGATGCACCAGGCCTCCGATTCACTCAGCCGGCCCTCGTCCTCCAGTCGGTTGGCCACGCACTGACCTTCCAGCAGTTCCATGACAAAATAGAGCCGACGCCGCGGTCGACCAGTGTCCATTGTGCCGGGGGAGGTCTCTCCGAATTCATCGGCGTTGACAATGTTGGGGTGGTCGAGGCTCGCCACCATTCGGGCCTCTTGCTCAAAGCGGGCGACTGCGTCAGCATCGTCCCGCAAACAGGCCGGTAGCATCTTCATGGCCACCGAACGACCGTCCTCCAGCCGGCTAGCCAGATAGACTATCCCCATGGCACCGTGACCAAGGACTTTTTTGATTTCGTAACCGGGAACGACCTCACGTGCGTGTTTGAAGACATCGGCCACCTCGTCCCAGAGTGGGTCGGCTTGCAGGGCTTGGTGAGATGACGAGCCTTTGGTGGCGAAGGTCTCGTCCAATCGATTGTTGACCGAGGATGCCTCCTGCCAGTCCTCTGGCTCATCGAAGAGCCATTCGTCCGCATCCCAAAGGTCGGCATCGTGTGGTGTCATCTCAACGGCCTCAAACTCGGGAAAACTTGCCATTGGGGTGTGGGTGGGGTCTTTGAGGATCTCTTGATTGCTGGGGGGATTTTTGATGAACCGAACTTGGGTTCCGCCCAAGGGTTGGTTGCCAGAGAGAATGAGTTGATGGTCTGATTTTGGGTGTTGTGGTGGTCGGGGGTGTGGAGTTTTTTTGAGTTTGGTGGGTGGCATGGAGGATGGTGTTGGGTCGCTCAGATTGCCCTCTCTTCACAACGATTCTGACGACCGAAGGGTTCTTTGTGGCAGTCGAAAGTTCGCCGAAAGGTGGTGGGACACTCGGGTGGGACTAAAGTCCAAGGAAACGCCCACACTTTTACTTGCTTTGTAATTTTTATGGCTTGGCTGAACCCTTGAGGAGCTGAGTTTTGCTGTGCTGTTTAGCTCGACTGTTCTAGATTGTGGCAGAAGCCCAATCTGGAGGGTCCTCAACAATTCCAGGCAACAACATCTTGGTTAACTGGGCCACATCTGGGACAGTTCAATGAGTCGGTCTGTGCCAGGTGTGGTGAGTTTGTCCGAGTGTTCTTTGCGGGGCAGAGGGTGAAACAGGCAGGCGGTTTTGGCCAACGGAGGCTTTTCAGTGTGGTGGTCGGCAGTCTCGCCAGGAAGATCTCCCCTGAACAACACCGGTGTTGGAGCGGCCTGGCTGGCTAAGTGCTCCAAATCAACATCCGTTCTGAGGACAGATTCGGACATCTGAAGCACATTTTGTTCGGACTGGCCCAGCCCTATAGTTGGCTCGGTTGCCTGAACTGCTCTTGCGGGAACCCAGGGCTTGCTGAATCATGGCTATTGCTTGCTAAAACTATCAAAGAGTTGGTTTCATACCGGCGAGAGCCGGTACGTCCCAAAGGGGGATGACTGCAGGGAATGGGCCCGACTTCGAGCCTGCTCCTTCAAGCGTCCCTGCCAATCAAAAGGGGCCGTTGACCGACTGGCCGCCACACCGGCTTGCTCTCCGCGGTGGCGGATCCGCGAATCCACAAGTGTTGACAGCCGTCCCTACTTTCGGGCTGGGACCTCAGAGGGTCGCGGAAGATCACGACCTTGACAGGACTGCGACAGAATGCCGCGCAAAAAGAGCAAGCTGAGCGATTGGCAGCCGAGCGCTGGCTTGCGCTTTGAGGCGATGGATCTGGAAAGCCCGCCGGAATGCTGGCTCCGCAGAAGCAGTCCTTGCCGGAGGTTTCTCCGATTGTCCCAGAGCAGCATCATCATGCAGTCTCGTCGTATCGCTTGAACATGGATGATATCTCATGAGATCTTCATATTCGGCTGCCAATACTTTCAAGGTTCTGCAATAATCTTGGCTGCAACAGTTCTGCTTGCCGTGAGCTATCACCAGAGCTCTGCTTAACGAGGAAGTGTGGAAACTCTCAAAAGTTCTTGCTCTTGAGAATCGCCTCTGGTATTCTCCGTGCGGTTTCCCAACAAAACACCAACATCCCTACACACTTCTTGGTATTTGTCCAACCTCCCCTCTCGACACCCCCAAATCTTGGGTGCCGTGGGCCACTCAACAACCGTTCGACTGACTGCCCAGGACCCTAATAAAACCTGAGCACGTTTCTCGTTTTTGGCTTGCCCTTCCTTGGCTTGCCCTCTCACTGTCCATAGGTCGGGCAGTGTTCCAACCGTTTGGTTTCCCTTGTGGTTTGCAGCCCTTCATCTTCGAAGAAGAGGAGTTCCCCCGATGTTGTCCCTGCGTAAGTCTCTTCTCTTGGCCCTGACGTTCAGTTGGGGCTTCTGGCCGATCGTTTCGGCAGACGCCCAAATTCAGGACTTCAACACCTACAATGTCGAAAATTATCCTCAAACTTCCGGTTTCAGCCCGCCAAACTGGCAGGTCGTCGACGGCGGCGCCAGCGCTGGCGATGTTGGCAACAGCTCTCCCACATTCTTCTATAGCCCTGACAATGTGCTGAACAAACGGATCACCGGGACCGTCAACGCCACGACATCGGTCAACGGTGCCAGCAGTAATGAGGATGACATCTTCGGGCTGGCAGTTGGTTTCAACCCTGGCGACACATCCAACACCAACGCAAACTTCTTGTTGATCGACTGGAAGGGCGATTCGCAGGACTTCAATTTCAGCGGAGGCGTCCACGACCTCACCGGTGGGACAGCAGCCGGTCGTGGTCTTGCGCTGTCGCAAGTTGAGGGCACCCCGACTGCCGATGAGCTCTGGGGGAAGACGAACTTTGCGACCAACCCGGATGGACGGGTGACCGAGCTAGCGCGAGGGAACACCCTGAGCAACACCGACTACAACGACGTCAACGGCGGAGTGCACGACTTCGAGATCCTGTTTGAACCGCATCGAATTCGTGTGAACGTCAATGGTGTCGAGGAGATCAATCAAACCGGATCCTTCGCGGATGGCCGCCTGGCCCTCTGGGAGAACCACCAAAACCAAGGCACCACCTTCTCCAACTTCGAGATCAGCGATCTGACTGCCGGCGACCTCACTCCGTTGCCAGGTCCAGGCCCTGCCCCCACCACCCCGGTTGGCAATCCGGTCACGAGTGCGACCAATATCGACTTTAATACTTACACCCAAGAAGACTTCCCGGCGACGAGTGGTTTTTCGACGCCGAACTGGGTGATCAGCCCGGACGGCTCCGCAGCAGGGGAGATCGGAAACAGTTACCCCACGATCCTCCGAGGACAAGAGCTCGTCCATGGGACTCGCATCCGCGGAACCGTCAACCCCACCACCAACATCGATACCGGAAATGGCAACTTCGAAGATGATATCTTCGGATTCTTCTTGGGCTACAACCCTGGCGATGCCAACGAAGCGGGCGCAGACTATCTCGTGATTGACTGGAAAGGGGGGACTCAGGACTTCAACTTCTCGGATCCCGCTGGCACCAGCCCCGAGTTCCAGAATGTCACGGCAGGGACCACCGCAGAACGTGGGTTGGCTCTCTCTCGCGTGGAAGGTGTGGTCACCGCCGACGAACTGTGGGGTCACACGAACTTTGCAACCAACCCAGACGGCCGCGTGACCGAGCTGGCGCGAGGGAACACCCTCAGTAATGCCGATTACGGAACGTCGCCCAAGGACTTCGAGATTCTCTACGAGCCCAACCGGATTCGAGTGCTCGTCGACTCCGTGCTGCAGATCGACGAGACCGGAGACTTCCCCGAGGGGAACTTTGCCATCTTCGAGAGCCACCAAAGTCTTGGGACTACCTTCAGCAACTTCACCATTGAGCCACTGGTCGGGGGACCAACTCCTCCCCCGCCATCACCTTTCACTGGTGTTGCTGCGGCCAGCGTCGAGGTGCCACTGGGGTCCTTGAATGACGCTTCCTCGATCTGGACGGTCGCTGCTGGGACCACCGGGGACAACACTCCGACGATTGAAAGCTTCCCCAACTTTGCGGACTTTGAGATAGCCTACGGGGGCGAGGTGCCGCAATCGGACGACGGCGTTCAACTGGCAACCATCAGCGAGAACGGCGTGCGAGACGGATTCTTCCCCACGGTGGAATCGCCGTTTAATCACACGGGTTGGGGCAACGGTCGGTACGGAGTGGCCACCTCGGCGACGCCCGATGGTGGTGAACAAAACGGCAATGTCGCGGTCGCGTTCTTTCCGTTCAATGATGGTTGGATTGGTGCCAATGTTGGGCCAGATGCCAATCTTGTTAACGGAAACGGCGTGACCAACGACGACATCACGACGGTTCCCTTTGCCGTTGAAGGCCAGCCGGGCCTCTACAATGTCGTGATCCCTGGTGTGGATTCGACGACTGACGGTTTGCTCTTCACAGTCGGCGCATCGAATGAAGACAATCTCTCCTCGGCCGTCCCCGATGGCAACGGCGGTTGGCGATTGGCTGTTCGGGACAATGGTTCGCCCCCCTTCTCGGATGCAAACGGTTTCGAAAACGATGACTTCAGTTTCGTCTACGTTCCCATGGATGCCGGCAACTTAGTCGGTGGCTACGCCACGGGCTTTGATCCCAACGACAACGCCGAACTGGCTTTGTCGGCCGGAGACTTCAGCTTGGTCCGTGAAAGCACTGGAGTGTACCGTCTTTCCATCGATGGAGTCGTTGATGCCGCCAGCGAAGGGATCTTGCTGTTGACTTCCGCTCAGGAGCATTTTCTCCCCAACAGCGAGCTGGCTCCTCTGAACAACTACCTCACTTTCGAGGCAGAAGGTTCGGACTTCATCATCCAAAACTACCAGATCAATTCCAGCCAATTGCCAACCCTGGCCGATGGTGCCTTTTACTTTGCTTTCGTCGACTTCGACAACCCACTGACACTTCAGACTCAGCCGCCAGGCCGAGTTATCCCCGAGCCTGGCAACCTGATTCTGCTCGGCGGGATGCTGGCTCTGACGGCTCTGCAACATCGTCGTCGCCAGAAATAGGCATCGCACCGAAATCGTGATTGTCTCCGTCTGATCGATCCACGTCCCGGGCCCACAGGGCTCGGGTTTTTTTGCGCTGACCTGCTGGCCAGGATTCGCAACCGCGCCGCAGAAGCTCGCCAAGCGTGCGTCAAAACGGTGGGTGGGGAGGCAGCAAACGCCCTCCAACGGCGTCAGCCAATGGGCCCCATTCCCAGCGACTCTTCAGACCCCCACACCCTCACCGAGGTCGAGTGCCGATCAGCGGCGACGCCCGGGGTCACAGACGAGATCCCAGTGCTGGGGAGGCACGTAGACGTTTTTGAGCAGACTCTTGGTCTCCACCATGTTGCTGAGTCTTTCTTCGGAGAGCTTGGTGACCACCTCAGCAGTCAACAGATTCGTCTTCTCGCAGGAAGGACAGCATCGCAAGGTCAACCTCAAGCAGAGAGGAGCAGAAACTCGCAGAAGGTGCAGACGCCTGAGTGCCTCAAGTTGACCATGGGCAAAATCATCCAGTGCCTCCTCGTCTTCAGGGTCCGCCACCAGCCGGGGCTGTTCTGAGAGCCGCTGCGTCCATTGCTCACAGTGTTCGCAGTACGCATGTCCCGAGAGCGCCCAAACAGTCAGCCCGATGGAGCAGCCGTAGACCACAACGATCTCGGCCAGCCAGAACAAGACCAAAAGCCTCCCGGTCACCGGAGCACCTTGGTCGAGCGACCAAGATCCGTTTTCGTGGAGAAAGGCTGCGAAATCAGTGATTGCGCGAGGATCCGCAGTCAGCACCTCGGCTCCACTGAGCAAGTACAGACTCGCACACCAATAGACATAGTAGCTTACAGAAGTACTGAGAATCCCAAAAATGATGGGAAGTGCGAAGGCACGAATGTGAGCCCAGTGAGTGAGCCCGGCCACCACCGCGCCGTTGGCCGCGCCAAATCCCAGGGTCAGCACAAAAACGACATGGGCGGTGTAAATCGCCTGCGAGGCCCAGGCGTAGGCCACCCCGAGGACGACAGCGGCAACGAGGCTTCCGACAGAAGCCGCCAGCAAACCGAGAGGAGGAACAACCCCCGAGTGTTTGTAACGCTCCAACATGGCCAACAGCCCCATCGCCAAGGATGAACACAATCAACAACACTCCAACGATCCGAGGCAACTTGGTGCGTCGTGCTGCATCGTCCCATTTGATCTGGTTTTACAAGGTGCTGGCCCTGTTGAAGGGTCGGATACAACCGTTCTTCAAGGCGCTACGGATTCCTATTGATAAATCATTTCCAAGCGTCTGACCAGCAAGATATCTGACGAGTTTTCCCAGAGATCCGGCGACATCCGTCGGATCCTCGTAACCGGAGACGGAGTTTGCCGAAAAGGTTTGTTCAGCCACTCAGCTGATCGGATCGATCACGTTGCAGTGGGGCAGTTGGTCCCGCAGATGGGCCAAGCCCTGGTCAGTGAGCCCCCTCGCGATCGGTCAGGTCGAGCTCTCTTACTGAGGCTGAGGAAAATCTTGGCTCGTCCAGCACAGGGGAAAGGCCGGCAAATCAACAGCCGGCAAATCAACAGCTGGCAAATCAACAGCCGGCAAATCAACAGCTGGCAAATCACTAGTCATTCCGGCGGCTCGCGTGGTTTGGCCGAGCAAGAATTTTCCTCAAGTGCAGGAGTTGGGTCACACCAGCGAGATGAGGTAGCCCTTTATCGGAGAGGCCGCCACACAGACTCAGGTCGAGCTTTTTGAGCTTGCCCAGCGGAGCCAAGTGGATCAAGGCCTGGTCGTGGAGCTGCACATTCTCACAGAGGGGGGAGGGTTGGCAGATTGGCCAGCCCCACCAAATGGGCCAAACCCGCTTCGGTGACATCCTCAGCTGACTCGAGATGGCGCGACCTGAGATTCCCCAGTTCTGCATCGTACCTCGAGAGATCGAGCCAGCCGATGACCAACGGATCGTTGAGCTGCTGCCGCACCGCACCACGCTCATCATCAGGCCTAACAATTCTAAGCTTCTCAGGCAATCCTCTGTGGAACTGCCAGTGCTTCTTCGTTGGAGGCTTTTCCGCCAACCACAAATCTCGATGCTCTTTGAGCAACTCGAAGGCCCGAGCGAGTGAGTGACCAATCGACTCTCGATTCTTTTTGGCGAGATTGGTGAGCTGCTCTTGCTCATCCAGAGCTGTCAGTTTGATCTGCAAGCAGATGAACTCGCGCTTTTCATGAAACCGTTTTGCTGGCACCAATCCCCGAGCACGAGGCAACATCGAGTGCTGAGAATCGGCCCCTGGTTGGGGCCTATCGCTCCGCAGAAAACACAGCTCGCTCTCTACATCTGCGACCACGGAGGCCAACAGTGGTGGGAGCTGTTTTGCGGGATACGCTGTTTGGAATGCAGACGTGGGAAGGAAGATTGCCGAAGGCAGATGTTCAGGGGACTGTTTTCAGCGGAGCGGAGGTCAGTCGCTTGGGCAGTCCACCGAAGGGGGGTCTTTGTGATGAAAAAAGCCCTCAAACGGCGCCGACCAGACGCCTTGAGGGCTTTCTGTCAGTGAGATTCCCGTTGCGTTGGTTTGTGAGAACGACCTCACTCAAGTTCTTCGAGATCAAGAATCTGCCCGTCGTCACGGCTACAAAGATTCGCGAAGGCTAGTCCGTCGATGGAGTAGGACATCGAATGCACGGACCCATCGCAGAAGACGCTCACGAAGACCCCTGAGTGAGACCCTCCGAACTGGAAATTCGCCGGGTACAAGTTGCTAAAGTTCAGATGGGGGCCGTCGAAATCGGCTTCTGGGAGCACGCTTCCCCAGCGGACAACATCGTCTTGGTAGCCTCCAACGTAGCCATCGTTATCCCCTGGCTGGCATTCGCTGTCTGCGTATTCGAAGTTCAGCCGCTTTTCGCCGATCATCATGGTGTTGGACATCCCATCTCGGACAGCGGCCACCGGCACTGCACCCAAAGAGAAGTAGCGGATAATGCCGTCGTCACCGTTTCCGAGTCGGCCACTGCTTTGGCTGCCTCCTTGGGCTGATGTGCCGGCGTTACCAGCATAGTCGGTTTGTGCTCGAGGTTGAGAGCGAGATTGCCAGGGTCCGCCTGAGAGGGCCACTGGCGGCCGTCGGGAGGGGCAGAAGAACGTGGGCACGGGCGTTCCGGCAACCACGTTGTCATCAGGATGGTCGTACAAGGTTTGCTGTTCGATGTAGGGCAGAATCTGGTAGCCCCAAGACCACTGCTGTGTTTCAAACTTTGCCGGGGTACCGTCGACCATGGTGCGATTGGCACCGTAGCTTCCACCACCTGTGGGAAAGACCTCAAAGGTGGTGAAGTGCTGGTGGATGGCCAAGCCAATTTGTTTGAGATGGTTGGAACACTGCACCTGTCGCGCTGCTGAGCGGATGCCTTGCACCGCAGGGAGCAACAACGACATCAGGATGCCAATGATCGTGATAACCACCAGCAATTCCACGAGGGTGAAAGCAGAACGAGAACAACGCCTAGTTACCATGGCTCTCCCTTTGGAAACCTCACTGGACAGTATGACCCGGCGGAAAGCTCGCTTTTTGGAACTCGGCCTCGTCTAACTCAAAGACGCCGCCGGGAATGGATAAGACCCATCGGGATCCATCGCCTTGTTGTTCATAGGCAAGGACAGGGGTCGACTTCGCCCACGGGAGATCGCCAAAGATGTTCACGCCGTAGCAGATGACAAAGGGTTGACCATCACGGGGCGAACGTAGGATCTCGTCGGGGTTTCCTTCGCTGAATTGGCTCCGCAGCTCCTGCTCATTGCTGGGAGGGCGTCCCTGTTGCTCCAGAAACCGCATGTAAGCAAGGTTGATCGCCATCAAGCGGGACTGAGCTTCGGGGACATCGGTCTCGACCACCCTTGGGCTGTCGCCGCAACCAGCCAGGCTAGAAATCGCTAAAAATAACAACCAACAAGATCGGCTGCATGAGGATTTGATTGTGTTGAGGACTCTCATCATGCCTCTGGAGGCGGTAAGTCGGCGCTCGACGGACAACCTTGACAGACACTCGCTTGACGAGGTGGCTCAGCAAACACTGAGTGGCGAGCCTGCTGCGGCTCTGACAATGGTATTTGCTTGGGCGACTGGGAACGCTGACTTTGGAACGTCGACAGCTTGGAACACATCCCCAGCTTGGCACGCATTAACAACCAGGCGGGCCGTACAGATGGTTGGTGTCTGCTGCACGTGAGCATCGGAAGTTGCAAGCAGAGGTCAAAATAGCATGCGAGTCTGACACCAAATTCACGCCGATTATACATTCTTCAACCTTCAAGTCGGGCGAAAAAAGGCCAGATTTCAGAAACCCCACTTATGGTGGAATCTACACCCACCCTGATGGCTGAGATGCTTCTGTTCCCCACCCGTGCTTTGCACTGATCTGGGCACCCCAACGAGTGGCTGCGACTGCTGAGAGTGAGCAGCGTTGTTGACCGAGGGCTCTTTCTTTGAAGAGAAAGGCCCTGCTGACACAAAACTTTCAAGAGAATCAGTAGACTTTTTTAACCTAGGGTGACCAGTGGACCTTCCGGTCAGACAGAGCCGCCGCCAGGCGGAAACCTCGGTCGTTGCACAATGACTGGGCCGAAGATTCTTTCGAGAATCAATGATCTTGAGCTCCTGAGAGGTAGGCTCAGCTGATGATTCATCCTGATGGAGATTTTGGGCAACCAGCCCCTCATACAGAAGGGGCTGGTTGGGAGGCCAGATCTGGTCAGGCGGGTGAGAGATATCTCGTGAGGACGTGACGTCCTGGAGAACGGCAGCAGCGGCGGGTCACTTCCCAGCGGCTTTGAGCAAGTCGGCTGCGCGGGGACGTTTGCGAGTTGTTCCCTGGATCACAGCGAGGATTTTGCCGTCTTGTCCGACCAGAAAAGTTGTTGGGTAGGCGAATCCGTAGGAAGGGCGACCTTGGGCGCTTTGATCGACCCCGCTGTACTGAGCAATGACCTGGCTTTTGGGATCCGAAAGTAAGGTCAAGTCGATGTTCAGCTGCTTTTTGGCTTGGCTGAGTTTTTCCGGGGAATCATAGCTGATCGAGACTGGCTCGATGCCAGCGGCACGTAGCTGTTTGAGGTTCTTTTGCAACTCGACCAGTTGCCGTTTGCAAAAGGGTCACCAATCCGCCGAGCGGATGAACACGAACGCCAGCATCTTGTGCTTCTTCTTCAACGCTGCGAGGCTCACGTCCTCTCCAGCGGCACTTTTCAATTGGAAGTCCGGCGCAGCATCTCCCACGCCGAGCTTATTGTTCGCTTGCTGTTGCGACCCGTTACAGGCAGCACTCCCAAGCGTCAACAAGCAAAGCAACAGAATCCTCATACACATCCTCCCAGAACTGTGATGTGACAAGCAGATGGAAAAACCGGCATCACCTTCGTCGGTTTTCCACGGCGACAAGACAACCTCAAGTGGGAATATCCGCGGTGTGCACCCACCGTTTGAGCCCTCCGCTGGGGTTGCGGCGGCCGGGCCGGCGTGATTCTACCCGAGGCTCTCAGCGGATTGATCCCCAAGCTGATGGTTCCCCTTCAGAAGACACATTGTTCTGAATGGCCGGACCTTACATTTCTTCGGAAGAGTGATCGTTGCCGCTTCTACGAGGAAGGACCCAGTTGGGTCATTTGTTTATTCGGAAGGAAACAAGCCGGCCAACTCAATGGCAATGGCAACAGGAACAGTCCGATGATCAGGTAGGCCCGAGACGAATGCGTGGCAACCAGCAAAAGGATGCCATGGCGATAGGCCTTGTCCCGGTCACAACTCATTGGCTGAAAGCCATATCCACGGTAGCCTAGGACAACGTCTTAGGTACTCGAGCTCACGTTTTCTAGAAGCCTCTCAATGAGTTGATCTCGAGTGTTGGTTGCCATCGGCATAGCCTACGATCGCTTCCCCTAAACGGTCGTTTCAGCAATGCCAACATCATCTTGTGGCCTGGCTGGCGAAGTGTGAACAATCCGTGTGGCCTTCGGCCACACAATCTCGTAGGTTTGGGCAATCAGCTGGGCATCTCGTTGGGGGATGGTCTCCAATGACGAGTCGGTGGCCTTCGGAATCTCGGTGGGAATCGACCAGGGGCAAACGATCGTCGGCAACGGACATCCGAGAGCCGAGATCAACCAATCGAGAGGCTTCTAGAAAAGGTGGGCCCGAGCACCTAGGACGTTGTCCTAGGCTACCGTGGATATGGCTTTCAGCCAATGAGTTGTGACCGAGAGAAGAGCCCAGCTCAGCGGCATCCTCTCGCTGGTTCCCATACGCTTGCCCGGACCCTGTCCATGATCCGAAGACCTGTTCGAATCTCCAACTGGACCGCCGGGAACCATCGGCCGCCGGCTCAAGATGCTTGACGTCGACGCCAGGTAAGGCCGAGCGTTAGCCCGAGAGACATCAACACCAACGCTGACGGCTCTGGAACACCGCCCGACCCGTCGGGTGCACCGGTCAAACCGATCGTCTCGGCGATGAGGGCAGCGGCGACCAGTCGATTGTCGGCATCAAAGCGGATGCTCTGCTCCATCTCAATCTGCACAAACAATCCCCCCAAACTGCGAGTGAACCTGCCTTGTTCGTTGGTGGTCCCCCCGAGCGACGAAAAGGTACCTCCTTCCTCGCTGCCGTTGAACTGGACGTTGAGAGGGTCTGAGGCCGGTAGGGTGTTGAAGGCAAAGGAGAGAAAACCCTCATCGTCAAACATCTGAGCCAGGTTCACAATCTCCTCCGAAACACCGCCGTCCCCGTTGGACGACACTGCCGCTGTGCCACTTGGAAACGAGTGATTGGCCGCAGCATACCCGTGAATCGACCAGGCAGAGTTTTCTGCCGCAGACCCGGTGAAGACCTCATGAACCTCCTGAAAGATGGACTCATCCAGATGGGCAACATCCGCGGTTCCCAGTCCATTGGAGTGGCGATGAGCGCCGGCCATCAAAAACGCCTGGGCTTCGGACTGTTGAAAAACACGAGCACCGATCTGGAGTGTGTTGATGTCAAATCGAGGGTGAGGGACTTCAATAACCGCGTCCACGGCCGAATCGAAGTTCACAAAGTACGACCCCCCAACCACGAGTCGGACTTCCACCAACAAGCTGCTCGGTTACTCCGTAGTAGAGATTGCCAGTATCCGTGTCGGTGAACTCCACTAAGTCGTAACCCACAGCAACGGCCTGTGTGTCGGCCGCGGCCACATCTCCTGCCAACAGCGTCGTCGCCAAAGCGGAGAACGCTGTCCGGTCCGCGGCTGAAGGCTCAACGTACAGGTTTTAATCTCGGGCGAAGGTCTGGTTTCTGAGAGTCTGAACCTTATCCACAAAGCTGCCCGACTCAATGACGGCAGCACGGGCCGCTGATGTCAGTCCGGCCAACAACAGCAACGCCACAATCAGCACAGTCAAAGCTCGCCTTTGAAGAAGGCGAATCAGGAGGCTCTTGCGATTGGTGCCGACCACAGAGTTGTCCAGTGAAGAGAGAGAAGCCAGGCTCATCGGGTGTTCTCGAAAAGGGGAAACGGGGTTTCGTTCCGTGAGGTTCACAGCCGCAACGTCGTTCACCTAAAACCATCAACACAATCTGATGACTCGATTGCTGGTTGGGCATCGTCACCTTGGGTGCTCGAGCCCGCAGCCCAACCTTACTGACCTTCGGAGAAGTTGCCGACCCAGGGCGACCGCCTGCCCTTGTTTGTGATGACCTCAAGGGGGCAGCCTGAGGCACCACCGGGGGCAGCCTGAGGCACCACAGCAAGCCCGGATTGCCGAACGAAACGCCCTGCTTCGTCGAAGACTTTTCAGGGAATCAGTAACACACCAATACTCTTAACCGAGAAGGCACAAATCCTTCACAATCTTTGCTATTGAACACTTTGTGGATAAGACCTTTCGATTCTGACCGAATCCCGAGCCCCCGAACAGGTCGCAGCTGAGCCAATTGCTGACCCTCATCAAGGTGGGGATCTTTGCTGCCGATCCGTTCATCATGCTGATGTGCCGTACTCGGGGTGAGGTTCGCCTTGGCATCTGGAACCTGAGGATGGACAGTCCCTCGTACCAGGCCCCGAATCCGCAGTTACTTATGGATTGTCTGAAACGTTCTGGAAGTATTGCTTGAAGAAAGACCGAGGCTCCGGGCTTCCGATGAGGCCTCCGGCTGCCCCCAGTCATCACGAACAAGGGCGGGCAAACGTCTTGGGTCGAACCCCGACCTGAGGATCAGCGCAAGCACTTAGCCGTTGTATTGCAATAGAAATGCTACGTCTTTACGCTAATATATGGTGACCCAGAGAAGAGTCCAGCTCAGCCGCGTCTTCTCGCTGGTTTCCACACACTTGCCCAGGGCCTGTCCATGATCCGAGCAGGCCTGTTTTGAGGAGTGCCAATTCGAGTCGGCCCAGCGGCGCAGAAGAAAAGGATCCGCGGGCTTTGCAATCCCACGGATCCTTCTGAGTGATGTCCTGGAGTCAGCCTGCTTTGCTCTTCTCAGCTGCTTGGGCAACGCTGAAACGCTTTTTTAGGGCGGACGGATCTTGGCTTGTCACGCTGCTGGAAAGGCTGCAAACTCACTGGCGATTGTGCCGTTCCAGCATTTTGGACGAGCAAGAATTTTTCCCAAGAGCAGTAGGTGCTTACTTCCTGCGACGACGAGTCGACAGTCCCATCAGGGCAACGGTCAAAACCGTGAAGGTGCCCGGCTCGGGAATCACCCTTGTGGGGGCAAAGAATTCGACTTCATTGAGCCCGACAAAGCCAAAGTCAGCACCAGTGACTCCCGTGGTGTAGTCCGCACCATTGAAGTTGGAAATGATATCCAATTGAACAAACCGAGCCATGACATCCAAGTCGACCACTCGGCCCGGGTTGCTGCCATTACCTGGGGCGATCTGAAACATCTCAGTGCCCAACGATGTGAAGTTGATACCATCGTCGGAAATGAGGATCTCGGCCTCCTGCACGCCCCGGTTCAGCAGATCAGTTCGGCCCGGCAGGATTTCATTGTAGTTGTAGACGACCATTTCTCCGATGGCGGTTACCTCACCCAAATCAAAGGTGATCTGAGGATCGGTATCGTTCCCCGCGTTGAAGCCAATCCCCTCAGTCAGCCACATGCCGTTGCCTTCACCAGCAGCGCCGTCTGGCACCTCTGTCCCCCGTCCGACACCATCAACGGTGTTGGCAGGCGACCTGTCAAACGCCGGTGGCCCTCCAAACAAGAAACTCGAGCCTGTGGCTGTCACCCCTTCAATCGGATCGATCACATCCAACGGCCGGTCGCTTCCGCTGGCCAACGCCTGGATCTGGCCGATGGACAGCTCCCGGCTGAAGATCGCCACGTCATCAACCACACTGGTGGAAAATGCGGCTCCATCGCCCGCCCATGCTCCAATCGTCAGTGGCACAGCCAGGGCGTCGTTGGTGCTTCCTTCTGTGGTGGCTGTGCCTTGAAGCACGCCGTCCAGATACAGGGCATGGTGTCCATCCGAGAAGGTGACCGCCACGTGCCGGAAATTCCCATCGCCCGGCGGCGTGCCTCCGGTGATCACGACAGGGGCGGGACTGCCGTAGGGTTGCCAGATCAGATTGCCGACATCGGGATCCGTGTTGTTCAGTCCAATGATGTTATCGGAAAAGACACCGTTGCTCTGTCGGGCGAGGACAGCACCAGCGGTCCCACCGAAGCCGGAGTCCTGGGTGCCGTTCCACTGCACCCACATGCTAATGGTGCCTTCGGTGACATTGTTGAGGCCACCGCCTCCGGGGATTTCCACAAACTGCCCGTTGCTTCCATCCAAGGAGAAGCCTTGGCCAAACCGGCCAGGTGCAAAGCCAGCCCCATTGATCAGCGTTCCGTCGGTGCCGACTGTCGCCGTCGCGGTGTCTTCGGCCTCCCAGAAGCCGACTAACGATTGAGCGAAGGTCGCCCTTGGAATGGCCAAGGCCAAAATGATCAAAGGGGTCAAGGTCAAAATCAGTTGTCGCATCAAGATACCTCAGGTGGTGAAGAACTCGGGATCGGTGAGTCAAATCGAACAGAACCCTCCGGCTGTGTGAACTCAGCCAGTGCTCTTAGCTTAGAGACTCTCCGAAAAGCATCCGGCAATCCACTATGTTGTGGAGCCGAAGTCATGGTGCAACACGATCCAGGTGGATTCCGGTGCTTTTCGGACAGACTGTTAGAGCTCAGGATTCCGATTGCCAGGGTGGAGATTCAGCAGGCTGGGGATTGGTTGCTTGAAGCCAATTCCAAAAATGCTCCAAGGTGATTGCCTAAAGCTTGATCGAGCGGGGCTTTTGATGGGCGTTTATCAGAGGGGATAAATCGCCAAACGGGGGAGCCTACGCATCTCAGGGAGGCATTGGCTAGGAAGATCTTAGCGAGAACAAACTTGAGTTTCAATGAATTTCGTCTTCCTTGGGCTTTTTGTTCTCTGCCGTTAGGAGTCCAGCAACCCAGCATGCTTTCCAGGAGACAGATCCACCCAGTCGATGGGCAAGCAAAGATTGTCGGATGGCATGACTCATTTCCTAACTCAACGGACTGCTTAGCCCATCCGACAAATCTTCCTTGACGGACCATTAGGCCTGTTCACCGGTCTTGAGGTCGCCCCACTCCGCCCACCTTGAGCGGATTCTCTGCCAACGCCCCTCCGAAGGTCTGGGTTTTGAGCTTGTTTGATCGAAACCGTCTCCGGGAGATCTCTTTGGAAATGCAGAGTCGTCGGCGAATGACTCTTTGGCCGGGCCGGGAGGGAGGCCTGTTTCGATCACCCAGAAGGGCAGGGTGACACCTGGGCGCACTCGGCTGCGAGGTGCACAATCGTGACCTCATGCAACAAACCTGCGTTCTCGAGCCCCTGGGGACCCTGACGATTATGTTTTCGCCGATTTCTTGTGCTTTTGGGCTGCTTGTACTCGCCAGTTGCCTCTCAGGGGCAGTTGCCCAGAAAGGTCCTCAACCGGAGGCTCAACCAGGGGACAAGCGTCATGCCCAGGACAAAGGGTCGTCCAAGGCCAAGGCTCCCATTGTCATTTCCAAACAGACGACACGGATCCTTCAACCGCTGAACAAACAAGGCCGTGTCGACTACCTCAGGGCGATCAATCAACACTTCGGCAAAGGGGTCACTCCCGAGAACAACGCCGCTGTGGTGATCTGCCAAGTGGTTTCTCCTGAGGAAGAAGGGGCCTCCGAGGCATTTCAGGAGGCGTTCTTGAAGCAACTCGGGGTGGCCAAAGGCCAACCACAAAATGCCGAGGTGTTTCTTGCACTCAGAATCTTCCTCGACGAACAGGCTCCCTCACAGATTTCCACCGAAGAAATGAACCAGCTGCTTGACAGGGCGAGCGATGGCCCCTGGGTCGAGGCGGATCTGCCGCTGATGGCCAAGTGGCTCAAAAGAAACCAACGGCCGTTTGCCAAGCTGGCCGAAGGGGTGAGCCGCAAGCAGTACTTCCTGCCGATGGTTGGTTCTGAGGACCAGTTTCTGATGCTCATTGTCCGTCCGTATCTGGTCGGGATTCGCTCAATGGCAAGAGCGCTGCGAGCACGGGCGATGTGGCATCTGGGTCAAGGGGACCTCCAGGCCGCCCAAGGCGACTTGATCATTTGTCATCGCCTCGCTCGCCATGTCGCGGCTGGGCCGACCCTGATTGATCGTTTGTTCGGTTTCATTATCGATTCGATCGCACTGGAAGGGGACCGAATCGTGGCCGCCAGCGGGAAACTGTCGGCCAACGAAGCTCTTCAATACCGCCAGCAACTGGAAGCTTTGGACCCGATGCCAGCCAACGCCGAGACGTTCGATGTGACCGAACGGTTCATCTGTCTGGAGGCCATTTCGCAGCTGGCACGCGGAAAGATCAGCATCACCGGGCTCGCCGGCCCGAAAGCGTCGCCCAGTTTTCAGGAACGTCTTGGATTCAGTTTGGTCGATTGGAACGAGACGATGAAACTGGCCAACCGTTGGTATGACCGCTTGGTCCAAGTCGCTGGGCAACCGACGTATCGGGCACGTTTGGCTGCTTGGAAAAAGCTGGATCAGCAGCTGGAGGGCATGGCTGCCCAGGCCAAGGACCCCGCGTTAGCGGCCCAAGAGATGCAGAAGGTTGGCTTGGGAAAGGCTGTCGGGAGGAGGATAGGCCGAATCCTCATTTCGCTGCTTTTGGATGCGCCCAAGCTCGTGCAAAACTCTCAAGATCGGGGCCACATGCAATTGCAGTTGACCCGCCTCAGCTTGGCCCTGGCCGCTTACAAGGCGGAGAAACACACCTATCCCGCAAAACTCTCCGATTTGGTGCCCCAGTCAATTCCGCAACTGCCGAAGGATTTTTATATCGACAAGCCGCTCTCCTATCGGCGGACAGAGAATGGCTTTTTGCTTTACGCTTGGGGGCCGAACCAAGCGGACGACAACGGCGCGACGGGAAGCGATGATGTTGTCGTTGGTGTCCCACGAAAACACTAGTTGGACTGTCCTAGATGTGGCCATTGCCCACCAAAATGTGTTTGCATGGATCTGTTGAGAGCCCGACCCGTTGGGCCTCTGCCACAATCTGGAATAGTCAAGCTCGTGGTCCGTCAAGGAAGATTTGTCGGATGGGGTAGCAGTCCGTTGGCTTGGGAAATGCGTCATGCCATCGGACAATCTTTCCTTGACCATCGACTAGCGCCTTGTTTCCTATGATTTTGGCAGTCGGTTGATTTTGGCAGTCGGTTGATTTTGGCAGTCGGTTGATTTTGGCAGTCGGTTGGACGTGAATCCCCCGATTCCACGAGAACCAACTGCCAAATCAGAAGGAAACCGACCACCAGGCAGATGCCAGAGATCCCTGACCTTTTGAGGGCGGGAACTATCTTGGCTGGTCTGGCATTTTTGCCAGGGCTGGCCGATCAACACTTGAGTGTCAAGGCTTCCGCTGCGGGCCATGGGTGCCCTGAAGTGAGCAGGGAGCGTTTCCCCAATTCCCGATCGACGAGTTGACCATCCAGGCGTCAACCATTTCGATTGCTTCTGCAGATCGCCTCGCTTGCTTTGCGACCAACTTCGTCTCCTGGAGTCTCTGATGCCGACACAACTTGTTCATGGTTTCTTCCCGATCACCCTGTTGCTGCTGGTGGCACTGGGGCAAGCTGCCGGCCAAGATCTGCGACAGCAAATACGGGACGCGGTCTGAGAAGGCGGCTCGGGCGTTGCACCAGGGCATCCGCTTGGTCCAAGGCAAGCAACCCCGAGAGGCCCTGCCCCATCTGGCAAAAGCCGTCCAAGCGGACCCTCAGCTCCAGCTGGCCTACTATTGGCAGCCCCTCGCTCACGGCGATCTTGGGGAACTCGACGAGGCGTTTGCCAAGTGTGAGCAGTTAGTGAAAATTGCCGAAAAGACTCGCGTGGTCAATATCACCATCGATGCTTGTCTCAATGTTGGGCTGACTTATGCGAAGATTCAAGAGACCGACAAGGCCCTGCTGTGGTTGACGCGGGCGGTCATGCTTGACCCGCAAGACCAATACAGCCGACACTGGAAGGCTTATCGCAACACCGCTGTTGCGTTACACAAGCAGAACCAAAACCTCTCAGCGGCGCTGAGTGCTCTGGCCGCTTATCAGGCCAACGACCGTCACGTCAAGCTGAAAATGGTTGTCGACTTCCTGGATAAGGTTGCCGAGACTGACGAATACGGGCAGGTGCTGTACTTTGACGAGCAAGCCCCGACCATC
This sequence comes from uncultured Pirellulales bacterium, assembly GCA_964648025.1. GTDB lineage: Bacteria > Planctomycetota > Planctomycetia > Pirellulales > Pb10988 > CAZYKP01. The sequence goes on along the minus strand of CAZYKP010000081.1, from coordinate 1,383 downwards.
AAACCTCGGCTGAGCCAGACCACTCTGCAAGCACAAGAATTGGCTGAGCCCCTGGAAGGCACCATCGCCCATCTTGTGCCGGCTCCTCAAGCAAATAGCCTGATCGTCCTGCTCAAGGACTCCCCCGACCTCGTCATCGTTGAGTGCCAAGATCACCATCGCCTCCGCAAACTCAAGGCACCAAGCACCATCCGAGCCGTGACCATTGCCAGCGGTCGGCTGTTTGTGGCCCTCTCGGACCCCTCGCAAATCGCCGAGCTGGACTTCCGCAGCGGGCAGATCAAGCAGCGTTGGCCCATCAGTAAGATCGCGACCACCCTGGCTGTGCTCCCGGCACAGCAGGTCGCCTTCTTCCCCAGCGGTGGGAATCTCCACAAGCTCCACCTGGAAAACGGCCAACTCACCGAAACACCCTATGCCAGTCACAACGTTGCCTCCGATCCCAGTCAAACATTCTTCTATAGCTTCTTCGTCGATCGTCCGCAGCAGCCCAACACCGGCGATGTGATGATCAACGGCCGTCCTATCTTCTTCCAGCGACGAGATTTGAATTGGCACCAGACCGCGTTATTCCAATTCGCCGTTGCCCAGAAAGAGCCTTTGTTGGCGGCTGTCCGACTGAAGGCCGCCAGCAACGGAATTGCCTTGCGGGTCTCACCGGATGGCCAGTTCGTCGGCATCATCGGTGGTGGCGGATGGCGTCCGAGTCCGGGCAAACCGCATGGCTATGGGCTGGCGGTCTTTCCCACGGCCGACTTAGGAAAAGTCCAGGGGTTTTTCCCCATCGGGGCTTATCCTCGAGGGGCCGCAGTCAACGCGGTCACCGATCAGATTTTTGTGCTCAACAGCAAACAGGCCTCGATCGCTCACCTTTCCGGTCAGGGGGAGACCGTGACTGTTGATGTCTCCGCGACAGGGCCGGCCGCCTGGAGCCCCGATGGGCGATTCTTTTACCTAGCCACCAAAGAGGGACTGCGTGTCTGGGAAAATGCCCTCACCGAGGCCGAGCAGCAGGTCGGGAACTCTTGGTTGCAGGATCTCTCCGTCCCTGTGCCGGCCAAGAAAGCCGCTACGCAAGCAGTCGCCGCACTGGCCTACCTGCAAAAGGTCGAAGTCAAAAACACTCGCGAAGCCGTGTTCCAGACCTTGAAGTTGGCTGTCAAGAATCGTCAGGGAGACCGGCCGATGGAATGGCTGAGCCACAAACCCTATCAACAAAGCCCTCAGCTGACCTCGCTGTTCGAAAGCGTGGTAGGCCGGTTAGATTCTGACAACGTAGGGATTCGACTCTATCAGCTCAGAAAGGCCAAGAAAAAGCACCCCAACCACCCAGGGTAAACGCATTTAAAATCACAGCACAGCGAGGCGAGGGAGCATTGAGGA
>CAZYKP010000080.1:0-41600 GCA_964648025.1 uncultured Pirellulales bacterium | reverse complement strand
TTTTACACCGGCACCGATTGCACCGGAAGAATCGGTTGCACTAAGGGCATCAGGCGCACGAGCCTGCCAGGCAAATGGACACTTACTGACCAGCCCGTAACCTTTTAAATGTACTACTGTTCCGCTTCTGGAGATCTTCGCGCATCTGACTTGGATCAACCCTCGGTTCTCGGGATTCACCAGTCGGTTGGGCTTCAATTGTGTCAGCCAGTTCCATCCGACAGACCGCACCAACTTGAGATTCTTCAAACTGCTGTACCAGCTATCAAACAGCACACAATTTGGGGAGAATCCTCGCTCCTTGGCTGTTTCGATCAACTCTTGGAAATAATCGTTCTTGGTTTTTCCCTCCTGCTTGTCATAGATTCGATAATCACAAGGACAACAGCGATCGCCATTGGTCCACAGCAGTGTCACCAAACCGATCCCTTTCACGGTGGTCTTGTGTTTGCCCGAATACTGGACATGCACCAAGTCCATCTTTTTGGCGTACGGTTTGTCCAGAACTGTATCATCCAGAACCAAATAGCCTGTTTGGCGTTGGACGTCTGGACGGACCTCTTCCCACAGGACGCTCGCCTGAGGTTCCAAACGGTATAACAACCGAGTGTAGGCATCGTGGGCAACTTCCCCGATTCTTGGGTCACACTGGGATGCCTCGGTGGCAGTTGCCTGGCGTGGGGAACCAAGCAAAAAATTTATAGAGTCTTCTTCAGTGCTTTTTTGCTGCGTTCATACATGACAAGATAGGCAATCCGCACAACCCGGAGAACCGCTTTTTGCAAAACACACTTCCCGCAATTGCTTGTCAAAGCAACTGCGTAACTCCTGTTTCATCAGAAAAGCAGGCAAAAACTACTCAGTTGAAGGGGCGAAAACACGGATTTGTTGCCAAAATTAGTGTGATTTCGTAGCGATAACTTGCAAATTTTGTGCGTTTTCACCGGAAAATGGACACTTACATTTTTTCGCGTGAGAGCCCAGCGTTACACCTCTGAGGAGGGAAGCACCTCGCGACCCAACAGCACAGGCAACGTGGCAACCTCGATTGCAGCAGTATTCGAGGTACCGGTTCGAACTTGTCCCTCAGCACGAATTGCCTTCCATCGCCCAAGGAAACGACTGACTATGTTTACAAACTTCTGGAAAACAAACGCTCCACTCACCGACAAGGCGGACGGTAAATCTCCCAAAGACTGCTGCCAGCGTCGAGCAGAACAACCGCTGGCTATTGAATCACTTGAGCTTCGCGCGTGTCCAGCGATTGCAGTCTTCGCCGTCGATGACGCGCTGACAATTCGAGGTGACGCGCATGATGACTTGATTGTTATCGAAGACTATGGTGGGGGGCTGCTGAATGTTAATGGAACCGACTACACAGGGATCGACCGGATCACCATGACCACACTCAGCGGCAATGATCAAGTCAACTTCAGCGCGAGCGGAACACTCTCACTATCCAGAATCGATCTCCACCTTGGTCGAGGTGACGATGTCGCAAACTTTGATTTCGGTCGTGTCGAACAAGATGCTGGATTCACGGTCTTCGGTGGCTTCGGTGACGATCAGATCTCCGCCGCGGTCGATGAAGTCTTCGCAGATGCGACTACCGAGTTGCGCATGTATGGTGGCTTCGGCTCGGATGAACTCAGCACTACAATTGGACAGATCCTTGACGACGGAGTAGCCCACAGTCGTATGGCCGGCGGCCTTGGCAACGATGTCATCCGCTGCCAGCAGAATAACATCGCCGGCAGCGCGACATGTGTTAGTGTTGGTGGATTTGGTGACGATCAGATCTTCTGTGAGAAGAGCAATATCTTGGAAGGCGCTGAAGCGATCTGCAGGTCTTGGGGTGGTGAGGGTGACGACACCATCCTGTGTACCGAGTTACACATTGCCGGACATAGTGCCTGTATCAGCGATGGAGGACTCGGCAGCGACATCGTCTCCTGCACGCTGATCGAAATGGAGGAGACTGGCTCAGCGCTTTGTGAACAGTCAGGCGGCGCTGGAGATGACACGCTCATTTGCGACAAAGTCAATGTTCGTGGAACACACGTTTGCTTCGCCGATGGAGGTTCAGGTAACGATACCATGTACTGGATCGCACGAGGCAACGACAACTCCGGGGACTTCCAATGCACGATGCTCGGAGGACGAGGCGACGATAGCATCAACGTGCAGGTGTTTGACGTCATTGACGGAAGTATTGTCCCCACTGAGTTCACAGGAATGGTCGACTACTCGGCCGAAGGTGGTCCGGGCAATGACACCTGGAACGCCACCACCTACTTCACGCCCGACAGTAATGGAATCTTCACGAGCATCCGTGTGTTGTTGGGGACTGGGGATGACACCGCAGGCTTGTTCTTTGTCGTTCTGGGTAACACCCTAGCGCCCAATGCAATCTACTCTGGAGGATCGGGTGAGGATACCTACATTGGCCCACCCCCAGAGGCATTTGTTCCACTCCAGTTTCCTGCCGAGAAGTTCGAAAATTTCCAATTCTTAGTCCCCGCCTGAGCAACTTCAGGTCTTGAAGTTGCTTACTGAAACCGAGGAAAAGCTTCGTTCGCGAAAATCGGGATGAGTAAGCATTTCTCCTTCCGGCGCAGGGGTACGCGAAGAGCCAACGAACGAGCATTTTTTCCCGCACTCAGTAGGAAACGCGAGTTGTTCTGGTATGGACCAGCGCGTCGGTCACATTGACCGACGCGGTACTTACTTCTGATACGCTTACACCGGAATCACGAGTTCATCGGAGGTTCGCCCTTGCCGATGTTTAGAGAGGGCTTGGATTGTTTGGTCTAACGGATAGGTCTGCACAGCGCTGATCTGGATCTCTCCTTGGTCCATCAGTTCAGCAATGTGAGAAAGCTGCGTCCGTTTTGGGAATGACGCCGGTGACGGTCGCGTGAGGTTCACGACTGACCGTCGCCTGAGGTTGTGACATCCCTGATGCTGGATCATGGGCCGGACTTACGAAAAACCCATTGGACTTGAGCGTGATTCCAAAAGGAGGTTATTCCGCGATGGCGCACAGACTGCTTGATTGCAGTAGGGTCTTTTGTCCCGAACCTCTATTGCCTGAGCCCACTCATCGGGATCCGACTTTGATCGGATTGCAACATCGCCAGGATAGTGCCTGCTTGGATCGTTGATCCTGACATTCGCTACCCGATATTCACCTGCAGAAATGTCCACGAGCTCCGCGACCGCAGCTTGAGCTCGGCGGCCGCCGCCTGAACTCTCACCAACAAACTTTGCAACCGCTGCCAGGAAAGAGTGTTCGGATATTCTGAGGTCCTCTGCTTTCTGGCCTGGATATTGCGGCAGGTATCCCCGTCGCACCGCGAGAAACGATCGCAGTGCAGTCTTCGCCTCAGTGTGAGTTCGTATCCGCTGCAACTCCTTACCCAAGCCAATCATGTAGTTGAATGCAGGCCTCGCCCTGGCGTGAACAGGCGTGCCATCACCAAGCCGCTTCATTCTGAAATACGGCTGGTTGTTGAGTGGCTCGCGCCCAGTTACGCCAATGTGGAACCCCAACTCAGCCGACAGGGGAACAAGGACTGTGTGGCAGAGCGTCCTCGCTGAAAAAGCATTTGGATTTCCCTCTGCGTGGTTCGGCTTTATGGCCAAGAGATCAGCCTGGAGGTTAACTGCCTTTGCCACCATCGCAGTCCCTAGGAACGCAATGTGGGTGCGAGAGGAACCTGGGGCTTCGCAGAGCTTGGACAACTCCTCCACCTTGTGTTGCCAACTTGCATCCACGGACTCGCCTGCCGCGACAGCTTCAAATTCCCTTCGCAGCAAGTTCTCAGCAGCCGAGCTGTCAATTCGAACCACACTCGCCTCACACAACCCGGTTGAGGGTTTGCCACGCCAGTTGTCGGCGAAGAATGACCCCTGTCGGGTTGTCCCGGCGTCCGCTCTGCAGGACCCCATTAACCCCATCAGGGATCAACTTGCTGTTCAAAGCTCTCGTTCAACATTGACTAGACTCGATCCCGGTGGTTGCACCAACAACATCAGCCGCCGCTCGGAAATGACAAGGCCCGCCGTAACTGCTTGCTACGACGGGCCTTTTGAAGTGGAGGATAGCGGGCTCGAACCGCTGACCTTTTGGCTGCCAGCCAAACGCTCTCCCAACTGAGCTAATCCCCCGATAGATTGGACAACTGGTTCATGCCCCTCCTCCCAGCTTTTACTGGGCAGAGTGCGTTTAATCAATTGTTGGTGTTATTGACTAGGACGCAGATCACCCTTGTCAGGTTCAGCCCCTTCCTCAAAACACCTATGGGTACACTAGACTTGCTCCTCTGGGGTGTCAAGCACCGGTGGGGGCCTTCCCTGTCTGATCAAAGGTTCAAGCCCGCCACGGCACCCCAGCAATCGGGCGGTTTGCTGAAACTGCCTCTGCCGCCGCCGGGTAGCCGCAATGGAAACGCGATGTCTCTCTTCCCGACACAAAGTTCATGCTGAGGAACCTTTTCCATGCCAAAGACAGGTAACGGCAAGTTATTGAGCAAAACAGGTTTTTCCATATTCAGGGCAAGTGGCTTCCCTGCGATGATCTGTTTGACGTTGGCTTTCTGCCAGGTCGTCCTCGGCGCTGCTGTTGTGGCCTCGGCTGCTGAGGGCGATTCCGAGTCAGGCAGACCTCCGGCCACTCAGCTACTGCCAGAAAACACGTTGGCGTTTGTCTCCATCCCCGATAGCCGCCTGCTCATCGAGAAACTGAACCAAACAGCGGGGGGGAAGATGCTCAAAGACCCTCAGCTCAAGCCGTTGGTGGATGACCTCTACAGTTCTCTGGTGGCGCTCATCCCCCAGGTGGAAGAAAGCGTTGGCCTCACCCTGGACCAAATGCTTCGCCTGCCCCAGGGGGAGGTGACCTTGGCGGTGGTCCCTCCTGAGGAAGGACCCCCAGCTCTCGTGGTGATGGTGGATTGTGGTGACCAGCATCGCAACATGCAAACACTCGTCGACCGAGGAGCCGCCGTGCTCCAAGAACGTGGAGGCAGCCAGGAAGAAGAGACCCTCGGCGACGTGACGTTGGTGACCTTCACCTTGGCCAATGAGAACGCCGATCAGGTGATGTACTTCACCCGCGATGGAACTTATGTCATGGCCAACAACCGCAAGGCGATCGACTTCGTCTTGGAGGCTTGGGAAGGAAAAGCCGAATCCAGTTTGGCTGATGATCCCGATTTCGCCGCCATCCAAAAACGCTGCCGAGGCATCGAGGATGAGCCCGCCCAGTTGCTGTGGTTTGTCGATCCGATCGAGTTAGTCCGCACCATCGTGCGAAACAACACCCAAGCCGCCTTCACGGTCCTGCCGGCTTTGCCGATTCTGGGCCTGGATGGTCTGCTGGGCGCCGGCGGAAGTGTGTCGATGGCGACTGGGTCCTTCGATGTGTTGGCTCACACTCATCTGCTGTTAGACAGCCCCCGGGCGGGCGTGGTCAAAATGTTGGCCCTCTCGTCTGGGTCCGCCAAACCCGAGCCTTGGGTCCCAGGCGATGTGGCCGGCTATACCACCTTTCATTGGGACTTTGAGACCACCTACCGGGAACTGGAAGCACTGGTGGATTCCTTCGCCACAGAAAAAGGGCTGGTGGGCGCTCGCGTGCAAGCGGCCCTCGACAACGTCGGAGTCAACTTCGAAGACGAGGTGCTGGGCAACCTCGATGGTCGCATCACCCTGTTCAACTGGAATGAACCGCCCGCCCGTATTGGAAGCAACGCCAACGTGCTCGGGGTCAAATTGATCGACGCCACCAAGTTCTCCGGGGTGCTCGATCGAATCGTCAAACAATTCAACAACCTCTTGGAACCCAAGAACTTCGGTGGAACCACCTGTTACCGGATCCTCCCCCAAGAGGACCAACAGCTCGACGATCCCGAAGACGATAACCCCTTGGTGGGCGGTCCGCCTCAACCAACCTTTTGTTTGCTTGGGGACTACCTGCTGGTCAGTGACCGCCCCGCAGCCATCGAGAAGGCCATTTTGACCGCTAGCAACCCATCTGATGCTCTGGCAGCAACCCTCGACTACAAATTGATCGCCAGCAAGATCAAACGAGAATCCGGAAAGGCTCGCCCCAGTTTGCTTAGCTTCGATCGCCCCGAAGTGGGCCTCAAGCTGGTCTACGACCTGGTCAGCAGCGATCAACTTCGCTCCGGCGCCCGTGACCAGTTCGGAGAAAACGCAGCCTTTCAAGCGGTCGACAAAGCCTTCACCGACAACCCGCTCCCGCCTTTTGCTGTGCTGAAACAATACCTCGCGCCCGGCGGAGCCTTCATTACCGACGACGAGACCGGTTTTCATTACATGGCCTTCACACTTCGTCGGAACCAAAACTAGTGCCTTGTTTCCTATGATTTTAGCGGTCGGTTGATTTTAGCAGTCGTTTGATTTTGGCAGTCGGTTGGACGTGAATTCCACGAGAACCAACTGCCAAATCAGAAGGAAACCGACCACTAGGTGGTCCGTCAAGGAAGATTTGCCGGATGGGATAGCAGCCTCCTCGTGTGGGAGATGCGTCATGCCATTGGCCAATCTTTCCTTGAGAATCTGCTACTTGGGGAGAATTCTTGCTCGTCCAACACACTGAAACGGCATCATCGGCACTGAGTTCGCAGCGTTTCCAGAAGTCGGACGAGCCAAGATTTTCCCCAGCTTCAGCAGGCAGGCTCTGGCACTCTGGACTGCAATGGATGTCGAGTTCCCCCTTCGGCTGCTCTCGGATCATTCTCCCCCGAGGTGGTCGAAGGGTGTTTGTTGCGCAAGGGGTCTTTTTTTGCGTGACGGTTCCCGGAGAGGTGCGTTCTCAGAGACCCGACCTCGCGGAGCACACAGTGTGGGGCTCAAAGGTTTGATGGCGGCTGAGCAGGCCGGTCCCGGCGAGGGCTATGGTGGGTGGTCGCCTGCGTCGCTGGGCTGTTGCGAAGAGCTTGCTCCCTGAAGGCTGCGACGCTTGATCAGGGTGATTTCGTTACCTTTGGCGTTGTAGCGAACTTCGTCCATAAAGGTACGCATGATCATAATGCCACGCCCGCTGGCACGCAGGTGGACCTCGGGGTCGGTGGGGTCAGGCAGCTGACTGGGGTCAAAGCCAGGGCCTTCGTCGCGGATGACAAAGGTTGCCTCCTCAGCGGTTAGTGTTGTTGTCACGGTGACACGTCGTTCTGAGTAGGGTGGCTGAGTCGCACGGAAATCGCCCAGCCGATGATAGGCATCAGGGTCGTCGGAATCCCGCAAGGCTGAGTCCAGCTCCAGATTGCCGTGGTCCAAGGCGTTTCGCAGAGCTTCCGCCAGGGCAATGCTCACCCGGACAAGCTCACTCTCGTGACAGAAGTTGATCTGGCTGAGCTGGTCCCGCAAGAAGGAAATCACCGCCTCGGCTCCGCCGGACTCATAGCCCAACAAAATCTCAGTTCGACTCTGCACCAACAGCCTGCGAAAAAGCTCTCGTTGCCGGGCGGTTTCCACCGCTGTAAGCACCGTCTCGAGCACCTCGCCCAAAGTTCGTTTCAGGTCGTCTTTGGAGACGTAGTTCGATGCCCCGGCCCGGACGGCCTTGGCCGCGGCTGGCTCACCCTCGGGGGAGGTCATCAAAATCACAGGGATGCTGGGATTGAGGGCCAGGATACGTGTAATCAAAGCCAGCCCCCGTTCCTCGGGCATCAGCAGTTCGGTGACGATGACGTCGGGATTCAACTGCTGGATGACGTCCAAGGCCTCTTGGCCATTGGCGGCTAAGACCGGGGTGGCACCGCACTGACGGACGCATGTTGCGGCACGCTCCCGATCCACCGGCATGTCGTCGATGACCAGAATCGTCGCCATCGCCTCACCTCGCCTGAAATCGATTGAGTCTCGGAACGCTTCTTGACGGATCAAAGGCGAAAAGTCCTAAGCGGTGTGGGTTTTCAGGCTTCCGTGGGTCGTCCCTGGGTCGGAAACTCTTCTCAGCCTCCCCAAAGACTGCCCATGGCCGGCTGGCCTCTCCAAAAACCAACAACCAGCGGTCCTTTCGGCAGGCCATCGTCCACAGCCATATTGGCCGGGCGAGAAGCCTGTCTCTCGATGCTGTCGACCAGCCGAGCTGAGGTCCCTCAGGTGTTTTATCCTAGGCCAACGGCAGGCCGATTGCACAGTCTCGCGGTGGGGAATCGACGCCCTGAGCGTCTCTTCTGAAGAATCTCTGCTGGACGAACAACCTGGCCCTTAGATTGCAAGGCCACAAGCTAAGCGAAGCTGGCTTCCCTCATGGTCAGGGCAACACAGCTCTTGATTCTCGCGGTGGCAGGAAATCGGTTGCTTGGAGACTGCCCCGGGCATCACAATACGCTTTCACTTGTTCAGCATTGCCGGTGACCTGCTGAGGTTCTCTCCAAAAAGGCCCAGCGTGTCCAAGCCAACTTTGAGGAAATTCCTCTTCCGAGAAGTTTAGGCAAGTGCGAGCTCTACCGAGAGCAGTGTTGGGAAGTCCAAATGAACTGGAGGGACAAATGGTTTTGCTCAATCGCGACAGGCCTCTTCGACTCACAGAATGCATACTCCCACCGAGACGTTCCGGCGGCAGGATGCTGGCTTGGGTCGTCGGGATGATGCTCTTGCCAGCCCTGGTCAGCCCGCTGCATGCCGAATCCACTCCTCCGCAGGTCCGGGCGCTGCTGGACCGCATTGGCACCACCGGTGGGGTGTGCGTCTTTGTGGGCCTGCCGCAGTCCGGAGGGCCGGAGCGAATTGTGCAACTGGCTCAGCACAGCTCCCTGCAGGTCTATGTGCAGGTGGCCTCGCAGAAGCAGGCAAACAACTTGCGAGAGGCTGCAGAAAAGGCGGGGCTATTGGGCAGGCAGATCTGGGTTGACACCGGACGTTGGGAGACGATCCAGATGGCCAACAACCTGGCCGATGCTGTGTTGGTGGGCCCGGATGCCCGGGGGAAGACGGGAACCCCTCGCCGGGAGATCCTTCGCGTTCTGCATCCTCGAGCGAAAGGTTTTCTTGGACAGGAGACGATCGCCAAGCCAGTTCCTCAAGGTTTGGACTCCTGGAGCCATCCCTACCATGGACCGGACAACAATCCCCAATCGGCCGACCAACTGGCGAGGTCTCCCTATCTCACACAGTTCTTGGGCGAGCCGATGTTTGGGTGTATCTCCGAAGTGAGCGTCGCCTCGGGAGGACGTGTCTTTAAAGCTTTTGGTCACATCGCCTTCAAAGAAATCTCCAATGAGGTCCTCAACACCCTGTACGCAATCAATGCCTACAACGGCACCATCCTCTGGAAGCGAAAGCTCACCGAAGGTTTTATGATCCACCGTAATACGATCATCGCCACTCCGGAAAACTTGTATTTAGCCGATGACAAATCTTGCAAAGTGATCGATGCCAAAACTGGGGAGATTCAAAGGGAAATCCGACCACCGGCTGACAAGGTCGGGGGGACCGTGTGGAAATGGATGGCCCTGCAAGACGGCGTGTTGTATGCCATGATCGGTGGCCAGGAGGTCGGCGCCCAAGTGCGTCGCGGCGATAAAAAAGGCTACGGGGGTTGGCCTTGGGGCATGTGGAAAGGCTACGACTACCGGGATCCCGCCAAGGCCTTTGGCTTTGGTCGCCACTTCGTCGCCTTGGATGTCGCCAGCGGAAAGATCCTCTGGACTCACCAAGAACAGGAGTACTTTGACGGACGGGCAGTCTGTATGAAGGGCGACCGACTGTATGCTTATGCCCCCGAGAGTTTCTTAATCTGTCTGAACACCAACACCGGCAAACCCGTGTGGAAAAGCACTGACAAGGCAATTCTCGAGGCCATCGGCCCGAACGGTCGCGCTCAGGGCTACATCCGCGGCTTTGCCACCTCAGCCTATCTCAAATGCAACGACAGCCATCTGTTTTTCGCCGGTCCCCAACGCTCAAGGCTGGTCGCCGTGTCGCTTCAGTCGAAGCAACCTGAGCTTGGCTGGACCTTCGGCGACGGCAATTTTCAGTTGGTACTGCGTGACGAGGCCTTGTACGCCTTCGGTGGACAAAAAAGAAGCAGCTACAAGTTAGACTTTCAGACCGGAAAAGTCTTGGAGCAATTCTCAGGACGTCGAGCCTGTACCCGGGCGACCGGCAGCCTGGATAGTATCTTCTGCCGAGCACGTGGTGGAACGCTTCGCCTGAATCTTCAATCTCAGAAGCTGGAACATATCGCCCCAATGCGGCCCGCTTGTCACGATGGGGTGCTTATCTCCGAGGGTCATCTGTATTGGGGACCTTGGATTTGCGCTTGCCAACTGTCTCTCTTTGGCCACATCGGACTGGGCCCAGCAGGGGATTTTGATTTCAACGCCCAGCCCCGCTTGCAGGAGCGAATCGAATACGGTCCCGGGGACTGGAAGAAAGTGACCCCAGCTGATCCCCAGCAGTCGGCACTCACCCTCACTGCTGGAGACGATGGGGTCGTCCGGGCCAGGCGCGATGACAAGCTGCTCTGGAGGGCCTACACCGGCGGGGGCATCAACTTCTCGCCGGTCCTGTGGGAGAACCGGGTCTTCGCAGGTTCTAACGACGGCCGGGTCTATGCCTGGGAAGCCGCGACAGGGCGTTTGTTGTGGCGGTTTCAAGTCGCCCCGGCTGTCCGCCGCATCCCCGTGTACGGCGAGCTCATGTCAACCTGGCCGGCTGCTGGCGGTGTGGCTGTTCAAGACGGCGTCGTCTACACAGCGGCGGGAATCGCCCACTACGACGGAACGCACGTGTACGCCCTGGACGCCCGGAGCGGCACGATCAAGTGGCACAACGGGAGCTCAGGCAGTCTCAATCCAACCCTGAAAAACGGTATCAGCTTGGCTGGCCAAGTCCGTATCGGTCCCTCTCGACTCGGCGAGAAAGTGCTGCAGTTTCCTGGCGGCAACGCAGTGCGTGATGTGGCCTTCGACCTGAAGACCGGCAAGTGCCTCACTCCCCCTCCTACAACCCCCACAGGCGTAGCTCGCTCAACGTTTTATGTTGATCGGTGGAGCAAATCTCGCTCAACTAAGAGCGGAGCAGGAAAGACCAAGCCGTAAATGGTTGCCACGAGCTGACACTGCACTGGGCCATGTGGGAGAGCAGTCCCTCCAGCTCTCCCAGACGGCGAGCGCTTGGGCCTGTTGCTGGCGAAGGACCGGTGAAGGTTATGAGAAACCTTCATGAAGCCTCAGGTCCCTTCTTGTACTGTGGCGGCGAATTCTTAATTTGACAATCGTACCCCGCAATTGTCCTCCCCCTTTGTTCTCAGGAGAGATTGATGCTCGCCCGCAGTCTCACCGTGTGGTCCATCCCAACTGCACTGATGATTGTCTTTGCAGAGGGTGCTGTGACTCACGCGGCCACAGTAACACTGAATGACCCCAGCTTTGAGAATTCCAATGCTACCAACCCCAATGAGCCGGATAACACGAACTTTCGGAATTGGGGTCCCGAGGCCAACAACTTGGCGACCTTTGACGCTGGTGCCGGCGCCGGAAACAACGAAGGAGTCTGGCTGATCCGAGGTTTTGGCAACACCCGTGAGAACGGACAGCTGCGAAGGGACGAAGCAGTTGGGGGACGTCCGGGCATGACCGGTCTGCAGTACTTCTCCTACGGTCAGGGACAAAGCTCGGTTGCCGAACGAGCTGCCTTCCAGTATGTCAGCGCACCTGTCGGCCAGGGTTACACCGGCGACTTCGAACTTTTGGTCGATGTGTTCCGAGACGACACCTTCGGTGACAACCAGTTTGATTTTCGAGTCGTCGGATTTGATGACCCGAGTGAGGTCACCGTCGACGTCGGCGGACGGCCCGGAACCCCTGGCGAGATTGGGGTCAGGCAAGTTGCCGGGGCAACTGGTGACTTCGAACAGGTTGCCCTCGGTTTGACGACGACATCTCCATTAGGAGAATTTACTGAGAAGTCGTTATCTGGGACTCTCACCGGCGAGTATGATTACGTCGGTGTTTTCCTCGTCGGAGGGAGTATTGGTGGCGGTACCATTGACAGAATCGGGTTCGACAACGTCCGGCTCGATGTTGAGCTCACCGGAAGTGCTGTCATCCCCGAACCCGCGACCTTGGCCGTTTGGATGATCGCCCTTGGGTCACTGGGGCTGGCTCGCAGTCGCACTTGCCGTTAAATGGTCGGGCGCCAGGGTGTCTTTGGAATTCTCAACCCGAGTTGTCTCAAGGAATCCAGTGAGGTCGTCTCGGGTGGGGCGACCTTGTTCGGTTCACTTCTCCAGCGGTGATTGGCAACACCTCAAGGCCTGAATCCCGCAACGCGACATCCGGTGAGCTAAAGGAAATCTCGCATGCCCTGAACGCCGATTGGTTCGCGGGTAGCAAAGGGCTCTCCATAGTGGGCACCGATGAGATTTCCCCAGTGAGCATCTTCGGTCTGAAGTCGATCTAAAAAAGTGGGGGGATCGGTCGGTCGGCCGTCCACAAATTGGCTGCGGTAGCACTCCAGCGCCTGACGCTTGCGAGGATAGTACGCACTGATGTCGATGATGAAGGCCGGCTGGGCCACTAATCGCAGATGGACGCAGTAGTAATAAAAAATCTTCTGGGGGTGATGGCGTCCTCCAGGTAAGTCGGTCTTGCTGAGCTTACTCCAGAATCGTGCGGCCTCCACCAACGCGGTGGCAGCTACATGGTCAGGGTGAGCATCCTCCCAGTAGGGGGCAAAGAGCCAACGTGGCTGGACCCTACGGAAAACTGCTGCCAAGGCCCAGCGGTTGTCCAGGGTGGCTTCCAGCGAGCGATTGGGCAGTTGTAAGTTCTCGCGCCAGTCCAAGCCCAACATCTTCGTTGCCTCCGCGGTCTCAGCAACTCGTAAGGCCAACGAACCCTGCGGAGTCGGCTCCCCGCTGGTCAAGTCGAGCACCCCGACACTTAGCCCCTCGTCGCGAAAACGCATCAGCGACCCACCCATTCCCAGTTCAGCATCGTCAGGGTGAGGCGCAACAACCAAAACGTCTAAAGCCATCTCGCGGTCTCAGCAGTCCAGGAAAGAGTCGTGCAGACGCTTGGCAACCTGCATCCGATCGCCTGTGTGCGTCAGAAACGTAATCGGGAATCGTGGTCGAGTCGGAGAACCGCCCCCGACGACCCGCCGACATCTGCCTTTGGTACTTCTGCCGGTTGCAAACTCTGCCGGTTGCAAACTCTGCCGGTTGCAAACTCTGCCGGTTGATGCTTGTGCTGAACCCGTCAGCTGGACTCGGCCGACACGCCCAGCGGGCCCGCCACCCATTTGACTGAGGCTCACACGCCCGTCGCAGTCACCCACGACTCAACCTTGCCTTGCAAGAGATTCTTGCTTCAGCAGTTCACCCAGGGAAAACCCGGCAGCGACTGTGCGGCCCGGCCCGAGAGGATGCAGTGGGCCATAGCAACGGACAAGTCTCCCGAGTGGCCTCGGGGGTGAGTCCCGTCAGATTGCTGTATCTGGACAAGGATTTCATTGAAAAATCCTTGCAGGGCTGGTTTCAGTTTTGCCGCTCAGCCGGGCTCTTCAGTTGCGGCTGTCTTCTGCTGTTGGGCCGTTTGCGGGGTTTTTTCTGCGTGTTGCCAAAAGTCACGTCAAGTGGCGGCCCGATATCTTCTAGGACACCCCGGTTCTTCTGCGAGCCGCTGGTTGCAACCCCACTTCGCGTGGCAGCGTTTCCGGCAAGGGGCCGAGACCGGGAAGGAAACCATGGACCAGACTCACCACTCACCGGGTCAACCCAGTTCAACCTCGGTTGCCAACTCTAGTGCGGTGAGTGACCATCCAAGAGGGCTGCATATGAACTGCCGTCAACTCCGGTGTCGGTTCTCGCTGCTTGGCTGTCTGCTGGTGCCAGCCATCTTGGCGGGAATCGGGGGGTGCCAGCTTTTCAGTGGTTTCACCAGCTCTCCTGGGGAGAAAACGGCTCAAGCCGACCAAGGGCCAGGCGAGGCAGAGGCTCTGGATTCGCCTTTGGTCACCGATGCGCCTGGGGGCGGAGTGGTTGTCCGCCCTGCCGGTGGGCCGACCTCGGTACCAGCATCTCCTGCGGTGGCGGCCTCCAACAAGGACTCCTCCCCATCGAAGCCGAACAAAGAGGATTCCCAAGAACAAGAACCCTCTTGGATGGCGTCCTTCTTCAGTCGCCTCAATCCCGCGAACTGGGACTTCGGCGGCGAGGATTTTGATCCCGACCAGCAGGAACTGAGTGACACTGCCGGAAGCATGCGTTCTCGAGGTCCGTCCCGTCCTTCCTACGCAACCACCAGACGAGCGCAGCAGATCGAAAAAAACCTCGGGGTCTCCCACTAATTGGCCTGTCCCAGATGTAGCCCGGCCCACCAAGATGTTGTTGCATAGATCTGTTGAGGGGCCGACAGGTTGGGCCTCTGCCACAATCTGGACCAGTCGAGCCAACAGTGTTTTCAGAGCCCTCCGTGATTGCCGGACGAGCAGCCTCTCCAGGGCTTCGGCCTCCAAGCTGGAGGTTTTCAAAGCGGTCTTGGCCAACCCTCGGCAGCCCAAGACCCACTGGCCACCCCGGCATCTGATCGTTAGCCTGCAACTCGTCTGTCACGCGATGGGCGAGCGACGCAGTTCAACGACATGCCACGGTGGGATCCCAGGGCCAATGGCCGAAACACACGAGCAAGCGTATCACGAGCTTTGTCAACGAGCTCGGGAAATCTCCCTGCTTCAGTCAATCGAGAATCTGTTGGAGTGGGACGAAAACGTCCTGCTGCCGCCTGCTGGTGTCGATTACCGTGCCGAGCAGATGACTTACTTGGCCGGGCAAATCCATCGCCAAAGCACCGATGCGAAATTTGGGGAACTGCTCGACCAACTGGCCGAGAGTCCGTTGGCTGCCGAGCCGGCAAGCGCAGCTGGCTGTGTCATTCGTCAGCTGAAGAAGCGGTATGACCGGGAAACAAAGCTTCCGCAGCGGCTGGTCGAGGAACTGGCGAAGCTGAAAAGCGTCGCTCAGTCCGCCTGGGCTCAGGCCCGACGCAATAGCCACTTTCCCACCTTCCAGCCCTATTTGGAGCAGATGGTTGCTCTGAAGCGAGAAGAGGCTGCTGCGGTGGGCTTTGCCGAGGTTGCCTATGACGCTTTGCTGGACGATTTTGAGCCCGACGAATTGACTAGCCAGGTCGCCGGGGTGCTGGCCGGTCTTCGGGACGACTTGGTTCCCTTGGTGCAGCGAATCGCCAACAGCTCCAAGCAGGCTCCGGTCAGCATCCTCTCACGGACCTATCCCAACCAAACTCAGGAATTTCTAGGCCAACAAGCAGCAGCGGCCATTGGCTTCGATTTCCGTCGCGGGCGATTGGACGTTTCGGTCCATCCCTTTTGTGCCCGTGTGGCGCCCGACGACTGCCGGATGACCACGCGTTACAACGAACGCTTCTTCAACGAAGCTTTCTTTGGCGTGTTGCACGAATCTGGCCACGGCCTGTACGAGCTCGGTTTGCCCACCGGCGAACACTACGGACTCCCCACCGGGCAACCCAGCTCCATGGGAATCCATGAAAGCCAAAGCCGGCTGTGGGAGAACTTTGTCGGCCGAAGTCGCGCGTTCTGGGATCACTTCTGGCCTCAAGCCCAAGCTGCTTTCCCTGGGGCTTTGGGGGACGTCACGCTTGATGATTTTTATTTTGCCATCAACGATGTCCGACCTTCGCTGATTCGTGTGGAAGCCGACGAAGCAACATACAACCTCCATATCTTGGTGCGATTCGAACTTGAGCAGCAGATCATTGCCGGGGAGCTGGAGGTTGGGGACATTCAACAAGCCTGGAACGAGAAGTACCAGCACTATTTGGGAATGACTCCTCCGGATGATGCACAAGGATGCCTCCAGGATGTGCACTGGAGCTTCGGAGGTTTTGGCTACTTTCCCAGCTATGCTTTGGGGAATTTGTATGCTGCGCAGTTCTTTGCTCAAGCGGATCAGGACTTGGGCGGGCTGCATGATCAATTTCGCCGTGGGGAGTTTCGCCCGCTACTGGATTGGCTGCGGGAGAACATTCACCAACACGGCCAACGGTATTCTGCAGCTGAGCTCGTCCAGCGGGTCACCGGCAAGCCCCTTTCCCACCAGCCGTTGATGGATCATCTGGAGGCCAAATTCGGTCCCCTGTATGGTGTCTAAGCACGGAACCACAGAATCGGTTTGTTGACCTGCCGTTGCTGACCCGCCGTTGCTAACCTGCGGTTGCAGGCGGCTTGTGAGCTGGAAAATCTCACTCCCAGGCCGAGCGTCGTTCAAGTCGGTATCGGCTCGTGGCTTGCAGGGCGTCACTGCGGTTCGTCAGAGCGCTGACGAGCCGCCTGCAGGTCAGCTTCTCATCATCGTGGCGACGAGTTGGCCGAAGAAGATGGACGCCCCGAAAAGGAGCACCGGAGCGCTCAGGTTCTGGTTCCCTCAAGCTGAGGCTGACAACCTCGGAGTGCCGAAGTGGTTTGCAATCACACTGCTGATGGATCGCGTTGCCTCAAGATGATCCTTCGGGCTCGGCAGAGCAGAAGTCCCGCATGCGGACGGGGAGTCGACGGCTTCCCCACTTTCCTGGCTGGGATGGGAACAGCCCTGCTAAGGTTGTCCCACAGGATGGACAGGCTGACTGGGCGGTCAAGTTCCACTCGGTGATGTCATAACCCAGCCGACCGATGAGCTGCCCTTGACAGACGTGACAGTAGGTGCTCTGGCCTTTTGGATCGTAGACGTTGCCGGTGTAGGCGTAACGGATGCCGTTTTCTTGCGCGATACGCTGTGCCTGCTTCAGGGTCGCCGGTGGGGTGGGTGGTTTGTCTTGCATGCGAAAGTCAGGATGAAATGCCGTGAAATGAATGGGCACATCGGGTCCCAGTTCGGCGGCCACCCATTGGGTCAATTGATGGAGTTCCTCTTCTGAGTCGTTCTCACCAGGGATCAGCAGCGTGGTGAGCTCCAGCCACACTGGGGTCTCGTGCTTGATATACTGAAGTGTCTCGAGAACCGGCTGCAGATGGCTGGCGCAAATCTTTTGATAAAACCGTTCAGTAAACGCTTTCAGGTCCACATTGGCTGCGTCCATCCAGCGATAAAACTCCGCTCGGGGTTGGGGGCAAACCTCTCCAGCGGTCACAGCCACAACTTTGATGCCACGTTGTCGGCAAGCTTGACCAACATCAATAGCATACTCATGAAAAATCACAGGATCGTTGTAGGTCAGCGCCACACTCTGACAGCCAAGTTGTTGTGCGGCCGAGGCAATCGTCTCCGGTGTGGCCTGCTCGGCTAATATGTCGAATTGACGCGACTTTGTGATGTCCCAGTTCTGGCAGAACTTGCATCCCAAGTTACACCCGGCGGTGCCAAAGGATAGGACCGCCGAGCCAGGAAGAAAGTGATTGAGGGGCTTTTTCTCGATTGGGTCAATACAGAATCCACTGCTGCGGCCGTAGGTGGTTAGAACGATCTGACCCTCAACACAGGCCCTGACAAAGCAAAAGCCTCGCTGGCCTTCATGCAGCTTACAGAAACGGGGGCAAAGATCACACTGCACTCGTCCATCCTCCAGCTTGTGCCAGTATCTGGTCGAGACAACGTGATGGAAGCCCATTCTGAGTTCAGGCTCGGGAGTTGGGTTTCCGGCTGATTGGCTCATGGCTGGGTTCCTCGCTTCGACAGGTGATTTGAGTCCCCGCTTTGCTGGGATGGTTTGCGTTGCTGCCGGTTGCTCCTGCCTCGTTGTGTTCCTCGCTGAAAAACTGACACCTCTGGTTGAACAATCCCAAAGGGGCTCCTCCAAGATTGCGAACCTTGGCATTTCTGTGGGTCGTGGCACTCTCCGACCAAAGGCTCAAAGAGGGGAGCTGCTGGAACTTGCAAGAAACGTTGAAGACGAGGGTTTGCTGGTGGTATTATACAAGAGTGGTTCTCGGGGTTCAGCCTGGTTTGCCAAAGCCTACTGGTGCAACGTTTCCAACCGGCAGCCTTCCACTGGAAAGACCCCACAATAGGAACAGTGCTAGAGTCGATATGAGTTGCCTCAAGAGCAAGGGTTCGGTGAACTCTGAAAGCGCCGCTCTGAGGTGATTGCCATTGCTCAGAAAACCGCCACGGTCGAGAAACGCCGCTGGCACAGGGACCTACGGCACAGGGACCTACGGCACAGGGACCTACTGACCTTCGAAGAGGTCTTCGACCCAGGGCGACCAACGGAAGGCCGGATCCCCGGACGAAACGCTTCCGCTTCGTCGAAGACTTTTCAGGGAATCAGTCAACGTCGAGGAGATCCGACCGTCGCGCTGATCATTGTGGAGATCCTGCCGTGAAACGAGTGGCATTGACGGTTTGAATCTGGGGAGGTGTTGTGTGATGTTGGGGACAGAAATGGAAGCCAAAGTGACACGAGTTCGGCCACCGACGGCCGCAGGGACGTTTTATCCTGAGGATCCTGTCCTGTTACGCGAGTCCGTCACCGCACTTCTCTCGGCGGTTCCGACTGAGGGGCCCACTCCGCGGGCGTTGATCGTGCCGCATGCGGGCTATCCGTTCTCAGGTCCGGTCGCCGCTTCGGCTTATGCCTTGCTGCAACCCCTCAGAGACCGCATCAAGCGAGTGGTCTTGCTCGGCCCCTCGCATTTCTGCCGTTTTTCCGGCTTAGCAGCCCCCAAGGCTGATGCCTTGGCGACCCCCCTGGGAGCAGTGAAAGTTGATCTCTCGGCCCTGGAAGCCCTGCGGCAGTGGCCCCAAGTCCAAGTGCTTGATCAGGCCCATCAACGCGAACACAGCCTGGAAGTCCAGCTTCCGTTTTTGCAGCTGACTTTGGGTGAGTTTTCGCTGGTACCTCTTGTGACCGGACTCGCCACTGCCAGCGAAGTCGAAAACGTTCTCCAGACGCTTTGGACAGGACACGACACCCTCGTTGTTGTCAGCTCCGACCTTTGCCATGATCACGACTATCCCACCACTCGAGCCATCGACCGAGAGACTGCCGAGTTGATCGAGCACCTCCATTGGCAGATGCTCCACAATCAACGTGCCTGCGGGTACTGCGGTATCCGCGGACTCTTGAAACTTGCTCAACAAAGAAAAATGCAAGTCAAAGCCCTTGATCTCCGCAACAGCGGCGATACCGCCGACTGGATGGCCGAGGCACCGACTCGCCTCCCAAGGGTCTGGCGTCCTCAGACAGTCGTCGGATACGGGAGCTTTGTTGTCTGCGATTGAAGCTCCCAGAATCTCCCCAGCCTGCAGCAGCCCTCGGTTTGCTGCATCTCTGTGGTCCGCTGGAATCATCCTGTCCACTGGTTGGCAAATGTCACCAGCCAAGAGCGGTAGTAGGATGGGCTCTGAAGGGCAGAACCACCTCTCATGAGTTGCCCCGGAAGCCTCACTTGACCGCTCCCCCCCCGTGTTTGACCGGCTTGACCCCTGTTCCCTCATCCCCAACGAGCTCAGGTGTCGGTTTGAGCCCCTGGGAGTTCTTCGCAGGCAGCTTGGCCGTCATTCCCTCCGCCCGCTGAGCGATCTCTCCGACGACAAGCCTCTGGCAACCCTTGCCGCTGCGATCGGGTTTGGGATATCCTCTTGAGTGTGCTAGTTGGAACGCAGCTGGAATTCTACGAAGGCTTGACTTGGTTCCGGTGCTCTGGTTGCCGAGGTTTTCTCATCGAGCGGGGCACCTGAGGACTGGCCGAAGGGGTTCGAGTGCCTTGGATTGAGGCAGTCGGTTCGACGTGAATCCCCCGATTCCACGAGAACCCAACTGCTCAATCAGAAGGAAACGGACCACGAGTGATGGGTTGGGGGCATTCTTAGGGTGAGCAGTCTCGCACGCAGGGCTTATGCCTTAATTCAGGATCGCATCCTCTCAGGAGGACTCCGGCCGGGGGCTGTTGTCTCTGAGTCGGTCTTGGCGCAGGAGCTGGGGATG
Organism: uncultured Pirellulales bacterium; assembly: GCA_964648025.1. Taxonomy (GTDB): domain Bacteria; phylum Planctomycetota; class Planctomycetia; order Pirellulales; family Pb10988; genus CAZYKP01. The sequence goes on along the minus strand of CAZYKP010000080.1, from coordinate 21,657 downwards.
AGTCGGACGCCGGTGGGTGAGGCGGTCCGGCAATTGGCTGTTGAGGGGCTGGTTGAGCAGGTCCCTCGATGTGGGACGATTGTGCGTGGGTTTGGCCGGCGTGACTTGATTGAGTTGTTCGAACTCCGTGAGGCGTTGGAATGCTACGCTGTGGCTTTGGCAGCCCAGCGAGCCGGTGAGGTGGAGCTGGCGAAACTCCAGGCCCTTTGTGATGCTTTGCAGGAGTTGGTCGACCGGACGCCCCAACCGCCTGAGGATCTGACCCCTGGCGAACTCACCGCCCGGGAGCTTACCGCCAGAGAGCTTACCGCCAGAGAGCTCACCGCCAGAGAACTCAACCCCAGCGACCCAAGTCTGCGGACGTTGGATGCCCAGGGACTCAAAGGGTTTCTCTCAGCCGACCTCGGCTTCCATGCGGTGATCCTCCACCTCTCGGCCAATACACGCCTACAGCGAGTCGTCGCCCAAACCCGGACAATGCTCAGCTTGTTCCGCCTCAGGCGGCAGAGTTACCACCGACGAAGCATCGAGCGTACCCTCGCTGAACACCTGGAGATCCTCGAGGCCATCCGTCAGAAGGAGAGCCAGCATGCTTCCCAACGGATGTCTGAGCACCTGGCCCAAAGTCAGCAACAGGCGTTAGCACAATTCGATCACCAAGACACCTTGGGATGCACAACCGCGGAGCTGCCAACTTTGCTTCCCGCCGAACTGGTAGAAATGCTGGAGTATCTCGACCAAGCCGATGCCCACTGAGAACCTAAAAAGTTGCCAACCCAGGCCGACTCACCGAAGCCCGGATTGGCAGTCGTTGGCCCCAGGCATGACATGCACATGTTCAGTAGCCCGATCAGCTGACATGATCCTTAACCGGCGGGAGTCCTTGTGGGCGGACTCCTGCTCGGACCGCGGTGCCCAACAAGCGGTCGGCGAACTTGGCAGCAAGGCTTCTCGTACCCAAAATGAGGCCTTCCGTCTGGCTGCCCCCAATCGTCTCACGGCTCGACTGTCCTGATCCATCTATCGATGCACCATCCACCGAAACCGGTTCCCCCTCAGCACACCTCACCCCTGGGTTCTCGCCGGTTCCTGCCGTTGTTGGAGACCGCTCTGGGGATGGGTCTTCTGGTGATGGGTGCTGGCCTGACGAAAGGGGGCATGCTCCACGCGGCGGGGCATCCTGTTTCTGTGACGCGGACACAGCTGTACGTCACCCGAGAACAGGCGACCGCCAAGATTGTGGTGTTCTTGGAGGACCTGTTCCTCTTTCACGATCTTCGCCCCAACGATACCGATTTCCTTGAGCCGAACGTTATTGCCCAAGGAATCTCTCTCCACAAGAAGTTTATCGCCGAGAGGTTTGTCCTGAGAGATGTCTCCGGCCGACCTCTGACCGGTCGTGTGGTCGACGTGCAGGCTAAGCTGCCAGAGGAAGGTGTGCCATTAGCAGAATTGATGGCCCATCAGCTGACCTTTGAATTGGAGTATGAGTTTGGCCTGCCGCCGGAGTTTTTGACCATCAGCCAGCAGTTTACTGATGAGGAGGCGATTCTGCCTTCGGAGATGCAGGTGGTCTTGCAGCAAGAGGGGGTTGGAGAGGTTCTGACCGTCGAGCTTCGGCCGGGCGATGTGGAGTCGGTGCGGCTCAACTGGGAGAGTCCTCCGCTTTCCCAGGAGGCCTCGGACAAGGAGCGTCGCCAATGGGAGGCCCAGCAGAAAGCTCAGACTTTGGGGATCACCAGCTACAGCTCCGTGTATTCGTTTCTGTATATCGATCAGTCTGAGGTGCGGCATGAGATTCTGATTCCCTTGTTAACCTTGGAACAGAGTGTGCTGTTGGCCCGCAACGAGGATCCCTTTTTTGATCTCGCCGAGCAGGATGCCGCCCGTCAGCAGATTGAGGCCTATTTCCGCACGGGCAATCCCATCAAGATCGATGGGCAACCGGCCCAAGGCGTGGTTCAGCGATGTGATTTCTACGGACTGGACTTTCGGGATTTTGCTCGTCAAGCGCCTCGTCGCAGCGTGCCAATCGCCAGCGCCCGGGTGGGGATCATCCTCTCTTACGCTTGCTTGCAAGCGCCTCAAACTGTTCAACTGACCTGGAACCGCTTCAACAACTACGTGTATCGCGTTGAGACTGTCGTTTTTTCTGATGATCAGGTCTCTAAGGTAACGCTCTCACGCCTGGGCGGGGAGAACGTTCTGCAGTGGACCGATGCGGGGCGACCGAGTCGACAACCCCTTCAGCCCGTGGCGGTGGCTTTGAACGCACCTCAGAACATTCCAGTTCCTTGGCTTTCGATTGTGTGCTTCTTGCTGGGGACCCCGTTGGCTTGGTTGGGATGGATTCGGGGGAGTAAACTTTGGGGGTCTTTGCTAGCGATTGGTTTTCTAATTTTCGCAGTAGTGCTTTGGCCGGGGGCAATCTGGGAGTTTCCCTCGCCCCTGTCACGTTCCCCGCGGCTGTCAAACTCCCAGGCCAAAGCGATTTTTACTTCGTTACACGCTAACATCTACAAAGCCTTTGACTTTCGCCAAGAGAGCGAAATCTACGACGCGTTGGCAGTGAGCATTCAAGGAGATCTGTTACGTGAGGTCTACTTGCAGATCCAAGAGGGCTTGAAAATGCAAGAACAGGGCGGGGCGATCTCCCGCATCAGCGAGGTTTCCCTGCTTGAGGGGGAAATGCAGTCCGCTGACGGCCTATTCGACGGTGCCCAGGCGTTTGCCTACCGTGGGCGTTGGAATGTGGCGGGGACCGTTGAGCACTGGGGCCACATTCACCAACGCACCAACCAGTATGAAGGGGTCTTTACCATTGAGGCCGTTGACACAGCTTGGAAGGTCACCAACATTGAGTTGCTCGATCAGCGAAGAGTCGACTTCCAAACGCGGTTGCGGCAGCTGGACGACTGAGACGCCGGGGAGTCTGCCCAGGTAGATTTTGCCGGGTACAATTCGCCGAGTACAATTTGCTGGTAAATTTTCGTTGGTTCAATGTGTTCCGGGGGATTCTCCCTCACGAGATCGGCAGCCGGAGATCGAGGATCTTCAGCCCGCGAGGTCTTCAGGAACGCTCCGAGAATCAATACCTATTGAGATTGAGGAAAATCTTGGCTGGTCCGGCACAGCGGAAAGGCTGGTCGATCAACATCTGCCAGATCAACATCTGCCAGATCAACATCTGCCAGATCACTGGTCGTTCCGGAGGCTCGTGTGTTTTTGGGCGAGCAAGAATTGTCCGAGGGGAGCAGTAGCTCGACTGTTCCAGATTGTGGCAGAGGCCCGACCTGTCGGGCCCTCAACAGGTCCATGCAACAACATACTGGTAGGTAACGGCGACATCTGGGATAGTCCAGGTCGTGGAGAAGTTCTTCACTGGTGATTGCAGATCTTGCCGGATGTCTACCCTGTGGGGATTGGGAGTTTCTCTGCTGAGAAGCGTAGATCGAGTCACGAGTTTTCTGAGTCGACGGTTTCTTCAGTTTTTAGTCAACAATTTCCTTGAAGCGAGTTTCCATGACGATGAATTGGTTTGCGGCTTCGGGCTTGGCAATGTCGATCATTCTGGGTTTCTGCAGCTCGATGCAGGCAGCCAAGAACGAGGCCGCCATCGCCCGTGTTGGAGAAGACATCCGCTACTTGGCGAGTGATGAGCTGGAAGGCCGTGGCCCTGGGACCAAGGGCTTGCAAGCGGCCGCTGACTACATCCGCCAGCGGTTTGAGGAATTGGGCCTACAAGGTGGTGGCGAGGACGGCTCGTTTTTCAGACCTTTTGAGATCAACATCGGCACGAAGCTCACCAAGGACAACAGCCTGTTGGTGCTCCGCGGCCCCCAAGGACAAGAGCTGAAGCTGAAGCTCGCTGAGCAATTTTCCCCCCTGGCTGTTGGCGGCTCTGGTCAAGCCAAGGGTGAGCTTGTCTTTGCTGGATACGGGATTTCAGCACCCAAACTGAAGTACGACGACTTTCAGGGTGTCGACGTAGCGGGCAAGGTTGTGGTGATCATTCGCAAAGAGCCTCAGCAAGACGACCAGGAGAGCGTCTTTGGTGGCCGCAGGCTGACCTCGCACGCTTACATTGAGTCCAAGCTGCGAGCTGCCAAAAAGGCCAAGGCTGCCGGGGTGTTGCTGGTCAATGACCCCTGGACCACCAAAGAGCAGCAGAAAGACCAACTGACAAGCCCAGACGGATTTGGCTCCCGTCGACGGCGAATTCCTTTCGCTCATATTCAGCAAGATGTGCTCAATCAGATCCTGAAGCAATCTCCGCTGGAATCAGGCTCCCAGAAGCTTGACAGTCTGCAGGCGGTTGCCGAGCAGATCGACCAGACGACCCAACCCATCAGCGCATCCCTGGCGGGTTGGAGTGCTGAACTGCATTGTGCCTTTGAGCCCGTCCAGGCTGAGGTGAGCAACGTCATCGGGGTGCTGCCCGGCGAAGGGCCTTTGGCCGAGGAGACGATCGTCATCGGGGCCCACTACGATCACCTGGGCTATGGTCCGTTTGGCTCCCGGCGGCCAGAGCAACGAGCCATCCATAACGGCGCCGATGACAATGCCACCGGGACCGCAGCGGTGATGGAATTGGCCCGACGTTTTGCCAAGCGTGAGCAAAAACCCGCTCGTCGGTTGGTGTTTATCGCCTTCACTGCCGAGGAGCGTGGGATCATCGGGAGCAACCACTACCTGAAGAACCCCACTTTTCCACTGGAGCAGACGGTGGCGATGATCAACTTCGACATGATCGGCCACCTTGGCAAAAAGGGCCTGCAGCTCGGTGGGAGCAAAACCGCTCAGCAGTTTCCAAGCATCCTTGAGCAACTCACCAAGGGCGCAGACCTGAAAGTCAATCTCGGAGGACCTCTCGGAGGAAGTGATCACTCCGGCTTTTACCGCAAAAAGATCCCCGTTCTGTTCTTCTTCACCGGACTGACCGATCTGTACCACACCCCTGAGGATGATTTTGAGACAATCAATGTCCAGGGGTGCGTGCAGACAATCGACTTGGCCGAACAGGTCGTCGATGCGGTTCTGCAGCTTCCGGAGCGTCCTGTCTACCAGAGTCGAGGGGGACGAACTGGTCCTTCCCGCGGTGGGATGGCTTACCTGGGCGTTGTTCCCGATTACGCGGCCGCTGGTGGCGACGGCCTGCCCCTGACGGATGTCAACGCGGAATCTCCGGCCGGTCAAGGGGGCCTCAAGGCCGGGGATGTGATGATTAAAATCGGAGACATTGAGGTCAGCGGTATTCAAGAACTGGCCGACGGCCTCCGTAAGTACAAACCCGGTCAAGAGGTGGAGATCGTCGTCCGCCGAGGCGATGCCACCCAGAAAGTCAAGGTCACCCTCGGCGAGCCGCGGCAGCGGCAGTAGCAGCAAAATCAGGCTGCTGAGTCGACGGGCTTGAGTGGTTCCCATCGACCAGGGTCTATCACCGGGGGACAGCCGTTGGGGAGGCAGTCCCCCAAAGTCGCATGGAGTTTCAGCCAGCAACCAATGCCCAGCGAGATCGCTGGCAGATCTCCAGAAGCAGCCTGCCTCGACTGTTTCAGATTGTGGCAGAGGCCCAACCTGTCGGGCCCTCAACAGGTCCATGCAACAACATCTTGGTGGGCAACAGCCACATCTGGGGCAGTCCAACTACTTCAGGCTTTGAGCCAGGTTGATCCCCTCAGCGGAGGTTCCTTTCCACGGAGCTTTACTCAGCATCGGCGTTGCTTGGAATGAGTGTTCTTTGGTCCCCAGTGGAGATCCAACAGTGAGCGTCGCATTCCGGGTTCTCCTGTTGGTCCTGGCGGTCCTCCTGGGCTTGGGACTGTGGTTTTTCGGCATGTTCCCGGGCTTGGCCGGGTTGCTGGGAGGGGCCGCAGATCCAGACGCAGCCGTCAACTTGCCCGAGAGTTGGGGCCAGTTCCAAGGGGAAGTCCAAATGGTTCGCCCTTCCGAGGAAGCGATCGAACTGGCCGCTGAACTGGTTTACATCGATCCCAGCAACCAACGTTGGACAGCCCCGGCGGGAACACGGACTCACGGACAACTGATCCCGCAACCTCTCCGCTCCCTTTTGGGCCAACCCCTGCAGGAGACCTACAGTCAAGCTGTCCTGCTGCATCAGGTGGCCTGTGCCGCCAAGCAAAAACCCTGGCCCGAGGTGCATCGGCTTCTCTATCGAGCACTGCGGTGCTGCGGGATGGAGGAGAAAAACGCCCAACTGTTGTATTGGGCGTTGTATCACTCGGGCCCACGCTGGAAGGAGGAAGCACGACTCTTGCCCGACGGCAAGCTTCAAGGGCAACGGTGGATCAGCCCCCCGCTTGTGATTGATCAACAGGCCCTCGATCAGTTCCAGTCAGACCTTGACCGAGGAGATTTCAGTCTGCGACAGGTAGAGCGGTGGAGTGCACCCGATTCGCAACCAAGGACGTGGAAACAGGATCAGCAGTATGCCTCGCCCAAAGACGTCACGCCCAAGGGCAGCACGTTCAAGGTGGCCCTTGCTGAGATGGACCGTGACACGCTCCGAGCAGCCCTGGAGCAGATGAGACCTTTGGATCTCAAGCGAGCGTTGCAGAGAACCGACCAGAATACGCTCCAAGCCGTCTTAGAGCTTCTTGAGCCCCAGCACCTCCGCCAAGCTCTGCATCAGATTGAGCGGGCCACCCTGAAAAGCTCCTTCCGTGTCTTAGAAGCGGATGGGTTGAAAAAGGCTTTAGCTAGCATCACTCCAGAAACGCTTCAAGCCGCTTTAGCCATCCTCGACCGCGAAACGCTGAAGAAAGTGCTGGAAGCCATGACCCCAGAGCAGCTCAAGGCCGCCGTTCCGGTCATGGATGATGTGACTCTGGGCGTCGCCCTTGAGGAGCTTGAATTGCCGAGGTTGAACTGGACCCTGCAGGTCATGCAGCCAAAGCAACGCAAAGCCGCGTTTCGTCTGATGGACGCCAAGACGATTCAGATCGCCCTTGATGCCATGAGCCCAGTCGAGCTCAAAAACGCTGTCCAAGTCATGGACCAGAGTGCGCTCCAGCAAGCCCTCGGCTCGGTCAACCCCCAGACGGCCGCACAGATCAAGGAGTCACTGGAGTCCACTCAGCAAGCTGAGTAACCGGGCCAGCGGGATCTGCATGCTCAAAACCCGCCTGGCTCCAACACCCTCGTCAAGACGACCAGACCTCACCACAAATCAAGCCGCTGTTTCAGCAGCAAGACGCTTGTTCAACAGCAAGGTGTTTTTTGCGAGGACCTTATGTGCCGTTGTGTCTGGCCGACCCTTCCCATGGGTCGTTGCGTTGGTGGGATGAGCATCTTCTTGATGGCGGGATGGTTGGTCGTTTGTTGCGGCGGTGTCCGGTCGACCGCATTGGCCCAGGGTTTTGCCACGACTGTCCAGTTGCCGACCTTTGGCGTCTCGGTGGATCCCCAGGGTGTGCTGACGCTCAAGTCCGTCCAGGACCCCACCGGGGCCTTGCGTCGCCAGCGATTCCAGGCGGCTGAGGCCGCTCTGCCCAAGGATGTCGCTGCCAAAAGTCGCTTGCGGAAGATTTCACTCACTCGTCTGGAAAAGGCGATCGCGCGTCGCTTGGCTGTGGGGAAACCGCTGGAGGAGTCGATGCAGTGCCTGGCAGGCCTGCAGCGCATTCAGTACGTCTTTTGCTATCCAGAGGCCCAAGAGCTGATCATCGCTGGGCCGGCTGAGGGCTGGATGCCCGATCTGGTCGGCCGCCCCGTCGGAGTCACCACCGGCAAACCGGTGATTCTCTTGGAGGACTTGGTCGTGGCCTTGCGGACCTACGCCCCCGGGAAACGGCCCATCCAGCAGCTGGGTTGCTCGATCGAACCCACACAAGAAGGTCTGAGACGGCTGCAAACTTTTCAGCAGACGATTCCCAAAACAGTCCGTCAACAGCAACGGGCTGCCTTGGCTGCCCACGTGGAACGGGGACTGCGTGAAGCGCTGGGCCTGGCCAGAATCCGGGTTTTTGGGATCTCCCCCAAAACGCACTTCGCTCAGGTCCTCATTGAGGCTGACTACCGAATGAAGCTGATCGCAATGGGCTTGGAGCCCGGGGGCGTGATCAAGAGCTACGTCGAGTTGCTCCCACCTGGGGGCGTCGCCATGGGGACACTGCAACGTTGGTGGTTTGTTCCCGACTATCAGTGTGTCAAAACCACTGAGGATCGGCTGGGCCTGGAACTTCTGGGCCAAGGTGTGCAGTTGCTCACCGAAGATAAGCTCATCGCTCGTCAGGGAGACCTCGGCCCCGGCCGCCGGGCGAACACCGCCAGTCGGCTTTTTGCCCAGGGATTTAGTAAGAAGTATCCACAGCTCTCAGCAATAAAACCTATCTATGCGCAGATGCGCAACCTGTTCGATCTGGCCGTTGTGGCCGCTCACATCCAGAAACAAGATTTCTGTGGACGCATCGGCTGGAATCTCGGCGTCTTCGGAGATGAGCAGACCTTCGCAGTAGAAACTTATCAAGATGCTCAACAAGCCCCTGCTGCGATCCGGGTTTTCTGGAAGGGCAATCGGCTAATCGCTCCCGCCGGTGGCGGCGTTGACGCCCGGCCTCAGCTAACGCTGGAAGGCGACAACTTAGTCAGTGGTAAGGACACCCAGGTTGGCAAACAACAAGCCGCCCTGTGGAAAGATGTTCCCAGGGACCGATGGTGGTGGGACTAATGATTCCCTCAACAGCTTTGCTGGGAACATCGGAACATCGGATCAGAGGTGGTGATCCAGCGTCCCACACCGAGGGCCATCCCTACCCTAGTGTGGTCGAGTCTTGGTAAGGTGGTGAGCGTTTGACGTTCTACTGACTTTCGGGGAAGTTTTCGACATAGGGCTTTCCGTCTGCCCTGGTTTGTGATGACCTCAAGGGGGTAGCCTGGTTCTGACCGGAAGCCCGGATTGCCGGACCAAAGGTGCCCGCTTCGTCGAAGACTTTTCAGGCAATCAGTCACATCCCACTGACGAGGAATCCAAGATGAACTCGCCCACACGCTTTGCCCTGTTCGCTCTGGCTTTGTTCTCCCCGGCCTTGCTGGCCGGCTGTTCCGCTTCAGTTGCCCAAGACGACCGGTCCTCAGGAGGGGATCCATCGACGAAGCAACTTTTGCAGGCCATTCGAGAACTTCAGGCCGAGGTCCGCACCCTGCGGCAGGAAGTCCGAGAACTCCAGCGAGATCGCAACCGGCGTCCCGATCCCCTCCAACTTCGTGACCCTGATCAACCCCATGAAGGAGACCAGCCCCATGAAGGAGACCAGCCACATGAGGGAGACCAGCCACGTGACGGAGACCAGCCACATGAAAGAGACCAGCCACGTGAAGGCGACCGGAACCGCGGAGCTGACCGCCCTCGGGAAGCTTTTCCTCGGCGTGAGGGCGAGCGGTCTCGGGAAGGGGAACAGCCGCCGACGGCTGAGAGGAGACGACCAAACTCCAAAATCGGGAAGGTCTTTGTTGCCTATGATAAGAATGGCGACGACAAGGTGAACTTCGACGAGTGGTGTCAGCTCAAGGAAGGTGAGGTGACCGGACAGCGGCGTATCCGCGAACAGATGTTCTTTCTGTCCTGGGACAGCAACCGCGATGGGCTTTTGTCCTTTGAGGAGTTCCGGGCCGGACGAAGTCACAACGCTCCCCGTCGAGAGGGACCGCTTGTCGGCACATTTGTTGGTTACGACAAAACTCAGTTCACCCTCCGAGTGAACCTTCAAGGCCGCAGTGGCGAGGGAGGCCAAGCGGTCGTTGGAGGAGAGCAAACCTTCGACCTGGACCGACAGGCCTTGATCACCATCGGTGGACAAACCGGCCAGCCGCAGGACCTCACGCCAGGAGAGCGGTTGGGACTCTGGCTCTCGCTGGACGGAAAAAAGGTCATCGGGCTCACACAAATCCCTGATCAGAAACGCTAAGACTTATGCGAGCCGTCTTTCTCCCGCTGAGCGTCGTCTCGGCCGGATCTTCGGCGGGGCTTTTGGCTCCACTTCTGCCGGTTTCACTCTCACTTTTTGGATGCCTCACAGGACTTGTTCTCACAGGACTTGTTCTGTCAGCGTCAACCGCGTTGGGTGAAGATGGTTACCTGGCGTGTTTCGAGAGCGGTCGACGGCTCTCAGGGCCTGTGGTTCAAGGTTGGGCAGATCCCGAGGATCGACCCACCTTGGGAGGTCAACCTCTTCTGGGAACACGCAACGGCCTTCGTTGGTTACGCCAAACTGGGCTCAAGGCCGGCCGAACGCCTTCGGGGGTCATCGAACTGTTCAACGGCGATCGGCTGCCGGGCGTGGTGGTTGGCTATTGCCAACGCCAAGCCTGGCCCGCCCGGCCTCCGTGTTTGGTCGTTGTCCCGTTGGTCCCTCTGGCCAACTCCAGACTGGAGAAGGTCGCCTCTCTTCACATTCTTCCCCAGATGGTACGCCGGTGGTGGTTTGCTCCCGGCGGTCTGTCCTCTCCGCAGGGGCCGCCGCTGGTCCCTCCCTGGGAGCCTGGCAGCTTACAGACTCGGGGCGGACGGAAGATCACATTCCGGTCTCTGGCTTTTCAAGCAGGAGGCGTCCGCGTTCTTTCCAACGAAGGGGTTTTCCAGGTCCCTTTTAGCGAGCTGGCTTGGTTACAACTTCCAGTCGCGGATGTCTGGGGTTTGTATTGCGACCAGGTTGCCTCGCTTTCTCCGAAGTGGGCCGAATGGACCGAGGCAGTCAACCCCGATCGAGCCTTTTCAGAGCTCGTTCACGTTGAGACCGTCGACGGCTTCTCGGCGACCACCTCAACGGCTCGCTACCGTCCTCTGCCCTTGAGCAGTCGCGGTGACGCTGATCGATGGTTTCACCTCATTCAGCCAGCCTGGAGCTTGGATGCGGTGGCCCTGCCGCATGGAAGGATCCGGCTTCGCTACTATTTTCCGGCCCACGAGGTTCCCCTCGCTCAGATCCCTCCGTCTCGGCAAAGGAACCGCTCCGTGTTGCATCGTTGCTGGAACCCACAACTCAATCGAAGTGTCGATGGAACCCCGCTGCGTGCGGGGAGCGTGCTCTACGGTTGGGGTTTTGGCGTCCATGGAGAAAACAGCTTAGATTTTCAGCTGCCTAGATTTGCTACTCAATTTCGGACACAGGCTGGATTAGCTCCTCGCTCAGGGGGGCGTGTGCGGATGCACGTTTCCGTTGCGAGGGCGGACAAGCGTCAGGGACGATTGCTCTTCAGCAGTGGAGTTCTCCAGGGAGGCCGAAAGGCAGCCAGCAGCCCATCGCTGGCTTTGCCGAAAACCTCTCAGGAGTTGATTTTGCGTTTAGCGGTGGATTCTCTCAGCCGAACATCGTCGCCGGACGGGGACCCCTTGGACATCCGTGATTCGGCGAACTGGCTTGATCCGCAGATCGTTTTGGATCGCAGAGAGTTGGCCAGGCAGGTCAAGCGACGTCTATCGGGCAAGGTCACCGCTTGGCAGGGCTGGAGAAGCAGTCCGCTGACAAGCCGATCCCCGCTGGCTGGTTATCTTGATGCCCAAGTTCAACGGGGAGCCAACTACCGCTTTGCCGTCCGCTCGCCGGGTGGGATGAGCCTCAGCCGTCGGATCCACGTTCGCTCAGCGGCATGGAAAGTCTTGGTTGCCTCGGCGCGTCCACCAGACTCTGATCGGGCGTTGCTGCAAATTCGTGTTCAGGAGACGACCGGCGAGCAACAAGAGCAGACGATCGGTCGCCAGGAAGTGCCTGTTCGCTATACAGGCGAGGAGGAGCCGGTTCCACTCGTCGCTTCGCTTGGCTCCTGGTCTGGAAAAACCGTGCTCGTGAAAGTGGCGCTCCTTCCAGTCTCCCAAAAGCAGAAGAACGTGATCGTCGACTGGCGAGCCCTCAGCATCACCGATCAGCCTGTCGATCAACTCACAAAGACTGCGCAGTTCTCCCCGGCCCGGGAACAAGCAGGCCCGACTGGCCCTCCAAGTCAGGTGGGGCTTCTGGGAGAGGCCATCGAGGATGCTGGCTCCTCAGCGAGCAAGGACGCACATAACCGCTGGCTTGAACTGCAGGTTCTTCTCCAAGCAGGTTACATCCAAGACGCCTGCCGATTGATCATCGAGACCCCGCCTCATTTGCTCTTGGCCACCTTTGCAGACCCCCAGCAAAACAACCACCCCAGGACTCTCGCTGCGTTGTTTCCCAAAACCGTTGCGGAGAATCCGCAGCTGCAACAGGCTTTGCAACGAACTCATGCCGCCCGAGGGGTCCTTCGCCTGAAGGCGGCCATCGCCGAGAGCCATTGGCTGAAAGTTCACGCGGTGAGACTTCAGTTTCCCGGGACCACTGCTGCGGCCCAAGCAAATCTTTGGCTGGCTGATCGAGATTTATCTGCTGGCCGTTTTCGTGAAGCAGAAGAGGGTTATCGCAAGGCGATCCGACCTCTTCGGGAGGCTGATCGGCCGGCGATCCTGGCACGACTCCAACTGGCCGAGGCGCTCGGCCAAGGAAAGCCGATCTCCCCACAATGGATTGAGATGATCACAAAGAGCCCTTGATCAGCAAAAAGGCTGTCCAAAGCTTTCGAGGCGGCCGCTGATCGAGCTACTCGTCTTGGGATGGATCGTCGAGAATCAGCTCGACTCCGCAAAGCAGAGTCTGTCCTTGCTTGGGGCTCAGCTGGATCTCCAGCGGGCCGGTGACCTCAACAGCGGCAAACTCCAGGACAAGCGGTTTGTCGGCACCACCTGCTTGTTTGAAGATGTCGAGTTCCTTGAGCACCGTTTTGCCCTCCACTGACACGCTGAAGATCCGCTGCCCGGGCTTGGTGTGCTCAGGCTCACTGAAGAATAATCGTACTGTATAAAGCTGAGTCTGACGGGGCGGCGTTTTGCTGGTATGCGTCAGGGGAATTGTCAGCTGGGAGGCGCCGAGCAATCCCGAAGAGGCGACAGCCGATCCCGTTTCCCCGAGCGGCTGTTGGTACCAAAAGGTTTGATTCTTCGGCCCAATGGAGAGGCCTGCTCGCTGACGGGCGTTGACTTGCAGCCAGAGTGTTCCATCGCTGCTGAGCCGGTCGCCGGGGGCACCGAAGTTCCAGCCGCCATGTTGGATCCAATCTGGCTCTTGCGGGATAGGCGGTTTCTCCCTGGATGTGACATAGTTGGTCCAGAGTTGGTTTTCTGGCGTGTGAATCAGGGCCATGGCGGTCATTCGGTTGCGTTTGTGATGCGTGCCGAAGTTGGGGATGTTAAGAACGCCCCCGGCAGGCAACAACGTCGGCGAGCATCCAGCATCCATGCCGCTGAGCTTGAGCACACCAGCTCCCCGAGACAGGTCATAAAAGGCAGTACGCCAGGTGACCAGGTTCTGGCAGGCGACCAAGTGGTTGCATCCGCCCTTGCGAAACGACCAGGGCTCCAAAAGACCGGTCAGCGGCGACGTTCGCTGGTGACGCTTGCCTGTGTTGAGATCGTAGGGAAAACCCCAGCGATCGATAAGCAGATGACCCAAAAGAATCTGTGGTGTATGATAGGCCGCCTCCTCCACCTCCCACACGACTCTGCCGTTTGCACCTTGAAGCGCCCGCATCTTGCCGGGAGCGTTTTTGTTCCGCTTGCCTCGCCTGACATCAAGGGAACGGTCGACCCAACGATCTTGGTCCCACTCGACCAAGTTGCGGCAGGGGACCACGAGCAGATCCTTCTGTTGGGAGTAGACGAGATTCTGGACATAAACGTCTAAAGGAAAACTCCACAGTTGCCTACCGGTGGTTAAGTCTAGGGCGTACAGAGTTGGGGGGACATCGGGGAATGTCCTGCCGGCTTGTTGCAGTTTTGCCTGGACTTTGGGGGTCAGCAGATCGAGGCAGTAGACTCGGGCGTCGCCGATGGCGATGCCGCTGCGGTTGAGGAATCCCCATTGGGCCTGTCGGCTCCAAAGGATTTTGCCAGAGTACCGGTTGAGGGCGACCAACTGGACCATCGGCATGCGATCACCGGCCCAGTCACCGCCGTTGCCATCGTGACCGGCTTGAGCTTCAGCCAGATCTTGAGGGCGGAACAGTGTGGCCAGCAGAAACGAGCCTGAGGCCCTCAGTCCACCCCAGCAGAGGTCTTCTGCTGGGGAATTCCACTGAGAGAGTAGTTCTCCGGTAGCTGGGTCAAAGCGTTTGAGTGTCTTGGCAGCGGCGATGTAGATTCCCTCAGGCAAGGAGACCATGTTGAATCCAGAGGCACGGCATCGCTGAGTGGGCTGGACTTCGAACTCAAGGGCCGGCGGATAATCCCAAGGACGCTTGTGTTTCTTGGAGTGAATGCCCAGACCGCCGCCAGCGCCGCCAAAGGTGTACATCTTCGGCAGAGGCCTCTCCCAAAGTACTCGGCCGGTGTAGATATCGACCGCAGCGAGCAACCCGGGCCCTTGCAAGATCATCCTTCCCTGGACGATCTCAGCAGGAACCGGTTGGGGGTTGAGTCCATGGCCCGATTGATGGTCCACCTTCCCGTCAAAATAAAAACGCGCGTCAGCTGCTAACCCTCCGTACCAGAGAACGCCCAGAGGAGCTTTCACCAACTCGTCGGCCGAGGCAAGCGTGTTGGCTTGGTTGCAAAATTCCTGAGGCCAGTCGGCGGCCCCCTCGGGGGCGGCATCTCGACGAGAAAGTGCCCATTGCTCACCCTCGCGGACTGCCGCGATTCCACCATAAGGACGCAGCGACCGCAGAATGGTCTTATTCAGTAGCTCGCTTTCTGGACGGCCTGGTGAGTTGGTGGAGTACTCCGTGGTGATTAAGTCGGCGAAGTAGGGTGGCCAACTGCCGCCGGCGAGATCTCCCACAAGTATCTCCAGCCGATGGCTGGCAAAGAGATGCTGCGAATCGAGCTTGCGTCGGATGCGGTCGACTTTCTTGGCAGAAGGATCGACTGCAACAATGTGCAGCTCTGTGCTGGCAAGCAAACCCTCGACGAGGGCTCCATCTGTCAGTCCGGCGACCAGACAGTAACCTTTCCGCACCGGCACGGCCTTCAGCAACGATTCGGCAATCGGGTTGCTCTGGCGCGGACTTGGCGATGGTCCCGTGACGTTCCCTCCTTCAGTGCGTTGTTCTGTCGGTTGGTCCCGGCTGTATCCACAGACGCCTTCGGTGGTGCCGGCGACGAGAATACGCCCGTCTTGCTTCCAGCCGGTGAGGTTGCCGGGCAGTCTTTCGAGTTGAGGACGCACAAGGGGCGGGGCTTTGGGCATTTTCTCCTGGAGGACTCGTCCGGTGGCTGCTTCCAGCACCGCGCGGCTGTTGTGTCCGTCGATGAGCAACTTGCCGTCGACGAGGCGGATCCGACGATCGGGTCGAAACTCCGCTGCGTCGCTACGCCAAAGGATTTTTCCAGTGGTGGCATCGGCTGAGTAGACATAGATTCGGTCCACCGGCCAGTAGCCGGCCACGAAGTACAACTTCCCTTGACTGACCAGCGGACCAGCAGTGATCGGCCAGGCGGAGATCAGCCGATCATGAGCGATGACCCGGCGTTGGGAGGGTCCACCGAGGATTTTCCAGAGGAGTCGGCCACTTGTGTCCAAACAATACAGGTACCCGTCATCCGAGCCCATATACACTCGTTTTCCGTTGACCACCGGGGCCAGCCGCAAAGGGCCATTGGTGTAAAACCTCCAGGTTTCTCGACCAGTTTGGGCATCTAAGGCCAGCAAGGCCCCATTATGCTCGCAACCGACAAAGACCAATCCGTCACCCAGGGCTGGAAGATAACCCGTATCTCGAGGCATTCGCTGGGTGTGGCTCCAGGCCGGTTGCCGAGCGGGCAGGCGATGACTCCAGCAGAGAAACCAGGGGGCATCGTTTGTCTGCTGGCCAGAGCAGGGGATCGCCAAGAGAACAAGCAGCAGGGGCGACCTCAAGCAGAGGCCGAGGAAGGAATGCTTGGACATCGGATGCAGATCGGCGGTGAGTTGGAGAGAGTGGGCGCGTCGTCGGGTCAAACGGGTCTGACTGCTTTTGACGTTCCGCCCAAAAGGTTACCGGGCCAAAAAGGAAAAGCCGTGGTCGGCGTTAGCCAGAGGCTGGCCACAGTTGCTCGGCAAAGTCGGGGTCTCGGAGACAGACCGCTCGGACCCGCCTCAGGGGTGCCGATGCTCTGGGGAAGTACTCATCAACCAAGCCGCGTGTTGCCGCCTCGGACCGCGTCAGCGGTTTCTCAGGCAGAGGACAGCTTTTGAGCAAGACCAACTCGTCGGCAGCGCAGACGGCAGCTGCGAAAGCGGCAATCGAATCGCTGGTGACCTCCCAACAATGGGGCAGCTGAGGTTGGCGGCCTTGAGCTTCCCACTGCGTGAGAAAGGGCAATGGCTCAAGGATGCCGATCTTGTTGGCCGAGCCCGACTGTTGGAAGGCCATCGGGCTCTCCACCAGAATGGCCTCTGGGATTAACCGGGCCAACAGGGCCGCGGAGACCTGCAGAGCTCGGATGCACAGCCAGTGTGAGGCCTCTTGCCCGAGTTTGTGAATCCGGTCCGCCTCGCGCAAAACATCTGCCAAAGCCCCACCGCCGATCACCATCAAGGTCGGTGGGGGAATCGCCCCGAAAGAATCGGATTGGGTGAGCCAGCTCTGCAACTTGGTGCCAAGCAGCGGCCAATCCAACAAGCTGCCCCCAACCTTCACAACACGCACCAGAGACGACCTCTTGAAGAACTGGACCTGCCTGCCGTCAGGGTCCGGAATTCACTTGGGAGGCGAAGCACACCCCGGGCTCACAGGATTGAGGATCATAAACGGCCGATCTGGGTGGGACTAGAGCCCGTCCAGGCAGACGGCTTCCGGACCAAAAGCGATCAGGCTTGTCACCGGAAGGCGAAGGCCATCGACGGGATGGTCACCGCTTCCTGGTCCGCGAGGAACCGCTCAGAGCGGAGCGTTACCAAGAGAATCGTGGACCTTTGGGATACTGAGGGAACGTTTTTTGAGAAGCTTGAGATGGCGAGTTAGCTTGAGTGGGATCGGCCACCGGCGTATCCCGACAGGTTGTCGGTGAAGGGTTCTGGTCGGCAAAGAGTTCTTCGGTCGTTGCTTGGGCATCCTCGATTGTGCCCGCCAGTTGGGCCCACCAAAGCGGCCGCAAACCTCCGGCGTCATCAAAGAGCTGGCTTCCGAGACAGGCAAGCACTCCGGCGCCGACACGCTCATTCAGCAAGCAAAGTGGGCCGGTGACAGGATGTTGACAAGGGGCAATGGCCGCCCGCAGGGATCCGAGAGTCCACCCCCAAGCCAAGTAGCGAATGTTGGGGGCCAAATGCTGCCAGTCGGCAGCGAACTGGCCAACCCGCAAGCTGGAGAAGCAGACTGCGTCGGTAGAGGGTCGATCGGGGACGAATGCGAGCAACAGATCCGTCCAGCGCTCCAGACGTCGGCGGAGACGATTGAGTTCAGCGGCAGGACGCAGCCAGATTTGAGGGCCTCGCAGGACAATTCGTAAAGCCACGTTGGTCAGGGCGATGTGTTCGGCCAACACCTCGCCGGCGATGGGCTCCCAGTGACCGGCATGTCGCCGATCGTGGGCCGCGACGATACCCGCCCAGACTCGAAGCAGCACATCAGCTAATAAGATCTCTCGGACCGTGGCTGCCAAAGAGCTTTGATTGGGTTCTGCAGGCTGCACAACCTCCAATGGATAGTCGGCTGCGTTCTGCCTGAGGCTTTCGAGGGTCTCTCGCCATCGTCGTGCACGCTCGTTACAGGCTGCTTGGTAGCCCCGCATTCCGGAGGAGGAGAGATGCGGACAGTTCACCACCAGCGGGGCATGACGAGCCACTACCGCGGCCAACTCCACCAGCTGTGAAGCGTCCATGAGGCCCTCTCAAGAAATCAGCGCCATCGACCGTTGTCATCCAGTGGTCAGAACATTCTGCTGGAGTTTTGTTTTCTCCAGAAACCATGTTCTGCCCAAGCAGATGGTTGCAGCCGGCTCAGGGGAAACTCAAGCGATCGAAATCAATCCTGTCGCAATCCAGATGCCGACCCGGCCCGACGACTACAGAGACTCTGGATTTTGCCTCTTGAAGCGTTCACCAGAAGAGAAGTAAGGGCGATGGCGGTTCGTCTGAACCGAACGACTCCAATGTGGAGGTGTTGCCCGATGGCGACATCAGCCGACGACAGCGTTGCCCGGAACGAGCAACTCCTCGGCTGAACTGTAGCATCAGCTTCTCACACAAGAGGCGTCGACTGAGGGGATTTTTTGAAGGTGGGAATCTCAGTTGGCATCAGGTGCTCGGTCAAGACCCTTGTTGACCGAGAACTCATCAGGGAAATGATCTTCGGAAGGATTTTTGCTACCACTTGCAGCCAGTAGAAATCAGGGGTGCAGCGCTGTGGCCGATCACGGCATCTTGAGGGGAGACCCCTGGGCCGACGTATCCGCAATGGTTCACGAAGATGGCGTCCCCGCGGTCATAAGTTTTGGGGGTTTTGAGGAAACGGACGTTCCCTTCTTCGAAGAGGACGTTCTGACCACGACGTTGGTGGTTAACACTCTGCAAGTACCGCAAGTGCAAACTCGGCGCGTCGGAGACCACCGCGTGATTCGTCCGGCCACGGTTTCGCGAGGGACGGTAGTGGTCGTTGGCCCATTCTCCCAGGGGGCCGCCGTAGCTCCCACTAAACTGCCTTTGCAAGGCCGGCCACTCGCTGGGGGGTAACTGCTCGATTTCCTCGAGGCTGAGTTGCAACCGCGGTTCGTCGGGTTGTGTTGGTGCGGCAGGACAGAACAGCCACCGCCGGTTGTCCAAAAAACCCGATTCGATGAGGGTCGGCGCGAACGCCCCGGCCACCGCAAAAGGGCCTTGCTTGTGGATGCCAGGAAAGAGACCTTGGTGCGTATAGCTGTAACTGGTCAAGGCCATGCCAATTTGCCGGAGGTTGGACTGGCAACAGCTGACATGGGTCCGCTCACGTGCAATCCTCAAAGCCGGAGCCAGCAGCATCACCACGCCCAGGGCTGTTGCGGCAAGAACCAGACAATCCTGAAAACGCCACGGTTCTGGGGAACTGGCCGACCTGGGGTTGTCTGTCGGTCTCCTCGGGTCGAACTTGCGGGATCCTGCCGTCGGATCCGTCTCTCTGGATTCCTCTGTTCCTTGGTCGCCAGCAAACCGGTGCCCGCCGGACTCTTGAAGAGTTTGACTGGGTAGATCTTGGTTTGTTGGTTCGATTTGATTGGAATCTTGCCCTGTTGAATCCTCTGCAGCAGGTTGTGCCGAGCGTTGTTCAGAGGGGGCTGGGGCGAAGATGAGCTCGATGGTGGACTCCCCGAGCCCGTCGGGGGGTTCGATCACGTCGCTGTCATAAGCGAGTGGAGCAAGTTGTGATCGAAGACGCTCCAGTTCCTCGCGCCATTGGGCGTCTCGGGCAAGGCACCCTTCGACTTGACGACGCTCGTCGGCGTCCAAGCTTTCTAGTAAATAGCCAATCAGCAGTTCGCGGTCTGACTCAGTCATTTTGGTTCTGTTGTCACCGCCGGTCGCTTGACCAATGTCCCACCCTTCGCCGCAAACGCAGCGAACCAGAACACATGTGGCTCTCCTGGCCTGAAAGCTCTCCTGACAACACAGTTGCCCCGGGACTCACAGTTGCCCTTGGCCTCAGGGTTGTCATGGCCTCAGGGTTGTCATGGCCTCAGGGTTGTCTTGGTCAGCCGATTTCGAGGTCAGCCAATCTGAAGCTCACAGCTCTCTCAAGCGGAGCGACCAATCTAGTCTGAGGCTCCGTTGAACAAGCGTCAATCCGAACACATCCCTGGTTGTTGGGTTCTCTCAACAGGGATTCGATGGTTTTGGCCGGATGTCGCCTGATGATTTCAAGTGACTACCGCTCTCCTTCGCAGAAGGGCTGAAGCCTGCTTGAGTTCTCTCGTGACTGTGAGAGCCCCGAGCAAAGAGTTGCTTGTGGGAGATGTTCAGCCCTGTGATTGTCTTTACTACGATCTTCTCAGAAAAACGATCGCATCGTTTGCGTATTGTGGGGATCAAGTTTTTCCGGGCAGATTGATCCCCATGATGTTCGCCCGTATGAGTCGGTCGTCCTGCCCTGTTTGCTTGGAGTCGCCTGCCCAGCCCCCTGTGCTTGCAACCTGAGGAGCTTGCAACCTGAGGAGCTTGCACCCTGAGGAGCTTGCAACCTGAGGAGTTCGGCAGTCCCAGATTGAGACTCTGGGGGAGCCGGAAGCCTGCAGCAGATTGTGCCTGGGCAACGCTTTGTCGGTGGCCAGTCTGGGACCGGTTGGTCGATTTACTCTTCGTTGGCCAAGCCGCTTTGCCGCCAGGCCTCGTGAAGCTTTTGGATCGCGGCGTGCAGTCGGCTTTTGACCGTCCCGACAGGCAGTCCCAGTACTTCGGCCACCTCACGATATTTCAGACCCTGGTAGTAAGCCAAGCGGACGACTGCCTCCAAATGCGTGGGCAAACGGCTGACAGCTTCGCGAACCCAGTCCCGTCTTTCTGCGGACTGAATATGTTCAACGGGCCCATCTTCACCAGCGGCCAGCATTTCGCGGAGGGAACCCACGGCCAAATCTTCGTCTGAACCATTGGTTCGATCGAGGCTGACCATCTGATGACGTCGAGCCTTGCGGAGGGCATCGATGGCCTGATGAGTGGCGATGGTGTACAGCCAAGGCCGCAGGCGAGCGCTTGGGTCAAATTGATCGCACTTCAGATGAAGTTGCAGAAAAGTCCCCTGAAACGCATCCTCAGCCAAGGCTGGATTGCCTACATACCGGCGAAGATAGTTGTACAGTTCCCGCTCGTAGCGAGAGACCAAGGCCTCAAAAGCGTCTCGATCCCGTGTCTGGCAGTAGTATTCTAACAGCTGTTCATCAGTCGCAATCGCCGGCTTGGAAGGGCGTGACGTCCCGGCAACCGACGAAGGCTGAGACTCCTCTTCCGACTCGCCAACCTCTTCAGCACCACCAAGCTCGACGACTTGAGACTGGGTGTTGCTTGCTACAACTTCAGCTACAAAGGAATCTGCCGAGGTTGTTTGGTTGCACGATTCTCCGATCAACCGCACGGCGGTCGATCTTTCGATCGGTGTCGGCCCCCCGTCGCTGGTCAATGGTGTTGTGGTCATATGTAGGTCCTATGAGTGTGTGATTGGATTCTCGCAACTCTCGGGGCCGCGATCAGATCCTAGATGAGAAAGATGTCGAGATTTCTCGATGGACTGACAGACTGCCAGTTGGGCTGATCGTTGGCTCCTGCGGTGCCAGGAATTTTGTGGCCCCGCGGGACAGACCTACTACAGATTCCATGCCGGAATGGCGAATCGGGCCCAGGAACCCACGTTTGTGTAACCACCCTCACAAAACGGCGTCTATACGGACAAATCTTCCGGGGTGTTCTTCACTTTCCCGTCGCCCATTTGTCTCAGTTTGGGTTTTGCCAGTCGCATTGTAGGACAATTCAGCTCCGCAAAGCCTGAACAAACGCTCTGAGAACAAGAACCTTTCCCTCGCTCGATCGACCGCCGATGGGACCACGCCATTTCAGTCTCGCTCAGCTCGAGTTGCTCACGCTTAACTTTCACGCTGAGCGACACAATCTGTCAAGCAACTGGAACCTGCCCGGGGGGGGGGGCCGGGGCGCGGGGGGGGCGGGGGGGGGGGGGGGCGGGGCG
>CAZYKP010000079.1:24312-42133 GCA_964648025.1 uncultured Pirellulales bacterium | reverse complement strand
CTACGTCAAATCAGCGGAGTTTAGCAGTGATGGGGGGCGAGTGGTGACCGCCTCCCGGGACAAAACAGCTCGGATTTGGGACGCTGAAGACGGAAGGCTCTTGCAAACACTTCAGGGCCATACTGGCAACGTCAATTCAGCGGAGTTTAGCAGAGATGGGGGGCGAGTGGTGACCGCCTCCTCGGACAACACAGCTCGGATCTGGGACGCTGAAGACGGAAGGCTCTTGCAAACACTTCAGGGCCATACTGACTACGTCAATTCAGCGGAGTTTAGCAGGGATGGGGAACGAGTGGTGACTGCCTCTGATGACCAGACAGCTCGAATCTGGCAGCTTCCCTCGCTGCCGACGGACCTAAATTTGATCAAGCTCCTCCTGGAAGTTCGAACCGCGCAGACCCCGTCGGAACAGGGAATACTTCGTCCTCTGACTACCGACGAATGGGCAACCAAACATCAACAGTTACTCAAAGCCATTGCTGCAGGCCGGTTGCCCAAGGATTGCTGGTAAGCCTCACTCCATCGGCCAAATACTTGCCGAAAACTCTGTTTGGTACTATCAGAAAAACCCTTTTGCTTGTCTATGCCCAGGCCGTTTGATGAGCATCGTCTGCGAGATTACCGTTCAAGAGGGGGCCAAGGGCGAAGAGTTGGAAGTCCGCTGGCGGGAAAGGGGGGCGACTTTTCAGCCCGACACCTTGAATACCCAGGACGCTCGGCCGTTCGGCGCGCAGGCCGTAGAAGCCCGGCGACTGATCAGGAACCTCAGCAATCTTCGAGCGAGGGGAGCCGACCTTTACAAGTTTGCTGACCGTCCAGAGAACTGCAAAAGGCGGAGGGGCAATCGCGAAGTGTGGTCAGGGTAAAATTGGGTTTGAGCACTGATGAAGAACATCCCGCTCCCGTGCGAGGCTGCGGCGCCGTCGCTTGGTGATCAGCTCCGCATCGTCGGAGATCTCCTCCAAGGTTTGCATGAAATCTTTGCGTTGATCCCATCCATACATATAAAACTTCTCCAATTTTGCAAATGAATCAACCGCCTCCACATCAGTCACATGTGGGGGATCGGGAGTGTAGTCATCGATAGCATCTCCAAAATCGATCTCGGTGAGGTTGTTGAAACTTGCAAACAGCTTGATTGACAGCGGAGGGTGCTTTGGATCGCCGCGATACACGTTCTCGCGCGTAGACATCATCCCCCGCCAGGCAAGTTTCGTGAGTGACTTGCGTGATGCAGACTGGGTGAGAGCGTCGAGGTGAACTTCCGGGTCGAGGCCACTTAAATCGAGAGCCTCCAGGGGCAACCCCAAGATCGGGGTCAAGTCGCTTAGCTCTGTGCACTCGGTTAAATCGAGTCTCCGTAGCGATCGGAGCTCATCCAGCCCATTGAGGCTGGAGAGTTCCATCTTCTCCTCTTCTTGAGTGTGTGTCGTGGCATCAAGCGTGAGTTCAACAAGGTCCTGAAGCTGATTGAGCGGCACCAGGGGATCGGTTCTCTGGCCTAGCGCAACGCATCTATCTAGGTATAAGATTGTCAAGTTCGGGAGCCGAGCCGCGATGCCGCTCAAGTCGTGAAGCTGGCGACATCCCGACAGATCGAGGACACAGATTCTCGTTGACGATGGGAGTTGTTGTGCGCTTGTCAGCGCGGGGGAATCCGACAGATCTAGCACCCGGACCTCCCCGAGATTGACACTGGCTAGCTTATTGAGTAACGCTGGAGGGCAGTGCCGGACCTCCAACCAGGAGAGCTTGCGACAGCTAGCCAGCTTCCCCAGTCCAGAAACTTTCTGGCACCCACTTAAGTCGAGCCTTGTGAGACTCTGTAATGCGCTGATGCCATCGAGGTCAAGATTCTCACACTCAGACAGCGTGAGATTTTCAACCGTTGCGCCGACTTTGTATGATACCAGTGTCCGCACGATAGTCGGCTCGTACTGATCCCACTGTCCAAGACTGAGGGTTGTGACTGAGTCTGGCAGCGACTCGACGACGGCTTGGTAATCCGCAAGCTGGACACAACCGGACAAATTAATGTTGGCGAGGTTCGGCTGTTTCGGTAATCCGTCGACCTCTTTGAGCATGAAGGCGTTCTGCAGCTCGAGGCGCTCAAGGTTTCCGAGTTCGGGCAATCTCACCTGGATCAACCTTTCGCAGCCGCCTAGCTCCAGCTTCTTTAGGCGTTCCAGCTTCAAGTTCTGGATGTCGAAGGTCTCCAGGGTTGCCAGATCGTCGAAGTCGATATAGTGCAGATTCGGCAGCTTTGCCAAAAGTCGCCCCACCTTGACCATGTTTCGCTCTTGAAATTTCCCTGTGCCAATTTTCTTGGTCTCGACGTCGCGGTAACCGTCGGCCCGAGCCATCACCGTCCCGTCCTCGTCGTCTTGCGTGACCGTGACGCCAAGTTCAGACAATTCTCCCCGCACAACGTACGGGCGGGAAAAGTAATACACGAGCCCGCCAGCCAGAGCCAACAGCGAGAGCAAGACGAGCAAGATCCTCTGCCAAATCGCGCGCACGGCTGCCTTCTTGGCCCGCTCGACTCGGCGCGCTGCGGCCAGTTTGGCCAATGCGTCGTGGCCCAGACTCACTAAAGCCGCCTGTGGCCCGTCAGGGTTTGTTGGGTTGTCGGTGAAGCGAATCAGCCGTCGCTCCTCAGCTTGGAGCGCAAATTGATCGAAGCTTACCTTCGCGCCACTCTTCTGATTCCACCAGCGAGCAATCTCCGTGCGCGCCAGATGCGCAGTGGTGTAACTGCCATCGGGCTGAGCCAGTGAGAGCCGATCAAGCAATTCCCAGGTCGCCTGGCGGTCGGCTCGGTCCGCGAAGATCGCCTCGATCTGCCGATTGGTATGTCGGCGGAGTGCGCCCTCGACAAGTCCTCCATCCTGCTGGTCTTTGGTCAATTTCGCTAAGGCCGTCTTGTCGATAACGCCCGACTCTCGCGAGCGCCACAGTTCCGCTCCGATCACCTGGCCGAGCAGCGCAGTCCCGTCCTGGTGGCCTCCTGAGGCGATCGTCTTCGCGGCTTGTTCGGCGATATCGTCGGCGTAGCTGAAGTTGTACTTCTGGCGTGGCGACTGGCCGTCAATCGCAGCATCTGACGTCGGGAGGATCAAAACCTGGAGGATTCCGTCGCTGTCCAAGTCGGTCAGCAAATAATCGCGGACACCGCCGGTTCCGCTGCTGCCACGAATTCCGTCCACCAGGCGGCCGTGGTATTCAGTCCGTAGCGAGAGGACGAGTTTCGCCGAAGCGAGCGACCGCGCAGCAACGCTGACTGCCTGCAGAAAACGTTCCCGATTGCGGATCGCCGTTTCGTCTCGAGAGAGCGTGAAGATCTCCTCCGCCTGATCCACGAACAGCACTGGCGCGAACGGGAGCGTCTCACCGAGTGCGTTCAATGCAGTAGTCAGCCGGTCCGGCCGGGCCGCCAATAAGTCGCGTAGCTGGGTGACGTTTATCGGGCCTTCCGGATCGTCAGCGCCCACGGCCTGCAATAACCGTCCCATCAAGGCCACTTCGACCGACTTTCCGGCTGGCGTCCGAAATCGAAACGGCTGCTGGCAAAACAGTTGCAGTCGACGGGCGATCTGCGCAAACGGATCGGAGGTCGCCCGCACGAACAGGCTGCTGCGCGTTGTCCAATCGCCATCGGGCTCGTCAAGACAAAGAAATCCCAGCTTCTCTTCCTCGAGCCAGGGCACCACTCCAGCTAGCAGGAACGAAGACTTGCCAACGCCCGACGCCCCGTGGAGCACCAGGACGCGACATCCCGGGTCCGCAAGTTGCTCGACAACGTAGTCGACGTCCAGATCGCGACCAGCAAACAGCGCCCGATGTTCCGCTTGGAATGGTGCCAAAGGCCGGTAAGGTTCCTCAGGCAGCGAAAACCGCATTTGAACCGGCCGGACTTGCACCGCAGTATCGCTGAGGACCGTTGCCTTGACGTGCCGAGGAGGCTTGAATTCCGGTTCAGGAGTCGCCGGCGTGGAAACAGACTCAACGTCGATGCGAAACGTCGGAGGGCAATAGGTGCCGTAAAGCAAGCTCTGCGGCAGTTGGTCAGGATCACCGCGCAACGCATGCGAAAAAGGCCCGATCATCTGGCCGCTAAACAGTTCTCGAAGCAGGAGTTCGCCGTAGGGGACCGCGAAGCTGTCCAAGACCTCCGCCTCGGTTGCAAGAATGCCGGAGTAGTTGAACCTTTGAAACAACTCCAGATAGCTGCTCAATTGCCCCGGCGCTCCGGTCTGACATGCGTTGAGGATTGACAGCCCGCGAAAGGCGCGCTGTTGGGTGGAGTTCGCGCCGCTCCTCAGCCAGCGACGAAGTTGATCCAGCCGGACCGGTTCCCCATTCAGGTAGAGAGCATCGCTTTGAGCGTGACTCAGCCAGTAAATAATCGGAGGTAACTCTTCGCTGAGGCGCCGTTCCACCTGCTCGACGGACTTGACGAGTTCGAGTTGATTGGAAGCGAACCGAACCGCGGGATTCCAGTTGAGCCTGTCGGCAACCCGCGGGCAAACAATGAATAGGGTCCTGGTGTCTGCCGGTAAGGGACGACGCCGCAAGGGTGTGGCCTGTTTGCCCCCAGTCAAGACGTAGCGAAGGCCCCAGAAGCGGCGGAAGTCTGCTCCGCGTGAGTCCGCAAACTCAGCGGTGTGTGGATCGCCATCGTACACAATGTTCCACGGCACAAGGAACGGCCGGCTGTCGTCAATAAACGAGACTTCCAGCCCGGGTGCCGGGTCCAAGGGAACTGCCTCGAGCCAATCTTGGACCTCCGCCCCCAGAGAGGCACTGGCCCCACCACCGACAGCAAAGAGCAAGTCCCGAAGCTCCCGACCGCTTTTGGCGATTTCCCGGACGTGCTGGGAAATCTGCTCCTGAGGTGCATCGTCCCTGTGGAGTTCGCTGAGCCTCCGCAGCTTCCGGCGGGCTTCAGCGGATACCCGCCGGAAGTCCTCGGTATCGTCTTCCCCCAGCCGGTATGGTTCAAAAGCCGCTCCGCTTTCCCGCCAGCGTATTTCGAGTTGCTCCCCGACACGGCCTTCCAAGAGCTTCATTTCACAAACGATGTTCATTATCTCACCAGAAGGTTCGGCGGTCGTGCCTTTCTTGAGCGGCAATGGCCCGGTTTCTGCATAACCGCCCCATCTCGTGCCAGACAGCTTGTCCAGCGGTGCGGAAAGATCTCGATATCAATGGCTGCTGCAAAGGTTTTAGCGTTTTGGACGAGCAAGAACTTTCTTCAAGAGCAGTAGAGCTGCTCTGTTCAGCCGTGGGCCGCAAGAACGGATACAGTGTTCAGAGACCACTCCCGTCTGTTGCCTCCAATTCGACATCGAAGCCTGTTACCCGCGTCCAAATGATTGGATTCCGGAATACATAAAATCCGAGGCAGAAGCGGTATAAGGGACAGCTTCCGCCCGGTTGCCGGAACCAAAAACCCATTCTGGCGCTTCCGCACTGCGCCCGGACATCCTTAGCAAACTACCGGCCGTTCAATCACTAGCGGACTCCATTCAGCGCCAGACACGCTTGCCTGCGTGAAGCCGCCCAGTGGTGTTGCGTCACAGCTGCGGGAAACTGCACCCCCCTGGGGCGGTCGGTGGCAGACGCCAGTAAAAACACATTTTGAACCGCTGTCAACTGTAAACGCCCCTCCCGAGTAATAGAAGTTCCGTGGGAAACACTTCAAGCCGCAATACCCTCGAACTTGCGTGGATTGTTCGTCCGGCAAACCGATCACTCCATCGGCCAGATACCCTCGGACCGCAACCGGGATACCTCGTACACCTTCACCTTGCTGCCGTGAAGCGTTACCTGTTGCTGTCCCGACCGGCATGCTTCCTCGAAACTTGTGGTTCCAATCATGGTGGTTTCGAGATATTTCATCCGTCCCGCTCCTTCACAACACTCCCATCCCAACAGGGCATGTCCGGGCATCATTACAATCGCCGGTCGAAGGGTGGCTGCCTCCAGCAGACTGGCCAGCAGAACCGTTCCATCGATACAGTTGGCCGCTTTGTGCTCCAGAGACTCCGAAGGAAGCCGCACACGTTGACTGGCCGACATGAACCCCGCGCCAAAGTCAAGAATCGAGTTGATGTACGTTAGCCCTTCTTTGGCGAGCGTTTCGTAAAGTGCTTTGACTTGGGCGGTGACTTTGTCTTCATCCTGCCGATCCGCGCCCAGATGCGTTCCTTCCAGACGCTCGGCCGCCTTGCGGAGCAGTTTCAATACAGCAGGGGCATGAGGTGTGACCCAAGCAGCAAAGTAGTGACCGAGGTCGGTCCAGGTTCCGTCATCGGCACGGACCTTCCAAACGCAGGAGGACCGGCCCAGCAGCGTGAGATGATGGCTGTTGAAGGACTCAATCACGCCCGTCGCCAGTTCGTCCACCTGTACCTGTAAGGTGGCCCGTTGGACTTCATGGATGAGTCGGGATCGCTCCGGAAACAACGGTGGGGGCTCCGGTGGGAGCAGCGGCGGTGGCGGCGGTGGTGGAGGCTACTCGTTCAAGAACGGAAGATTCGAGGGGGCTGCGCGTCCAGAAGACGAGGTGCGGGAAAAGTTGGGCAAGGCGCTCAGTAATAGCGCAACGCGGAACTATTGGATCCAACACCTCACCTCGCCCCTTGTTCAACGCGCCTACGAAAAATTGGGCAACCTCGGCATTGCTAGGGTCAACCGTAGCTGGGAGGGTGAACTTGATGTCGAGGTGGCTAAGGAACCTGGCTGCTTTCGAGCTTGGGTCATGACTGTCGTGGCCGACGCCCCTGAGGATACTCCTCCTTCCGTGAGAACTTTGACATTATCAAGTCTGGAGGACTTTCTCTTCAACGCTCTGGGTGAGGACGGTATGGACCTCTATTTCGAGGCAGCCGGGGATGACGCGCTCGCCAAGTTAAGCGGGCAGTTTTTCGATAGGAGAGCGAATAACTTCCTGACCAGTTTATTGTCAATCTTGCTGGAGCGAGAGAGTGTAGGCATGGAACCAGACGAGGCAGTCCAGTTGCGAGCGATTGCCAAAGCTCTTGCAAACCGCATGGTCGCAGCTTTCGAGCGGAAATTCAGAAGAGAGAGTCAGACAAAAGTTTCTTATGGCAAGTTGTTTCAAATGTTCCAGAAGAATGTTGATTGGACGTTGAAGGTACTTCGCAGTGAAATCCAAAACAAATCGACCCCGGCAGGTGAAATGCAAAGTAGTAGGGCGTCGGACGGAAAATGAGTATTCGATCAAGTTTGACTTGGATGCCGAACTAACATTCCACTTCCATGAGAAACTTGGTCCATCCGGCCTCAGTGATCGATCCGCTGACCTGCTCGACTTCGCATCGATCGTATTCCGGCTCGAGCGTGGCTTTCGACGGCGTCGAGTTGACCCTCCTCAAAGAATTGAGCTGCGATTTCCTGTGCGAGATCTCCAGGCGTGGACTGATGTCGCCAAGCAGGCAGCGACAGAGCTATTGCAAAACCTTGGAGATGCAACCTGGGTGCTCCTCCCATACGAGCGGCCCACATCCGTCCACGATTGGTCCTCCGGAACCGGCGACGGCGTGCAGCAAGTAGCTCTTTTCTCAGGAGGTCTGGACAGCACTGCTGGAGCTTCCACAATGAGGGATCAGGCAGCCGAAACCATTTTGGTGTCCTGTTACCACCACCAACGAAGTTCACAGCAGGCTTTGGCGGCTGATCTTGGATTTAACCCACCTACCTCGATGCGGCTGACCTGGAACGGACAGGGAGCCGGAGTTTCGTTTTACTACCGCAGTTGTTTATTCCTTGCCCTAGCAGCTGTTGTGGCACACTCCTGGGGAACTCAGGTGATTTACCAGTTTGAGAATGGTGTGCTCGCAACTGCGATGCCTCCAACGCCGAACTGGAGAATGACACGCCACGCCCACCCCTTAACGCAACATCATTCCGAGCAGCTGTTTCATGAGTTGCTTGGCGGAGACTGGGAAATCCGGAATCCCTTTCTCTCCTCCACCAAACTAGAGGTGGTGCAGAGAATGAAAGAAGCGATTTCACCGAAGAAAGCTACTGGCCTTGCCCAGCGAACCGAAACGTGTTGGTATTATCGCCAAGCTCGTGTGTTTGGCGTCGAGAAGAAACCGAACCAGCCCTGCGGGGTGTGTGTGCCATGTCTCGTTCGCCGAACGGCACTACCTAAAGAAAAAACATACTTTGACATTTTGGATGACGATTCCATTCGGAATGATGACAAACTTGGGGCAGCAGTTAGGGATTACACGATATTCGTCAAACGGGTGCTCCAGACAAAAAATCGGCCAAGGGAGTTCTATCGTCTCTTGCCCGGGAATTGGCGTGAGTTTCTATACGGAAGCCACGAATCGTCCTCCCCGTTGACGCTTGACCAGCTCCACAAACTGTTCTTGAACTTCGCCAAAGAGTTCAAAAGAGTGTTCCGCTTACGCTGAGGTATAGTACGATGAGTCCGCAGGAGGCACGTCCCGTCCCCGCATTGACCGTCCGCCAACCATGGGCTGAGCTGATTGTGCGGGGCGTCAAGTGCGTGGAACTACGCAGCTGGAACACAAGCTATCGTGGCCCAATGTGGCTCCACGCCAGCAAGCAAACCGACTCAGTCGAGGAAATAGGAAACCTCGGGGATGTGTTTCTGGGTGGGCTTGTGGGGGAAGTGGAGCTCGGAGCGATTCTTCCCATGACAGCTGAGCGATGGGAAGCTTGGCGGTCAAAGCATTTGGATCCAGGTCCATACCGGCCTGGTTTTTACGGTTGGGTGTTGAGAGCCCCGAGACCTTTACCAGAACCAATCCCAGTTCGCGGAGGCCAACGCTTATTCTATCTCAACCCTGAAGTCCTGGAAAAAGCAGCAGCGGTCTTGAGAGCTTTGTCCTCGAACTGTTCTTGCGCAAGTGGAATGTGCAGTGAGCACGAACATCGCAAAACGACGCATGAACCAGCGAATCCGATCGAACGATGAGTTGTGCCTGAAGGAAACTGGCACTGGAGGAACCCCAGCGGGCTCGCAAAAGGGGGTTTCGCCCGCCTTCCACTTCGCCCCGCTCGGCCCCAGCAGTTGTGAGGGCCGAGGCGTGGCGAAGCGGAAGGGGGCTCGGCGGGTCTTGTTGGTAGGGGGGAGGACAGGGCAGCGGCAGCAGGCCCACCATCCTGCCCTGGCAGCTTAGCGGCGGTGTGCGGCTCGCCATCCAGGCTCGCCGGAGTCAGGGCGGGCAGTCCTACAACGGGCGCCGTCCTTGGCGCCGTTGGGTTGGTGGTTGCTGGTCAGGGGTCAATCCACACAGTCAGGGTGCTGTCGATCTCTGAGTCGGTGGTCACGGGCAGCAAGTCGTTGAGCCGCTCCTTGAGGTAGGCGATCCGGGCTTGCCAGCCTGCAACCCGCTGCTGCCGGCCGGGCTTGGCGCGGTCGGCTTCGAGGTGCCGGCAGGCAAACCACAAGGCGCGAAGAAAGAGAAACTGCTTCTGCACATCAGTCAGGGGCATGGTCGTCCTCCTTGCTGGTTGGCTGTTGGTGGGCTGGCGGTCTATCTTTGAGGTAGTCTTTGTGCTGCCCCAGCGGGTTTGGTCGCCCGCTGGGGCGTGTTTGCGGTGAGTGGGCCGCTTGGTACTGCCATACCAAGCGGCCCTCGTTGTTTGCTGGTTGCCAGAAGGGGCACGCTTCCATGATGGGCCGTTCGGGCACCTTGACGCCGTAGATGTGTCCCAGGGTCCGCAGGGCTTGGTCGGTTTCTTGGCTGTTGGGCTGCTGCAGTTGCTCCTCGATCAGGGTGTTGAGGTAGCCCCACTGCGCGTCAGCATCTCGGTGAGCTTCCACGCTTTGCCAAGCAAGTGCGTCGGCTTTCTGCTGGGCCACGGCATAGGCCAGGTGCTGGTTGCGAATGTGGGCTGGCAGGTGATCAATCGGGGTGACGGTCATTTCTGGTGCACTCCATTCTAGCCTAGAAAACAAGGGGTTTCAGTAACCCTTGACTGTCTTTAGTATACATAGTGGTATACCACTATGCAACCAAATTCTTGAGTATTTTGTGCGCTTTTGCTAACAAAATGGTGTATCTTTATGTGTACCGTTTGATGGCGAGTTGGGTGGCCCAGACAAGGGAAGGGTGACGACATGGGGCAAGGCGAGCGGAAGACCCCAAAGTTTGCTGTGAGGATTCCGACGGTTCTGCAAAAGCAGCTTGAGCAACTGGCAGCGAAGCACAGCAGGACCGTGACCGGAGAAATCGAGGCAGCGGTTCGGCACTGGATCAGGTCAGCCGGGCTGACTCCGCCGGACGAAGTGCCATCAACCGTCAATCCGAAGAAGGCAAGCAAGAAGGCTGCCAACGGGTGAGCGGTTCTTGCTCAGATGCCGCTGTGGTTGGCAGACCGGAGGGCAGACAGCCACGTACGAAGCAACAGCACACCACCTTGAACACACGTGGCGAGCTTGGATGGGGGAGCCGCTCGTCGCTGCCCAACTGATGGAGGCAGGATGCTGCCCCACTGCTGCCGCTGCCCGGTCCTCCCTCCTACCAACAAGACCCGCCGAGCCCCCTTTCGCTTCGCCACGACGACCATGGTTCCCATGGTGCCCGCCCTCACAATTGCTGGGGCCGAGCGGGGCGAGGTGGAAGGCGGGCGAAACCCCCTTTTGCGAGCCCGCTGAGGTTCTTCCTGGCGATGTACGTGTCCATTTTCGTCAGAAAAGCACACAAAAACCACTCACCTGGCGGGGCGATAACACGAGTTTTGGGCCAAAATTAGTGCGATTTCGTAGCGATAATCAGCAAATTTCATGCATTTTCACGGGAAAATGGACACCTACCTGGCGATGCTTCTCCCGAAGTAAAGACAGTTGGTTCTCCCACAACACTCCAGAGCACTTGGCCGGGTTGCCATCCGCCCGAAAGGAAGCGGTGGTTTCGGGGCGAACGACCCTGCCGAATCTTCACGCTCAATGATGTTCTGGACGAAGCCGGTCAGCTTCTTCAAGGCCTTGGTGTTAGGAGTCAAATTGCGGACTCCAAGTTCAATTCTGCTGTCGTTGTTTCCCACTGGGCTACCAGTCTACGATCAGGACCATGAACGTGTTTCGGGCTCGCTACCTTGCCGACTTCTCAACGGCTCTGAGCGTTCGTCAGAACCTTTCGTGGGCACCAACCTTCGTGAAAGTAGGCGTATTCTCCTCACTAATTGGCTTGGCAATCGAGAGACCACGATCAGCAGCCTCGCCTCAACGTCCTCTCCGAGTCTGTTGCTAAGATTGGGTGGTTGGAATATCCCACTGGTACTGTCCAAGGACTCCTGTGTGAGCGTCAGGAAAGTTGGTGAATCAGGGGGCAAGGGCCCAGAATGCGTCCCAGTGAAGGGGGTCGCTGAGCCACAAGGCGCGGAGTCGGCAGGTAGCATCGGAACCAGTTTCCCGCCATCTCATCCCGCTTCCCGCAAGTCGGGCTTTGACGACTTGCTTGCAAGCACTCTCCACCGCGCCGCTGCCAATTTGCCAACCCTTGGCTCGATACTCCGGGTACTTCATCCTGTGTTGTTGGTTGCGGTAGTACCTGATCACCTTCCCGAGCTCTTCTTGCACACCAGTTCGTTGTTCTCCGTTGTTCAGTGCTTCTAACTCCGCCAGCACGGCGTTTCCCCCTTGGTGCTTCAGCCGGTGGCTCATCTTGTCCACCCAGGCTTTCCGCTCTGCTTCATCGCTGGGTCTCAGCACCTTGGCTAAATCCACGAGGTATTCTCTAGCATGCCAGTAGTCCAGGATGACCTCGGTGAACGGGAAGCATAAACTCAGGCAGCGCTCCAAACCGCTGCCTCCATCACTCAAACAAATCCAACGTTCTGCGTTCTCCGCTCCGACCTGCCCTGCTGCTTGTTGGATGTTCTGCCGAAGCTCATCCAGACTACAATGCCCGGCAAAAAACCAACTCCTTTCCACACGAGGTGGCTCCTGCTGTTGGCCTTCTTTCTCGGGAAGCTTGGCTGTGAATAACCTCGCCACGTTGGCCATCCGAGCTTCGTGTTTTTCAGCCTTGGCTCCTTGTTGAGGCACACCGGTTGCGTCAATGCTGATGTACCCACAGGCCTTTCCCTCTCGATCCGGCTGCCACTGCCAAGGTTCGGGTGTTCCCAGTTTGACCTGTTGCTCTTGGAGTTCTTTCAGCCGAGCGCCGGCATCTTCGGTCAGGCGTTGAGTTGTTGATTCGCTCAGTTGCACACCAGACATCTTCTCCAACAATCGTGCGCCGGACTGGAAGTCGCACTGAACTCCAGCCAAGGCGGTGAGCTCTTGGACAGCCGGGCTTTGTTGGTGTTGGTTCAGTTGAAGGCGTGCGTCGAAAGGGAACAACCCACACTGGCAACCGGCACACCGGTAGTACGCTCGCTCAAGTTTCACCGGACCAAACAGAGTCTGAAACACTCTTGGTCGCCAGCTATGAAAACGGACGTCTCCTGGGCAAGAAGTGCAAGCGAAGCTAGCACCTAGGTACCCCCCTTTTTGGACTGCTGGTTGATGGCAGCTTGTTCAAGCTCTCCACCCAGCTGCAACAGCAAGTCTCGAAGTTCGAACTCCGTCTTTCCAAGCAACTGCTCTGGTTTCTTGGACGCCAGGAGCTGAACCATCTCTCGTAACTTCTTCTCCATCAACGGCTTCAGTGATTCGTACAGGACTTCAGCTTCCTGAGTTTGCTGGGAAGTGAGAGCGGGATCTTGCTTGGAATTCATGGCAGATTGTCCAGTTGGATTGGGGGTTTCGAACCTCAACCGAATCTTCCCCAATCCCAACTCATTTTCCACCCACTTTCGAGACGCTCACACAGGACTCCTCCAGGAATCCCCTTGACCGCGCTCGAACCGAATGTTTATACTACGTGAGGAATGACGCCGCGAAACGCAAGGTTTTGTTTTTTTTGGCTGGGCAATGAAAGTGAAGTGACGAGCAAAACCTATTCCTCATCGGACAATCGCCAATCTGATGTCAACAGACGAAGAACAACCCATCATCGGACGCCAAACGACGGCTCAGAACGAGGCAGTCGAAACGGTCCTTGGACGCCTCGAGGCCAAGGAAATCATCATTCCATCCTACCAACGCGATTCTGACGAATGGGACGACGTCAAGAAAAGTCTCTTCGTTGAGTCAATATTAAATCGGCTCACTGTGCCAGCTTTTTACCTCGCCCCGTGTGAGGATGACCCGGATCGGTTCGAAGTAATCGACGGCCAGCAGCGACTGACAACGTTACTGGATTTTTTTAAGAAGAGCTACAAGCTGTTAGACGATGAACGATGCCCCTACTACGGGAACAGCGTCCACTATGCAAACACCCGATATCAAGATTTACATGAAACATGGCAACGTGCCTTTCGACGGTACAACCTTACTCTCGTTACTCTTCCAGAGGGCATGCCTCTAGATTTGCGTTTGGAGATTTTTCGTCGGATTAACGAAGGCGGTACGCCTCTGAGCGCTCAAGACATTCGGCTGAGCTATTATAGCGAGTCATCGGCTGTGAGATTCATTCAGCTTGCTGGAATTTATGAACCAACACGGCCGGGCGCTGAGCGGATGATCGACAACTGCAAGGGGGAATTTGATTGGCCTTGGAGAAATACTCCTGAAATTGCCAGCAGATGGAGACGTTGGTGGGCTAATACCAAAACTGCCACAGGGCAGACACCCTCTGAGATGTTTTTGTGGTTTTTGGTGAGTACGTGCCACCGAGGGGTAGACCGCATACTTGATAACAGAACCCATATTACAACGAAATTGAATTTGAGCTTTCGAAATCGTACCGATGAAGTACTCGATATTGTTTGTGCAGAATTGCGGTATGAGGACCGCTCCTCGGTTTCACCTCGGTTACTCCCAAATGTAAACGAACTTGACGCACGCTATTTTCCTATTTTTCGGAATTGGTGGAATCGTATCCGTGCAAATTGTGTTTCTCAGGTTCAAGTCGGCAAATACCGCGCAGTAGCGTTACTGATCCCCGCACTCGAGCAGCATCTCGGAGAATCGGAAGTTACCGATTCACAGTGGGGGTGGATCGGAAAATTTGTTTCTGATACTCGAAAGACAGCAAACGAACTTGGGGCACCCTTCCCCGAGTCGAAAGGGAGATGGACGGGTCAACGGGGTCAACGGTCGCAGCTTGACGCCTACTATCAAATCGCGGAGGAAATATCTCAGCGATGAACGGTCCGTCGTACCTGTCAACCTGTAGTCCAGACGCAAGGCTATTCCCCCTGGATTGGAAGGTTGCTTTTTACCGGCAACACGGTGGATGCACCTCCGAAGGGTACCGATGCCCTGGGTGTAGCCGCTTCTTCTCTGGTGACGATGGATTTGATGAGCTGCACGCTGACCACCGTGTTCCCTTTTCACAAGGCGGACCGACGGTGTGGGCAAACCTGCAACTGTTGTGTGGCCCATGTAACTTAGCAAAATCCAACTCAGAAGGACCGCAAATTCCCTGCTAACCGAAGGTTACGAAACCCCGCCCTGCCATCAGCTTCTCAGATGTCCGAAAGATTCGTTCCTCGCGGCGAGTTCCGTGGGAACGCAGCCAACCAGTGTAGTTTCCTTGGCCCTCCATCCACGCAGACTTCCCCACTCCCGGTTTAGCTTTCCTGAGCTGCTTTGCCTACGGAAAACCTTCGTCGCCTCCGCTTTTACTGCACATCTCCACCTGTAGGGTTAAGGCTCCTCCTGCAGCTACTCTCTCTCCCGCCAGAATCGATCCAACATCCGAAAGGTGGTCACTTCGCCCGCCCGTCGGCTCGGCACACACCACCAATGCACTCCATAACGCTGACTCCACGCGATTGCCGTGCTCAACACAGTCTCCGGCCTGAGCTGGCTCTCAGGAGGTGGTGAGAAGAGGATCTGCTCCCAACTGGCCTCGATGATCACAGCGGCGAAATCCATCTCGGCCATCCGTTTGTGCTCAGCCTCAAATTGCTCACGACGGCGACCCAGTGTGGCAAACAAATCAGCAAGACTCTTGCGCTCGATTGCCACCTGTGACTCCAAGCCTGCAAGCGTGTAGTCACCGGTGGACAGTGTCGTGACTTGGGTTCGCACTTGAAGAGCGGACGCTTGGTCAGGATCGCCCAGCTGCCCAAACCGATACGGGGCCTTTTCCCGTTGGTCGATGAGAATGGTGTAGGGAACTTCGGCTGGACCCTTCGTCATCATTCAACCTCCGAAATCGGGCTGGCGTTGCCTGGCGGAAACGAAACAGACTCCTCAAAGGTTTCGGCAACATCGAAGACGTGGGGTGCGTGCTCCTTGGTCCCCTCCGTGATCAGCTCCGCCAAAAACGTCTTGCGTCTGACAAGTGCTGGCCTGCGAGCGAAACTCTCGGCCACCCGTTGCTGGCCAATCAAAACACAGATGGTCCTGGCCCGAGAAATTGCCGTGTAAATCCACTCGCGGTTACATACGTGGCGAGCCGCTGGGGAGTCGTCGAGAACCACCAACACGATCGGCCACTCGCTGCCTTGGGCTTTGTGAACGCTTAAGGCATAGGCAAGATCCCAACGGCAGCCAGCGCCCGTTTCGTCTGGTTCGTCGTTCGCGCCGCGTCCACGCAGTGGCTCAGGAGAGCCGTTCGATGGAGAACGAGGAATCACGACGATGTGGTCTGATTCAGAGAGTCGAGCAATCGTTCGCAAGGGGTCCACGGCGATGACCTCGGCTTGCTCGCCGTTGGTCACATACGTCTTCCCGGAGACACTTGGCAAGCCAGACAGCGGCAACCGAGACAAAGATGCCGGGGATGAGTCCAGCGGTTGCAAACAGCCAACAAAGCGATTTCTCAAGCAAACGATCTTGTCGCCCACTCGGAATGGGTTGTCCCCCGCTGCGAGTCCCTGAGGATTAAGATGATTCTGCAAGAAATGGTTGAGCTGCTTTCTTCCCACTGGGCTGTTGCGATTGACCGCTGTGAGAACTTGAACATCGTGGAGCAGGTTGAACTGTTCCTTCCGGGCCTTCTCAAGGTGGCGAAAGAGTTGTCGTTGAATGTCGTCCGGGGTCTTGGCGGGAGCGATGATGAGATTCTCGGGATCCTCAGCTTGAAGGTCCACAGCGCGGCTGAAGACCAAGGGCCGACGGTCTCGAATGGCCGCACAACACTTGACAATCGTTCCGGCGTTTCGCAAAGGCTCTCTCAGCTCGCCGTAGGGAACGCCAGCGGCGATCATGTCCCGGAGTGGGGCTCCTTGTTCGACGGGCGGAAGCTGATTGACATCGCCCAAAAACAGGATCTGTGTCGAAGATCTCCGGGCTTTCAGCAGGTCGGCCAGCAGGAAGATCCCAATCATCGAAGATTCATCAACGACGATGAATCGCTGCGGCAGAGGGTTGCCAGCGTGATGTTTGAACGCCCATCCGGTGCCTCCTTGCACAACGTGGGCCCCCAAGAGTCTGTGGATCGTGCTGGCGACGAGTCCGAGCTGCTCTCGATGAAGCAAGTTGGTGAGACGATTGGCGGCTTTGCCAGTGGGGGCACACACCGCCACACTGCCTGCTCCGTATTCTTGAACGATCCGCTTGATCAAGGCCGCTGCGGTGAAACTCTTGCCAGTCCCTGGCGAGCCTCCCAAAATTCCGAGTCGACCGCTGAGAGCAGAACTCAACGCTTGCTGCTGGTGGTTGGTACACGTGCTGAGCGTCAAGGCGTCCGGCCAGTTCGTTCCCGGTTGTCGGAGTGCCTCGGCGACCAGGTCGCTGGTGGCCCGTTCGGCATCAGAGGCCCGCTTCTCGCTCAGCCACAGAGTTCTCGCTTGGTCACGTCGCGTATCGAGCTTTCCCTGTTGCTTGCCCAACTGCACAGCCGCAACTGGCTTCGCTTCAGCGCTGGCGATGTGCCGATTCAGAGCATCGTCGGCCGAGGAAATGGGGAACCAAGTGTGCCCATCACGGTCGCACTGAAGTTCGTACCAGATACACAGAGTCTGTCTGTCCAGTGCCGCAGGGTCCCCGCCCAGATCCAGATAGAGGGCATCCGTTCCAAGGAAGCCACAGCGGGGATAGTCCAAGAGGAGATACGGATTGACTCGGAGTAACTGACCTGCGTCTGGACCGAAGTCCCGGAGCAGCGTTTTGGGAAGATCTTTGGGGAAGCCTCGACCGTCCAGGAGGCCGAGTAGGTCGATTAAGGTCGCTTCCCCTCCGGCATCCTCCATGAGGTAAGCGCTGGCCTCTTGAGCACGCTTGAGGCTAAAACTCGCAACCCCGAGTGACTCGACAGCACGCTGCGGATCTTCGCGGAGGATTTTGACCGCATCAGCCTGAAACTGTTGGTGTAACCTCTCAGCAATAGTCTTGCCGACATGAGGAGCTGAACGAAGGTATTTGATGATGCCGCGTGGGGTGGCTGGAATCGCTTTGATGTAGGTCCCGCAGTGAAACCTCGGACCGTGCCTGGGATGATCTCTCCAAAAGCCAAAGAGCCGATAAGTCTGAGCCTTCTGCATCAGATCGTCTTCGGGCATGGGTGCCTTGAAGGTCACGACGCCGGTAGGCGTTCGCAAGTCGCCAAGCACGGTCTGGTCCCACTGTTGCCTGATGCCCAGAAATTCACCCACGATTTCTTGTTGCTGAGCCATAAGGAAAGAACCTCGATCCGTCTCGAGTATTTTGAAAAGAAGCCACATGCCGGGGGGAGATTCGGGGGTCCCACCTGTAGGTCCCGGTTCTTTCCCGACCAGAACTACCGGAGGGAAAGAATCCGGGGGTCCCACCTGTGGGAGCCGGTTCTTTCCCGACCAGAACTACCGGAGGGAAAGAATCCGGGGGTCCCACCTG
>CAZYKP010000079.1:0-24212 GCA_964648025.1 uncultured Pirellulales bacterium | reverse complement strand
TGGGAGCCGGTTCTTTCCCGACCAGAAATAGGTGCAACGGCGACCTCCCTGCTTGACCACAAACTGGTCAAGTCGAGTGATTGTTCGAGTCGAGGGTCGACCAATCAGAGGCTACCCCAGGGGTCCTCCTCCGAAGTTTCCTGTCGGGGGCGGCTTGCCTGAGGCGGGTTTCGTCTCAACTGCTCGATGGCTGTTGGATCGGTGGGCACGTCCTGCACCTGGGGATCCTTGAGGTGGAAGATCTTCAGCCCGTTCAGTTTCGCGGATTTGCTTTTGCTTCCGTCGTTCCGAGCGTAGTGGTCCTCGATGACCTCGGCGATGAACTGACGACCTTCTAGCCCGCTCCAATCGACCTGAACCTTCGATTGCCCTAGGGCGGATGGGTCGAGAAGCTCCGTTGCCAAGGCAAGTTTGGCCAGTCGTCGAGCACAAAACTTGCCGCCGTCTCGGTGGTGCGGGCCGGGAAGGGTGATGTTCTCTCGCAGGTTCCCGTGAGCGCCAGTGGTTCCGGCCACAGCCTTGCAGTGCATGTAGAAGGAATCATGGTCTCTCTCTTCAATTCGTTCGATGAGAAAGTGGTAGGTACCCGGAGGAAGGGTCTCGTAGCCTTCAAGCTCTTCTTGACTGTGAATGAACGACAGGTCCAGTTCTGTGGATTGCATCTGGTCAGCTCGCTTCAAAGGGTGTTGGAAAGGGTTTGGAGTTCGACCTCATCAGTGATCCAAGTGGCGGGATACCCCAGCACTTGAAGAGACAGTTGCCAAATTCGCGCCCACCCGTGTTGTCTCACGAGTGGGCCAATCAAGAAGGGATGTCGTTGGCCTCCTGAGTTCCCCCTGGACCGGCTTCACGCGGAGGAGCCTCTCGAGTTCTGCTCTGGACCGGACTCGCCGACGATGGGCTTCCCAGCATCCGCCCGGCGATCTGTCGCTGGCTGAGCTTGCCTTCTAAACGGGTCAGGAACCTTTTCGCCTGGTCGTCAGACAGCTCCGACAATTGCTCGGCCCCGACGCTCTTGACCAGGGCAGCCGCTTTCTCCGGTGGAACTTGCAGCTGCCGAAGGGTTTTCTTGATTCGCTCGACCAGTTCGGCGGAAGCAGGAGCAGTCCCGGACTCTCGAAATCGGCCGGGGTCATCCTCTGACCGCAACGGCAGCGGTTCTCGCCGGCCAGGCTCGGCCCATTGCGGTTGCGTCGAGATCACTTCGGCATCCTGGACGTCGTCAAGCTCTTCACGAGCCATGAGGCCCCGGATGCAATCGGCGAATTGATCTCGCAAAGCCCAAGAACGAGCACGAGCAGCGAGCATCCGCTGGGGGTACTGCTGGTAGGTTGGCCGGTTCCACAGTTTCGCTCTTCGGGCATCTTCGGCTGAGAAAGAACGAGTCAGCGGCGGACGACCTCGGCGCCGTGCAACGCAGGTGGCTGTCTGTGTTTGGGGATCGTACGTTTCCTCAACTCCCTCACAGGCGTCGCAGGCTAAAACGACCGCGAGCATTCCGTCTCCCCACAACGTCAGCCGACCATTGATGACGGCGATCGACTGCAGTGACTGGGCAGGAGTCAGCCCCAGCGATATCCCGAGTTCCATGGCGACGACAGCTTCAGCCGGTTGTGTGCCGTGCCGCGCCAGGCCTCCTTCGACATACAGACGAGCCAGCTCGATGAGCCCCTCGAGGTTCTGGGGCATCAGGCCACGTTCTGTCAGCAACACACTGGACGAAGACCCTGAGGAACTCGCCGGCCGAGATACCGACTGCGTGGAAAGTGCATCAAATCCCCGTGCCAGTTCGCTCATTGAGAAATCGCCTCCTCTTCAGCAGTTTCGGCGCTCCAGGTGGCTGACTCGGCTTCACGGGCGGCCATTTCGGCATCAGCCGCCTCAGTCATTTGCGTGGCGAAGCGGTCGAGCGCCTCACGGGAGGTGACGCGTCGGCCGCCGAGGACGACGTTGTCCAGTTTGATCCGCCGTCCCCCGATGACTCGCCCTCTCGTGGCCCACCGCCAGATGGTCGCGGTGCCCAACTTTTTGCCTCGGGCAGTATCCGGCAGGAGCCGGGCGGCGTCAGCAAATGACAGGAGTTGTTCTCTTTGAAGATCAATGGGCATGAAAACTCCCTGCGAGTTCGAGAACATAGTGAACCGATGTCCCTTCAAGCTAGCAGGGAATTTTGTGTTGCCAAATCCAGTTATCGGGAATGTGCCGATGATTCAGAAGCTCGGGAGAGCCGAACTGCCTATGTTTCCAGGGACATCGGCTCTATGGCTTGCGTTATCGCTGCGAGCAGAATTTTTGAAAGTTCGGTTGAAAATTTTGGTAGGACCCACCCTGGTGCAAAGAAAGTCAGCTGCGCGTAGTCATTGCAAAAGGTACGATCCCCTTGGTGACGGATTGCTACGCTTTGCAAGGCTTGTGGGTCTCTGCAACGAAGAGAGCGGGGGGGTGCATGTGGTGAGAAACCCCACGATGGAACCGAAGGACAATCGCAGGGGAAAGAACGCAGGAGGTGTCTCAGCGCTACCGACTCACACGTTGTCGGCTTCCTTGCCGTACCAGACGGGGAAAGACAACGTGCGACCACATCGAGTGCAGTCACGACGAACCGACGCTCCCTCGTGAATCGGCACGTCTCGGGCAACGGTG
This sequence comes from uncultured Pirellulales bacterium, assembly GCA_964648025.1. Taxonomy (GTDB): domain Bacteria; phylum Planctomycetota; class Planctomycetia; order Pirellulales; family Pb10988; genus CAZYKP01. The sequence continues at coordinate 21,569 of CAZYKP010000079.1, read as the reverse complement.
GTCCCACAGCGGGGACAGTTCACCAAGCTCGCCTTCGGGTCAGGGGTGTCCCGATCTGGGGTCTGCTGGCTGACCGGATCGGCGAACCGATGGGCCCAGCTCGAGACGCCGACTCCGCACGACTCCGCAAAGCCCGGATTGACCAAGTTGACAAATTGGTCCTTCTGCTCGTCGCTTAAAGGCTCAGGGAATTGTGCATCCAGCCGACCTTTGTGCAGACCGTTGGGGTTTTCGAGAACTGTGCTGGCCTTCATGATCTCAGCAGCCTCTTTCAGCTCAGCGAGGGACGACTTGCTGATGCCTTTGACATGCTCGGCCGACCAGCGTCTGTATTCATGCGTCTTGAGCGTATCCAGATAGCGTTGCCAGCAGATCGCCCGGCAGGCGGTGACCTTCCCACCTCCAAGAATGCCTGATTGAATCACCTCAATCCCCCGGCTGCGGGTGATTTGTTGCATGCCCGTCACTAACTGGGAGACCAAGACCTCGGCCACTGCGTCTTGTTCAATGGCGATCTGAACTAAGGCTGGGCTGTGACGATTTCTGTGCTTTCTGCATCGCTCCAAGAGTTGTCGAGCTGCCTGGGCGGTCGGGCAGCGAAGATAGTAAACGCGGGGAAACACACGCTCGGATTCAATTTGTGCCTTGTACCAGATCAATTTGTTCTGCTGAGTATCCTGTTCACAATCTTGGCATTGCTTGACACTTCCACAGCGAACCCGAGGGAACCGATTCCAAGTAGGCACGAGTTTGGATTCCAGACCAAGCAACAGTCGACCGCACCTCCATTTGATCTCTCCCTCCTCGGGCCAGGCAGGCTCCGGTGGAGAAACCCCCTCGAGTAATGGGGCGGTTGTCCCGAAAACACCCTTAAGTGTTGTCTTAAGAGAGGGCGTTTTCGGGACAATCACCCCATCATCGGAAGGGGCCGGATTGTTTTGGGGGAGAACCGCCACACCCTCTGTGTTCTTTTCTTCACTCGGTTCGCGTTGTTCCGGCCGGGCGTTGAATCGCTCTGCTCGCCGCTGGGCGTCCAGATCGCTGATGGTTCGATCGCAACGGACTTTGCGCAGAGTTGGAATCACATAGTCGTTGACACGGTTTTGAACTTTGGGTCGTTTTCCTCGTGCGGAATTGAGGAACAGGTGGAGCACACGCTCTTCGTCATTGTCGCACCAGAATCTCAACCACCACAGGGCGGCCATATCCCCGGCAGAGGCATCGTTGTTGTAGTCACTGTCATCTCCATCGAGCAGAGCCAGCACTTTGAAGCCTGAGCGGCTGTAGTAGATACGATCAAAGATCTCCTGGTCGCTGGCGTGCTTAGCCAATTGCGGATTGATTCCCAAGAATTCAGCGGAACCTGCCCTGGGTCCGAACTGATTGGTCGGACCCTCTGTGTCTGGCGGGAAGACTTGTGGGTAAAGCTCATCGAGAGCTTGTTGGCAGTCGGCAAATTCGGGCGAGCAGCCAGGGGAGATGTGTCCGGTGAACCACAGGAATTGACTCTTGCCCTCGCGAACGGAATACATCTCGATGCCGGTTGGCTTATCCGCCTTGGGGCCAATCCACCCTTGGGAAGACTCATCGATCGTGGTGCGGCAGCGAGGGCCTGGGACTCGACCGAAACCGACGATGTGCAGTCCGGTCCCTGAGGAGCTGATCTCGACATACGTTCCAGGAAACAGCGAGAGCACCCGTTGTGCGTAAGGAGAGAGCCTGCCGCATTCCGGGTGTCGAACGTTGTCGAGATCAATAAAGAACAGTCCGTCGGGCTCGCGAGGGACGAAGCCCACTCCCGCGAACCCAAACTTCTGGCAGTGGTGCCAGGCAAGATCAAAAGACCCCCAGGTGTTGGGGCCATTGCTTCGAGCTCGTCGGAAGTAGCCCCACTCGCCATCAGGAGTTCGTCGAGGGAGATACAGCTCTTTCTCGTTGCAGCCGGGGTACCACTCCGGGTCAGCTTGCGGGTCGACGTTTTGGTAGGGACAAACCGGTTCCTTGTTCTCGCGGCAAACAAACTGAGTGAGCGCACGTTGGCGCAATGCTTGAGGGGAATTGTTTGGAAAGAGCGTCTGCAGAGTGTCAACGTAATAGTTCCTCCAAAGATCGCTGTCGAGGAACTGCTGGAATGCTTGGAAGAAGATCAGGGAGTCGGTAGCGGTTTGGTTTGGGATGGGTGCTTGTGTTGTCATAGCCTCTGTCGGTTCAGCAATGGATCCGAGAACATCGCCCCGATTGTCAGATGATTCGTTTGTAGTCCGGTCGTTTCTGCCTCCTGCCACGGGTCGCTGGCGCCTGACCTGCCCGCCGGGCGACCAAGAACTGGTCGATAGCTTCCTCGGAGACTCGGTAACTGGGGCGACCAACGCCCGGCTTCAGGCTCACGTCGAAGGCTTCCAACGCCCGACTGCGGATCAATGCGTAGGTTTGCTCGATCGAGATGCCCAATCGTCCGGCGACAACAGAAACAGTGTGGGCTCGGGTGGTCACTGTCGGCCTCCTGTTGTCTTCGGGTTTGGGGATTGTTTCGCGGTGCTCGGCCGTTGGGATCCGACGGACCGACGGAATGACAGACGCATCCCGTAGAGTTCCTTGAGAGTTTGCTGGGCCGCCCGTTTCATGCTGTGGTTCTTGCAGCGATGGGCGACATAGGCGAGCAAGGCCAGCTCTGGGATCCTGCGGCCAAACTTCTCGCCAGATTCGTCCGGCTGGCTGAGGTGCGTTGCTTGCATCGAGGGTTTGGGCTTTGAGCGGAATGGATCGAACACGAGAACACGTGCCTCACCATTCCCGGTCTTGGTCACCGGTGACCGACGCGGTGACCGACCAAAAAGAAGCTCACCTCCTGAGATGACAGAGGAGGTGAGCAACGAAAAAATTCGGAAAGTTCTTTCAGTGGTCACATGACCACTATAGTGACCGTTCAGCCATCACCAGGAGAGTCGCAGGAACGGCCGGACAGGCGGGCTTGCTTCCTGCGTTTTGTGGCTTCACGCAGCTCCATCACCGTGCTCCAGCATTCGGATTTCAGAACAGCGGTCTTGCTCTTTCCGAGTTTGTTGGCCCACTCTTGGGCCGACCATTCCAGCATCTCAGGATGCTCTTCGTATTGGTCGAGCACGGCTTTCATAGCCTCGTTGGTGGTGAGCTGCTCTACACGTCTCTGGGCAGGAGATGAGGGCGCTTGTCGTTGGGGATCGGTCAGGTAGGTTTCCTCGATCCAATCGGCAAGCTCGTCGGCGTAGCCCGCCAGTTGCCAGGTCAGCCACCGGCAACTTCGTAGCTCCTGCAGATCATAGGAGTCATCAATGGCCTTGAGAGCGATCAGGCCCCAGCGTTCTTGGACACTCATCAGCCAATCGGCCCAGCGGTTGGCTGGAGCCAACTGATTGCGCAGTTCCAGCCAAGCGGTCACCCGATCGGCGCTGTATTTGGTCGTTAGTGACGGCAGAAACGTCGCGGCACTGAACTGTTTGCCATCGCGTTGGAGCACAGCAACGTCGGCCGTTTTGCCTGTTTCCGGATCGAGACGCATCGGGACGACGACGAGGTCGGCAACAGCCATCTCGCGGATTGCCTCGGCGAACGGGCGTAGGACCTCATCGCACATTTGCTTCGGGGTGGTCATGGCGTCGGCTCTGGCCCTTGAGACCATTTCTCTGAACACGGGCTCACGTCACTGTCTCCCGCTCGGGCGCTGATTTAGGCAAAATGGGTGACTCAGCGTCGAGTCCGCGAGACGGTGGTGTCCCCGAGTGCCGGGCCCTAAGCAGTAGATGAGGATCCGATGGCTTCCAACGACGGCAATACAACAAGTGTGGTCGCAGCGTTCGAAATGCTCCTGGAGGAGGTCGAAGCCGAAATCGATTTGATCAACCGGCTCGGCGCGCGGGCGTTCGAATTTTGTGATTATGATCGCGCGAGAGATGCCCTGGAACGTGCCGGTCTCATTACCGCTTTCCGTGACAAGACAGACGCACTTCGCAAGGAGTGGAACTCGCTCGCCCGGTCCCCAGCAAGTGAAGCCGAAGACGAAGAGTCCCAGACCCAACGACGAAACCTCGGCAGGTTGGCGAGGGGTCTCCGAACACGGGAGGAAGCCTATTACCGACCTATTCTCGAGACTCTTGAGGAACTCGGCGGTTCAGCCGCCATGCAACAGGTTCTTGAGCGAGTTGAGCAGGTGATGCGGTCGACCCTGAAAAAAGTGGACTACGATCCACTCGCCTCAGATCCAAACCTCCCACGTTGGAAGAATACTGGTCAGTGGGCGAGGAATTCGATGGTCAAGGAGGGGCTTCTCAAGGACGATAGCCCCCGCGGTATCTGGGAGATTAGCGAAAATGGCCGACGCTGGCTCAGCGAGGAGCAATGAACAAATTGCTGCTGTTCGGAGGGAGCCGCCGAATGCGAAAGGCAATCTTGTTTTTGCCGAGCTTGTTGTCCCACTCTTGCGCGGACCATTCGAGCATCTCCGGGTGTTTTTCAAACTGGTCGAGCACCTGAGCCAAGGTCCCCAACACCCCATCGCACATCTGCTTCGCGGAGATCACGCCATCTGCTCGGTTCCTTTGGCTTCTGCCTCCTCGAACAACCAGCGATGGACGTGCTCAGCCACAGCTTGTAGGCGGCTGTCGTCCACGGTTTGGCGGTACATCGCTGGGACACGATCCTCGGCCGGCACGTGACCCATGATGAAATTCTTGGCCACTGGGTCAATCGCTCCATCGGCGACCGTGCTGAAGACGTGCCTCAGAGTGTAGAACCCCAGCCTCTTGCCGGTTCGGTCGATCCCCGCCTCGTTGGCTGCTTTGCGGAATTGCAAGTTGATGGAGTCAACAAGCGTTGTATCACGTCGGCGATCCTGACTCGCGATGCCTTTGGGAATCTGCATCCGAACCCATTTTTGCCCGTACTTGGTCAGAAACAGCAGCCCAGCATCGACTTGGTCTTTGGGAGTCGGTCGGGTCCCATTGATCACCTCCGCGACGGCGGCAGTCGTTTCCTCCCACATCGGAATCCGCCGAGGATTGCCGGTCTTGGGCCGTGGATAGTCCACCCAACCGGCCTGGAGGTTGACCGCAGAAAGCGGCAGCTCCGCCAAATCCGTGTTCCCCAAACCTCCGTTGAGGGCCAGCAAGACCATCGCTCGCAACTGCCCCTTGGCGTGGGCCAGGATGCCTCGACACTGCTCCGCCGTGAAAAGCTTCAATCCAGCCTGTCGTTGTTTGTTTCGGTAGGCGTCCTGGCGTGTCTTACTGGGAGGTTTGAACTCCGTGCCCATTCTGACGGGTTCAGCCAACAGGTCGTTCTGCGGGTCGCTTGCCCAGCGAAAGAACGACCTGATGATGGTGATTTCACGGGTCAACCGCGGCAGGCTGTAGCGGTCCGCCAGGTCTTGGTACATCCCCATGAAGTCGGTCGGGCGAAGCGCCGTGGCTGCGGTCTTTCGCCCGAGCTTCTCGAGCACGTACTTGCCAGTTCCCTTGAGATCCTCGAAGTGAGCCTGGCTGATCTCACCGAGGCTGGCTTTCACTTGCTTGGCGGCCAAATAGCCATTGACCACTTCATCGACGGTCACCTGATCGGGCCGGGCCGCCCGGGGTGTCCGTCCGGCCAGTAAGTCATCTTTCTGGTCCAGCCAACGGGCGAGGGCCTCGTCGGGGTCAGTGCCGAAGTAATGAAGCTTGCCCTTGACCTTCTTGGCCCATTGGCCGGTGGCGTGTCGGAAGAGGGGGAAGTCGGGATGGGGCTTACCTGGTGATTTTGCCTTGCCGTTGCTACGCTGAGCCATGGTCGTTTTCCGTTTGGGGCGCGAGTTGGCTACACCTGACTACACCCCGAAAACGGCCTGCGGGTGTAGTAACGGGTGTAGTCATCCTATTCGGCGTCCGACGGAAAGTAAAGAAAAGCCTGCGTTTTCAGGCAAACGGGCCCGTAGCTCAGTCGGTTAGAGCAGGGGACTCATAATCCCTTGGTCGGGGGTTCGAGTCCCTCCGGGCCTACTAAAAACAAAGGGTTTCACGCTTCTCGGCGAGCTTCAGAAACCTGACTGTTACCAAAAGTGTTACCATTCGATGTTTCACCCCCCTCCGAACCCTGATCCGACCCGGTGTCGATGGCGTCAGGTTGCCAGCGTTGATGAGCTTCCCACAGCAGGTCGGCAGTACTTTGGGCATTCTGCCCCACGTAATACTTCAGCGTCGTTTCAATTGACTCGTGACGCATCAGTTCCTGTAAAACCTTGGGCATGATCCGAACTGCCCAGCGTTCTCCAAAGGAACGCCGCAGGTCGTGGGCACTGGCGTATTTCACGTTGCGGGTCTTCGGTTCCGTGTGGACCTTCACACCGGCAGCTTTCCCGATGGCCATGATGACTCGGCAGGCGCGATCGGCCTGAACCCGTTCACAACGCTGGGGACGTCGTGGCTTGGGATTGAAGACATACCCCGTGCGCGCTTCGTCGTGAGTTGCCAGAAGGAACTCCGCGAATTCGGGAGCCATCGGCAACAGTCGGTCTTGGTTGCCTTTTTCAAGCTCCCCTGGGATGCGCAGCATCGGCCGGCGGCCGGTCAGATCCACGCTGAGTCTGCCGTCATCATCCCAGGTGAGTTCCAGCGACTCGCTCAGCCGCAAGCCAGACAGCCACAGCCCACGCAGGTAGTGTTGCCACGACTCGACGATGTCTTCCCGAGCCTCGGCCTGGGCGGTCGCAAACTCCGTGGGAACGGCGGCGAGCATCCGTTCGAATTCCTCCAAGGTAATCGGGCGTCCCTTCATGGACTTGGCACCTTTGGCCCGCTTGGGGAGATCCACCTTGGGAGCAGTAGGCAGCAGTTCTTTGCTGACCGCCCACTCCAAAGCGGCCTTGAGGTGAGCCAGATAGCTCTTGATCGTCTTGTCACTTCGTTGCCCGCGTTTTCCACCCTTGCGCAGCTCCGCGGTAAAGTGACTGATTCGTTCAGCCGTCAAACTTCGTAGCGTCTGAGGGCTTAGAATTTCGGTAATGAGATTGAAGACGGTCGTAACCTTGTGGGCGGTAGCGTCGGCCAATCCGCTGAGCGCCTCATCTTCATAGCGCTCGCAAAAGTCCTCCCAGGCGATCTTCGAGACGGGTTGGCGACCAGCCCGCAACTCCTTCTCCAACTCTCCAGCCGCTCGCTCTGCTTGCCTGTGGCTACTCGTCTTTGCACTTTGAGTCTTCTTTTTGCCTGTCGCTGGGTCGATCCATTGGAGTTGTAGTGCCTTCCGATCCGGGAAGGTGGTGACCCAGACGGTGATGTCGTCTTCATTCATGGCATTTCTCGGCTTGCTTTTCGAAGGGAACCGGCAGCTCGATTGCAGAGGGAGAGTGCGACCGAATGGTTGTTTGAGAGTACCCCAGGATCGCCGGCAGTCTGTCGCCGTCAAGGAGGATACCGGTGTCCTTCATGGTGGCCTTGGTTCGCACCAAGATCAGTCGACGGCTGGCCCCGCGCCGACCACTGCGGCATGCTCTTGGACGTAGGCGATAAAGTCTTTGCCCAGCACAAAGTGCCTGCGTCCAACCTTTCGGACCGTCAGACCCTTCTGACGAGCTTCTCGCATTGCGGCCTTACCCAACCCGGACCGCTCTTGAAACTCCTGAAGCGGATACATGACATCCGGGTGAATCTCACTCAATTTGCTTGGTTTGCTCAGTTGAAGCTTGGTTTTCTTTTGACTGGCGGGCACCGTTGAACTCCCCTGCCGTTCGCGCATTGGGTTCTGAATGTATGACTGGTTCAAAAACCGCCCCAGCGGTGATCATCCGTGATCGACCGCTGAAGCGTCCCTACACCGCTCAAGTCCTGGGGAGCACCTCTTCCAAACAGGCCGCGAGGCAACCCAGGTCATCCCGAAGCCTCGGCTCGACGGTCTCGTCTGCCGAGATCGCGCAGGCGAGCATCAAAGCTAGCCTGGCCAAATCGGGGACGTCCGACGCCGAAAAGTCGTGAGGGAACACTGGGTTCCCTCGTTCGCTTTCGAGGGTGAAGTTGTAGTCCGTCCGGAAAAGCAAGGACTTGGTTCTCCTCACCGTTGCCGTGAGGTCTCCGGATTCCAGGGTGGTGCAGGTTGTTGACATCCAAAGGTTCGTGATTCCATTTGCATCATTCTGTGTTGTCATGGCATTGTTTCCTGATTGGTTCTTGACAATGGGAGTGCAGGACTCCGTCGAGGGGCTGCACTCCTGCTCTCGATTCCCCTCGCTCATGGCCGGTGAGCCATCAGCGCGAGGCCAATCGGGTCGTCATGACGGGATTGATGCTGGGAGCAGAACCTTGGGGAGAGGGGTGGTCCATTTCCCCTCTCCCAAAAACCGTGTGGTTGGAATGACTTCAGCCGGCTTGACGCCTAATACTGCTCGGAGGTCAAGATCGTGGTGACGGAGCGGTCGTGCTCCGTCAGGATCCAAAACCTTGTGCCATCGTGAGCTTGGTAGGAGGAGAGAATTTGTGAGCGCCGTTTGAGGGCCTCATCGTTGTACTCCCAATCCGCTTCACCCACGTTACCCCAGTCGCCACTGAGGTGGCGGGCCAGGGCATCAAGCACATCGTCGGAGCTGAGTGCTTCCGCGGCTCCCGAGGTGATGATTAGTCGCCCCATGCGGAACCGTGGGACACAAGTTGTGCTGGACATGGCTGTCCTCCTTGATGGGGGCCGACCGGGTTGCGCCCGGCCGACCAGTTCCTATTCCCTACTCTCTGTTTTCGCGTGGGTCGGAGGCCGGTGTTTGGGCCCAGATCCAGGCGTAGGCCATGTCCGCCACCTTGGCGACGACCGGCAGATCGTCCCGACGAAAACTGCTGGTATCTTTCCAGCCGTCTTCGTCTTTGTAGAGCCGGGCTACCGTGACGTTGAACCAGACCTCATCGGGTCCGTTCTGATTCGCCCAGATAGCAGCTCTGATTCTGCCGAGTCGGATTTCATGGGCCGGCTTCTTCTGTGCCATAAGCCCTCCTTTCTCATGTTCCATCCGGCAACGTTCCTCCTTGCGTGCTCGGACACTGTCTTCAAAACGGTCTCGTCCCTGAGGACCGCTCAAATTGGGACCACCCAACGATGGCCCTCAACACTTGGCAAGTGTTTGATGCGCTGATCTTTTGTTATGCCACGGCATCCGCCGTTTGTTCGATCGCGCATCCATGTACCTGTGTGCTTGCGTGGCGACCTTTGCCAGATCCCGGATGTCCTCCAGCGCTAGGTACGGAGACAAGTACGGGTCATCGGCCCGTGATTTCCATCGCCCGAATTTCACGCAGAATGCCGCATGCCCCCAGTTCCCCGCAGGGTAGATCAGGGCTGAGACATTGCCCGAAGTGAATTGCTTCACTTCTTTGGGCAGGGGACCGTTGTGATACGGCAGACGGCACTCTCGGCAGAAGCGCTCGTCAACCTTCCTCAACGGAAACATCCGACTCCAGGGCCACCGTTTACGCCAGGCTTTCCCTCCATTACGAACACGGTACATAGCTGATTCCTCCAGCTATTCGGCTGCACTTCCCACAGCCTACAGTTTGCAATCAAGCCGATTTGTCCCGGTGTTTTCTCGTGCTCCTGGGACCGGGAGCGAAGCAAAACCCCAATGGGGAGTTGATGCTGCTGAAGTCTCCGTCAGCTCGGTGGCGGGGCGATGAGATTGATGAGATCCGGGCAGATACAAATCCGGATCAACGCTTTTCGACCGTCAGTCCAGCTGTCCAACGCCTCCCGCAACCGCGTTGCTTTCTGAGGCAGCGCGGTGATGATGGTGATCTCGAACAATCCGCGTTCGATGAAGCCCCGCAGTTCCCTCGTGCCCCAGTGGGTTTTCATATCCGCGCGGGCCTTTTCCAGGATCCTGTCCCAGCGACCGCGGCCGCCTGTATCAACACGTAGAAACCCAAGTCTGGCTTCTGCCGCTGCTCGGTCGAGGTAGTAGTTTAAGGGCAGTCCTGGGCGAACCAGCCCCGGAAGGTGTCGCTGCAATTCCTCACTGGTCAGTCGTTGTCGGCGATGCTTTCCCAGGCAGCAGAAGGAAAGCATGGCGTAGTTGCGGATCTTCGCCAGTTCGGACAGCGGCCCGGCTCCATCTTCGTTGCCGTTCTGGCCGGGTGCTCTCCTGCGATTGGCAGGCCCGAGAAAATAGTAGCGCTGATTGCGAAACAGTGGCGCCGCACCCAGGTAATCTGCTGCGGAGAGTTGGTGGAGTTCGTGGCGAAGCTCCCGCCGTCCTTGGTTCCGAAACTCCGGCAGTTGGTCGATCACTGCTGAGGTTGACAGGCGATAGCGCCCCACATGGTCGAGGATCCGCTCGCCAACTTCGGTCTGTGCTCGCACTATCATAGTTGACTTCTCACCAGAGCTCGTAGGGCAACTTGTTCTCAACACAGTGCTGATGAAATGACTTGATCTGTTTCGCGCTGTAACGCCCTGCTGATTCAATGACAAGGAGCCGAGTCTTCCTCTCGTCCATCAAGAATGCATCCGGGTCTTTGATGCGATAGCCGGCTTTGCCAAGTGCGTCCTCTCCGGTCCATTGTCGAGCCTCGGCCGGACGGTCTCTCCGATAGAGCACGTAGACCTGACTGAGCAGCAGGTCATGATCACGATGGCTCAGTTCGGGAAATTTCCCCGCCGTGCTGCCGAGAAGATTGGCCGCGACAGGCGACGCCCAGTAAACTTCCGCAGGTGTCCCTGGTCGTCCCCAACGAGTTCGAGCTCGGGTTGATACCTCTTCGAAATCTGGTTCCCCGTTCCCTGGGCTCCAGGAGAACAGCGGTCGTTTGAGTCGCAGAAGGGGATGGATATTCACGATGGTGCGGTGCAAGAGTCCTGCGCCCGTCAAACGCCTCAGTCTGCGGCGAACAATTCGCACATGACTGGTGGACGGCCACCAGATGCAAGCCACTTGTTGTACGGTCAGTAACCGCACGCGACGGGTCAGCGTCTCCACGATGTCGAGATCCCGGGTTGTCCATCCGAGACTCATTTCGTGCTCCGTTTTCTGCTGGTCTTCCGAGCAGGTTGCTTGGGTTGCGAGGCGCCAACCGACTCAAAGGGATTGGTCCAACCCCCGGTGGGTGAACCGGATGAAGAACCGATCACTTCCGTCGTCACGACGGGACCAACGCTGGGTGAAGTTGCTTCCGTGTTCGTTGCTGTCGCGGGAGTCGACCCGGGTAAGAACGAGCCAGGAACGGCATCTGGCCAGGGCAGCGCCTTGCGGCGTTCGTATTCTTCCGCGGTGATGTGGAAATTCGACTCCACGATGACCGGCATCCCGCCGAACTGAGCGTAGCCTGCACCGCGGGAGATCTGGACGATGCTCTGTTGCGGATGATCGCTTGCCAGCAGGAGATCGTTGAGACTCAGCCGCGGGGCGACTCGTTCCTGAGTTTGATAGCTGGTGGATGGTCCATTAGCTCCCGATGTCTCCGTGCGTGAGATCATGTGGTCGATGGTTTCGCCGCTGTTTCTGATCAACCGTTCGCGGTCGGCGGCGGCGGAGACGGCGAACCACTGGCGGAAACGGCAGTTGGCTTCAATCGCGGGAATCAGATCCGCGGTGGCCGTTCTCAAGTCCTGCATGCTCTGATTGGCGAGAACCACACCCACGCCCATGCTCCGGGCAAGCTGCAGCATGTATTCGATGTTGCGGGCGACCATCCGCTGAAATTCGTCGATGACGAGATACACCTGATGCCGGCGCTGGGTCTGCGTCGAAGCGGAGAGCAGCGAGTAGGCGACGAGCCTGGCGATTTCCGGCGAGGACCCCGGTCCCAGTGTGGCCGACAGATGAAAGTAGTGAACCTCAGGTTCGGTGAAGACCTGCTGGAAATCGATCGCCTGGTCGAGCACGTCTTGCGGATGCGAACCTCCGGAAACAACGTTGAGAGCCTCGAAGGACCCCAAGCGGTTGAGAACCGAGTGCACATGGACGCCGGCCTTGCGAATCTCCGGGTGAAGCTCTTGGCGTCTGGCGTTGGCCACCACATAGCTGACGCGATCCGCTAGTTCGCGGAAGGTGTTGATCTCGGGATAGGTCTTCATCGTGTGATACAGGACGGCCGCATTGGCCGAGCTGTAGTACCCTTCGCCGTAGTCGCTGCCGTAGGTGAGCCCCAGGGCACCGCAGAGAATGTCCGTCTTCATGTAGAGTTCCAGGTTACTCCAGTAGGACTGCAACAGCGGATTGAAGGCAAAGGTGTGCAAGCCGATCTGATTGGAAAACTGTTTGAGGGGGATCGGCCGTCGGGTTCGTTTCTCACGTGTTTCGGCAGCTGCCTGCAGGGATGCCAGCAATTCCATCGAGTCGGCCTTGAGGTCCAGAACGATGAGGCTGCAATCGTCCCCGGCGATGAGCTGTTCGATCAACGGCGAGAGTCCCAGCGAAGTTTTCCCAGCGCCGCTGTCTCCTAGAAAATGAGCGTGCTCCTTGAACAGGCTGCGTGGAACGAGCAATGGACTGCCGTCGTGCGCAATTCGTCCGACGTAGACGCTTTTGCGCTCGATGGGGTCGGTGGAGCAGTTCATCTGGTCGACGAGACCCTGCCAGCGATCGGGGGTCACCTCACTCCTGCGGAACTGACTGGCCTGGGCCAAGACCGGCAGGCAGAGGATGACCGGCACGGCAAGTGCGAAAACCGCGGGGATCAACAAGATCAATAGCAACCACGTGAGCCACAGCAGAATTCCTGCGATGGTGAAGTGATCCGGCCCTGAGAGCGACGTCGGAAGCCAGGCTGCAGCTGCGGTCGCAGGGGCGTTTTCGAGTGATTCGAGAAGCGCTTCCCGCGGCCAGCGAAAGTAAGTGAACGAGGTGAGAAAGACGCATACCCCGGTCAAGGCCATGCGCACCCGCCAACTGCCGGCCGGGCTTTGCAATACGCCCGGGATGTCGGCGTCGTCGCGGTTGTACGTGATCCAGGAGAGCAACGCCTGCCATCCCGTGCGGACCGTCGCGCCAGGACGTTCTGAGGCTGCCAAAATGATTTGGATGATCACGAAGCAAACCGCCGTCAAAATGGAAAATACGATGGATTGAAAAACGTAGCTCAGGGCAAACAGACCCAAAGGCATGGCCGCTGCGATCGTCAAGTAGCCTGTCCACTGGGACTCCAAGCTCTGGGCAGTCTTCCGGTCAAGAGGGGAAGCTGTGCAGTAGGCGACCCAGTGTCGTCCCAGGAACCAGGAGACTGCGCCCAGGACAGCCGTGAACAGGAGCAGGTGTACGGCCAGGGGCATGGAGCAAATGGTGTAGATGTACGCGGCAACCAGAGAAGCCATGGCCACAATCAGCCACCAGACGCTCTGATTTGTAAGGGCCCGGACAATCATGCCTCCCACGATGGCGACGATGATGAGCGCGAGCCACCGTCCCGTCACATCGCTCTCGCCCAGATGGATGAACTGGGTGATCACGCAGGCGGTGCCCAGCAGGTTCAGCAGCACGAGGAGCCTCCAGGCGAAGGTCTGATCCTCACGGGGGGAGAAGGGCTCGTAAGGAAGTTGAAGTTCCGGTCGGTGTTTGGGAAGTCGGCTCACCTGCACGGGGTTGCCGACAGACTGGTAATAGACGTCACGGGCCATCGCTCAACCTCGCTGTGAGATGAAGAAGATCGGGAACAACCGCCAGGTGGATCTGAAGCCCATCCGGCCACATCCGAAGGTCCAACGAGTCACGAATGGCCGAGGCCTTCTTGCTCGTGCCGGTGATCACCACCAGCCGGAAGGTTTTCTTGTGCAACAGCTCCGCAAACTCTGAATGCCTCCGCCGTGCCTGAATGTCGGCATCGCATTTCCGGGCCACATGATCGGGCTTTCCTCCCAGATCGACCCGGATCAGTTCCAGCAGCGGGGGCTCGACGGATTGATGGAGGCAATGCGGGGCTTCCAGGAGCCGCTCGTCGATCCAGGGATAGGCGTGCTGTAACTCCCGCTGCGTCAATCGCAGGTGGTACTGGGCGCCGAGCGTTGCATAGGCCAGGGCTCCGAACTCGATGGGCAGCGCTTGCGGCCCCAGCGGCTGCGTTCGATGCTCCGAGATCCCCAGCAACTGGGCCGCTTGTGGACCCAGAGTGAAATAAGTGCGGGGATGGCAGAGGGGGAATTTGCTCAACAGCTTAAGCCGGCACAGCCGGGCGCTGACCTTGGTCACCGCATTGTGCTGCTGCTTGGGAAAGAATAACTGCTGCAGGACATCGTTGGTGGTCATGCGATGACGGACCACGTGGTCGATGATCTGCTGATCACGCGGGGCCAGGGCATCGATGGTGATGTGATGTTCGGTCATGACCTCAGTCACCAGATCTGATAGGGAAGGTCACGGCTGGCACAATCCCGGTGCAACTCCTCGATTCGCCGGGCGTCGTAGGCCCCACCGAACTCGACCACTGAGTCGGTTTGACCCTCCTCGTTCACCAAGAAGGCGTCGGGCAATTTCTCGCCCCGGCGGGTGTGGGCGAGTTGGTCTTCGCTCTGCCAGGCCTCGGCCCAGGCCGGGACGCACTCGTGAAACCGCAGCCAGACCTCGGCGACACCCAGGTCATGTGTGGCTTGTGTGGGATACTTGAGTTCACCCCGGTTCTTGCCGCCGAACAGTTGCGCCGTTTTTCCTGAGGCGATGAACGCTGTCACCAAGCGGACCGGGCGGCTTTTCCAGCGCGACTGAAGGCGGTAGGAGACGGCCGAGAAGTCTGGGTCCGAGTGACCTGGCTGCCAGGAGGCGACTGGCCGCTCGATGGGCGGCAGCGTCCGCACTGGGACGGTCACGCGCCGGACCAGTTCCCCGGCTTGCAGGTGTTTGAGGCGACGCCGGGCGTTGGCCAGCTCGCCAGCCCACCAGTGAGCCGCGATCTGCCGCAGGCTGAACAGCCTAACCTTGAGCGCTAGAGCTAAAAGGATTTCTTGATCGCGGTTTGTCATGCTCAGTTTCCTCGATCAGCGGTCCACTGGAATGCTGGCGTGGGAGTTCTGCCCTCTCATCGGGTGATTACTCAATCGTTGGCCTGGCCGTTGATTTCTTGGGGCGGCCTCGTTTGGGTTTGGTTTCGGTGAAGTCTGGCAGCCTGGGCCGCTCGTCCTCTTCGGTTTGTTCTTCCACGGTCAGGTGCTGAAACCGTTTGTTATCCGCCGCTAGGTTTTCGATGATGGGGATGGCTTCGCTGGCGGGGTTGTCGGAGGTCAGCCGTGCAGCACGCTGGCGGAGCGCCTCGGCAATTTCGGTCTTACCGTCGGCTTCGTACTCGCGGGCGGCGTCTTCGAGTTGACTTTGCTGCTCGGCCTGGCCAAGCGCGTGCATCGTTTCCACCGTCGACGAGAACGACGTGGCGAAGATGGGAACAAGCCGCTCGACAAGTCGCTGGACGCACCACTGTATGGCCTTGAGCATCTTGGTCTCCTCGATGAAACTGAACGGGAATTCACACTCACCGGTGTCAGTGCTCAGATCATTCAATCCCTAAGCGCTGTTCAATCTCTACGTCTTGGCGCGCGTTCTCGCGCTCAATCTCGCGGTGTTGCGGATGACGAAACCTTCCCGGGATGGGTTGGTCCGGCTGGACCCTGAGAAACTGCAGCGTCGACTCCTGCAGGTGGGTTTGTCGAAGACTCGCCTCGCAGATACTGCCGAGCTTTCGCGCAACACAGTGCTGAAGGCTTTTCGGGGCGAGGGAATCGTCAATCATTCGGCCAAGTCAATCGCGGACGCCCTGGAACTGGACGTCAACTCGCTTGTCGTGGGTGGTCCAGAAGCCGCAGAACTGGCCGATCCCGGCGAAGGACCCGACTCCGGTGAGTGGAAGATCGATGCTTACCTGGGTCCCTGGGTCACCGCCTCGAACCAATTGCAATTCCGCGTGTGCCAAATGCGGCACCAGTTTCTGCCGGAGCGGTTGGGGCGTGGAAAATGGTACGACCTCCTGCATCTGTCTCAGCGAGACCGCGAAAGCCTGCGCGATCATCTGTTGCGTCATGCCGTTGTCTGCGAGCGAATCGGGAATCACCCGCATGTGGCCAGCAACCTCAGTACGTTATCGGGTCAGGGGAGTGAATCCTGGTGGATCGTGGACCGGTGGGTCGACGGATCGACACTGGCGAATGAATTGACCGCCGGGCCGCTTCCGAGCTCTCGATTGCCGCACCTGATGCGAGCGATTGCTGAGGGTTTGAAGGCACTGCATGAGGCGAACATCGTGTTTCGCGAACTGGCGCCCTCACGGGTCATCCTGGCTGCCGAGAACGCCCGGGCGGTACTCACCGATTTCGAGTTGGCCAAGCTGCTCGATACTGGCCCCTCGGTTTCGGCTGACTGGCCGGATGACCCCTACCGAGCCCCCGAGATTGAATCCGGGAGAGCCGATGTCCGCGCGGATCTTTACAGTTGGGCCCGGATCCTCGTTCATGCAGGGACTGGGGAACTGCCGCCCAAGGGTCAGGATCTCGAAGCGGTGACCCGGGTTGGTTTACCCAAGAGTGTGTGGAGGATCGTGACGGACTGTCTGTCGCCGGGACCCAGCGATCGACCCCAAGGAATCGATCAGCTGATGCGGGGGCTGCGCCGCTGGTCGCAATAGAAAAAGGGAGCAAACTGTGAACCAGGCTGCCATGGCGGCGGGGGCGGACACGCCGCAGATCGGGGTTCACGTGCTCACGGAATTCGTGTTCTGTCCGCGGGCGGGAGTCGTGGCGTCTGAACAGGAACGCGACGACCCGGGTGAAGATCTGTTCGCCGCTCCACGCTTAGACTTTCTGCCGGATTACAGCGTGCGGTTGATCGAAGAGGGACTTCAGCATACCTGGCATGACATTTGGGCAGCGCTGACCATTGCTTCACCCGTGGGGCTGGTGCTGTTCAGTCTCCACATGTTCGGGCGCAGCCAGGAAGCCGTCATCCTGGCTGTCACCTTGAGTGCGGGGTTGCTGTACTGGCTCTGGAAGCTGCAACTCAAGATTGTCGAATTGCAACGAAGGCTGAAGGCCGCCGCGGATGCCGTGCCTCAAGCACCTGATCCCGGACTGTCCGAAATCCAGGCTGTGAACTGGTGGAGTTTATTGAAGGCGGGCTTTTCGCCGCTGCAATATGACCAGCCTTACGAAGACCGTGACTGGAAGCTGATCGGCAAGCCCTGGCGGGTGCTGCAGATGGGGCCGCTGCGGATTCCGGTCTTTCGCAAACGGCAGGGAGGTGCTGAGCTGTTCCCACAACACTATGTCCGCATGGCGGCCTACTGCCACTTGATCGAAGTGTGCGAGGGAGCTGAGGCGCCTTACGGGATTGTTTTCTTTGGTGATGGGTACGACGGTCTGACCATTCCGAATTCCCCCGTCAACCGAGAGACCTTCGAAGAGGGTTTGAAACAGGCGCGACGAATCCTGCAAGCGCTTGACCGAGATCACCTCATTCCGGGCAAGCCCGCCCGGCCGGTCATCTGCCATGATTGTCCGGTGGGACGTCCGCAGGGTTACCGCAAGGGTCAATCCGAGACCGTCCTTCGCCGCAAGCAGGTTCCGCCTTTTTTGACGCGGGGTCCCGACAAGCAACTGTACCACAGTCGGTGCGGGGATCGTTTTGGCTGGGTACCGCCCCACGACCGCGCAGTCGAAAAGAATCTGTTGTGACTCAGACGAGACAGTCAGCGCCTGACAAGTCGGTCGTTGAGCCAGGTCAGCACTTTGCTCATCACCGAATTGGTGCGTCCGAGTTGAGTTTTCCGATGCATGTCGGCATGCACCGTATTGAGATCGGCGAGCCAGGCAGCGGGTGTTGCGTACCGGCTGTTCGGATCCAACGCCAATCCGGTCGTCGTGATGCGGTCGATTCCGTTCCAAATGGACCTGGGTAGGTCGTTGCGGTTGGGGCTCAAACTGCTCGGCGGCGCGAGCTTGCTTCTCATTCGTTCGATGAACTCCGCCCGTCCGGCTTTGCCGCCGAGCTGATCGTAGGGCAGGTCGAGTGTGAGCAGTTCGTACAGAATCACGCTGGCCGAAAATTGGTCCGCCCGGAAGTCAGCAAAGTTCCGGCCCGTTTGCAACTCCGGCGGGGCATAGGCGGCATGGCGGCCATCACCCTCCTTTCGGTGGGTCGTTCGTTCGGCCAGCCAGGCACTGCCGAAATCAATCATCACCAAGCGACTCGGATTGCTGGCGAGAATAAGATTCGCTGGTTTGATGTCGCCGTGAATGATCTGCCGCTTCCGGTGCAGTCGGCTGAGCCCGTGCGCCAGCCCTCGCACTAGGCGAAAGGCCTCGACGGGACTTGGCCGGGGTTTTTTGTCCGAGCGGACCTTGCCCAAAAATGTTCCCAGCGTGGGTCCCCGGATCCATTCCAGGACAACGAGGATCCTGTCGCGTTGGGCTTGATAGTTGTGAATGGTGGGCAGATTGAAGTTGTCGCGGGAAAGCCGCTGGAGCACCCTGAGGTGCTGTTCGGTCGAGCGGGAACGGGGCAGCTCGAGAATGGCCCGGAGGTCACCATCCGGTCCTGCATGTGGGTCCAGCGCCATGGAGCGACGACGCCCCGCTGATCCCAGATCGTCGAGGATCAAGTACACCGCCCGGCCGATGGACATCCGGTCCAGCACCGGCCACTCCCGCCTGCCGATACGAACGGTGTTCGGGGACCTGCGGCGATCTCGGTTCGAGGGTGGTCCCATCTTGGAAGAACCTGTTTGCTACCAACGTCTGCTCACTCGGTTCGTCGTCTGCCGGCCGTCTTCAGTATACGCGCGGGCCAGTGGAGCGGTGGTGAGGGAACGGTGGTCAAGGGCAAAGGTGTCAGCGAAGGTGTCGCCAGACACGGTGGGCAGACACCTGCGTCCCGGAAGGGGCGCAAGTCCTTGAGGTAGCGTAGGATGCGTGAAGTGCCGTGCGCCACTTTCCGAGGTGGCGGCAGATGCCGGCCTGGGTGCCGCCGTGTCGAAGTGCGAGCATCAAGCATCGGACGCGAGCCTCTACGGGAGGAGCAGTCCCTTTTCGACCATCATGTCCCCGTGCTCGCGCAACAGCGACTGGACCTTCTTGAAGAAGGGCACTTGCTCGGGCTTGACCATCGAGCCACCGATGTACGGGGGAAAGGCTCCCTGAGGGCGATCATTGGACACGCTTGCGCCAAGTTCGTGAAGCTTGACCAGAGCCTTGGTGGTGTCATCGAAGATTCCATGGGCTTTGAGCCGGGACAAGGAAACTGGCCCTGTCGAAGCAGAGGTGCCGTACTTGGAGTAAGTGGTGAGCGGCTGCGTGTTTCCATCGGTGATAAACGGAATCAGGTATCGCTTGATCTCGGGAAGTGCTGCCCGAAACGCTCGCTCTTTTGCTTCCCGCTCCAGGGCGGCTCCGCGCTCGGCGAGACGTTGCGTCTCGGCTCGTTTGGCATCCTCGGTCGCATCGGCCAGGGTTTGAATCTTGATTTCCTCCTCGACCTTCTGCTTGTTCAGTTCTGCTTCGCGGTAACGCAACTCAAGCTCCTTGCGCTGTTCCGCCAACAACCGTTCGGTCTTGGCCCGCTCAGCCGCTAGTACCTCGGTCAGTTCGTTGCGAACCTGTTGGGCAGCCGCTTCGATCGCCGCTTGGCGCTGCCTCTTGAGCTCCTCTTCTCGCTGCGCCACCGCCTGCCGCAAGGGAGGGGCATTTTGAGGCGTGGGATTTGGATTGGCCTGGATGGCTCGTGCCAGCATCGATTGCATGCTGCTCAGTCGGTCGCCTTCGGCTCGCACGGATGCTTCGATGTCGGCAATCTTTGTTTCGAAGCCCGGGGGAACGTCCGCCAGTTCACCTGCCGTTCCGTCTCGGACGGGGACCAGGGCATCTTTCAGCTTTTGGAGTGTGGCTTCCCAGCTCTTGAGCTCCTCGTCAGCCAGCAGGGGATTGAGCTTGAGATTCACAAAGGCCTGAACAAGCTCCTCAGAACTGCCGAGTTGACCCCGGTCGGATGTCAAACCCTCCTGTCGTTCTGTCTCCCACTGATTGCGTCGATCCTTCAGGGCAGTGAGTGCGTCCTCAACTTGCTCGATCCGCCGGACGAGTTCGTCGGCGTTGACCGACACAAGTGTGATGGCCAGGTTACGGGAGTTGACGGCCTTCTGCATGCTGTTGACGGCAGACAGGGCGGTCTCAAGTTCCTGGCGCAAGTCGCTGATCTTGGATTGGAGGACCTCCTCCCGCTCCTCGACGGATGCGGCGAGTTGCTCCGTTTGGCCTTTTTGCTCTTTGGCGATGTCAGCTTGTGTGTTGAATTGGTTGGCCAGCCATAACCACCCGCCGCCGATGGCAACACAGATCACAGCAGCCACCAGCACGGTTTTGGGACCAAAGACGTGCACATGCGGCGGCAGTTGGCTGAAGGATGAACCCGTCTGATTCATGGCAACGACCCCTTGGTGAAATTCCTTGGACAAGGACTCCTGGTCGCGGATCCTGAGCGAGCGCCACCCAAGTTCTTCAGGATATCGCCCGGCGGAGGGGAGGTGTACCGTTTCTGTTTTGGCATCGATGCCGGAGCGTTCAGCGGAGGCCGGAACACCGCAGCCGGCCCCAGCCGGCTCGGTGCAGTGCGAGCGGCCGAGCGAGCACGCGGCCGTTCAGGCCGCTGGGCACAATCGGCCCCAGGCGATTTGCTCGTTTCCGCCCGTCCAGGGGGGCGTGCCCAAAGCACGCAGGAGCCGGAGGGACGTTTCCCAAAACGGCCCGGGAGGCGACCAGAAGACCACGGCGGTTGTCTGAAGGTTGCAAGGTGAGTGACAGATCTTCTGGCAATTACCTTGCCTTCGGACGGCCATCACCAGCTTGCACTGAGGCGAGCGTTTTCCGCGGAGCGGATTAAGCGAGCCGACCGGCGGGGTGGGCGTTGCGCCGGCATCTCCCAAGTGCGCAGCACTGGGGAATGGCAAGGCACGCCGAGGGCTCGGACGCGGATCTCCCGTTTCGGGTTCTCACTGCAACCGAAA
This sequence comes from uncultured Pirellulales bacterium, assembly GCA_964648025.1. Lineage (GTDB taxonomy): Bacteria > Planctomycetota > Planctomycetia > Pirellulales > Pb10988 > CAZYKP01. The sequence continues at coordinate 624 of CAZYKP010000079.1, read as the reverse complement.
ACAACTCAGTGTACCGGAAACGGGAATCCAAGCCGGGCCCCCAACATCCAGGCTCGCCTGCAAGGCGAGGCGCTTATTCCGGGCGCGGACGGCGAAGGCCGGCCGGGAGGTGGATTGGGCGGCGGGGGCTGCGGTTTTGGGGCGGGGCACAATGCAAGCGGAGTGACGGATCGAGCGACCGGCAGGAGCGAGGTCCCGACTCCGTCGGGCGCAGCCGGCACGAGCTTGCACGAGCGACTGCGGATCTCCTGACCCGCCGTCAGGAATCCAAGGGAGCGAGTTCGAAATAACCCCGGTCGCGGCCGGTAGGCCGCGTCGATGCTAGAACTAAGCTTCGCTTTGGCCCTAAACAGACAACTCCGGGATCGCGGAAAGCGAGTCGACCAAGGGGAGTCGAGGCCTTCCTCTTGTGCTGACGCCGAGGAAGTTGGCTGTACTCTCACAGGTACAGACAGGCGCGAACCCAACTCGCCCGGAGTCTCGAGGTAGGAACCTTCTGCCGAACCGTTAGGTGCGGTTGAGGCCGTGGTCGGGGTGTCGGCTGTGGTGCTTGATCACAAGGATTCGGATCTCTTCAGCAGTCGCACGGTAATACACGCTGAAGGGGAATCTCCGGAGGGTGCA
>CAZYKP010000078.1:22702-42558 GCA_964648025.1 uncultured Pirellulales bacterium | reverse complement strand
CGGACGAAACGCCCCGCTTCGTCGAAGACTTTTCAGGGAATCAGTAAGCCTCAGAGAAGTCTTCGACTCAAGGCGACCAACGGAAGCCTGGATTGTCGGACGAAACGCCCCGCTTCGTCGAAGACTTTTCAGGGAATCAGTAAAGATCACTCAGGAGAGTTTCGAAACGTTTCCGACTGACTGCTCTGGAGGACAATTCTTGCTCGTCCGAAACGCGGGGACCGGCGGAATGAGGACTGATCTGGCAGCGTTGCCACACGGCCGGGCGAGCCAAGATTGTCCTCAACCTCAGCGGAGCCTTTCTCAAAAAAACCGTCTTGTGTCGGCCAGACAGCCATCAGAGCAACCCTGCACTCGGTCTGGAGAGGGTCTCATGGAGGCGGCGGCCCCGCTCGGAAGCCTTGATTTCCGGAACAGGATCGGTCCTGAGGGAGTGAGCCTCCGCCACAATCTGCCACAGCCGAGCGTTGGAATCCAAGATTGCTTCGACGATGGGAGTGAGACGGCAGGGCCTGAGAAAGAGTTTGCCAGGAGGGCAAGAAGTTGCTTCGAACCATCGACCGATACTTGGTGATCCAGTTCATCAAGGGTTTTGGAGTGTGGTTTACATGTTTGGCTGGCCTCTATGTGGTGGCCGATGGGTTTGCCAATCTGGATGAGTTTATGAAGTTCGCTGAGACCGGATGGGATTTGGCGAGAGTGATGGGGGATTATTATCTTTTTCAGTCGGTTTTATTGTTTCAACGGATCAGCGGGATTGTGGCACTGGTCACCGCCATGTTCACCATCCACGCGTTGCAGTCCAACAACGAGTTAACTGCCCTGTTGGCTGCAGGCGTTCCCCCTCGGCGTGTCCTGTTGCCGATTATTGTGATGGCCTGTGGCGTCGCAGCGGTCAATGTGGTCGTTCGAGAGCAGGTTGTGCCGCGTTTTATGCACAAGCTGAGGAGGACGCCGCAAGACATCGACGGACAGAAGGGCTATCCGGTTCAACCGCGGTACGACCACCAAACCGGGATCCTCCTGCAGGGAGACATGATTTACACAGCCCAGGGGAGGATGACGCGACCGTCCTTGATTCTGCCGGCACGTTTGCATGGGTCGCGGTTGATGTTGGTGGCCGAGGCGGCGGAGTATTTGCCAGCAACAGCAGAACACCCCGCCGGGTTCTTGCTCTTGAACGTTCAGGAACCCAACGGTTTTGGGAAACGGTCGTCGCTGACCCTCTCAACTCAGCGACCCGATGGCTCCGAGGACATTCAGACGGTCGTCTTGACCCCGGCTGATCACCCTTGGCTGGAGCCTGAGGACTGTTTCGTCCGCAGCGGGGTCACTCTGGAGGATCTGGCCGATGGGATGCAGTGGCAGCAACTGCAAAGCACATCGCGTTTGGTGCAGACGCTGCATAACCCCAGTCTGGACTACGGGGGTTCGACTCGCGTGTTGATTCACGCTCGTTTGGTGCAGCCGTTGGCGGATTTGACCTTACTGGCTTTGGGCGTGCCCTTTGCGTTGACCGGACGTAACCGAAACATCTTCGTGGCCATCGGTGTTTGTATCTTGGTCACCTTAACGTTTGTTGTCGTCAGTATTGCTGCTCACTGGTTAGGAACGACAAGCTTGCTCAGTCCTGCTTTCTCAGCTTGGTTGCCGGTGCTGCTGTTTGCCCCTTTGGCCGTGTGGCTGTCGTATCAAGTCTGGCGGTAACACCCGTTGCCATCGTCGGCCTGCAGGGTCCGTCCTAGTAGGCCGTCAATCAGAGTTCGAGGTGGCTATCAGCCTGTGTGGGTAGCCTCAAACGAGTTTGCAGTCCATCAATATCTGCTGGATGGCCTACTAGGCTCCCCCGCTCCAAATCCACACTCGAAGAGGCTGCCGAAAAATTGGGAGCAATTTCCTGGAGGAAAAGCGATTCTTGCAGCTGATCAGTCGCTTTTCTGGTTTTGTGAGATCATCTCCTGGAGGACCTCCACGGCGCGTTTGAGTTGAGGATCGACTTCTGTCGGCGTTCGTTTTTCTTGGACGGCACTTTCCGAAGGGCGGAGGACCGAACGATCTCGGCGGTAGTCGACGATCTCGCGGAGTTCTTCGTTGGTCAGGGTGACCTCGTAGCCAGGGTTGGGGAGAACTCCCCATTGGTCATCCTCGGTGGCATCTTCAAACTTATGGATATTCTTTCCGCTGGGGCGGACGTAGGTGGCCACCGTCAGGCGGAGCTCATCACCACCTGGTTGTCGAAAGAGTGTTTGGACGCTGCCTTTGCCCCAAGTCCTTTCGCCCACAATGACAGCACGCTGGTGATCCTGCAGGCAAGCCGCAACGATCTCACTGGCACTGGCGCTGTATTGGTTGACCAGCACCACCAGGGGAAAGTCCGGGAAGGTGTTGGTCTCCTGCGAGGTGTACTCGCGGAGGGGGCTAGCTCGTCCTGAGGTGCTGACGATGGTCTCACCTCCTGGGATGAACAAATCACACACCTGAATGGCTTGATCGAGCAATCCTCCTGGGTTCTGCCGAAGATCCAAGACCAAGCCGGCCATCCCCTGCTCCAACAGCCCGGCGATAGCCGTCTGCAGTTCCTCAGTGGTGTTCTTGTTGAATGTGGTGAGTTCAATATAGGCAATTTTCGGGGCCTCCGGCAGGAAGTATTCCCACTGCCCATCAGGCCCGTACAGATCTCCAAGCACCGTTTTGAGGCGGATCTCGTCCCGGACGATGGTGACATCTCGGGGGACCTGTTGCTTGGTCGATTTCACCAGCAACTCGACGGGCTCACCGCGTGGTCCTTTGATGAGGTTGACGGTCTCGGAGAGGGAGAGCTCTTTGGTTGGTTGACCGTCGATCGCCAAAATCAGATCCCCAGCCTTCAGTCCTGCATGGTAAGCCGGTGTATCGTAGAGTGGGCTTAAGACCAACGGGTGGCGGCTTTTTTCATCCCAACCAATCTGCGCGCCGATGCCGTAAAATCTCCCCTCCAAACGATTGCGCCCCTGAGCTGCGACCTCAGCGTTGGTGTATCCGCTGTATTGATCGAGCTCGCCAACCAGGCCACGCATCGCTCCCTGAAACAGCTCCTCTGCATCGGTCTCCTGGACGTAGCTGGAGCTGATGATCTCCATGGCGGTATGAAACCGCTCGAACATGCGTCCATACTCGTCCCGCCGACGCCAAGACTGCTGCCAACAAAGCAGCGAAATGACAGATACTAAAAGAATTACGTAAATATTTCCGCGTGGCATAATCGATGATGTCTACTCAAAAGGAGTTTCGGTTGCCGCCTCAGGTCGGAGCTCGCCTGGCCAGCTCCCATCGAATTACCAAAAACACAGAACCAGCCCAACACAGAACCAGCCCAACACAGAACTCAAGCAGCACCGAAGAACCCATGAAGCTCTCCAGCAACAATCCTCTCCGTGCCTAGACATCCTAGGACCCGCCCAAGTCAGGCCTCTCAACTTCAAGGCTCTGCTGGCTCATCTTGGTCGTAGGGCAGGCAACGCCGATCGATCGCTGGGCTGGGCGGGTTGCTTGCTGGGCAAGCCTCCTCCTGCGGCGACTGAGAGGCAAAGGGTTGACCAATGCAAGTGAGCCCACAATCGCCAGGTCGTTGATGTCCCCGCCAAGGCTACTGCCTAGGATAGACCTGGCTGGAAAAAGCCAAGGCAAGGGAGGTTTCCCTCAGGGGCTTTCTTAGCTCGACCTCGTAGTCGGTTTCCTTCTGATTTGGCAGGTGGTTCCCGTGGAATCGGGGGATTCGCGTCTCACCGACTGCCAAAATCCACCGACTGCCAAAATCCACCGACTGCCAAAATCCACCGACTGCCAAAATCCTAGGAAACAAGGCACTACTGACCTCCGGAGAAGTTTTCGACCCAGGACGCAAGCCCGGATTGCCGAACGAAACGCCCCGCTTCGTCGAAGACTTGTCAGGGAATCAGTAGAAACGCTCGCACACTGATTGGGGGAGTTGATGGTGCCTGGCCCAAGGGCCGATCAGCTTCCGCTGAGAAACCTCCGAATGGCTTCGGAGGCGGCAGAACGGGTGTCCCCGGAGTCTTTGGCGGGTCCGGCGTCTTGTTCGTCTTCTTCGCTCTTCTTGGGTTGATCGGAGCCGGGGATGACGAACTTCTTGACGTTCTGCTCGGCTGCGGCGGTGACCTCTCGTCGGTCCAGCACGGCGGTGTCTTCGTCGGCATCACCGGTGAAGGCGGTCAGCCAGCTCTCGACGTCGGACTCATCGGCAGCCGACTGCGATGCTGTGCGAGCAGCGGCTTCTTTGATGCTGCGGACTTTGGGTTTCTTCTCACCCTTGAGGTCCGTCAGCAGCAGCACCTCGAATTGAAGAGGACCAACCGCTAAGCGGTCGCCGTGGTTCAGTTCGATGGCTTTGCTGATGGCCTTGCCGTTGACGAATGTGCCATTGCGACTGTTGAGATCCCGGACGACCGATTTGCCGCCCTCCACAGCAATCTCACAGTGGTGCCGGCTGATCTTCTCGCTGTTGGGGCGTAGTTGGCACTCCTCGGCTCGCCCGATGAGCAGACGTTCCCCGCGAACATGGATCTCCTTCCCAGTATGGCTGCCAGCCAACACCCGGAGCTTCAGTTGCATCAGTGTTCCTCGTCGCGTCGGTGCCAGTGAAACGGCCAACTGAAGGACCGTTTTGCAAAGTGATCAGAGAACAACCGCTCCAGCAGGACAATTGAACCTCTGCTGGGGACCGCTGTGCAGATCCACCCCAAGAAACAGTGACCTGCTAGCCACATCGGTCCTAGCCACATCGGTCCTAGCCACATCGAGCCTAGCCAAATCGGTCCTAGCCAAATCGAGCCTCGAGATAACGTGAACTGTTTTTCCAATCCGTACTGACCTAAGCTGGTCAAGGCAATAACACCCCTCAAGATTGCCGTCATCGCTGGTGGGCTGGGTCCCTGCTTCTGGCAACTTCGTCGCAAATTCCACAGCACGCCATTGCCAATGGACCAGAAGGCGATCGCCCAAAAACTTGCCAGATTTTGCCGTCGCCGTGTGCGGTCAGCTTGGAACTGTTGTCGTCATCCAGGGGCATCGGCCGCCACCTCGGAGTCCTGATAGGGCGAGACCCTTGGCTGTGTATCTGGCGGTTTTGTCAGGTCCCATCAGGCTGTTTCTTCGAAAAGGGAGAATGTGCCGCCGACAGGGGAATTCCAGGTGACAAGAGAATTCCGGGCAACTAGGGAGTCGAGGCAACAGGAGGTTTCCGGTTGTCCTTATCACGGGATTTTCCCGACAGCCATCCCTTATGATACCTAAGAATCCCAGCAAGGTGAAAAGTCAATCAAGCAGTTCTTTTGAGGTTGAGCTTGGCCGGTTTGCCCATCGATCCATCGGACCTGTCCCAAACCTGGTTGTTGGTCACTGGTTGCTGGTCATTGGTTGCTGGTCATTGGTTGCTGGTCATTGGGGCCGCCAGCGGGACACTTCCTGCAAGGGTTTGCTTGGTTCCTCCAAAAAGGAGCGAGACCTGCCAACGGGTTCTGATGTTTCGGGTGTTCAAGCTTCAGGTGTTTCACGACTGTCCTGGCCAAGTGTCTTGGCCAGGTGTCTTGGTCAGGTGTCTTGGCCAAGTGTCTTGGCCAGCTGTCCTGGCCAGGTTGCCGGAAAAGAAACTCGTGAGAGTATTGGCGACAGGACAGCGAAATGCCAGCCCCCAACTTGTGAAACCAGTTTCCCCAACCCAGGCAATCTGCCATCTCCGCCCCACAGCCTCAAAGAATCGCGGGCAGGCTTTTGATTGCTCTGAAAAGTCACCTGCCCTAATCAAAAACCTTTTGCTTGGCTTTCTCTGAGAGATCCTAACCCTGTTCAATCGCATTTGATTCGCTCTTGACGATGGTAAGAGCACCCCTCTACAACCGGCCCAGCGGTCAGAAGACTCAGCCCCAGCGACAAACCCAACAACAAATCCAACAACAAATCCAACAACAAATCCAACAACAAACAGCCCCAGCAAGAATCGGCGATCAACGTCGATCCGAGTGTCCGTCCCGGAAACTGCTGACTGAAGGGATCGCTTCTGCTGAGGGCTGGTGGCTCTGGGGTTCGTTGTGGGGCTGTTTCCCTGGAGGAGACTAGCCAAAAGCCGGGCGGCAAATTTTTTCTCACTTCCCCTGACGCTGCATTCGGCAGCAGCCGATAAACGGGCACAAACGGATGACTGGATGCTCTCATCAGCGAGGGACCTGGTGGTCGTCCGAGGCTGGCAGTGAAGCCTGCCGGTGAGCTGCCCGCGGTCAAGCAGCCTGGCCGCCTGACAGAACGGGCGCCTCCGGCGAACTTTTCGAGCTTCCTGTTCTACTTCCGGGTCCTCAAGTTGGCTCCCCATGAGGGAGATCGCTCTTCAACTGTAGATTTTTCAAAGGTGGGACGACGCACTGGCAGACGATGCACTGGCAGTCGTTGGACTGACGAGGGTCGCTCGAAGGACAGCAACTCGATGATGGTCGAGTCTGCCAAGCTTGAGCACCCAGAACTCAACAACATCGTTGGACCGCTGGCCTTCCGCCGGACGGCCGGCCTCGTTTGACGTCCAAGGCGATCTCAAAATCGGCCCCTGAATGGCTCGAAACGTTGCTGAAGGGGCTCCCAAGCGAGCTTGAGATCGTCCAAGAAGACTTTCGCAAGATGGACTTCGGTCCGTCTTGGGCACGAAGCAGTCTCGGGCAGTGAGTAGGTGTGGGCGATTTCGAACGCTGACCGGCTCAGAACTGGGGAGCAGAGTTCCGCAGGCTCACGCCGAAGAGGCCCGACGCCGTCCACAGTCAGGAGGACTCTGGAAGGAGGGTTTGTATGCAATTATCACCAAAACGGCGTCCGGTGGGCACAGTCTGCCCAACCGGCGGTGCCCAGCGGTCAGCCAGTTCCCAGCCGATGGCAGCTCCAACATCGTGCTTCACTCGGGCCACCTCCACCGCCCTGTCAATTGTGATCGTGAGCTTCCTGGCTGCGCCGGGCTGCGCCTGGTGGCAGTCCAGCGGCCTTGGCGGAGCAAGTTACACAAACTTCTCCAACAAAGAAGAAAAGACCCCGGCTGAGCTGGCCGGCAATCCCAACAACAGTCGAGAGGCCGCCGGTCGCAGCCTCGATAGCCCCAGTGCCTCTCCCAACGGTCAAGGCATCTATACAGCCAACACCGAGGTCCCACGTGATCAGGCTAACCCCTTCCAGTCTCAAACGGCCTCGCTAACGGCCAACTCGAACTCCTACACCTATCCCAAGCCCCCGCCGGGCTTGGCAAATAACAGTAACTCCAGCAATCAACCAAGCTCTGGCGGAAACGCCGGTCTCGGAGGCGGGGGCAGCAACTCACGCTTTTCCACAGCAAGCTTCCCCAATGATCCGGCATACAACACAGCAAGTCTCCAAGGGGTTCCCCCTTCGCCAAACCAGGGCGGCTCGGCAGGCGGATTCTCCAACTCAACCCCTCGGCCGGGCGCTACGCCGTTTCCAGGAAGCCCTTCGAACTACTACAACCAGCCCAGCGGAGTGCAAACAGCAGACACACGCAACGCCACCACCGCTGGCACCCAAGGTGGCAGCTTCGGCTCTGCCGGGAGACCGCCTCAGTCTTCAACCGCTGGACTGGCCGCTCAAAACCCTCATTCCTCAACAAGGGGGACAACCAGCACGGCCCAGGGCAACACCAGTTCGTATTCGTCCTCAGGAAACTCGCCGCTGTTTCCAGGCTACCCCTCCCCGAGCACCCGCAGCGGCAGCTCCACGGCAAGCCACAGTTCCCCGACCACCAGCAGCCAATTGGGCGGAGGCTCTGGGGTGACAAGCTACCCCAATCAGCCTCAGCCGAGTTTCTCTTACCCCAATCACTCTTACTCAAGTCACTCTGGCACCGGTCACGCAAGCTCAGGGCACTCGGGCCAGTCGCCATCTGCGGTGACGACTTACCCCCCGAGTTCGCCTTCGAACTATCCTGCAAGCACAACCGCCAGCCCGAGTTCCTCCATGGATAGTCCCTTCGGCTACAACCCCTCGCAAAACGGTTCTTCAGGTCCCAGTTCCTCAGCATCCGGCTACCAGAGCACCCCGTATCTCGGCACCGGACAGTCTCCAGCGAACTACTCGCCCAACGGAAACTACTCGGCCACCGGAAACTACTCGGCCAACGGAGGCTACTCGGCCAACGGAGGCTACTCGCCCAACGGAGACTACTCGCCCAACGGAGACTACTCGCCCAACGGAAACTACTCGGCTCCGGGAAGCACCTCGTCTGGCGGCTTGCAGGGGAATTCCGGAGGGGCCATGAACTCAGGAACGGATTTCCTGCAGACCTCTCGGTCGCCCAACTCGACCATGCCGGGCGGTTCGATGAACACGTCCTCAGGTCTGTCCACAACGAGGATGCCCAACACCTCCAATCCGTTTGGGACCACGACGACCTCGGGGGGTTATTCCGCGACTCCGACTCAGATCCCTCACCCATCGGCTTCGGCGGGTCAGTTCACCCCAGGGTCGACCAGCTCCGGGGGATTTCCGCCAGGCGGGAGCTCCTCGGCGTTTCCACCTGCCAACTTCAACTCCGCGTCCCAGTCGAATGGGTCCTATTCCGGTTACAACGGCGGTCAAACAAGCATCCCGGGAAATCCTCCGACCACGGGAGGATTTCCGACTTCCACTCAGTCGACTCCGAGTTACTCCAACACGCCGTACTCCAGCACTGGTGGACAGTTCAGCCCGGCTGGGGGCTCGGGAACTCGCTAACTCGACGGTGTGCCACAACACCTCCTCAAGACCAAGGTCGCCAACGGGGGCCTTCAAAAAGCCCCCTGAGATGGCCAGGTCATCGAGCACGGAAACTCCAGCAGAGAGCAAGCCGCTGTTGCAGGCGGTCGGACGAAGAGCCCCTTCCGATCGGAGGGAACACCCTCATAAGCTAGCGAAAGGTCGGGGTTCTTTCTGGAGGAAATGCCACCGAGGGTATTGCCTGCAGGAAAGGACTCCGATTGATCGCCGGTTTCCTGCAGGGTCCATCCAGTTCGCAGGAGCCTTGCACCGACTGACACTGGCACCTGCTTGCTCTCCGCGCTGGCCCGGACCCGAGCCGAAAGTCGGCTGGTTCTTGTCGCAGCTGGGGATACGCCCGTCAGGCTTGGGTGAGAGCCGGCCTTCAGGCGTCTTGGGCCTCGGGCCAGCCTGGCTAGCAAACCGCCTGCGTCTTGGTGGTCTCATTGGCCGTGAAGCGGCCGCTACTGGTTACGTCTGACGGCCAAGATGGTCAGGTCATCGGGAGGTGTGTCTCCCACATAGTGGGCCGAGACATGTCGGCCAACCTGTTCGACAAGTTCCTGAACGGGGTCTGCGGCATGTTGGTCGATGAGTTCTTCCAGCCGCTGGATGCCGAACTGGCGATCGCAGTCGTCCATCGCTTCGACAATCCCGTCGGTACAAAGCACGACCATGTCTCCTACATCCAGACCAAGGGAAGGTCCTTGCGGGTACTCGGGTCGGTCGAGAACTCCTAGGGGCAACCCTGTGGCGACCATGGCAGTAAACGACCGGTCTGCCCGACGGTAGTAGATCGCTGGGGAATGACCAGCGTTGGCGAATTCCACGGTGTGCTTCTGCGTATCGAGGGCGGCAAACACCATGGTGATGAATCGGCCGTCGTGCAGGTCATCGGCCAGACTGCGACCCAACAGGCTGAGCAAAGTCTCCGCTGCGTCGTGTTCCAGCAGCAGCGTCCGTAAGCCTGCACGGACACTCGCCATGATCAACGCAGGGCCCAGACCGTGGCCGCTGACGTCGGCGATGATCAACCCCAAACGACCATCACGCATCGAGATGACATCACAGTAGTCCCCACCAACAGCTTCGTTGGGAAACCACCATGTGGCCATCTCATACCCCGGGACCTGTGGCAAATCGGAGGGCATAAACCCCCGTTGGACCTCACGGGCGATGTTCAGACTCGCCTGTGTGGCGTCCCGTTTGCGAACTTCTTCTACCAGCAACATCCGATCCAAAGCAACCGCGGCGTGTTGGCTAAAGGCTGTGGCCAGTTGTTCATCGAAGGTATCAAAGCCACGCCCTCGTTTGTTGATCAGCTCCAGGACGCCGAGAAGACGATCAGCATGGGGAAGGATGACCGGGACGGCCAACAGATTGCGTGTGTGAAAACCCGTTTTGCGATCGTAGCCGCTATTCCAGCGAGCGTCGCTTTGGGGGTCGGGGACGTTGGCCAGACGCCGTGATCGTGCCACATAACCAGAGATCCCCTTCTGCACAGAATGGCGAATCTCCTGGATCTCCAACCCGAGAGCCACTTGGCTGTACAGCTCCTGACGGGCCTCATCAAAGATGAACACGCTGGCTCGCTCACAGTTCAGCGCTCGAGAAGCCCCCTGACTGACTGCCTGGAGGATACGTTGCTGATCGATCTCTGCGGCCAGCGATTGGGTCACTTCGTTGAGGGTTTCATAACCCTGCAGGCGAGCCAGCAACTCGTCAGGTGAGAGCGTATTCGGATCGGACATCAGCCGCTCCAGCGGGAAAACCCTTTAGGGCCAATGGGACTTGAACCCTTCCATCTGGTCAACACCAGACGGGGTGAGCCCCCACAATCGCTAGGGAGAAAAATCCGACCGACCCCCAGAGATCGGACCTCAGAGATCGGACCTCAGAGATCGGACGGGCGTTGTCATGCCCAGGGCCGCTCGACCAGAGAGAACCCGCCATCAAACCCCCAGAAGACCGAGAACCGAAGACCAAACAACCTTGTCGATTCCCAGACCGCTGGGCTTTTCCCTGGCTCAGCCTGGTGGCTGGGCTGGGATTCTGAGTTGGATCCCCTCGAATGACGGAGGGTGCTATTGGCAAGCTTGACTGATTTTGCAGGTTTCTTGGAACGGGACGACTGAAGGGATTTTTGGCCATGGGGGAGCGCAAAGTCCGCAATCGTCGTGGGACCGGGAGCCGGGGACCTGCCAATGCTTCAGAGACCTACGCTTGGAAGACCTACTGCCGCCTGAGAGAGTGGATTTCAGAGAGGTGAACTGACCGGAAGCGCACCAGTCTGACCGACAACGCATAACACAAACCCAATCTAGGCCGGAGAATACGCTATCGCAATCGGAGTCTCCATCCTGCTTGGAAATCCCCTGCTTGGAAATCCCCTGCTGAGTAATCCCCCGCTGAGTAATCCCCTGCTGAGTAATCCCCTGCTGAGTCCAGATCAGAGAGATGGAGAGTTTGCCAACGTTGCCGGGCTCTGTCCGGTCAGCTGTCCGGTCAGCTGTCCGAAACGACCTGCCTGCCATTTCGTCTCCCTTGCCAAGGATTCGGAGCCAATCCTGCAAGTGAAGGGCAATCTCAAGAGTGCCCCTAAACGTGGCTACAGACAGATTCCAGGCAATGCAGAGGAGTGCTCCTCCGGAATGTGCCAACCGGCTCAGCTCTTCAAGGATGGGACCTGGCACCCTGAGGGCAACCTGGACCAACTTCGCGGCCCACTCGGGCGACGGCAAGAAAGGTGACGCCTCACCATGGCGCCTCATCGGCAAAAACCTCGCTATCTTGCAGGAATAAAAAAAGCGAATTAGTCTAGCTCATGATCTTATGGAGTCATTAAGCAGTGATCATCCAGGCTTCCGATGAAGCTCCGGCTGCTCGCAAGGGCAGGTGGTCGCTCCGGGTTGAACAACTGATCTCAAGCTCCATCTCAGGCTCCCTATTACCGATTCCCTGAAAAGTCTTCGACGAAGCGGGGCGTTTCGTCCGGCCATCCGGGCTTCCGTCTTGGGTCGAAAACTTCTCCGAAGGTCAGTAAGGATCGTGTCACGAGTGAGGGGAATTGCTGCTCAGCGGGAGTTAGACCGGCAGGGAGAGGTCGAATCTCTTTCGCAGAAAGGCAGCGAGCAATTGAGGTGTTGATCACCCCAGTTCATCTAGACCGCTGCCAAGCTGGGGTTGATTTTCAGCCAGGGTGTTTTGGACGCCCTGTATCGCCATGAAGGTGACACCTCCGCGGCGGTCAACCGCCAAGATGTTCTTGATCGTCGGTGACCGGATCAAAGTCCGGCCCGCTGCCGGCTGCAGGGGATCATGTTGATGAACCACGAGTCAGATTTCCAACAGGCCCTCCGAGCTGAGCCCGAGAGTGATGACTTGCGGCAGGTGTACGCTGATTGGCTTGAGCAGCAAGGAGACCCTCGGGCTGAGCTTCTGCGGCTGACCGAACTGCTCAGACGGGTTGATGTCCCCAAGCGGGAGCAGTTGGAGAGGCGGTTACGTCAGTTGCTGGATCAGGAGCATGTGCAGCCGGTGGGTCCCTTCCGAACCAACAGCACTGGTATGAAACTAGCTTGGATTCCCTCAGGAACCTTTCTGATGGGTTCTGCTGAGGACGAGCCAGACCGTCAGGACGACGAGCACCAACACCAAGTCACACTGACTCAGGGATTCTGGCTCGGCGTGACAGTAGTCACTCAAGAGCAGTATCAGCAGGTGATGGGGACCAATCCCAGTCGCTTCGCCTCAGGTGGAATCAACGCTGAGAGAGTTGCTGGTCAGGACACCAGAGGTTTTCCGGTGGAGAGGGTCCGCTGGGAGGAGGGCATGGAGTTTTGTCAGCGGCTGAGCGAGCAAGAGCCGGGCTGGAGTTACACATTGCCAACGGAAGCCCAGTGGGAATATGCCTGCCGGGCAGGGACCAGTACGCCGTTTCATTTCGGAGAAGAGTTAACGACGGAGCTGGCCAACTACGCTAGGCATTCGGAACGGCCATCACCGGTGGGTTCCTATCCACCCAATGCCTTTGGGCTGTTCGACATGCATGGAAACGTGTGCGAGTGGTGCCTGGATTGGTACGGCAGAGACTACTACCAGAAAAGTCCCTCGTCGGATCCTCAGGGGCCTGGGAGAGGCTCGCTCCGGGTGATCCGGGGCGGGAGCTGGAACTACTCCGCCGGGTACTGCCGTTCGTCGTACCGCTTCGGGCGCATCCCGCCGAATCGCCTCGGCCTCCTGGGCTTTCGTTTGGCCGCAGTCCCGTCCAGCGAGAGAAGGACCAAGCCAGTGAGTGGAGCCGAGAGCGGAAGCAGGAAGCCCAAACGGGCGGCGGAGCCGAACCCGAGGGGCTGACTGGCTGAAGCGAACAGGCGGAGCTGAAGGGAACGCTAAATACGCGACATGAATACTGAGTCAGATTTCCAACAGGCCCTCCGAGTGGGCTGCCTTGCAGCAGGATCGATGGTTGATCCTCGTTCCGTTTCGCTTCACCATCAACTCGCCTCGGCACAACATTGCTCTTCGTAGGTGAGGGGCTGTTCATCAATCATCCATCGCATCGACAATCCAACAAAACTATCACAGCTGCTGACGGCTACTTTTTGGCTGTGGTTGTTGGCAATCCGTATGTCCCGATGAAGGGATAAACGATGCAAGGATGGCTTCGAAAACTCAACGAGGCATTGTTCTCGCCTCCGCACTCCTTCGAGACACTTCTCTGTTCTGTGCACTTCGACTCAAGCTTGAGTTTCAGCAGACTGCCAACTCGATCCGAACTTGATCACAGCCAGGTTTGGATCCGGAGGCACACGCAACGGTCCGGCCTTCGCCGAGTACCAGCGAGGCAAAATGCGGGGTTGTTGTTGCAGAGTTTCCATGGCGGTTTCAACCACGGCCGAAATGGTGGACTGCCTGATAGCGTCGTCGAAACTAACAGGTAAGGTCCATTCGTCTTCCGGTTGCCTCCCCTCCGGAATGGATCGCATCTCACTTGTGCCCGGTTTGCCAAGACGCCAAGGAATGATGGGCCTTGCCTTCGCGCTTCGGCCTGGTCATCCAACAGCAAGCGGTCGTTGTTGCCGAAGGAGGCAGTGTCGGTTCATTGTGCTTTGACGCGGACGGTTCAGAGCGTTCCGAGCCGTCAGCCAACCTCGGATTACAGAACTTTTTCCATGACTGAGCTTCGGAGAATTTTTCGACCCAGGGCCACCAACGGAAGACCGTATTGCCCGACGAAAGGTGCCCGCTTCGTCAAAGACTTTTCAGGGAATCAGTAATTGTCTGGATCGGATTGTTCAGGCGGCTTCCATTCTCCAGACTCGATGAGACGACGTGTGGTCTCATGGCGATAGTCAAACATCCGCTGAAGCTTCCGCCGCAAGAACCACCCGCCCAAGAAACGCCCTACCGGTCCCAGGGGTGGCTGGTACTCGACCTCATCCCGGAGGAGGGTTCCTCCTTGACCATCATCCTGAAAGAAATGCCGATGATACCAACTGGCAAAGGGGCCAGATTCTTGGCGATCGGCGAACAAGTGTGGAGGGTCATACTCGGTGTGAAGGGCGATCCAGCGTAGGGGGACCGGGCCGAGTCGGCCCTGCAAGACGACCTTGCTGCCAGGCCGCAGCGAGCCACTGGACTGGACGACTTTCATGTTCTCCCAAGGGGGGATCAAGTGCTCTAAGGCTCCAGGGCTCTCATGAAAGGCGAAGACCACCTCAGGGGGAGCAGCAATTTGCGATTCTTTGACAAAGTGCATCAGAGCCTCACGTCGCCATTGGGCGGGCCGAGCTAAGTTCGAGTCGAGGACCGCTTGGGTTGAAATCGAACGGAAAAACAGGGTCTGTGGCCAGAGAGCCGGTGGTGGCCAGTCCGTCACGGTCCGGCTCCGACTGGAGTTTAGGGAGATCCGGTCGGCTTGGCGAGGTTTTCTTTGTCGGAGAAAGATGGGTGGCCAACCGAATCCTCACTTTCCAATGCTCAACACAAAAAGCCCCGGCGATCAGCTGGTCGCCAGGGCGTTTGAGGGTTTCACACGTCCTTGCCGTGTGTTGTGCGATGACCTGGAATCAGCATCGCTGAACAATCGCCTTACCTGATCACAGGCGACGAGATTCCCGGAGGCACCGGCTTGAGCGAGTGATCCTTGGTCGGTCTGGCTGAACTCGACTCTGTGCGGCCCCGATGCACCGGCTCGTCTAGCTCGATTTCCTCAAGCTCGTCTTCGTGTTGTTCATCTTCGTGTTGTTCATCTTCGGGTTGCCGGCTGTGGTCTTGTTCTGGTTGGAACTGACCATAGAGGGTCTCGTAGTCGTCTTCGTCAAGGAACTCGCCGACGTCCGGATCCCAATAATACCAGCCTTCGCTGAGCACATCGGCCTGCTCATCGTCCTGGTCTGCTTCTTCGGGGTCCTCCTCCATGTCTCGCTCGGCGAAGAAGTCTCGTTGCTTGCGGTCGAAATAGTACCAGCCACTGGCCGGCAAATCGGTCTCGGGGATGGCAGCCATTCGGGGGAACTTCCCCTTCTCGGCCTCCAACCAGCCTTGCAGGCGGGCTGCGACCGCCCCCGAAATCGTTCCCACAATCATCCCCGAGGCGCCAAAAGCTCCTAATGTGGCTAAGTCGACAAGCCCTCCTAACATCCCCAACAAACCACCACCACCGATGAACACCGCATACATGCCCCAGCCCTTCACAGTACGTCCCTCCCTTAGTAAAGATTTGTACACTCGGCAGATCCAGTCTAGCCGAACGTTCCTCCGGACAGCCAGTCCAGCTCCGCTTATCGCAAACCCAGTCTGTCGGCATGACGGCGGATCGTTTTGCTATCGACATTCAGGCGCTCTGCGATTGTTGCGATCGGCATCTTGTCCCACCATTGACGCATCATGGCCAGTTGGGATGGCCGCAAGGATTTGTCATCCGGGTTGGCCGTCAATCCCAGCGAGCGGCGGATATGAGCCACCCGTCGTTGATTCCAACCCAGCTGCTGGGCAATTCTTCGATCTGACTCCCCGATGATCACGCGACTGTGAACCAGCTCTTTCTCCAGCTCAGTGCCGCCCCGTGAGAGCGGGGGCATCGGACCACCGGTATCTGGATCGATCCCATGGCGTACCGAGGTCGCCCTTGACCAGATCCAATCCACAAACTCCAGCTCTTTTCGCTCCAGCTCTCTCCAGTGAACAAGGACTTCGCGTGCTTTGAGAATGTGTCCCGGGGCAAACTCCCGGGTCGGAACAATGACATCTAAGTCGCACTCCAATAAGTCTCGAATCGTCTCAATCCCGTTGCCTTCGATTTTGGCAAGCGTGTTGAGACTGGCCCCCAACAGCCCTAAGTCACCCACAGGACGATCAAGGATCTCCTCAGGGATCTCCGTTTCGCCGATGCTCACTCACTATTCCAAGAAGAGGAATGAATGATCCAAGCTATCTTTTGCAAGATCAGCACCACAGCGCCGACACATTCCATGTGCTGGCTTCAGAATCTGTGAACCATTCCTCATATGCAGCAGACGATCAACGCACCGCAGCCATAGAGACCGAGCTGTGTCGCTCAAGTGGCCTTCTGGCCTTCGGAGAAGCTTTCGACTCAGGGCTTTCCGTCTGCCCTTGTTTGTGATGACCTCTAGCCCGGATTGTCGGACGAAACACGCCCGCTTCATCGAAGACTTTTCAGGGAATCAGTAAGCCCAGCCTCCTGCCGTTGGGAAAAGTCTTGCTCGTCCAACACACCGAAACCACGGAAAGTAACGCTGATCTGCCAGCTGTTGACCTGCCAAGTGTTGATCTGCCAGCCTTTCCATGGAACCGGGCGAGCCAAGAGTTTCTCCAACCTCCGCAGGGGTGCTACCTTGCGTTGATCACTCACGTTGTGTGTTGTCTTGGACCTCTGCGGTCACAGGGAGACAGCCCCTGATGGAAAGACCCGGGCGGCCATCGTCGGAGTTGGGCTGGCAGCCTTGCTGTTGCAAAGCTTCTTGCACACACCCCATCACCCATGTCGTACGTTTTCTGAGTTGCTCAGGGGTGAAGAGCAACACCCGCCAGCCGAGCAGCTCGGCGGCGTTGAGCTTCTCACAATCCGCAGCCAAGCCGTGCGGCCTTTGGTGGCGACCTTGCGTGTGATACAAAACCCCCTGAAACTCCACAGCAACATGAAACTGCGGCCAGGCCAGATCGAAACGCCAGCGACGCCCGGCTCCTGCGGCAAAAGCCCACGTATCAACCTCAGGCTCTGGCCAGTTGCCAGCGAAGAGATGCCAGAGCCGCAGAAACGCCCTCTCGGAGCCAGCTCGGCAGACCCAGAAGGGTGATCTTTTGGGGTCGGACACTGTTTTTGACCTCGTCTTACTGATTCCCTGAAAAGTCTTCGACGAAGCAGGGCGTTTCGTTCGGTAATCCGGGCTTCCGGTGGTGCCTCAGGCTGCCCCCCTTGAGATCTTCACAAACAAGGGCAGACGGAAAGCCCTGGGTCGAAAACTTCTCCGAAGGTCAGTAAATGCTCCGTCGAGCCAATACCGGGGAGTTTCAAGAGGTGGTCTCCGGGCGAGTCCAGGCAGGCGAGACAGCCCAACTGTGATCTTGAGGAAGAAACCCAGTTCGGTGCCGATTGGTCTCTCGGGCCAGACGGGCGACGATGCGACGGCCGCGGTGGCAGCTTCCACAGGGCATCAAATGGATCCCCAAGGGTCGACCTCGAAGGAATTCACGGGCGATCTCCACATGGCCGGTATCCAGGCACCAGCGGCAGACGAAGGTTTCCTCGGCGCCGGAACGATACTGACGTTGTTCCAGGGCACGAGTGACCTCCAGGCGGTCAACCAATCGACGCGCTTCACGAGAGAGCCGCTGCAGATGACGGCCAAAGGCCAGCTCCGTTTCTTCCACAAGCCACTGATCGGAGACCTCCCTGACCCGCTTGGCCGGGATCTCGCTAAACAAAGCGCGATGCCACTGATCGGCTGCGGATCGTCGTTGTGTTGGTTCGGCGTAGATCTCAGAAAGCCACAGCCACCAGCCTGGGAAGTTTCTCCCGTGGTACTCTAAGACCTCTGAGAACTCTTTTCTGGTCATCAAAAGCCTCCCAGATTCCGTTTAACAGGTGCAGCCCCTCCATGAGGACGAAATAATCCTGCGTAGTTATTACCCATGGAATGGTCGACGGCTTCACGCAAACCCTCCGGCCCATCCCGGGCGTAGCCCTGCAACAGTCGGTTGACATCCAAGGCGCGTTTGTAGCCTTGGCCCTTGGCTCGTTTGTAGGCCAGCCAATCCTCAACCGCCGCACGTCCTTCTGGCGTGTCCAGCTCAGTGGGCAAGCACAAGTCATCCAGGCGAACGACCGACCCTGGTCGGCTTTTCCGACTCCCAGCAGCCGTTGACGCCTGCCGTTTCGGTTTGCAATCCTTGCCCTGGACTCTGGACTGATCCGAAGCGTGCTCGTCGCACTCCTTCTCAGCAGGTTTTTCTTCAAAACCCTTCTTGTGAGGAGGTTCTGTTTTCTGGTCCTCTGCTGAACTCCTCTCTTGTCCCTTCTCTGCTTGTGTTATCTGTGCTTGTGTGTTCTGTGCTTGTGTGTTGTGTTCTTCTCGCTTCTCCTCCTCTGGGGCTCTCCCCTCTCGAGTTCCACATTCGGTGCTGACATTGTCTCCATCGCCTAAAAACGTTTTGCGCCCGCTCTTGCGTTGGACCTCCGGTACGCTCTTGCGATGGACCTCCGGTACGCTCTTGCGTTGGACCTCCGGTACGCTCTTGCGTTGGACCTCCGGTACGCTCTTGCGTTGGGCATCCTGCGCTCGTCGCCGAGCGGATTGGCCGTTGTGTTCCTCAAAACGAGGAATGGAAACGGAGTCGTGGCTGATGGACAGCCAGCCAACTGACTGCAGAGCCTTGGCAAAACCTGGGAGACCACATTCTTGGTCGATGAACTTGGCAGAATAGCCCTGCAGGACGCCGTCTTCGGAATGCTCGTCACCAAGGCTCCAGAGACGGAAGAGCCCTCCGATGATTTGTGTCCGGCCAGTTTTCAGCGTATTGCTCACTCGGACCACTCGAGGGTCGGTCCAGAGATTGGTACGCATTTTGATCCAGTCGCCGGCCATAATGTGTCAACTGCCTCTGCAATGAAACAAACGGGATCAACCAAACCCGATCAAGCAAACGTGGTCGAGCAAACGTGATCAAGCAACCGTGATCAAACAAACGCGGCCGAACAAACCCAGTGGAACAAACGCCACACCGCAGGCATGAACCAAGCAAGGCGATCTCACAAAGGCGATCAACCAAGCCGATCAACCAGGCTGATGGCTCTCATCTGTGGTCTTGCGGGGTTGATCACTTGGTGACTTGTTGGCCTCTTGAAGCCTTTTGCGTAGAGGGTTCTGCAATGGTTGCTTCAACCGAGGTGGTGACCCCTGGGAGAGCTTTGGTGACCAGATTCTGGTCCTGGAGAGGCGAAATCCGCCAGACAACCGTGTGTGAGATCGTTGGGAACGTTTAGGTTGACTGGGAACCCGCACCGAAGTCCCTGAGGGACTTTCGATCCCCAAGATCACCTGGGGACCCTCCCTCCGTATCAGCCGCACAATGATCGGTTGGTGATCACCGATGACGACCTCTTGCTCTCGAGGATCCACACGCTTTCCTAAAGCGTTCGGGAGCCTTCGCATCAGCGTCAGCATGACGGCTCCTCCCGTAACGCCAAGGCAACCTCAATGGCACGAAGTAAGGCTTTGGGGTTCTTGGCACGCAACTGCCCAACGGCTGTGCGACCGGTCAACGCTCGACTTGGCAGAAAAACCGCCACTTGTGTCTGCAGGTGTCCTTCCAGAAACACCGGTTCCAACAGGAACATCGCCTCCGGGTCGCCCGTCAAGCGACGGAGCTCTTTGGTTTGACCGGTCGTCGGGAGCTGGCTCAGCGGAATCGTTCGCACTGCCAGACCGCTTCGGCCAATCGACCCCCCAACACTCTTGGCACGGTAGGTCAAAGGTGATTCCCCAAAAACGGTTGAGCAAAAACTCGCCTGAGACAAAACTCGCCTGAGACAAAACTCGCCTGAGACAAAACTCGCC
>CAZYKP010000078.1:0-22602 GCA_964648025.1 uncultured Pirellulales bacterium | reverse complement strand
ACTCGCCTGAGACAAAACTCGCCTGAGACAAAACTCGCCTGAGACAAAACTCGCCAGGTCAAAAACTCGCCAGGTCAAAAACTCGCCAGGTCAATCGCTTGCACAAAGACCCGGTTGAGCCAAGAGCCCACCGGGTGAAGAGCCCTCAAACGGGAGGATCGAACTGATCCTGGATCCGCACGGATCTGCTGACCTTTGGGAACGACTGGACTGGTGGGAATCAAAAGGGCCCGCGGCTGTGGGCTTCCGCGGACACAAGCTCCAGTGAACTCATGAACAGTTACTAAGTTACCTATTTTTTTCTCATCGGTCAAGCGACGAAATCCAAGGGGAACAAAGGTGGATGAAGCTGTAGGGGCGTGCTACCCTCACAGGAGACTTTAGGGGAGATCACAGATGACCCCTCGATCGTCGTTGAGTCGTTGTTGGCTTGGCCAGCTGTGCCAAGACCTGCTCAAGGACCACATGAGATCTCTTGGTTGGGATCGCGTGGGTTGGGATCGCGTGGCTGGGATCTCTTGGCTGAGATCTCGTTGGGTTGGGATCGCGTGGCTGAGATCTCGTTGGGTGAGTAGGAGGTGAGTCGGCGGATGGTCTCAGCTGTGATCGACAAGCCGGCGTTGATGGGAAGAGGACCGGTAGATGAAATGGCTGGCCGGTGAGGTGCCGCTTGAGTGCCGCCTGGGTTCGTTTTCAGGGAACCATCGAGCCTCGCGGCGTCCGCAAGGCGTGCCATTGTGGGTGATTGTGGTAAGTGGTTGTCGTCCCGGATCGATGCGGCCTGGTTGCGGCCACACGCTCACCGGAAACATGGGTTGTGGAGATGTGATGAACGAAGAAACGCACAACATAGAAACGCACAACACAGAAACGCACAACAATGCAGAACCGCACAACAATTCAGAACCGCACAACAATTCAGAACCGCACAGCAGTGCCGACACTCAAGGGTCGCGTTGGTACACCCTCAAGGAGATCGCCCAGGAGCTCGGCCTGACAGTGCAGTCGGTCCGCAAACTGGTTCGGCGGATGCCAGAGTACTGTCGGCGGTTTGGGGCCGGCCGGACCTGTCCGATCCTGGTTTCCGAAGCTGGCCTGACCCAGTTGCGAGAGATTTATCCCCCGGAATTGCGAGACGCCCTGGCTCGTTCCAGCAAATAGGCGGCCATCTTCAGGTAAGGCCCATAGATGGGGTCGGCCAACAGCGAGGAGATCAGCTCGTTGGCCTCCCCGTCGCTGGCCGAAAAAGCTCGGGCAAGAGACTCCATGCCGGCCAACCAGAGCCATTCTTCAATCGGTCGAGGCGAGCCCTCTGGTGGCTTGTTGAAATCCCCAACCGCAGGACCGCTGTTGATTGGATGTCCCCGCCTTGCCTGGTCACCCAAGCCAAGGTTCTTCTGCAAACGAGCTTGCTGAGCAAAATCCTCAATTGAAGCCTCCGTTTTTCCCACCGCCCACTGAGAACCTCCGGCTAAGTGAGAACCTCCGGCTAAGTGAGAACCTCCGGCCAAGTGAGGGTCAGCCGCTGGCGAAGGGCCCAGCCAAGGAGCCGTTGAGAACGCTTCTGGTGAACAAGCCGTATGGCCGTTCTCGGCCGAGGCACAGGCGGATTTTTGCTGAAGTCCCGCCAGGCGTTCGGCTCGATGCTCCGCGGTGCCCAAGCTCTCGGCATCGGTGATCCCAAAAAGCCCCGCGATGACCGGTCGGACTCGCCTGTAGGGTTCGGAGCGTCCGTACCAGTAACTCTGCAAGGTCTGCTCCGTTGGTGGTTTCAGATCCACCCGCTGACAACCTGCCTTCACGGCGGTGACAAACTCCGAGACGGTCATTCCCAGCCGGCCCGCCTCCCAGCGAATATTGCGGCCCCAGTTCGCCTTGTTCGAAGGGCCACGCCCCAAGGGACCGCCCGGCGACTTCAAAGAAGGAGTTTTCATGCCCGTCTGCCCTCACTGCCTCAAAGATGGGAAAGGACGCTTGGACCCCTCGGAAATGACCAAAGCTGAATGACCAAAGCTGAATGACCAATGCTGAATGACAAATGCTGAATGACAAATGCTCAATGACCAACGGTCATCGATGCCAACAAGCGGCCGATCGGCGAGGTCCGTCTATCTGCCTGTACAGTAATCCACTGACGTACAGTCATTCCTTCGTCATGCTACCTGATCGACAGGACCAGGACAAGCAATTTCCGCCAGTTTCACCCAGCTATTTGGCGGACAAATGCCTCCCAAGGGCCTTAGAGCTAGAGGCTAAAGTCAATTACTTGCCTCGTCAAGCTTTTGAAGGGTTGCGAGATCCGGTTCTCCGGGCCTCAAGCGTCAGGGGAGCAACGATCGCCTGGGAGGGGTTTTCCGCTGACTCGCGTTTTTTGCTCGCCAACATCGGCATCTTGGCCTTGTCCCGATGGCGGAGGTTGACGGGTGTTTCAAAATCAACGTCTTGTCTGAAGAGATCCGCGAAGGCGGCGGGTTTGCTGTTGTGAAATCGCCACCGAGGCCGATCCCGGGCTAAAGATTGGACAGACCGTTGGGCCATCCTTGGCTGGTGGGCATTGAAGGAGTGTGTCTGCTGAGGGTGGATCGGCTGAGGGTGTGTCTGATAGGCCTGGATCGGCTGGAATGGCGGCAGAGCTGGTCATCCAATGAGCAAGGCCTTTCGGCAGATTCCGCAGAAAGACGATGACATTTTCGACATCTTGTTGATTGCCTGAACAATCCTCTGGGGATCTCTTTGCTCAGGAAGGTGCGGATTGATGAGATTGGCTGTTGGATTACTGTCTCACACAGTCTAAGGGCTGTGGTCCGTTTCTCGCGGTTTAGCAGAACGCTGAAGATCCCATCACCTCATGCTATGACAGTCTGTCCGAAAAGCACCGGAATCCACCTGGATCGTGTTGCACCATGACTTCGGCTCCACAACATAGTGGATTGCCGGATGCTTTTCGGAGAGTCTCTTACAGTCTGTCCGAAAAGCACCGGAATCCACCTGGATCGTGTTGCACCATGACTTCGGCTCCACAACCTAGTGGATTGCCGGATGCTTTTCGGAGAGTCTCTGAGCCAATCACTCAGGTCGCCAGGCGGTATGGCCGCAAAGTCTCGCTGGAGACTGCCGCAGCCGAGTTAGGCTTTCAACGAGGCCAGCTCAAGAACACTCTGACCCGGCTGCCCGCAGCTGCTGGCAGAGCGTTTGCCCCCGCTGCTGCTCGGCCAACGCATCGACCGAGCCAGCTGGGAGCATCGTTCCCACCCCATCGTCCTTCAGCTCGGCCGCGGGGTGCCCTTCTCCGACAAGAAAGTTAGCCTGTGAGGCCCAATCAGCCCCGATCAAATCAAAACGCCACCCAGCGGCGGCGTATCACCGGAGAGCTTTCCCAGCGGTCAGTTGGCCAGAAGCTTTCCGAGAATCAAGAATCGCCCTTTTCGCCATTGGCAAAGGCTTTGATCAGAGGATCGGCCACATGGGGCGGAGTGGGTTCGTAGCTGGAGAACTCGATCTCATAGGTGCCCTGACCACCGGTCAGCCCTGACAGCGTGTTGCCGTAGTTCTGAAGCTCCACCAGCGGCACCTGGGCCTTGACCTCCAACATACCGCCAGGAAGATTGTCCTGGCCGAGAGGTCGGCCTCGACGAACTGCCAGATCGCCGGTGATAGCCCCCAACGAATCCAAGGGGCAGTTGACCGTCAGCAGGACGATCGGTTCCAGCACGATCGGTTCAGCCGCCAGGATCGCCTGCTTCAAGGCGAGCTTCCCTGCGGTCTTAAAGGCGATCTCCTTACTGTCGACCGGATGCTCCTTGCCGTCGTTGATCGTGACGCGAATCCCCTCCAGGACGTAGCCGGCCAGAACACCCTCGGCCAGCAGTTCCTCGCAGCCTTTGCGAACAGCAGGCTCGTAACCCCGGCTGATCGATCCGCCAACGACCCCCCATTTCCAGCCCATGGGCCATTCGGGATCATCAGGCTCCATTGGCTCAATCGATAACCACACCTCCCCAAATTGCCCGGCCCCGCCTGACTGCTTTTTATGGCGATAGTGACCTTCTGCTGGTGCCGTGATGGTCTCTCGATAAGCGATTCGTGGGGCATGGGTGTCGACATTCAATTTAAAGATCCGCTGCATTCGCTCCAGCGTGAGACGCAAGTGCATATCTCCGCAGCCGCGTAGCAGCGTTTCTTGCGTCTCTTCGTCTCGGTCAACTTGCAAGCAGGGGTCGCGATCGGCCAACGTGTGCAGGGCCTCGGCCAGTTTGGCTTCGTCGCCTCGGCTTCTGGGGACGATCGCCTGGCTGAACATCGGTGTGGGAAATCTTGGCATCCGAATATGCACGTCCTCGGAGTCGTCGTGCAAGACATCTCCGATCTTCAGCTCGAGTTTGGGAATGGCCAAGATGTCCCCCTGAATTGCCTCGTCAACCGGCTCATGGGTGGCCCCTTGAAGCTTGAACATATGAGCTGCTTTGAGCTGACGGTTGGAGTGATTGACATTGAAGCTCTGATCGGCTCTCAGCGAGCCGGTGAACACACGAAAGACGTTGTAACGCATGTTACTCTTGGGGTCGGCTCCAACCCTCACGACTTGAGCGATGAAGTGATTGCCCTCCTGATCCGGAACCAGTTCCTCTTCTTGGTCCGCGACTGACCCATCGCGGTGGATCAGCATGCGGTGTTTGCCTTGTTTGGGGTTGGGAAAGAAATGCGCAATGACCTCAAGAAGCTCTTGCACCCCAACACCCGTCTTGGCATCGGTGAACATCACCGGCACCACATGTTCGGTGACGATGGCTTGATCCATCGCCGACTCCAGCTCATTGGCATTGACCTGGTCGCCGGCCAAGTAGCGTTCCAATAACGTCTCGTCACTTTCAATGGCTGCATCCAATAAAGCCAGATGGGCCTTGTGAACATCGCCGATGTCCGTCTTGCCACGTTCGGAGTTGAAACAGTCAATCACCCGTCGCCCTCCGTCGGCCGGAAGATTCAACGGCAAAACTTCTGGGCCAAAGGTCTCCTGCAGAGCTTCTAGCACATCTTGCAGATGCTCATAGTCGGTATCCATCTTGTTGATCACAAAGGCCAAGCCCAACCCCATCTCCTTGGCGTGCTCAAACATCCGCCTGGTGTTGCTCTCCACGCCGTTATGAGCGTTGACCGCGATGATCACTGTTTCCACTGCCTCAAGGCAGGCGATCGCTGGCCCGGCCAGGTCGGGGTATCCCGGGGTATCGAACAGGTTGATCATTCGTTCTTGAAAGGTCATGTGACATAACGCTGTATCCAGAGAGTGTTGATGTTCCCGGGCCAGCTCATCGACATCGAGGATGCTGGTCCTCTCTTCGACGCTTCCTGCACGGGTGGTCTCACCGCAGAGGAAGAGCATCTGGTCGGCCAAGGTCGTCTTGCCACTGCTGGAATGACCCATAAGGGCCACGTTTCGGATCTGGTCAACGGTATACGCAGGCATTTGGGGGCCACCCTTTCTTGAAGAGGTCCGCTGGTGAATGTGTCCGTTCTCGAAGACTTCCGTTCTTAAAGACTTCCGTTCTGGGGTGCTGCCGTATCGGCTCACCTCCGGCAGAACAACCCCGGATGGACCACCCTGCAGCATAGGCCCCCCACAACCTGCACAAAAGACGCAGTGTTCATGAAATCCTGTGAGGGTCTGCAAACTTGGATGGCAAGAGTCATCGAGTTGCCACAAGAACCGGCCACAAGAGAAACCGGCGAAGGATCTGGTCCCCAGAAAGGGCCATCCGATGGCCGCCTGTGCGTTGGCCTGGCATTCGGGGCGTGTGGCAGTGTTGGGCCAATTCAAGCAGCAAGCGGTTGGACTGCGAGGGGTTTGCTGTGGGGAACTGAAGTTGCTGCCGGCCAGAACGGGCGCTTAGACTGCATGTATGAATGAACAAGTCCTTCTCCGCGAGTTCATTTCCGCAGCAGGTTCACGGATCAACGTTGAGGCTAGCGTGATTGCTGGCGTGAAGTTGATCGGCCTGCAGAGCCACAATGGGCGAAGTTATCCACCTGAGACGTTGGCACAGGCGGCGTCGCTGTATGAGGGCCGTCCGGTCAACGTGGATCACCGAGCCGAGGGGAGTCGCAGCTATCGCGATCGGATCGGCAGGATCCAAAACGTGCAAACGCAAAGCGATGGGTTGTACGGCGATCTGGTCGTCAACCCGAAGCATCCTCTGGCGGAGCAGCTCTTTTGGGATGCCAGGCACTCACCGGAATCGGTGGGGCTCTCGCATGATGCTCAAGGGAAAGTCCGCCGGCAGGGTCGCCAGGTGATCGTCGAGGAAATCACTGCGGTCCAGTCGGTCGATTTGGTGGCCGATCCCGCAACCGTTGGAGGCCTCTTTGAGCAAACGATGCCCGATCCTATCCAGCAACCCGATCATTCGACCGCCCCGGCCCCGCAGGCGGCCGTCCCGAGTGACGTCCAAGATGCCACCGCCGCCATGCAGGGTGCCTTGGCCCCGCAGGTTGTGAAGATCTTCCATCGAACCGACCTGGACCGTCAGGCCAAACTTCAGGCCATCGGCAAGCTGCTGGATGCGATGGATCGCGCCTTGCAGGCGACCGAGGAGTTGCCCGACGCCGAACAAGCTGGTGACCAGGCCGAAGCCGAAGCCACCGAGTCGATGGTCCGCCGTTTGGCTTCCCTTCAGGCGGAGCTAACTGAGGCCCAAGCACAAGCCCAGCAGGCCGCTCGTGGCCAACGCGTCGAGGCAGCCCTGCGAGCAGCCGGACTGACCGAAGTCCCCGAGGCCTTCCGCAAAGCCCTGCAAAGCCAAGACGACGAGGACCAACTGCAGGCCCTGATCGAAGATCGCAAAACTCTGCTGGCCGGCCGTCCTGCGGGCAAACCCGCAAGCCGAACAAATTGGGGATCTGACACCAATTTAGATTCCCCCACTCCAATTGACCCGCAGGCGGCAGCTCGTCGCTGGACTGGTTAACTCGACCACTTCGCATCCTTTTCTGACTCAAAGCGATCAACGAAGGCTCAAAGCGAGGGCCTGCAGGCGGCGTTCCGGCAAACACCTTTTGGGCGTACCGAGAAGGCGAGGAGAAACGATGGTTGATGTGATGCGTTGGCGGTATGGGGATTGCAACCCCATTCAAGCTCGGGTGGATAGCGACACGGTGATCGAGATCGGCGACTTGCTGTACTTGGATACCGATGATGCCAAACCGGCTGCGGATTTTCCTTGGGCCGGCAGTCTGGCCGCCACTCAAGCCGCTTTTCAAAGTCAATTTCTCGGGGTGGCGACTCAGCGAAGCGGCGTGGGACAGACCGAGGACATCCGTGTGGCGACCTCAGGCGTCTTCGACTTCCCCGTGACTCGGGCATCCCTAAACGAGGGAGCCAAACTGGCAGTTGCCAAAGCCGCTGGAGATTCGCTTTTAAGCCAGCAGGTGGTCGAGGCGACCTCCTCGGCCGGAACGATCGGGACTGCCGTGCGAGGCGGAATCGACCAAACCATCGCTCGACTGCGAATCCAGTCGGTCATCATGACCGGAGGCTACCAAGACCCAGTCAGCTAAGGGTCAACCTGCAAGCTGAGCGGTCAGTCCAAGGGGCCAACAGGCCTGATGCACGAACGTTTTTCTAAGAACCTTCTCCACTGAGACACTGCCAATGCCCATGGTCAAAGCATCTCGGTTGGCCAACGATCTGAAACGCGACCGAGCCAAGACGCTGGCCGAGCTGCGCGAAGGATTGGCCGCCAAGCACATCAAACCCGAGGATTTTTCTCTACGAGAGTTGGCCGCCTACACGATCAATGTCCACGGCGAGCCCATTGGGCTGTATGGCGTCGAACAGCTCTACGCACCCGAGGTGGGAAAAATCCTGGAGGCCAGCGAGGCCGTCGACTCCACCACCTTCTCCAACATCACCGGCCAGATTATCTATAGCGCCATCTTAGAAGGATTCAACTTGGAATCCTTTGTGGCCTCTCGGTTGATCCGGACGATCTCCACACGCTTGCCGGACGGGGAAAAAATCCCGGGCATCACCAAACTGCAAGACCAAGCCGAAGGTTTGCAAGTCGGTGAGGGCATGGCCTACCCTCACGTCGGCCTGGGAGAAGACTGGATCCAGACCCCGGCACCAGAGAAACGCGGTTTGATCGTGCCGGTCACCCGCGAAGCGATTCTCTTTGATCGCACCGGGGTGCTGATCCAACGAGCTCGAGATGTCGGTGAGGTGCTCGGACTCAACAAAGAAAAACGCTGCATGGATGTCGTCATCGGCGCCATCAACAACTTCAACTGGCGGGGCACGACGTATGATACCTTTCAGCCGGCCGCACCTTGGGTGAACGTCAAGCCGGAGAATGTATTGCAGGATTGGACTTCTGTGGAGGCAGCCGAGTTGGTCTTACGAGCTATCAAGGACCCCAACACAGGCGAGGCCCTCTCCTTCAATCCGAGCAACATGACTTTGCTGGTCCCGCCATCAACACTCCATACCGCTCGACGTGTGGCCTCGGCGACCGAGGTCCGCACCAGTACCGGGGCAACTCAGGAGACTTTGGCCCCCAATCCCCTGGATCGTTATCAGGTGGAGACCTCCCAGCTGATGCGTGACCGGCTCATCGCTGCCGGGATCAACGCCGCTGAGGCCGATGAGCATTGGTTCTTTGGGGACTTCAGTCGAGCATTCGCCTACATGGAAAACTGGCCGATCACCGTCAGTGAGGCCCCTGCCAACAGCGAAGCCGAATTCACCCAAGATATCGTCCAGCGTTTCAAGGCCAGCGAACGAGGAGTCTGTGCCGTCTTGGAGCCCCGTCGAATCGTCAAGTGCTACAACAGCACGACCCTCGCCTGAGCCTCCGAGAAGTTCTCAATCCAGAAAGACCGACCAGAAAGACCGACTGCCCCTTGTGGCTTGTGTCCCCGATGTGTCCTGCACTCAGCAGGGCAGCTTGGGGCAATTGCCGAGGCCCAAAGGCCCAGTCGTTGCTCGTCAACGTTGATCGACTTCTCTTCATCACTCATCCTCAATTTTTGGAGAGTTCTCTGTGGCGAAGGAACGAGTCAAAGCAACACGTTCTCGGCAGGAAACAGGATGGCTTGTCAGTTGTGAGGATAACCCCACTCCCTTGGCAGTGACGGAATTGTTCGTCTCCGCAATCCAGGCCAAAAACACCCAAGAAGCTGTCGCCTTGTGGAAAAAAGCCAACCGCATCAGCCATGCCGCTGGCCATGTGCGAGTGATCGAGGCCGCTGGTGATTCCACGGGAACGACTCAACCAGAAGAAGAGTCTGCTTCACGAGGTTGAGCAAAATCTTGGCTCGTCCGCCACAGCGGACAGGCTGGTCGATCAACAGCTGCCAAATCACTGAAAGTTCGGGCGGCTCGTGTGTATTACTGATTCCCTAAAAAGTCTTCGACGAAGCGGGGCGTTTCCTCCGGCAATCCGGGCTTCCGTTGGTCGCCCCTTGGTCGAAGACTTATCTAAGGCTCAGTACCCCAGCAAGAATTTTCCGAGGGGAGCAGTAGACGCCGAAAGGCTTGTGGGAACCAAATCTGACTTATGAGACAAGCATTTTCTATGAGGTGAGTATGGCCACCGCCGATGATCTGATTGCCCTTCGGCAGCAGATGGTCGCCCAGCTTCAGACGATTCTGCAGCAACCCAAGCCCAGTTACAACGTGGATGGGCAACAAGTCTCCTGGACGGAGTATCAGAAGATGCTGCTGAGCGAGATCCACAAGATCGAGGATCAACTTGCCCTGGACGAGCCCTTTGAGAGTCTCACTCAAGGATACACCTAATGCACAAAGAACCCTCAGCCTATTGGGAGACTATGGGCCTGGTCGTGGTGGCTTTGATCTGGCTGCTGTGGACCCTCCTGCCCAAAGAGTCCGCAGGGGGGCAGACCACCGACGCCCGGCTGGCGACCTATCGAATCCAATGGACGACGGGAGCCTATCGGCTGGCCGGGACCGGAGTTGCCATCGGCAACCGGCATCTTGTCACCAATAGCCATGTCATCGGACATCGGTTTCTCCAGCGTGTTCACGTCAGTCATCCGCAGCAGAGCGAACGCTATCTCGCTCGTGTGATCGTCTATGACCGAGCCCGAGACCTCGCACTGCTGGAGTTGGCACAAGACCAAGACAACCCCATGGGGTTCACCTGGGTCGCCTTGGGCGAGGACCCCCAGGCCGGACAGGAATTCTTCTGGTGGGGCTACGGCCGGGACGGACGCTTGGCCACTCTCTCAGAACGGATGATCGTCTTACCGCGACGGGGGATCACAGCCGGTGGTGTTCCGGTGCTGCGTACCTCGGCCAGGATTCAACAAGGCGATTCAGGCTCAGGGATCTTCGTCGCCGGGCGTCTGGTGGCGATCAACTGGGGGGCTTCTTCCCGCGGATCGGCAGCCACTCCCGTCAGCGAGCTGAAGAAACTCTTGAAGTTTTATGCCCAACATCGTGGCTACCGCCCAGCCGGGGTCTGTTACGGTGGCGGTTGCTATTCAAGAAAATCGCCAGCTCCCGGCCGCCGTCCGGTGTCCTTGACTCCTGAGAACACACCTCTGGATGGACTGCTGAAAGTCGACTGGACCCCGCTGACCCAGCGGCTGGACCGGCTGGAAAGCCAGCTTTCGGAATTGTCTACCAGCACACCAGGCCCGGCAGGCCAACAAGGCCCGGAGGGAAAGCAGGGTCCGGAGGGAAAGCAGGGTCCTGAAGGCAAGCAGGGCCCGGCAGGCAAACAGGGAGAAGCCGGACCGGTGGGGCCGAGGGGACCGGCTGGTCCGGCGGGCCCCCGAGGGGAGCGAGGTGCTCCCGGGGAGCCTGCCTCCCGGCAGCAGATCGAGGAGGTGTTTGCCGGACATCGTCAGCGGCTTCTTGAGGAGGCGACAGGCCAGGCGGTGGCTGAAGTCAAAACGCTCCCGATCCGCTTGGAGCTTTATGATTCCTCGGGCAAGCTGGTTCAGAGCACGGAAGCCTATTTGGGCGGAAGGCCTATCAAACTGCAACTGCTCCCTGAGTGAGAGCAGCCGTGACTGACACCGTTTCCGTTGCACCACTGAAGATTTTGCCTTTTCCTATGAACGATCAAGACTACGGTCTGTTGAAGATGCACGCCCTGAACGGGGCCCAGCGGCAAGCTGATGGAGCTGGGCACTACGCCGAGAACCTTCGCTACTCGTATCTGGAGGGCAAAGAGAACGTCAGCCTCACAGAAGGACTCGGCGTCCGGTACATCCAGGGGCCTCATCCTCATCACGGCTCACCTGACGCTCCGAGAACCAGCCCCTAATGAATCCCGGACTCCAGGCCGCCTTGGACCAAGCCGCCCTCGCTTGGCAGCGAGTCACCCGTCTCCGCGAGGCCGCGCGACAGAGAAACCATCGCGCGTACCTGGCCCAGTATACTCAACAAATCCGTGAGCAACTCCGAGAACGCATCCAGCCGCCAACAGCAGGCCAACCCGACAGTCGCCGACCCGACAGTGGCCAACCCGATGCCAGCGGACCCGAGACCAGCGGACCCGAGACCAGCGGACCCGAGGCCAGCGGACCCGAGACAGGGCCGGGAGGAACTCGGCCAGAAATGGGCCGATCGCCTGGCGGGGCTTCGGATGGCACACGAGGGGATGATGCTGCAGGACGCGCAGGCTCTGCTCTGTCAAAACCGTCAGAAGATCGCTGATCATCACAGGTTGATGGTCGACCCTTCCAGTCCCATAGATGGTGAATCCGATGGGGTGATCCACGTAGGAGATGTCAGCCACCAGCATTATCACTCTGGGCAGAAGCCTGAGGCCGCCGGCCTCTCACCCTGGATGCTGGCGATGACGGCGGCCTTGGCCGGAGGAGGTCTTGCCACGGTCGTGCCGTGGCTGGCCTCTGCTTGGTTGACTCAACCAACTCAGACAGAGCCCGCTGGGCCATCTCAACAAGGACCGGATCAGGATACAAGATATCAGCTGAGAATTTTGCCTAACGACACCGATGAGCAATCATCGCTGAACTTGTCAAAGTCCCCAGCACCAACAGCGGAAAACCCTCAGCTGACGTTCGGCTGAGGTGTCTTCCCTGGCTCTAGAAACGGGAGGCAGGACATGGTGACCTTGGAAATTTGGCATCTGATCGTCGGCGGGCTGGCCTTGTTCGGATCCATCTGTGGGACCGCTTTCGCGGTGGTCTACGCGGCCGGCAAGGCCCATGCCAAGCTCGAGTCCATCGGAGCGACTCTACGCTCGATCGATCGCCGCCTGCAACGATCCGAGGAAGATCACCTGCAACATAAGGAGACCGACTATCAACATGCCGCGACCATTCAGGACCATGAGCGGCGGTTGGTCAAACTTGAGGCCTATTGATTTGCTGACCACCGACTGACTTTGGGGACAATCTTGGCTCATCCGGTTTGTGCAACGGCTGCGAAATCACCGCTTAGTGTGTCGTTGCACTGATTCCCTGAAAAGCCTTCGACGAAGCGGGCATCTGTCGTCCGACCATCCGGGCTTGCTGTGGTGCCTCAGACTGGCCCCTTGAGGTCATCACAAACAAGGCCAGACGGAAAGCCCTAGGGTCGAACACTTTTCCGAAGATCAGTAGCGTCTCGGACGAGCAAGAATATTCTCCAAGAGCAGTCAGGAAATCCAGCAAGCAGTAGCTACGGCGAGATACTCAAAAAACCCGTAACTTCACAGAACCAGTAAGAATCACCGTGCCTTTTCCTGAAGATTGGAGCCGCCGCTGCCGGATGACGATCCCTCCGACACAAGTTGGCAGCGGTGGAGTCACGGAGTTCACCCTGTTACTCACTGAGGCAAATCTGCCGCGAGAACTTCTGGACTTGGAGGGACCGTATGCGGCCAACGCCGATGGCTCGGATCTCCGCGTGGCCACCAACCCTGATGGAACAGGCCTGCTTCATGTCGATGTGATCAGCCTCACGCGACATGTCGACTCCTCTCAGGCACGAGCGATTCTCCGTGTTGGGCCGGTCGCCTTGAGTTCCTCGGGGCCCAATCATCTTTGGGTATTCTATCATCAGCCCTCGGCCACACCGCAAAGCGGCCAGCAGGCCTATGACGCCTCCACACGTGGGTTTTGGCCGATGGAGGAAGACCCCTCGGGTATGTCACCCCAACTGACGGACCGAACCTTCCATTCTCATCACGGCCGGGCGATCGGGAGGATGACTTCTGCGGACTTCATTGCCGGAAAGGTCGGTCGGAGTTGGGAGTTTGACGGCAGCGATGACGCCGTGGAGTTGCCCACGTTCCTCCCCAACGACGGAGATTTCACCGTGCGTGCGTGGGTCCGCCTGCTGCCAACGGCAACCACCCATGCCCTTTGGGGACAACGTGCAGGCTCTCCGCCCGTCGAGAGCCGGGTGATTTTTTACGCCCATCGGCAGGCCAGTGCCGGACGTGTGCGGCTGTTTATGGATGATGCAGGTGGCCAAGTCCTCCTCTCCAATTCCACCATCGACGATGGACAGTGGCACTTCATCGCCGCTACTCGTCAGGGCAGGGAGTTTCGCTTGTTCATCGATGGAGTCAATGAGGATACTCAGAGACGTTCTGGGTTAGGAAGCAATCCGTTATCTGGCTATCTGGCACGCCGGGCGACCGGTGAAAACTACCTAGGTGGGGCTGTTGATCAATTCGCCATCGACACTCAGGCGCGATCTCCGGCTTGGATTGTGACCGAGTACAACCAGACGAACAACTCAGCGAACTTTGCCGTCGCTGGGACACCAGAGGATGTGGGAGGGCTGCCTCCTGATTTTGAGTTCACCCAGCGACCGATGCCTGTGCAACCGCGCTGGGTGGCTGTTCCTTACCAGTGAGGTTCACCATGGGTGATCGTTATTCGGGCGTGGGTGCCGCACCAGTGGGCACCGACCGAACGTTGTTGGCGCTGATCTCGGCGCCGACGGTTCGCCCGAGGCTCTATGAGTTGCTTGTCTCCTCTGTGGCCACACCTGCAGATGTGGCGACACGATTTCATGTGGAGAGGTTGACCGCTGTTGGAACCGAGGGCTCTGGCTTTTCGCCGGTTCCCTTGGACCCCAACAGTCCGGCGGCCGCCGCTGACTATGGCGTTGGCGTCTACAGCGTTGAGCCCAGTTACACGCCCGGCGGCGTGTTGCTCAACTTCTCTCTGAATCAACGAGCGACCTTCCGCTGGGTTGCCGCTCCTGGTGGAGAGCTGCTTGCTCCGGCAACAGCCTCCAACGGTCTGGGTCTGCAGTCGCAATCCAGCGGCGGCACAGCTATTCACGAAGTCACCATGCACCACGAGGAGTGACCTCTGTCGATGAGACACACCCTGCGGCGTCCCTCGGGCCAGATCATCATCTCCTTGCCGGAGACAGACCGCCTTCAGGAAGGAGATACCGTGCAGTGCGTCCGCTGCGGACGTCATGGCCTCCCCGGGCAGGTGTCCGGTTGGGACATGTTGCAGAACGGTCCACTGCTTTGTCACCAGCACTGCCCGCTGAACGAAGCCCAAGGACTGACTCACCAACAGCTGATCGACAATCTGGAGAACGGGCGACCCGCGTCTTGGCGGCCGATTCGCAAGTAAGGGTTTTGTGAATACTGACCTTGGGAGAAGTTTTCGACCCAGGGCGACTGCCTGCCCTTGTCTGTGATACCTAAGAGGGGAGCGCTTGAGGCACCAACGGAAGCCCGGATTCCCGGAGGAAAGGTAGCTGCTTCGTCGAAGACTTTTCAGGGAATCAGTGAACCAAACTCATCAAGTCCAATTCACTGAAGGCAGGATGTCGACACAGTCCTGGGGACCCAGCAACGTGCAAGAGCCATCTTCACCGGTGGCCTGTGTGAGGGGCTTGAGCTGTCGACCTGCAAGGAGGCAGGATCGACACTCAGTCCGTCAATCGACTGAGCCTCAAGATGGGTCTTCGACTCAGGGCTTTCCACCTGCCCTTGTCTGTGATACCTAAGAGGGGATCGCTTGAGGCGCCAATGGAAGCCTGGATAGCCGGAGGAAAGGTAGCTGCTTGGTTGAAGACTTTTCAGGGAATCAGTCGAGTCAGCATTTTTGTGTCTCAAGAACGTCTTTGTCAGAGACGAGCTTTGGAGATGATCGCCTAGGTCCCTCATACAAGGTGGGACTGTCATAAGACCCTAAGGGCTTTGCTCAGATCTACGCGGCCGAGATCTTGAGTTTCTTTTGGGAGGTGTTCCAGTGATCATTCGCTCCTGGCTCTATCAAGGTCGTGTTGAACCGGTCATTGTGCCAGCAGCCGAGACTGTGCCCCAGCCGGAGCAGTGGTCTCCGGCGGTCAGTCAACCGGTGCCGGTCCAAAAGCGGCTCCTGGCTGCTGGAGCCGTCGGCCTGCTGGAGCCGCTGAGAGCGAACTTTCTGGATCTCCCGGAAATCGGGTGGTTGCAAAACGGCCCAACGGTCGTCGCTGGTGACAGGAGAGCTCCCCAGGAGAGTCATGTCCACTTTGCTCCGGTCAGCCCTGGAGAGACTGCAACATCTCCCTCGGGAGTGGACTGGATGTTCTGGGGGCCAGACCCGATTCGAGCGTCTCGTTGGCTGCCTCCTGTTGAGTCATTGGGAGTTGATGATCCGTCGCTTCTGGCCGGTCCGACGGCAGATTCGTGGTATCCTTCCCTCGAGCAGCCGTGTCGCTGTCAGATCAACTCGGGGCCGCATCAGACTCGCATGGAGTTGGTCGATCCTCAGGATCTGTACGCAGAGCTGGTGACGCTGGATCGCTGGTGGCAACCACTCAGTGAACCTCTGTCAACAGCTCCGCTGGTGCTTGAGGGTTGGCAGACGGAATTCTTCCCCATCTCGGCGAGTGTGCCGGATTTGGAGTATTGGTTCCAGCCGATCGTTCAACTGCCGACTCGCTTGGGTGGCTCTGGACCTCCTGAGGTGCTCTGGCGGATTTTTGAGCCAATCCCGCCAGAGGATGCGGGCGAGGGTCTGTTCTGGAAAGGGGTGGAGAATGATCTGGTGATCATGGATCCAGCAGGCGACTGGGAAGGCAATCTTTTTGATAGGAACTAGAGCGTGGCCACAGTAACGCTGAGGGTCAACAACACGAGTCGGCCGGTCCGTTACGCCTTGCGGCGAGCAGTCCGCCTGCGAGAATCTGAGTCCAGCCAAGGGGGGGCTCAAGCTGCCGATGTGATTTGGCATCTGCCGAGTAGCCAAGTGAGCAGTCCGCCCCAACCCGGCGGGACGATCACCGATGATCGCTCAGTGAAGTGGACGATTTTGGAGGTCCGTGAGGAAACCGGTGGAACGCGTTTTCGATGTCTTTGTCGGAATTTGGCCTTGGCTGAACGGCTCAATACACTCGTTTCTATTCAATCGGCGGATTACATTAAGAGTCAAACTGGAGCGGCTGAGCCCATTTGGGCGGATGCCCTCACCGAGCTGTCGGCACGGATCCAGCCGGTCAAAACCGAAGTAGAGGCTGGCGAAGACGGAACCGGAGCACAACGGCTCGTCCGGGTCATCTTGGAGGTCAGTCCCAGCTTTGTCCCTGGTCGAGACTATCGCGTCCGAGACTCTGCCGGAGCGACCTACAAAATCCTCCACTTAGAACAGGACCAACGACTCGATGTGCTCCCGGTGCTGGTCTGTCTGGAAACACCGCTGCCAATGGACTCATCCTGATCGCTTCTTCTCATGGACCTCTCCGTGTCCGCTTGGCCACAGGGACCGACTGAGCTTCAGAGAAGTATTCCGCACAGGGCTTTCAGTCTGCCCCTGTTTGTGATGACCCAAAGGGCAGCCAGAGGCAGCCCGCGGCAGCAACGGAAGCCCGGATTGTCGGAGATCGGCAAGGACGTCGTCGAGACCTTTTCCGAAAACCAAACTTTCCGAAAACCCTCACGCCTGAACGACAAAGACCAGCAGGAGACACCCATCAACGGCAGCGAAGAACGAGGCAAACCGGCTTTTTTGTTTCTCGGTCATGCCTATGGTCGAGAGCAGGGAGAACGCGGGCATGTGACCTTCTGTGTCTACGGCTTGGCTCATTCACGTGACCAAGCCAAGGAAGCCTTCCAAAGGACCTATCCCGAGGCCGAGATCAACCATATTCAAGTCCTCAAGGAATTGAATGGGTTGCCTTTGGTGAATGTGACGGACCACCCCTAAAGATCCAACAGCGAACAATCAGCAGTCCAGCCACTTGAACTCCTATTCAGCTTGCGCTGCTTCTTGAGGTTGACACGATGAGTTTGGAGGGCAGTTTTCATGCTCGCTGGGCCAGCAAACTTCACTTAGCGGCACGGCTACCGGCTACGGCAGTCTACACGGGCTATGCGCCTCCGGGGACGGCCGGAACATATGCAATCCTCCAACGACGCAGGACTGTCTCGGTTGGTCGCACCAACACAGGGACCCAACTTGAACAGGTGACCCTCCAGGTGATCATTCGAGATGCCCAACATGAATTCGCCTGGCGGGTCGCTCACCAGTTGGTCGAGCCCAAATCTCGGGGAGGGTTCCTGCGTGATGATTGGAGCTTTGACTCCACCGGCCGTGTCTTGGATGTGACCTTGGCGGGCAACTCCGCCGCACAAACCGACAAAGGCCTGTGGGAATTCGTCACCGACCTGGTGTTGCTGGTCACAAGGTAAGGCTCCTACTGACCTTCGGAGAACTCTTCGACCCAGGGCTTTCCGTCTGCCCTTGTTTGTGATGACCTCAAGGGGGCAGCCTGAGGCACCACCGAAAGCCCGGATGGCCGGACGAAAGGTGTCCGCTTCGCCGAAGACTTTTCAGGGGATCAGTAACCTGCGTTGTGCTCACTCGGCGAACTCTCTGATGATGAGGGAAAGTTGGCAAGTTACAGTGGCAAGCAGGGGACTCTCAAAAAAGGCGACCCGGCTGTGGAGGTCACCGATGTCCGCAACTGGGTCTTTCGAGAGCGTGATCTCACCCTGAGATGGGCCAGCAACATGTCGGGCGCTTGGAGGCGAGCTCTTCCCGGGGTGCGAGAGTTTTCGGGGTCTTTTCAGGCTCATGCCCAGGATGGCCTCAACTCAGCACCTGCATATGCAGGAGAACGTGTCACGCTTCAGCTGCATGTCGATGGCACCGGGGACAATTTTATCAATGCTCCGGTGCTGATTACTGAGGCCCAGATCCGCATTGATCTGGACGACGGTCAGGTCGTTCTTTGG
Organism: uncultured Pirellulales bacterium; assembly: GCA_964648025.1. Classification (GTDB taxonomy): domain Bacteria; phylum Planctomycetota; class Planctomycetia; order Pirellulales; family Pb10988; genus CAZYKP01. The sequence continues at coordinate 4,429 of CAZYKP010000078.1, read as the reverse complement.
GAGTTTGCCTTTACCGGAAGTGGCGAGCCGACCAAGAACGGCAGCTTATTGATTCCCTGAATAGCTTTCGAGGATGTGCTTGGGCAACGACCGACAATCCGGGCTACTGTTGGTGCTGCTGGCTGTCCCCTTTGGGTCATCACCATGGGGGCAGACGGAAAGCGCTGGGTCGAAAGCTGATCGGAGTGTTCATAGAAATTCCCTGAAAAACCTTCGACAACATGAGCGAGCAACGAAGGAGCAAAAGAAGGAGCATTGTGTGAGCGACGGCCATGCGCGGGTTTCTGGCCGATTGAGCGAAGACTTCGTCATCGGTGGTCAAACTTATCGGCTGGGGCCCTTGTGTTTGGGCGACCATGCGGAGGTCGAAGCCGAAATCGTCCGCCGGCGGTTGCATCCGCTGGACGAGTTCGCCCAGGCGGTGGCTCGTCTGCCAGAAGACGTCACGCCCGAGGAGCAAAGAGCTCTTGTTGCTGAGCTTCGCCGAGTGACACAAGAGGCCCTCAGGAACCACACGGTTGTCAGGGCTGAGGAGGTGGTTCAGTTCGGCCGCACACTTTCTGGGATGATCTGGATGTTCCACCGTGCGCTTCGGCGGAACCATCCTCAGGTCACCCTGGAGGATGCTGCCGAGATCCTCCAGCAGGCAACTCAACAACAACGGACGGAGATCGCGCGACGGCTTCGGCGTCTTCAGGAGGACCCCGACTTAAAAAACTCCGTTGGCCCGGGATGAATCCTGGGCATGAGCCGACCGTCCCGAGTCGTCAGGGACGTATTCCTTGGGCCCGCCTCTATCAAAAACTGAGCCAGAGCTATGGATGGACACCGCAGCAGATCGACCAACTCACGATCTATCAAGCGTGTCTCTATTTAGGAGCCTGGAGTCCAGAACATGGCCCCATCACCATCGGTGCGGACGATCCGCAGGTTACCTTACTAATCCGAGAGCCCCAAGACTGACGCCGATTCTCATGAGCTTTGTCCTGGCCGAGAGGTTTCTGGAATTGATCGAGCAGGAAGAACAGCAGGCTCAACGGTTGTTGGGAAATCTCCCAGGGGCGGTTTTGCCCTGGGCAAGATCCCTCCAAGCTGCAGACGAGCATCCTGAGGAGTTTCTCAGCGATGAGCAGATCCGAGACGAGTTGCCGGATCGAGGTGTGCTGGGATTAACAGAAATTCTGCAGAGAATCGGCAATCAGGATAGCCAGCAGTCTCCTGGGGAACTTGCCGCGACGATGCAACACACGGCGGAGGGGGTCAGCCGATTGGTGCAGTTGATCGAAGTGACTCAACTTCGCGGTGGGAGAGAGGGGACGTTTTGCTAATGGCGGTTGGTGTTCCAGCGTCTGAGCGCAGTGACTGATTCGCTGAAATGCAGGAGGATCTGGCTCCGATCAAGAAAGCGGGCCGGAGACAAAGGGATCGGGGACTTTTTCCGTCAGAGACTTTCCAGAGAATTTCTAGATGCCGACTGTCTTTGAGGAGCTCACCGGGAGCCCAGAAATTGAGTTTGGCCTCAGCGGGATCACCGCAACTCGGAGGTTTTTGGTCGATTGGCCGCAGCGATACGACTTGGCGGCGGAATTGTTTGGCACTCGAGGGGTCATCTCGCCTACGGAGCCTCAGGTCTTTCCCGGATTCCCTCGCTGCCTGCTCAGCAGTGTCCGCGTCCAGCCTTTTGGTGGCGAGGACGCTCCTGCCTCCGGCGGCGGCACTTTGGCGGATTTGCCTGCTTATGAGAAAGCTTTGCTGACGGTCACCTACGCCACTCGAGAATTTAGCCCGCAACAAGCGGAGGCCGTTCAGCAGCAGCATCCTTATTTACCTAATGTTCCGGAGGGATCGTTTCTCAGTTACCGTGCCAGCGGCGGCGGTCAATTTTTGCAGATCCCTGGACGAGGGCTGAACTGGTCGGACGACAGCTCGCTGCCGGTGCCTGAGGATGCCTTGGGGACCATCTTTGTCCCGGTTACTGAACATCGTCTCACTTGGCATAAATGCCCCCAGCCACCTTGGAGTGCGATTCGCAATCAGCAAGGAAAGGTCAATGCTGCGGAGTTTATGAACTTCGAGCCCGAGACGCTGTTGTTTGCTGATTGGAAAGCCCAAATCGAGCTGGAATTCGATCCGGACCAGCAATTCACCTGGAGATTGGACTACACCTTTCGTCAACGGCGTATCGACGATGGCAGTGGTGCGGCGGGCATTCACGGCTGGAATCATACCTACCGGGCCCAGCACCCGGCCGGCTGGAACAAGCTCGCCGATCAAGCCAACGGCAATAGTTTGTATTTGACGACAAGCTTTGACTCCCTGTTCGCTTTTCCCGCTAACCCCCTGCAGCCGTAGTGACTGAGTTTCCTCCTCCGGCCAGCCCTGGGCAAGGGTATTCCGCCAGCGATTTTAATCGATTGTTGGAGCTTGTGCGGGATTTGCACAGGCTTGGGCAATCAGCTCTGTCGGTTTCCACCGATCGCTTGATTCAGGCGATTCTCGGAGGTGAGGGACTCGCTCTGACGGTCCCGGAGTCACGCCAGCTCGGGCTTTTTGAGCTCACCGGTCGGTGGTCTTTCCAAGCTGACGACGACAGCCCCTCAGCATCGGTGCTGCCTGTCCGCTTTCGCGTTTCGGCGAACGCCTATGCCGTGGATCACTCCGAGCCACAGCTCCGGGTGTATGCCCCTGGTGCCGAGGCACCGGAGACGATCGCTGGAGATCGCTTGCTGGCCCGTTTTAACGCGCAGAGCGGACGATGGGAGACGGCCTTCGGCAGCAGCAAGACAGGCCGTTGCAGTTTTCAGACACGTCTCGAGGATGTCGCCGGTTGGAATCCGCAGGCCGTGCAGATCTTGGGTCATGATGCCGCCGGCTGCCTGCACTGGTACGACATCAGCGAGGAGTGTGCTCAGCAAGACGAGACGCCCAGCGACTGGATGAATGATCAAGAGCGCCCGTCTGAGGATCAGGACGCGCGTGACCAAACCTCATCGACGGCCAACCCGCCCTGGGGAGCGATTCTGTGAGCGTGAAGCTGTGGAGAAAAGCGGGAAGGATTCTTGTGGATTCTGGCAAGCCGTATGTTTGCGGCCGATGTCCTTGTGAGGATGAACCGGTTGGTTCTTTGGACTGTCAGACCTGCCCGTCTTTTGTGACGGCCACCCTTCAGGGGCTGACCAATGATCTCTGCCCTTTGTGCGCGGACTATAACGAGGCCTTGGATGCTGGTCGCTACTTGAGTGTGCAGATCGATGGCTGTCGGTACTTTGTCTATTCGGCGCCGGATGCCCCTTGCATCAATCCGCAGGTTGCTGAGGTTTTGTTTTCCGTGGAGCCTGGGCGTGTGAGCTGGACATTGAGGATCGCCGGTGATCGCTATGTCTTTGATGGGAATCTCCAGGGGTCCAACTGTGCTGATGCCATCGATGGGTTGACTTTGACATACAACGCGGATCGTTCGGAGTTGAGGGCTTTCCATTGTGATCCCACAGGAGCCAGCGTCACCCTGGGCATTCTATGAGCCTTTTGTCGTGTACCCCTCAGGCGACTGGACCAGGACGCTGGCGGTGCGTCAGCTGCGGGCGTGTGGGCCGGCATCCTCTCGGTCTCTCGTTGGAGTCGATTCCTTTACCTCCCTGTCGGACCAACGGACGCGAGATGGTTTTGCAGGCATTGCTGCGACCGGAGCGAATCGGCAGTGGTGAGGAATTAGGTGGTGAAGGTTCTGGTGCGGAGCAATCGGCTGAGCCTTTGGAGTTGGGGCCGCTGCATTGGCCCTGCCGCTATCGAGGAGTTCAGCAAGGGGCCGTCCTTTGCCAACTCTGTGGTTCACGGGGAAAACTGCTGACGACCTACCTTTGCTCCCGACATCAGCTCTGTACGCTCAAGCCCTGGCAGTCTCCCAGAAAGGATTTCCCCCAGGCTGTTTGTGGGGACTGTCCCGACCGGAAGGCTCCTGGGGCCCAAGAGAGTGCCGAAACAACAACTGGGGAGGCACGCCGGGCCTTGTAAATCAAAGCATGCCTGGGCATCGCCAGCTCGCTTCCAGCGGTTGGTTTCCTTCTGATTGGGCAGTTGGTATTTCGTGGAACGGGGGGATTCACGTCGAACCGACTGCCACCATCCAAGCCATCAAGCCACCAGGCGGGTCGCTCCACGGCTGCAGCCCACCGCATCACCATCCTGGGTGAGGGTGATCCCCCCGAGAAAGACCTGGTTGGTCCTCCCCGATCGACTGCGAGTCTTCCGGAAGGGGGTTCTTGGCAACGGGACGGTCAGGCGCTTTGCATTTGTTCCGCAAGTCTTCCGCATTTGTTCCGCAAGTCTTCCGCATTGATTCCGCAAGTCTTCCGCATGTGTTCCGCAAATCTTCCGCATGGGAAGCGGAACGTTTGCGGAAAGAATGCGGAGCTAGAGAAGAGAAGAATAG
>CAZYKP010000077.1:34765-42576 GCA_964648025.1 uncultured Pirellulales bacterium | reverse complement strand
TACAAATTGGCATCGCCCGCCGCGTATCCCAAAGGATCTTGGCTAAGCCATCGCCGGACTTGAGGATCATAGTAGCGACTGCGGTGGTAATTCAGCCCCGTCTCAGCATCAAAGTCCCGCCCCGTGTAGCCAAAAGCAAACTCTAGGTTGTCGTTGGTCTGCTGCTCGATCTTCCCAAAACTGTCATAGAGGATGGTGTTCTGCAGCACGCCAGCGTTGTCAACCAAATCGACCACACTGCCCTTCTGATCCGCTAACACCCACAAAGTCTGGTCATGCCGCAGCGTCCCCGTCGAACCGTCCGGCACCCAACGCTCATCGGCCAGAATCTGGTCCGTCATGGGACCGTGCAGGTACCGGTGAATCACCTGACCGTCTTCGTTCAGTGTCAGGGCAATGTGATCCCCATCCCAAACATAGTGTTCGACTTGCTCCCAGTGAAGGTCTCCGTCAGTGTGCAGGAACTTCGCCACCCGTCGATCCTGCATATCATAGTGATATTGACTCAGGCTGCTGGTCGCGGTCGGTTCGCTGCTGATGACTCGGAGGAGACGTTGACGCCAATCCCATTCATAAGTCGTCACTTGCTGGACTTGTGGTAACTCTCGTCTGGTCCGGTTGCCTTCCTTGTCATATTCAAAGGTGTAGTTCGCATAAGATTCCAGCCGATTATCTGCCCCAACTTCGTACTGTCCTTCGTCCTGGTTGCCATTGAGATCATACTCAAAGGTCTCTGGACCGATGGTCTCATGAAGCTGCGTAGAATTTGCCCAGACAAGCTGTCCCCTGTCATCATAGCGATACTCGTTGCTGTGTTCTTGAGTTGCATCTGCCCGATTGATCGTGTTCGATTTGAGCCGACCGGCGGCATCGTACCCCAGTTGATAGCTCACCAGGGAATTGGGGTGCTGATGGGTCTTGTGCTCAAGCCTTTCCAGCCGTCCGGCCTGGTCGTAGTCGTAGGTCGTCGTGGCCACCCAATGCTGGTCGTCGTCTGTCGCCGCCGCGTAGCGGGTGACGCTCTCCAGTTGGCCATCGATCTGGTAATCAAAGCGGACATGCTTGGACTGAACGGTCGCGCCTCCAGGTTGACCCGTTTGAGTCACGCTGGTCATCCGCCCGAGGGCGTCATAGGTAGAGCGATTCTGGTAGTCGTCCGTCCCTGCGACCGTGGCCGCGATGGTCAGGCGGTTTCCTGCCGCATCGAAGGTCTCTTGCAACTCGACTGTCCCGGTCGGATGCAGCTCGGAGATGATGGTGGTCACCTCCGTGCCGTTGTTGTCGTAACGATATTCGTAGTCCACCCCAGAGCTGTCTTCCTGCTTCCAGATTCGCCCTCGCTCGTCATACTGCGTCGTGATCCGACGGGCGATCTCTCGCGGGAGTGCGGCACCGTCGCGGACCACGAGTGGATACAACCACTCTTCGGCAGTCTGTCGCCCCAGTTGGTCGTAGTGGTAGCGGATCGTGTCTCCGTCTCGGTCCTTCCGTGTCTTGACCAGCCCATTGAGATAATAGGTGTATTCCCGGGTGAGATGCTGGTTTTCCGAGTCCTCACGCAGGACCTGGGAGTCCCAAGTGAGTCGACGAAGATCATCGTATTGGAACTCGATGGCATTGCCGTTGGCGTCGGTGAGGGTGTCGAGGGTTCCGTCTTTGTAATAGGACCGCCGAATGGTTCCTGCCTCATCCTCCCCATCGTGCAAATCCTGATCGGGCAACACCGTCAAAACGAGCCGACCTAAAGCATCGAAGAGCTCCAGGGTGACGACCGTTTCTGCACCGTTGGGATGGTCCGGATGTTGCTGCCGGGGCATGCGGGTCGCTCGCCCACTGGCCCAAGTTCCCGGAATTTCAGCCCCCCACCTGTCAAGGGCTTGGAGTTGGCCTGCTGACAGCCCAGGTAGGCGACCCAAGGTACTGCGGAACAGCTCGGGGTTGGTGTAGGAGTACTCGATCACGACGGCCTCCTGGCTGCCCTCGGGGCCATCAGGGTCTGGATGGGTGACCTTCGTCCGCCGAGCTAAGGCATCGTACTCGTAGCTGATCACACGCCCGGCCGGATCGACCTGACGTACCAGGTTCCCGAGTTGGTCGTAGATGTGACGAGTGACAACCGGACGTTGCCCTCCCTCTTGTTCGTCCGGATCCGGCGAGATCTGGGCAAGCATCATCCCCCGAGCGTCGTACGCCCTGATCGTGGTCACCTTCTGCTGACCCGGCGTGTTGGGCTTGGGGCTGTGAATCAGCTCAACCCAACTGATGCGACTCAATGTCTTGGCAACTGTGTAGTCAGGGTCTGTCCCGGACCCTGGCCCCAGCCCGGCAGCGATCGCATCGGCCTCCAGCTGACTCTGCAGTGCCTGATAGGCCCGAAGTTGATCCTGTGGCAGACCCGACACATTCGCGGTGTATTCGAAGGTTTGTGAAAAATCAGGCTGGTTGGTTCCCAAGGTCGGATCGTGGTTGGAAACGTATATCAGCCGACCGAGACGGTCTCGATGAGCTTCCGTGCTTTGAAATGAAGACCCCAAGACGCCCGTCCTCTGGTCGGCGTTGTAGGCGTCAACGGTTTGCCAGCGGCCATCGGTGGAGTATTCGGTCACGATGACCGGAACACCCAGCGGACCGGCTTCATCCGGGTCCGGCTGAATGACGGCGACCTCCCGATCCCAGCCGTCCAACAAACGAATGGTCTTGGCTTGAACGTCCCGGTCGCCTTGCACCGCCGGTTGCCCCTCGATAACGACTCGGTAGGGACCTAAGCCTCCAGCTGCAGTCAAGTTGGCAGAATTGATGCCAAAGCGGTCTCGCAGCAGCCGCTCAAAAACCATCGCCTGGCTGTCTGAAACCAAAGAGGAATCCCAGCGATATTCGGTGGTGAAGCGAGGACGGGAGTGACCCTGAATCCCATCCGGAGGGGGCAGCTCTCGGGCGGTGGGGCGGCCGAGATGATCGTAGTGGTGATCTGTGAGCCTGTGAAAAAGATCGCCCGTTTGATGAAGATGACCGCTGGGTTGGTAGGAGTTGACGAGGGAATCGTCGAAGTGGTTGTCCACAGATTCCAACTGGCCACGCTGATTGAGTTTCTCCTCGGTGGTTTCTCCGTGGGGACCAGTGACGGTCACCTTTCTCGCGGTATCATCGTAATCATATGTGGTGACAAAGGCTTGCTCTCCTTGCGAGGAACCATCAGGATCGGGTGCGATCTCACGAATCACGCGGTCTCGAGCATCCAACAACTGCAGTGTGCTCGACCCGAGTGGATCGGTCACGACGACCAGCTTATCCTCAATGACGTTCTCGCCCTGGGTCGCCTCCGCGTAGGCTTGCCTTTGCGTCGGGCTGAGCAGTTCGGCGTTGTAAACATAGGTATACCGATATTGAGGAAACTCAGATAGATCCTCCAATTGCTCTGGACCAATGGGGATCGTCTCAGCAATCAGCCGGTCGGCCTGATCGTAGAATGAGACCGTGATATTGCCATGCCGATCGGTGGACCGGGCCAAGTTGCCCCGGACGTCATATTCGTTTTTCTGCAGGACTAGTGAGTCCGGTCCTCCTCCGTTTTGCTCTCCTGGGCCGAGAATGCGGACCACCCGATCCCAGGCATCGTACACGGTCACTTGGGTCGCCCGATCGGCATTGATACCGATCTCGATGTCCAGCCTGAGAACCTCAAAACCCTCGCCCACCGGCTTGAGGGCCACCATTTGATCCAGGTAATCCCTCTGCTCGTTGGTCAGGACAGACTCAAGATGGTGGAGGTCATCGCTTCGGTGAGCTCGACGCAGTTGAGAGTGCACATGCCGGGTTGTCCGCTGGGAAGGGGGCGTCCGTCCATCGGGGTCGGGATGTTCTACCGAGACCAATCGACCGATGTCGTCGTAGGTGTATTTGGTCTGGCGACCGTAGACATCCGTCTCAGTCCTCAATCGGTAGCCGGGGTCGAACTCCACCCGAGTCTGAAAAGCTTTCTCTCCACTTCCCTCGGCGTCAGGGTCGGGCATGATCTGCCGAATGACCTGCCCTCGGCTGTTGAGAATCGAGACAGTAGAAACCTCCAGCCCATCCGAAGCCGAACTGGCTGGCGAGGGTTCTGTGGTCACCAGAACGTTGCGAGTGACCTGCCGCCCATCGACGGTGAGAAACTTCACCTCTCCTGCAGTTTTGGCCTCCTCAAAAGCCTCTCGTTGGGAGGGAGTCAGCAGCTCGAGGATCTGCTGAGCCTCCAATTCATAGGCCGTGCGATGTTCAGTTGGCTCCCCCGTGACTGAGACAGCAGACGGGAGTTTTCCAAGGGCGACCCGGTTCAACAAATCGCGGGTCCACTCCGTCACCGAGCCGGAGGAATCGGTGCTCTGCCGGAGGAAGCCAGAGCTATCATAGGTGGTCGTGGTGAAATTCGCCGTTGCAGTGGAGAGGGCGTCGGAGACTTTCACCGCTCGTCCGTAGTTGTCCCGAGTGAACTGAACGGATTGGCCAAAGCGGTCGGTCGTGGAGGTGACTGCACCCAAAGCGTTGTAGGCGGTCTGATCGAGATGAGCTTCTTCGCGATGGTGGCCATCCGGATCGACCCCAATCATTCTCCAAGGGCGATTTTGGGGATCCAAAAGGGTCACTTGGGAAAGGCCAGCAAAGGTCTCAACGACGATGTTATTCAGCGCTCGACTGGAATCCTCGACGACCTCGGCTAGATGAGTTTTCTGCTGAGCGAGCGTCGCTTGCTGAGTTGCCGAGAGCAGCTCCGGCCGATACTCATACGCGTAAGTGATCTCCGTCTCGGGCTCGGTCAGCCGATAGCCGTGACCGTCTTCGGTGAGTTCGTAAACCGGGCCGCCAGGGTCAGGCCGGACCACACTGATCAGTCGGCCGCGAGAATCGAAGGTGGAAACAACCGCCCGTCCATAGGAGTCGGTGACGGTCTGCTGGCGTGCCTGGGTGTCGTAGCTGAAGCTGGTGATTCGATTCTCAGCGTCGGTGATGGATTCCACCCGATTAAAGCGGTCGTAGCTGCTCTGGGTGATAGACCCGTTTTGATCGATCGTCAAAGACAAATTGCCGATCGGATCATAAACGAACGTCGTCCGGCCGCCTTCCGGATCGATCATCACCTCAGGCCGGTTCAGCCCATCGTAAGTCGTTTGGCTGGTAAACCCAGCCTGATCGGTCATGCTGGTCAGGTTACCGGCAGCATCGTAAGCATAGACGACCGTCGCCCGGGTGTTGGCGTCCTCGGAGGCTTGAGGAAGCGTCGTGGAGACAAGCCGACCTCGCCGGTCGTAAACAAACTCGGTAGAGATTTCTGAGAACAACTGGGGAGCCAATGGGGGTTCGAAATCCTGAGCAGGATCTCCTGCTGACACCCAGATCGCAAACAGTTGAGGGGAGTCTGCGATGTTCTGCGACTCGAGCTGCTGCGTTAGGTTCCCGTGTCTGTCGTAAACGAACCAGGTCTGGAGACCTGCATGCTGGCTGGTAGCAGGATCGTTTCGACGAATCAGCCAACCGCGCTGGTCGTAGACGAAGGTGGTCTCATGGGGATGGTCTTCCCCCTCCACCCCAGGACGGATGATTGTCTCGAGATTGCCAGCTGCATCATAGCGATACTGGGTCCAGGGAACCCCATGATCAGGCGTGGCCGATCCCACCACAGTCTCTAAGCGGTTCCTGGCATCGTAGCTGAAGGATGTTTTGTTGAGATACTCATCTGTCTCACTCTTGACAAGACCATTGTTATAATACTGGTAGTGAACGTGAGGATTGTCGGAATCGATGGTCTCGGCGGGGAAATAGGACTTGACTAATCGATCGAGGCGATCGTGCTCCTGCACCGTCACCGCTCCGGAAGCATCGGTGATGGAGCGAACGTTGCGGTAGGTGTCATAAAGAAAGGTCGTTGTTTGGACCTCGGAGGCTGGATCAATCGTCCGCTGATCCCCAACTGCCTGCCCCTTCCCAGCGCGGATCTGATAGACCAATCCAGTGGAATTTCCTTGGTCAGGACCAAGCGGCAATGGAGGCGTTGAGTACACAAACTCAGTCAACAGCCCCGCAGCGTTCTCGACGGTCCGCACCAGGCCACCGGGCTGCGACGTCAGGCCTGTCGCAGCGGGCGTGTACGTGTAATGTGTCTCAAAAAGTCGTGCATCGATCTCTTTGGTGACGTTCCCCGCCTGGTCCAAGTGATATGAGGTCTGGTTGCCTCGCTCGTCGGTATGCCGAGTCAGCCGGCTGAACTTCGGATCGTAAACCCATTCCTCGGTGACCTGCTGCAGAGTGTCTGTGCCCAGAGAATAGGTCGCCTTGCTGAGATTGCCCAGCTCGTATTCGTAGTGGGTCGTAATCGCGAATGGGAGCGGGTCGCTGCCGCCACCACCCGGCGGCTCGATCATGGCCTCCACCAGGCCGTGCTGATTCCGCCGATACTCCCAAATCGCATCGCCGAATTGGACCTTCTGAGCAACCTGAAAGCGATTGTCAGGCTCTCCGATTGGGTTTTTCCGGGCGGTGAGAAGCCCAAATCGGTCTGTCTGATACTCCCAACGGACGCCTCGTTCGTCGACATGGACAGCTGTTGCGCCCGAGAGTTGAAGGCCCCCAAAGAGGTCCGCGGCGACGCCATCAGGGAGGTCGAAATCCTCAAACCGACTCACCGTGGGTGGATTCTGGGGAATCAGCACCGAACGAGTCCGGATGGGAGTGTCCTCTTCGACAACACCGTCGAGGAGGCTGGCGACAACCGTCCAACGACTTGGCCGTTCCGACGTTTCATCCGCATTGACAACTCGAACCACCCGATGGACGTCCGCGTTATACACAAGACGTGTCATGTTCCCCTGAGGGTCCACAAAGCCGGAGAGAGTTCGCCCCGGGCCACCAAAGAGGAAGAGGTACTCCGGAACATCCTGCGGAGACCGGGCGTCACCATCTGGGTCCGGCAGCCGGACTGTGACAGCTTCATCAAAGACGATCGGCTGATAACGATCTGGGCTGATGACCAGACCCGGGACGGCGGACACATCCCACTGCACGGTGCGTTGCTTGTGCTCGCCTAAGTGAGCGAATTGATCGATGGCATCCAGCAATCCCCCTGCGTACCGATATTTCGTCTCCAGTCCTCCTTGATCGGTGATCGTTGTTAACAAACCATCGGAGTCATAGTGATAGAGGATCTGGTTGTTGTTGGGATCCAGTGTTTGCCGGAGCCGTCCTGCTTCATCAAAGCGATAGCGAAGACCATATTTGTTGCGGAGTTGGAGAACAGCAGCTTCCTCAGGGGCGGACTGAGTTTGGGGATCCAGGGCCGTCAGGCCTGGGGCAACACCTTCTTCCGCCAAAAAAGTCCCATCCGGGCGATCGAACTCCCAGCCCCCAACAAGCATGACCGCATCGGCAACCGTCACGCCCCCTATGTCAGCTTCCAACGTCACGGTCAAGTCCTCCGCCGAGCCCACTAACCAGCCAAGGCTTCGCCAGGAAGTCTCACTCAAGACGAACTCGCCCGGGGTGTATCGCTGGTCGACCGTGACCTCAAAAGAACCGGAACCCCCATCCTCGGGTCGTGACTGACCGAAGGGCGTCGCGCCTGCAATCTGGTACGTCGCGGTCGCTCGATCCGGCCCAGGTGCCCAGCTGGTATAAACTTGGTAAAGTCTGCCTTCCTCCAGCCCCTCAAAGGTCCATTCCACCGAGGCTTCGTGGCCAGACTTGAGCACACGGTATCCGTGCCTGCCACCAACGCCGGTCCCATCCACAATCGGCTCTTCTTCATCGCTCGGCTCTTGGCTGAAAACTCCTGGGCTGAAAGC
>CAZYKP010000077.1:0-34665 GCA_964648025.1 uncultured Pirellulales bacterium | reverse complement strand
TTCTGGGCTGAAAGCTTCTGGGCTGAAAGCTTCTGGGCTGAAAGCTTCTGGGCTGAAAGCTTCTGGGCTGGAAGCTTCTGGGCTGGTGGGATGATCGCTGGCAGTCTGTTCTTGGTAGTTGCTGTTGCCAAAGTCGATGATCTGCAGGATGTCCTCTTCTGTCACGGTCGCCTGAAACCAGCCGGCCGTATCGTCGCCGCGAATCAGAGCGGCTCCTTGAGTGACCGCAGCCCCTTGGCTGGCAAAGCGGCTGGATCGCCCGTCGTCCAAGACGATCTGATCCAATTCCTCAATCCAGAATCCCGGGCCAAAGGGGCTGGCCCCACGATTGTGCAGCTGGGTGTTGCCGCGAATCGTTCGCGTCACCTCTTGATCCTCGACCGTTGTTCTCAATTGAACATCGTAGTCGTAGTGGCCGGTGGATAATTGCGAGCCATCGGCGTATGCCACGTATTGGCCGAGAATCTCATCCGCTGGGAGAGAAAGCTGGATTGCCCCGGGGGGACCCTCAACAGCAAGGATCGGAGTGTATGTGAGCTCCGGACCCACGGAGTCGCCCAGGGTCAACTGAACGGTCAGGGGCTCTGCCGGGGTGTTGTCAGGAAGTGCTGTCTCAGCTCGCAGAAGATGAGAAAGATGCTCTAATCCGTAGTAAGCAGGCAATCGGGGATCGCCTGACCACATCATCGTGACATCCCCCTCGTGCAACCCCACGTCGAGCACCTCAGTCCCCACGCTCGCCTTGACCTGCCCGGTGCTCTCCCGATCGATGTTGCGGCTGAGCAGCTGGCCCAGCCCATCATTATCGAAGATGGTCACAGTGGCCTCGGCGGCCTGAGAGTCGATCCCCCAGCCGCTGGGCGTCTCGGACTCGCTCTCGTCCGTGAGATCGTTCTCGCTTGAGGAACCTTGCGGATATTCAGGCGAGGTCAACACCGCCGAGACCAACCGAACTGTGATGGTCTCATCCCACTCGACCAGTTCGTCGTCGGCCGGCAAGATACGAAGTTCGACGGCGGATTGGCCGTCAGGCAGGATGATCGTTTCTGTGGCCAACACCTCCTGGTTGTAGTCATCATCGGAGGCTGCTGTTACCGAATCGGAAAGTACCTGGTAGGTGATCTCCAACTCGCCCTGCGTGTTCTGTTCGCCTCGGCTGATCAGGAAGGTTCCTCCGTCGAGCGGCTCTCCCTCAGCGGTCTCTGCGGCGTAGGCATCGGTGGCGAAAATACTTAGTGGCCGTGTTGGCAATTTCAGAGAGTCTTCTTGGGTGACCCAACACCCTGTGCTGAGGTGGGGACCTGGCTCAACTCGGACGACCAGTTCCCCGCCCCAGAGCCACTGATGATGAGTCTCCACATAAAGAGTTGCCGAACGAGACTCGCTGGTCAGCCCCAAATCCGCCGCTCGATAAGAGGTGTTCAGGCGGACAAAGTCACCTCCCGAGGAATCCTGATGATTTCCCAAGCTGACCTGATCAGGATTGCGTTCGGAGAATGCATCCTCAGTCCACAGACGAAGCTCGTTGCCAGTGACCCCGTTGAGCCTGCCAAAATAGTTGGTGTCCCAACCGTCGACGGAGTATTCGTAATCTGTCTGATCGGGAAGCTGCTCCGGTCCCCAGCGGTCGGTCATCCCCGGGTCGTCGCCGTGCCAGTTCCACCACACCTGATTGAGGTCGAAGGACAGGCGTGCCTCGTCGAGATCGGTGAGCCAATCCGCGAGTTTCACCGTGATCGCGGTGAACCCAGGTGGTTCATCAGGGCCGAGTTCCTCAATCAAGTCGTCTTCGTTTGGGGCAACTCCGTCTAAGTCGAAGCCGTCAGCATAATCAGGAACCCCATCGGCATCACGGTCTTCGGCGTAGAGCAGCGAAAGTGTCTCCGGATCAGCCTCCGGATCAGCCGGGACGTCAGTGCCCGGCAGCAAACGCACCAATGGCTCTTCGACCACTTCCATGGTGATCTGGTCGCTGGCCAGATCTCCTTCGGTGCCCAACAGCGTGACGGTGATCGTCGCCTCGCCTTCCTCCGTCCCCACAACCGTCAAGCTGGGCCCCAGGGCAGTGACACCCTGGAAATCATGCCAAGTCCAGCCGGACATCTCGGGCCAGACCCAATCGGTAAAATCTTCCCATTCCCAAGTGTGGTCGGACTCCAGTTCCGTCCCATCGGGGGTGCGGATCTCCAAGGCATCGCTGAACTCCAGCTGGACTTGCAGGTCAGTCAACGGATCCACCCCGGGCGGAGGAGGGATCAGGGCATCCAATGCCTGACGCGACCAAAAAGCACTATCCCAAACCGCCCTGAGGTCCAGCCCGACCTCATGTCCTGCCTCCAAAACACGTCCTTCCTCCTCATGGGCATCCTCAAGACAGGATAAATCCACATCGATCCCTGCTGGAATGACTTCCAGAAAGGCAACGCCTAAGGAATCTTCTTCATCGGAATCAAGGAAATAAGAAAACCGATCGACTCCTCGAAACTGGGTGGCATCTTGGGGGTCCAGTTCCGGGGTGTAGTTAAAGGACCCCTCCGGCTGTAGGCTGAGCATGCCGTCTTCAGGTCGTTCCCGCTCGCTGGCCTGCCCAGGATCTTGCCGGTTGACGCCCTGGGGGATCTCGACGGCCAACTGGCTTCCCGTGACTGCCCAGTAGTTGCGTGGGGTTCTCACCGAACCGGGTCGGCAGTAGCCGCTAGGATCTTCTTCGACTGGGTCGCCTCCCGGCTCCCCGCCCTCGACACCACTGACCACACTAAAGCCACGGCCTGAACCAACTCCTGTGGGAACAGCGGTGCCCTCAGGTTGATCCGTTGATGGGTTGGTCTGTGGGGACGGCATGTCCAAGGCGCTGTCGCCGGGGTTCCCTCCTGCATCTCCGCCAGAGGGATCTCCGCCAGAGGGATCGTCATCGGAAGCTCCTCCGCATCCTGCGGCGACTCCGATCAAGATATGCTCATGGTCTTCGCCGTCATCCGCATCGGTCACCTTGAGGGCGAGACTGGCCCGGCTGCCCACGTCCTCGGCTGTTGGAGTCCAGGAGATCACTGTGGAGGCGCCGCCACCGGCTCCTTGGATGCTTGGCTGAACAGTCGGCTGGGTGGAGCCCACTTGACCACCAGACCAGTCGAGATTCTCGAGGGTGATCTCCAGGTCATCAGCTCCCCAGACTTTTGTTCCGTCGTCGCTCAGCCAAGGGACGGCTGCGTCGGGATCGTTGGCGCTGATCCAGAGGACGATCGTTTCACCGCTGAAGACCGTGTGGGTATTGCCGTACTGAGGCGTTCCGTTGATCGCTCCAATGATTGGCTCGAACTGGGGCTCTTGATTGACCTCGTTGATCGTTAGGACGATTCTCTGGGTTGCGGTTTTCGGGCGAACTCGGTCGTTATCGCTGACGATGACTGTCAACGAATACTCGCCGGAGTCGATTTCCCCAGGGGTCCACTCGAAGTGTCCACCGTCAAAGGTCGCTCCCTCGGGTAACCCTTCAATCGACCACACCAACTCGTCATCCTCGGCGATGTCGTCGTCTGCGGTCACGCGGAAACTGACTCCACTGTGCTCCTCAAAGGCCAGTTCGACCGCCTCGCCGGAGTTCGGCTCCGCACCGGCAACTGTGGTGATCTGGGGCGGATCATGGTCTCCTTGGCCTTCAGGACCAGGGCCCACGCGAATCCCCACGACACGGGTGTAACTGAGCGAAGGGTCTCCCTGATCGGCAACCCGAACAACGAAGGAGTGTGTCCTCCACAGATCGCCCTCAAGAGGCGTCCAAGTGAAAACACCGACGGTGGGATCCTCAGGATCGGGAGAGATCGCGGCTCGGCCAGGGTGCCCCTCGATGAAAAACTCCAGCTGGCCATCGGCGGGGATGGGTTCCTCTTCGGCCACATCGCGGTCAGGATCACTGGCCTCAAATCGGTATTCGAAAGGCTCACCGACTTCGGCATGAAACCATTCCACCGAGTGATCAGCCGTCGGCCAAAAGGTGGAACCGGCAGCCTGAGCTTCTTCCCCGTCGTGCCACCATTGCCAAGTTGGACCGCTGGAAAGAAGCAACGGCGGATCGTTGCCTGTGCTGTCCTCAACAACGCGGATGACAAAGGAGGACTCTGCTGTCGCCGAAGTCGCATTGAAGAAACCATCGGTCGCCCTGAGACGGACGACAATCTCTCCGATCGGTGTCTGGTCAGGTGCCTCCCAGGAGAGTAGCCAAGAGTTGAACGGGACAACCGCTTGAACAAGCTGAACGCCCGGCAGCTCATCTTGATTGAGGATCTCCAATTGGACCGCATGGCCTTCGGGGTCGGAAACGACAACAGGGACCGTCAGCCCAGAGCCGCCAGCGGTGACCAGCTGGTCGGCAATCGGAAAAAACACCGGCGGCAGATTGCTCACGGGATCAGGCTCGGGCAGCTGCGTCCCTTGCCGGTCCAGCGCGGTGGCCGCCTCCGACACAGAAATCACTCCGTCCCCGTTGGGGTCCCAATGGGGCGGCAGCTCTCCAGGCTGCGAACCCTGGGCTCTCTGCAGGTCTTCTGCCTCCTCATGAGAAACCTCGCCGTCTCCGTCCAGGTCGTAGCCCAACACTCCCAAGCGGAAGCCCCGGCCATCAGCAGCGATCTGCGGCCCCCCGCGGAAACCAGTCCAGGTGTTGTGACTCAGGTCGGTCAAACCGTCTGAGAGCCCAGCGAGATAGCGTCCATCGGAGAGAGGGCTGGAAAACCGCCAGGTGGCCTGGGTCCGGACAGGGTCGTAGGCAAAGTCGATCACCTGGGGAACCGGCTCACCCGAGAGGCTTTGCAGCTGCAGATCTTCCGATATCACATAAGCAGGTTCGCTCAACTGCAACGTGATGGTATCCAGATTGACCCAAGGCAGCGTCCGCTCAAATCCGTTCAGTGAGAAACCAAACTCCTGGTCGCCCAGCCCCTGGTCCACAAGTTGCGCCAAGAACTCAGGTGTCCAGTCCTGTGAGCCGACCAAGATGTCGGTGATGCTCGGCCCGGGATCACCCACAGTCACCTGGAAACGTTGAGCAACGCTTGCCCCAGCGATGGAGCCTTCGGGGAGATCATCCGGATGGCCATCGGTGAGACGAAGGGTGATCTCATAGACTCCAGGCTCGACTCCCTGGAGATCCCACTGAAAAGCCCCCCGAGAGTCGATGGACGCCTCAGCAGGGGCTCCTTCGTCAAGGCTGAAGTTCAGTGAATCGCCGTTGTTGTCAAAGGCCTCGGCGGTGAACTGAATCAATCCACCGGGTTCCACGTGCCAATCGGAAAGCGGCAACAAAATCGGCGCGAGGTTGCCTTGGTGGGGGATCAACGAGACCAAGTGTTCCTGCCTGAGATCTCCCTGGCTCTCGTCCTCGACGCTGATTGTCAGCGTAGCTGCCTCCTCAATCTGGACAGCAGCGTTTTGCAAGGCCGCATTGATCGCCTCAGTCGAGCCGGTCAGCGTCATCAGGACATCGTCCCTTCCATCTCCGATCAAGAAGCTCAGCCCGGTGGTGCTCGCCAGCGAAAGCGATCCCGTCGAAAGGCTGAGGGTCACCTGGAGATCCTCACGCTCTTGAGGGTCATCGGGATCCGAGACACTCAACGGAACCAATCGCCCGAGTACGCCGGGCGTGAGGCGTTGGCTGGTGGCCCCGGAGATCTGCGGGGCGTCGTTGACTTCGGTGACGGCGACTTCAAACACGGTTGAGGTTTCCACAGTCGAGCCGCTGAGAAACTCCCGAGATTGTGCTGTCACCCCAACAGAAAAGCTCCCGTGGAAATCCGGTGGAGGCGTCACGGTCAGCTCATCGAGTCCAGCCAGATCCTTGCTGGCGAGGACCCATCCGTCGGGGGTGGGTTGACCGTGGGAAAGTCGGGCTCGGTCGGGCAAGCCAGAAATGACTAATTGAAGGTCCTCGGAACCGTCGGAATCCATTAAGCTCGCCGCAATCTCCAGCGGGATCGGGTGATCTTCGACTCCGATCACATCGGCCGCTGCCAACTGGGCTGGGTCGGTGACGGGGTTGATCGAAAAGACCAGTCGATCTTCCAGGGACAGGGCGTGACCTTCTTCCCCGTTGCCGAGGTCATCGACGCCGACGGTCAGGGTTTCCCAGCCACTGAAGTGAGCATCAGGCTGATAAGTCAGGGTGGCGATTGCGGCGTTGAGATCGGCAAGGCTCCCTCGGACTGTCAACTCCGATCCCCCGTTGCTGCCCTCGATCAGCGTCAAACCGGCCAGCGTCAAACCGGCCGGCGTCGGGAGGCTCAACACCCCGTGATCGACCGCCAGAGTCAGTTGAACTGGATGGCTGCCTGCCTCGGCGTCGGCAATGGCCAAACCCAGCAGGGTGAGGTCTTCATCTTCGGTCGGCTGGGAGCTCGGACCTGCGGGAAGCAGCTGAGGCCATGTCAAGGTGGGGCCGGAGTTGGTGGCGAGGGTCACCGGCAAAGTCGCTACGGCGACAGCTGAACTCGCGGTGGGGATCTGGCTGGGCTGCTCGGTGGCGAACGCCCAAACGGTCAGTTGAAAATCGAAGGCGTCCGCTGGCGGAGTGATGGTCAATCCGTCCAACTCAGCCGGGGTGAGCTGCCAACTCCCTGAGCCCAGATCTTGACCGGCTGATAGGACTGCCTGCTCGGGAACGCCATCGATCCTGAGGGTCAAGCTCTCGGAACCGTCACGATCTCTTAAGGACGACTGGATCGACAAGGCGATCGCCGTTTGCGGTTGGCCGATGGCTGGCTCAACATGCAGGAGCGGGGAATCGGGGACAGCCTGGGCGGTCAAGCTGAATGTCTGTGCCTCACTGGTATCTTCGCCCCCTGCTGCGGTTCCTCCATCATCTTCAACAGTCACTTCGAAGTTGGCGGTGCCGGCCACATCTGCCTGGAAGGCATAAGTCAGCGTCCCATCAACGGCAACCGAGGGAAGCGTGGCGAACAATTCCAAACCGGAAATCACCCGGACGTTGTAACGACTGACCCCTTGACCGGCCTCATCGACCGCCCCTGCCTGGAATGACGCCCAACCGGGGACGATCTGCAGTCCGGCGTCCTCGCCGACAACCAAGTCACGGCCAATCAACTGCGGCGGATCGTTGATGGCGATGACCTGCAGATCCCGGGTGACCAGATGGCTGTCGAACTGCCCGTTGTTGACGCTCCAGGAAACCTTCCGCAAGTTGGTGGATGGATGCTCGCTTGTGTTCCGGTAGCGAACTTGTCGCAGAGCCTGTTGGTACTCTGCCGCTGAGGCCGCTCCAGTGAGCGTCAGGCTTGCGGTGGAGACATCGAATCCGGCGGTGCTGATCCCAGGGGGCAGCGTGCTGGGAACTTCGAGCAGGTCCTCGCCCGGTCGATAGCCATACCCTAAGGAAACAACCGCCGACTGCAGCAGTCTCTCTTGGGGGTCCCATAAGACGACATCTTGGGAAAGTGCTGGGGGCGGGTCATTTTCCCGATAAGATAGCGTGCTGCCCTCGACACCGCTGAGCACTGGCCGTTGTGCTTTCTCATAGACCCGAATGTTGCTGAAGTAACTCTCAGCGTTGCTGTGAGCATCGTCGTCATTGACAAAGAACAGATTCTTCATTGATCCGGTGTAAAACTGTCCCACCGGAATGACGTAGTGTTTCAGCTCCGGGGCCGTTGAGGCGTAGTCCGCAAAGTCGAGGATTCCCCAATCTTGACTCCCATACAGCTGAAAAGTACGCCCATGTTGGTGATCTGTATTGGTGTCGAACCCGAGGCCATGAATCTCGCCGAGCGAGTCGCTCCAGAAATCGAATTCCAAAACTGTCTCAGGCGTGACTTCGTAGGGAAAGCGAACTTTTTGCCAGCGGTTGCCCGAGAGATGTAAGGTCGTTCCTCCATCCTCAACGGAGACCGACCCTTGCAGATCCTGTTCGTCTCCGTATGGGTGGAGTTGTTGCTCGGCGAACTGGACCCGGACGGGCTCACCAACGGTGGACAGACGAGCGAAGACCTGGGCGTCTTGCTGGCCAGACCAGAGGGCGGCAAACCCAGTCGGTGTCGCCGCTAAGCTCAGCTCCGAGACCGGCAGGCCCACAGGGTCGAACGATGGTTGCTCAGGTGACCCCTCGAGGGGATATCGGACCAACTGAGCCTGAGGCCGGCCGGATCCGTCCTCCTCCACCCAACCCAAGACAGCACCACCCTCCGGGTCATCGATGACGCTAGGAGTCCCCCAGATCCCCCCAGGGCTGCTCGCGACTTGGAAGGCTTGACCCTGAGGCCTCGCGTCGGCCCAAAACCTCCTGGCGTTGACGGTCGTCCGGCTGCGATCGACCCAAACAACAGTGACCTCTCCACGGGAGGATGCTGCCACATCAACGCGACGAGCCTGGGCCGAGCCTCGGTCCGAGGTCTGGATCACCTCATGGCCGATAACTGGATGGCCGATAACTGGATGGCCGATAACTGGATGGCCGAGTGGATCCACCGCCACCAAGCCGCTGGTCGGCAGCCCTTGAGCATCGAACAGTTGGATGAACACCTCCGCTTGATGTGTCTGGGCCGGATGTGTCTGGGCCGGATGTGTCTGGGCCGGAGGGGTATCGTCTGAAGGGTTCCCGATGGCGGCGACGACAAACCCTCCCCCTGGTCGGCTGGCTACTGAGGAGGAGATGCTGGAGGGATGGACCTCAAAGGCAGAGCCCTGGAGCGTCCCTGAGGAGAAGTCGATCACTTGGCTGTAGGTCCGCTGGTCGAGCTGAAAGGTGACCACAACGTTCCCATCGGCGAGGAAAGCAACATCGGGGCCCGAAGCCATCCCACCAGGGCTGACCGGAATCTCGCTCCCCAGGGCCTCCCCCGCTTGATCGTACCGCTGTGCCCGGATCTGCTCATCTCCACGCCAGACGATCATGGCAGAGCCGTCAGCCCGACGTGCCACCGAGGGTTGGTCTTGATCGCCAGCGTGCTTGCTGACCGAAAACTGCGCCCCAACCTTGGAACCGGTGGCATCAAACCGCCCAGCGGAGATGCTGGTCCCCTCACCATCCTCGTCCATCCAGACTGCCAGCAGCTCACCCTGGGCATCCGAGGCAACAGCCACCTGACTCCGCTCAATGAGGTCGGAGGCATCCGGAGCAGCACCGCCGACCAAAAAAACACCGCTGGCGGCTTGCACTGCAGGTGCCTCATCATCTTGCAAAGTGACCACGCCCGAGGCACGCTGCGGATCGAGGGAATAAGGTCCCTGGTGAAGGACCAAGCGGATTTGTTGATCCCCTTCCAACACCGCATCGTCCAACGGCGTTACGACCAGATCGACCTGACTCTGGCCTGCGGGAATGATGGCCTCTTCTCCGGAAATGCCGTTGGGCTGACTGAGTTGGTAGTCGGTCCCCAGGGTCGCTGGACCCTGGAGAGAAAAGCGGATGGTCAGGTCTCCTGAGGTGTCAGTCCCTGATGTGCTACCGTGGGATGTGCTACCGTGGGATGTGCCACTCTGGGAGAGGTCACTTGACGAGAGGGGATTTGGCGAGGCGTCTGCGTGCGAGAGCTCTTCCCGAGCAATCGAAAAGGAGGCGGGGTCTTCTCCGGCCTCGGAGGCAACCGGGTCGGGAACGCTCACCGAAACGGTCGTCAGCAGCTGCCGAGCTTCAAGTGACTCAAAGCGTAGCCGACGTTTTGACTGTGGAGGGGTTCGCCGAAACAGAATCTTCCAAGCGGTTTGCCAGAGTCCTAACCACCCTCGCAAGAACCAAATGAAGCCGGAGCCTCGGGGAGCACACCAGAGAGCATCTGCAGGCTGAGAAACTTCCGGGGTGCTCCTGATTCCCTGAACAGTCTTCGACGAAACGGGAGGTTTCGTCCGCAAATCCGGGCTTCCGTTGGTCGCCCTGTGTCGAAGACTTCTCTGAGGCTCAGTCGCCAGGCGGGAGTGAGAATCGGTCATGCCAAATCGCTCAAGTCCGGTCGAGCTAAATCAGCAGAGGTTGCATCGGCCACTGCTTTTCAGAAACGTGAGATCGCCAAACCCACTCAGCCGTGACGATTCCGCTTGGCCCATGTCAAGAATTCAATTCAGACAACAGCATGGCCAATTCTGATCGCTTTCTCGAAGCTGAATCCGGAAAATCCATTCTGAAGTCAAGATGACCCAAAGAGTTGCTAGGCAACTCGCCCCCAACGATTCTCTGAGCAGCTGCTGACCACTCGAAGCAACCCCCGTTGCTGCCAGAACAAAAAACGGGGCGTGCTGCCACACTTCGCCAGTCCCCGTCAGTCGGCCCAGCTGGACCAGCGTTTCCGGGTGGCCATTGCATTGAGGTAGAAGAACGGGATCTGTTGAGACTAGTCCGTCATGCTTAGTGTACTCTCAAGCAATTTGAGTCTCTCAAAATCCCCTAAAGATGACTGGAGATAAGATATCCGTAGCAGATGATTGGTATTTAAGCGTACAGTAGCCGAATTCAGGGGCCACTTCAAGCGATTAGAACGATTTTCCTGAAGAAAGTCGGACCGTCGTAAGACCGGCTTGGCCAAAGGGGTCGTTCCGGAGCTGACCAGGCCCGTCTGGACAGATGCGGTTCCCCAAAATCATTTCGACAAGCTCGCTGCCTTGCAGCAGCGGTTTGCTCCGCGAGCGATTCTGCTGGCATCGAGTGTGGCGAGGGCGAGATGCAGCCTCTGGCACTTGCGGCCCCATTCGATTTCAAGACAGTTCAGGTCGAACCAGCCCTCAGACTGACAGGTCGACCGAGAAGCCCCACACCGTGGGGTCCTCCGTCATCACAGAAACCGCTTCCCCAGGTGGCCATCAAAAGCCCCAGTGGCAGGCATAATCCTTACAATCATTAGACTTTATGAGAAGGCGGGTAAAAACTTTGATCAACCCCAAGGAAGGGCTCGCATCCTTGGTTTGTTCTGGAGATCTTGGGGAGGTTGCGTCGCTGGGTCACTTTCGCTCCTCGGACCTTCACTCCCATAAGATTGAACCATGACCATCACGTGGTTTTTGTTTGGCTTTTTCGTAGGGCTGGTGTTGGGCTCGCTGGCCTGTCTGGCGGTCGGCTATGCGTTGGGGATTCTGTCCTCCCGGGCGTTGGGGAGGTCGGACCGATCAACTCAGTCGAAGTCCCTTCAACCGACTGCTTCCTTGGGAGACGAGCCGAGGGGCGATCTTCAGCCGGCCGGATTCCAGCAGAGCGGCCAGGCTCGGGAGAGCCTTGGGGGGCCAACCCGTCAACTGCTCCCGAAATTGGACTGTCCCGAAGCCGACCGCATTGCTCCGATCGAGACGGCCTCGGCAGCTCCCGGAATCGGGGATGTCTACGTCAAAGGTGAAGGCCAGATCGCTCGTCCCGGCTTCGTTGTGCTGAAAGTCCAACCTGGAACTGTGCCTCCCTTTCCCGATCCTCCGCAGGACCCGTTTTCTGATCCGGATGTTGTGGTGCGGATGATGCAGCTGGATGGCTCTTTTGAGGCCACCCATGTGCCCGGTGCCAGAGGAGGAGGCTCTGGCTCTGAGGAGACCAACACCTTGATCGTTTGGGAGTTTCCTTATGAGGCCCAGCGGACTTCGACCATGGAATTCTGCGGCCGAGCCACCACGCAGGTCTCTTGCCAGTCACTAGGAGACTGTCCGTCCCCCGGTCCGGTTATCCCCGCTCCTGAAAGCCCGCCGGTCGCTTCCTCGCGTCCAATCCGCCAGCTGCTGCCGAAATTGGATTGTCCCGAAGCCGATCGCATTGCTCCGGTCGAAACGGCCACAGGAGCCCCCGGCATCGGAGACATCTTCGTCAAAGGTGAAGGCCAAATCGCGCGGCCCGCCTTTGTTGTGGTCCAAGTTCAGCCAGGGACCGTCACCACTCCGCCTGGTCCCCCAAGCGACCCGTTTTCCAATCCGGACGTTGTGGTGCGGATGATGCGACCGGATGCCACTTTTGAGGCCACCCATGTGCCCGGTGCCAGAGGAGGAGGCTCTGGCTCCGAGGAAACCAACACAATTATCGTTTGGGAATTTCCTTATGAGGCCCAACGGACCTCGACCATGGAATTCTGCGGCCGAGCGGCCTTGCAGGTCTCCTGCCAGTCACTAGGAGACTGTCCGACCCCCAGCCCGACGATCGGCCGCGTCGCCAATGCAAGCGCCAGTGCCAGCAGCTCCACCCCAGGCAGCTCGACCAGTTCCACCACGGGCACCGCTGAAGCACAGGCCTCAGCGCCCGTTCAGCCAAGGGTCCTGCGGATGGAGGTCGGCGATGCAACCATGAGGTCGGAGGCTGGCAACGGTGCCGATGCGTCTCTGTCCGACTCCCAAGAGACTTGGCAGGAGAGCGGAATCGTCTTCCCGGAAACAGTGCTGTTTCGGTACGACCAGGTCAATTCCAGCGGGAAAATCGGCTTCTGGAGGGCCGAGTCGCAGACGAATCAGGGAGGCCGTTGGACCCTTCAAGTGAACTCCTGCATGTGTTGCCTGCCGGCGGTTGTGACCCTGGAAGATCAGGGCTCCTTGGGTCGTCAAGTGGTGTGGCACGCCGAGAAGTGGGATGCGTGGGCTGAGAACAGACTTGGGCCATCGCCAAAGGCGGAATTCGCTCATGCCGGTACGTTAGTGATTAGGCCAGCCTAATGGATCAAGCGCTTCCTCCCTGCCGACATCGGGGTGAGCAGATTGCCCCAGGGTCGTTTGTCTGCACGTCGCCTCAGCTGGTGCTGACCGCCGGAGGCGTGCCAGCATCGTTTTGCCGGCACAAATGCCCCTACGTCAACCACAATGGACAGGCCGCTGCGGCCTCGGCCAGCTGCCCAAGCAGGCCTGGCTTGCGTCTTGTGCGCCCAGCCGAGGCGGTCATCGGACACGGATTTCATCGCAGCGGTTGGCCCTATGCTTACGAACATCTGTTGTCGCTGACCAGCGAAGCGGGCATTCTGTTTGACGATTTCGTCGAACAACGTTTCTGTTATCGCCAACAAGCACCCCCCTACGGGGAACCCTGGATCGGTGTCTTTCATCACCCTCCCAAAATTCCGCCGATGGTCAACCCACGGTTGCGTCTGGATGTGATGATGGAGACGCCTTCTTGGAGGATCAGCCAGCACCATTTACTTGGCGGGATCACCCTGTCTCAGTACCTGGCTGACTACTTATCGGACTGCCTGGACATCCCGATCCATGTGGTCAAACATCCCTCGGAATCCCCGGAGCAAGGCTGGTGCCCGGAGCGGTTTTTCCACAACCCTACCAGGACGGTCGCCCAGATCGGGTGGTTTCTACGGAATACTCAAGCGATCTATCAAGTTCCGCAGGTGCCCGGCTACCGAAGACTCCGAGTCCTTCCTCACTTTCCCTCCACGTTACAGTATGACCGGCAAGTGCAGCTTCATTGGGGTCATCGAGGCGACCGGCCACTTCATGGAGGCGTGGAAGAGCAGGCTTTTTTAGACGAAGACGATTACGACAACCTGTTGGCTTCTGCGGTGATCCTCAACGAGATGTTCGAGGCTTCGGCCAACAACGTCGTTGTCGAGTGCATTGCTCGCGGCACGCCGCTGATCGTCAATCGGCACCCTGCGGTTGTCGAATACGTCGGGGAAAACTATCCGCTGCTGTTTGATGACATTCGTGAAGTCCCTTCTTTGCTCGCCGACGATCGCATCCTGGAAGGTCATCGCTATCTGATTGGCCAAGACCGTCGTTGGCTCAGGGGCACGGTCTTTCGAGAAACACTCGCCTCGGCCGTGGAACGGATTGCCGGCTCTGGGCAGTCGAACGGCAAGGACCCCAACCCCCAGGACACAGAGTCTTCCGGCACCGAACAAGCCAACAACGAACGAGCCAACAACGAACTAAACAAGGTACCGCGACAGAAGCTTAGCTTCCAGTCTCCCCTTGCAGTCCACAGCGAGCGGATTGTGAATCTTCATCACAGCCGCCAAGCAGTTCTCTCAAAAAAAAGCACCGGTTATAAACGCTTCGTGGTATTTACTCTGGGCAGAACCGGTTCGACCTTGCTGATGGAGTGGCTGGGAGCACACCCGGCAGCGGTCGCTCTCGGGGAGCCATTCAATTTGAACTTCGACGCCTTTCGGCCGGTGTTGCCGAGCCGGGAGGAGGCGTTACGTTATTGGCTCGGCGGAGGTCGTTTGGTCTCACGTCCGCCGGAGCTGTGTGGCGCGCAACACGCCAGCTGCGAGCAGATTTTGCGATACTATATCTGGCATGATGGCTACAGGGGGCAGGCTCAAGCGGTCGGCTTCAAGCTGTTAGCAAGCCAGATCCGCAGCGATGGGGCATTCCCTGATCTTCGACGGGCCTTGGAAGCGGTGCTGCCCCAGTCCTGTGTTGTCCTGTTAACACGGCACAATCTTCTTCGACGTTGTCTTTCCGAACGTGTTGCCAATCAGATCCGGCAATGGCATGTTTGGGATGAGAGCCGACGATTGCCCCGGCCGAGAATCTGCCTGGAATCGACCGAACTCAGAGCCGCTTTCGAGCACGCTGAACGCAGCCAGCAGATGCTCGCCGAACTCGCCTCCCTCTCACAAAGCCATTGCCAGCTCAGCTACGAAGAGCTGGTGAACAACCCTGGTGAGATCTGGACCAAGGTTCAGCGCTTTCTGGAGCTTCCTGAGGTACCGCTTCCCCAGGTTAAGCTGCAGCCCACTGAAACGCGTCTTCTCCAAGACGCCATCGAAAATTACCATCAGCTGAAGTCAGAATTCGTCGGTTCTCCTTGGCAAAGACACTTCGACGAATAGTCAATCTCTTCTGCGAGGGCCCACTCGCATTCGATCTCAGTCGGATGGGAAGAGCGAAGAGTGAGAGCGGAGAAAATCGGCCGGCAGACTGCCCGTGTTCAGACTGCCCGTGTTCAGACTGCCCGTGTTCAGACTGCCCGTGTTCAGACTGCCCGTGTTCAGACTGAAGGGCACTCCTTCTTGGGTCAGTACTGTGAGCACCTTTCGGTTTGGGTATCCCTCAGCACGGAGAGTAAGCTGGTGTCGCGGCCAGTCCGTCTAAGGCTCTTGCGAACTGGATAGACCCTGAAAGAAGCTAGTAATAATTTAGAGCAAATTCTCAATAAGGGGCGGTGGGCCCAAGTTGGAGTCCTTGCTCCCTTGCCAGCGGCGTGAAACGCCACGGAGGGCGCCCCCTGTTCAGAAGAAAATTGCTCTGTCTTATTGCTAGTTGCGCAGACCAGCCCCTGCCATCGAGGGAACCTTAGGCTGACCAGACGCGAGACGAGCTTGCACCGCAGGCTGGCGGCCGGCGGAGGCAGGACCCAAGAGGTGTTCACAGCACTGCCTTCTTGGGCGATCCCTCCTGCCGTTGATGGTTGGGTTGTTGGTTGCGGCTATCAGCGTCCGACTGGTGTCCGGGACGGGCCAACCGCCGACGAAACCGCAATCACCAAAAAACTGCTGCCGGCTGACGCCCCAAGCCGATCAACAGCCGCTGATGCAAAAAGGCCATGCTTCATCGCGAGGATGTCATGCTTTGGAGGGCTTGGCGGCCTTAGCCTCGGAGTTAAGCATTCGGCCCAAGCAGCTGGAGTAGCTGCCTGGGGGAAAAGATTTGCCTGGCCATCACCGCAGCTAGTCAGGCGAGTTGGCTCTGCTGGTAGTTTTGTCGTGGCTGGCTTTCTTGGTCTACTGATGAACTCGGTGACGCCGAGCAATGAGGAAACCCAGCCCACAAAGCCCAAAGGCAATGGTTGAGGGTTCTGGAATGGCGGTCAGTTGAAAGCCATTGACGAATACATTGCAGCAAGGTCCGAGAGGCTCCTGGATGCGGCCCTCAAGAACCAGAGTTCCACTGGCATCCGAGGCTGCCTGAAACACCACGGTATAGTCGTTCAGGGAAGTCGGATCAGGGCTGCTGGGAAATGACAAGAGGTTGGGAAGGCCGTTCCAGCTCATGGTCCGTCCGCCGTTGCTCGAGTCGTCAAAAGCCCAAAATTGAACTTCGAACAGCTGCTCAGGCTTCAGACCTGTGATGGTAACGCCCATGCCGTTGACCCCAGGGAGAACGCTTGGGGCCGAGCGATCGTCGTCAAAGATGAAGTCACGCCACATGTCGTTGTTGGCAACGTCTCCACCTGGTCCGTTGGTGTTGCTCAGTCCGCGGTCGCGGTCGCTGAGCGCGGATCCTCCCACACCGGCGAAGGTCACTCCGTTGATGCCGCTGCTGTTGACCGGCACCCATCCTGCTTGTGTCGGACTGCCCGAGGTGTTGACGTCGTAGATGACCGTCTTGGCACTGGCACTCAGGGCAACAGCTACTGACCTTCAGATAAGTTTCCGACCCACAAAACGCCCAATCGCATGAAAAATAAGGGAGTTCGAGGCTGGCCCCCGTCGGAAACTTATCTGAAGGTCAGTAGAACAACGCAGGGAAAACCGACACAGTTCTTCAGTGATAGAAACATCAGGGGCTCCTCGTAGTAGTAGACGCGGGGAAACAGAGGGGCAGGTTGTGGCGATAATACCAACACGACCACCTCAATTGAACACTTATTCTACATAATTTTTTCAACAACCCACGATTTCGCTGTCAGCGACGAGCTTCTTGGCCGGTCGTCAGGATGGCCAATCCAAGTGTTGCGCCGGCCACGGAATCCTTATGACCCTCAGATCAGTTCTCGACCAAGGGCGACCAGCGGAATCCTAGACAGAGGGGGATTCCGCTCGCACACCCTTGCGAGAATCAATCCACATGAACAATCTTGTTGCTGGTCTGGCGGTCGCCGATGATGCGGTGATGGTTGGGTAGATGGTGATCACCGTGAGAGTGGGCCTTTGACTAGGCCGACGAATGAAAGGTGGATCTGACTATTTTCTGGCGGGTCGTCGGCTTTCTTGGTGGGTCATTGGCAGGTTGCTGGTGGCCACCGACATCGGAGGCACGGACCTCATCGGTGTTGCCGGTGCCGCTTACCGACATGGGTTGGCCGCGGGCGGCCCACAAGCGGATCAAACATCCGCAAGTGCTGAAGGCAGCCAGTCTGGCACTGATCTTGCGGATCCTCATCCGTTCCTTTTGGGGCCGCGGATAACCGAAGCTCGGCATCGCAGGACGCTTGAGCCCTCCGCCGACAGAGCCTACAACCATTCTGCCCTAAGTATCGTGGGCCAATGATAACTTGGGCCGGTCAAATCGAAGCTGCTTTTGGGAATGGTGCTCGCTCCTTGGAAACGACAATGAACATGTCCTCTCAACTCGTCATCTTCTCTTCCCTGCTGATGTTGGTGACCTCCATGCAGGCTCACGGCGAAAGCCAAACCGACCAACTGCCGCAAGCAACTCTGCGAACTGGGGATCGGGTCATCTTTTTGGGGGATTCGATCACCCAAGCTGGCGACCGCCCTGGCGGGTATGTGACGCTGGTTCGTCAGTCGATTGCCAAGGCTGTCCCCAAGCAGGGCGTGGAGGTCCTGGGCGCTGGGATCAGCGGCCACAAAGTTCCAGATCTGCAGAAGCGGCTGCAACGGGACGTGTTGGATAAGGACCCGACGCTGGTGGTCATCTACATCGGCATCAACGACGTCTGGCATTCGCTGCAGGGAAGAGGGACTCCCAAGGAGCAGTACGAGTCCGGTTTGAAAGACTTGATCCAGCGAATCCGTCAGTCCAACAGTCGCGTGCTCCTCTGCACCCCCAGCGTGATTGGCGAGAAGCCAGATGGCACCAACCAGCTTGATGAGCTGCTCAGCAAATATGCGAGTATCAGTCGCCGGATCGCCGAAGAGACCAAGACACCGTTATTGGATTTGCGTGAAAGGTTTCTCAGCCACCTCAAGCAGCATAACCCCGACAACCGCCAACGCGGTGTGCTGACCACCGACGGAGTGCACCTCAATCCTGCGGGCAACCAGTTTGTGGCTCAGTGCATGCTCGAGGCCTTCGGAGTGACGCAGAGCGCGCAAAAGAAGTTGCTCCGGCATGTCGTCTTGTTCCAATTCAAAGAGGATGTGACCGAAGAGCAAATTCAAGAGGTCACCGACGCCTTTGCCAAGCTACCCGAGAAGATCGATGTGATCGTCGACTTCGAGTGGGGAACTGATGTTAGCTCTGAGAATTTGGCTGCTGATTTCACCCATTGCTTTCTGGTGACTTTCAAGGACACCGCAGGGCGGGATGCCTATCTGCCTCACCCCGCTCACCAGAAATTCGTGGAGCTGGTCAAACCTCGTGTCCAAAAGGTCTTGGTCGTCGACTACTTTGCTCGATAAGCTACGCAACTCGACGATTTTCTCAAAGCGTCCCTCCGTGGGAACACACTTGCCAGCTCACTCACTTGCCACATCACTCACTTGCCAGACCACTCACTTGCCAGACCACTCACTTGCCAGACCACTCACTTGCCAGACTCAGGGCGTCTCGGGCCAACGCTGAGGACACTTCAGATCTACTCGTCGGACAGCAAGCCGTCAGGTCCCGGGGGTGTTGAGTCGAGGCTGATTTAAGTGCAACACGCGGCGGTTCGGGCGATGGTGCGAGGAATGTGAGAACCAATCGGCGTCCTTTTGAGGACGGCTGACAAGTTCCAACCGCAGACGTAGGAGGCTGCGTGGGCCGATTTTGGGTTGCCAGATCAGCTCGAGTTGGCGGACTGTGCCATCGGACCGTTCGGCCAGCAGAGTGATACGTTGTGGCCAACGGGGGTCGTCTTTGGCAAGTTGCCCGTGCACAACTCGGCAAGGGACCGATTTGCCTTCAGCGAGATCGTTTCCAGAGAACTCACTGGGAGCCAGTCCCGGTTCGGCGTGCTGATTGGCACCGGACGGCTGATCGGTGATGTCAGCGATGGCCGGGGTCCGCTTGGCCGACTGGTTCGGAGTCGATGCGCCCGTCGGTGGAATTTCTGGCAGATAGACGTCCGGCTGAAATGTGAGCTCGTACCGATCTTTGAGCCGTTGCAGAATCGTGGTGACGTGAAGGTAGGGAGTATCCAGGTCGATCTTCTCGCTCAGGAGTGACTCGACCAGATCCGCCCGGCCGACCAGCACCGGCCCTGCCGGCGGGACCAACCAGGCCTCATCGCCATTTTGGCAAATCCGCCAGATGGCTCCGGGTGGGAGGTTACTACGCTGGCGTATCAACAAGCGATCGTTTCCCTGGACAAACAAGCTCGCTTCAAGGACTTTTTGACCTCCGAGGGGACGCCTGACGGTACGCTGCACCAAATACTCTCGAACGACCGGCTCCAGGGAGTTGCTCAGGGCCTGTTGGACTGCCTGGGCAGCGGTGAGTCGATCATCAGGTTGGGTCGTTCCCAAGATCACCCAAGCAGCCAACAAGACCGCTGCCGCAACAGCCAGAAGCGGCGACGACCACAGAGCCCATGTCAGCCTTGCGGATGGGGTGTCCGCTGGTGACGGTCCTCGTGACGCTCCAGCACTTGGCGGCCGCTGGGAGGAGTGCTCTTGGGTCGACTCTGGGAAATTCTGAATCTCGGCAACCGCTGTCAGCGTTCGCCGAATCACCATTTCCTGATGATTAGCATCAGGCTGGTAGAGGTGAGCCAACAACGCCTCAATCATCTGGGCATCTGCAGCGTCTTTTTGCTGCTGTGATAAGGTCCTCTCAGCCCTGGGTTGATCAAGCCACCCTGAACCACGTTCGTCTGAGACACCGGCGGAACCATCGTGCTGGCCAGAATCAGCTCGTTGCCGGTTAGCTCTGTGAGGACCAGCTCTGTGAGGACCGGCTCTGTGAGGACCGGCTCTGTGAGGACCGGCCGGCTGGGGATCATCGCCGAGCGAATCGCCGAAGGGCACGTCGGTGGGAGGATCGTAATCAGGTGAGTTCATGTCCTGCCACCGGTGTTGTCAGAGCAAGTTTTTGAACCAGGCAATCCTGCAACATCGCACGTCCTCGTTGGAGGCGTTTCTTCAAGGCCTCTAACGAGATCCCCAGTTGTTGGGCAAGGTGATGGCCTTTGAGGTCCTCACGATAGCGTAATTCAATAGCCGTTTTGTAGTGACCCGGCAAAGATGCCAGGCAATCCCTCAGCCCTTGTAACTTCTGATCAAAGGTATCGCCTGGTTGCTGGTGAAGGGTCTCAAAGCGTCCTGCCAGATACTCCAGGGTGGCTTCGTCATACAGAGCAAAGCCTCGAGCGGCCTTCCGTTGATGAGCCAGCAGCACCCGGGAGGCGATCGCCCGCAGCCAGGGACCAAAGGGACGCGACTTATCATAGACGTCCAACCGTCGCCATGCGGTGAGCATGGTCTCTTGAAAGATGTCGTCCGCGGCAGAGGCGTCTCGAATGACGCTGCGGATATAAGCAATCAGCATCTTGGCGTTCTCGCGGACCAAGATCTCAAACAGTTCGTGTGCCTCCACGTGAAGCTCCTCGGGTGGCAGTGCTCCCCAAATGATTGTCGTCTCGGGCTGGCATGGGGACAGGTTTCGCGAATTGCTTCGCCGTGCGTTTGCCGCTGAGGATGCCTTCTTGTCATCCCCATCGAGGGGCCAGTGGACTCCAACAGGGCCACTTGGCCATTGCGTGCCCAAGAAAGACGGCCGGTTCCCCCCGATGAAGGGACCGGCCGTTTCCAGTTGCCCCGAACTCAAGCGAGTGCTTCAGACGAGCCGCCGTTGATGGAGAAACCACACCGGCTTCGTTAAGTATCGTTCTCTTTTAAAAGAGGTTTGCGAGGAACCTCAGGGGGGTTTTGCTGAGGAGGACTCGTGCTAGGAGGACTCGTGCTA
Organism: uncultured Pirellulales bacterium; assembly: GCA_964648025.1. GTDB lineage: Bacteria > Planctomycetota > Planctomycetia > Pirellulales > Pb10988 > CAZYKP01. The sequence continues at coordinate 13,968 of CAZYKP010000077.1, read as the reverse complement.
GGAGGACTCGTGCTAGGAGGACTCGTGCTAGGTGGATTAGTGTTGGGCGGGTTGGTGCCCGAAGCCTTGGCACCCGAAGGGTCTCTGCCGGGGGGGTTGGTCTCCGGTGGAGTCGCTTGGGGCTTGGGAGGGGGCGGGATGTCGACGGCTTGCTGGGGATCAGCCGTTTGGGTTTCCGACGGAGTCGGCTGAAGGTTGGGTTTGGGGGCAGGATCTTGCGGTTGGCTTGTCGGATCTTGTGGAGAAGGACCCGTTTGCGAGCCCTCACCTGGCATCCGTTGCGGCGGGGCAGGAGGCTGCTCGATGGCGGCTTCGCCTCGGCTGCCCGGAATCGCTGGCATCGCGCCGGCAGGAGCGTAGGCCCCTGCAGCGATCTGATTCAGCGATGCGTTTCTCTCTGCCGGCTGCAGCATCGAGAATCCCTTGGCTTCCCGGTCGAATCGTCCCCAGTAAACTCGGCCCGCTGGATCATAGTAAAAGATGTACTGAGACCGACTCGGGTAGTAAATGCAGTAATGGTACTGGTAGGTTCTAGCACCTTGCTGGAGTGAGAAATAGTAGCGGCACCAATAATACTTTCGATCTGGGTAGAACGACCAAGGGCCATAATGCTGACGGACGTAGTATCGGCCTGCTGGGTCTTGTCGGGGCTGACCGGTCGGCGGTTGATTGGGTTGGTATTGGCCAGCCTGGTTTTGTGCTGTACCGCTCAGGGGGGTCGTCAGCGTTAGGCTCAAGGTGACCGCGAGAATCCAAACGCCTCGCAACAATCTGCACTTGGGAATCCTCATGAGTCCTCCAAAGTTGGGAATCGCCAATGAAAGAGATCCAGGTGATCAACTGATGCCCAGCCAAACCACCCCTGGTTAGCTGGGTTAGACCTCTGCTCTCTGCTCAACGCGCTTACTGCTTGCTCAGGACGCTGTTCATCAAAGTCTTTACTGGGACTGTCTCAGATGTGGCCCAGCTGACCAAGATGTTGTTGTCTGGCTTTGTTGAGGAGCCTCCAGATTGGGCCTCTGCCACAATCTGGAACAGTCGAGCTAAGAACCAAACTTCTAGGAATCAAGCCTCCCCTCAAAAGGCTGACTCAGCGATCGACGATCAGGTCCTCCCGTCAGGGGTCGCCAACGGTCCAGAACAATTCGGTTTGGGCACCATCCCGGCTTTCCCGGCAATCCGCAGCTATCCTTGGCTCCGATTGTCCCTGCTGCCCTCTGCTGTTTCACTGGTGTTTACCAGAAAGAACCATGCACTCTTGGCAAGATCAGAACCTCACAGGCATCGGAGCCATCGGCGATCTGCGACACGCTCTTTTTGAGGGGGTGCTCTGCGATATTGTTCGAGGCTGTTGTCCTGAGGATTGGAGATTGAGGATTGCAAGCTTGAGGTTGTTAGTTACGGGCCCGTTGGGATCAACTGGGCTCTCGGGATTTTCGGCTGAGTTGATCTTGGACCTGTCGAGGCCATGCCACCCCGAGGTCGTGATCGGTTATCATAAGCCCAACAGGCCGGTTCGTCTCCACAGCCTCAGTCAGCGGAGTTTGCCTCGGGATGTCGTGGGAGATAGCTTGGAGAGAGGCATCGGGCTACTCTCGGGACGGTTGGCTCTGTCGTCCAGCCTGATCCTGATGTTGATCAACCCTCAGATGCGTTTTGGCACAGGCGTTCTCAGTGCAGCTGATCCGATCAGCTCAAACTTAGCGGGCTTTCCTTCGACAACTCCTCCCAGATAGGTGAGCCCCAAGGCCGTCGGCACTCAAAGGGAAAACGCATGGTTTTGGCTGACCGGTCTGCTGGGCACCACCATCGTCTGGCAGAGGATCGGCAAAGATCCTCCGGCAAGTCTGCCGACTCGAAAACGGCCGCGTGTTTCACACGACCACCCTCGCGGGTGGGCACCTCAGAGAGCCTGCATGGTGATTGCCCAGTTTGGGCTTCAGCGCGGTAACTGAAGAGCAGACTTTGCTTGGGGGCAGTGTTTCCGAGGCGTTCTCTTTCAATCCCTGTTGTCCCGATTCGAGTCGCAGACTATGTCCGGCCAGCCGGAGACCCCTTCCACCGCGAAACCCGACCAGATTCTCGAGCTGTTTGAGAACGGTTGGTTGCGGACCGGTCGACCGCCTGCCCTCCATGCCTTCATGCCACCGTCGTCAGCCTTGGCAGGTCAGGCTCGTCGTGAGCTATTACACGAGCTGATCAAGATCGACCTGGAGTGTCGGTGGCGAGCAAGCCCTCGTTTGGCACACGAATCCTGGATCCTGGAAAACTACAGCCAAGCTTTCCAGGAGCTTGGTCCTGTTGAGGACCTTCCGGCCGACTTGATCATGGAGGAATACCGAGTTCGAGCACGTTGGGCCAAGCCACCCCAGAGGGAAGACTTTTTGGCTCGCTTTGCTACCCGCCGCGACGAGCTGGAGCCGTTACTGGCGGTCGTGGATGCTGAGTTGGAGGCAGAATCCGGGGACTCCAGCATGACACTGGCCTCTGGCGTGAGCAGCGGTCCAACAGTTGCCTCCGGAGCCAGTGAGGGCCACCTCGCCTCTTGGTCGGATGTGACGGTCCTTGGATCTGCTGCACCTCTCTGGCCGTCCGACCCGAAAAAACGACCGGAATATCTTCCCCAGGAGCGACCTGGGGTCGAAAAATCCCCAACCGCTGGCCAGCCAGGTCCAGCAACCGGCAAAACGGCACCAGGCCAGCCGCCTTCAGCCAAACCCCCAACATCCTTCACAGAACAAGAACAGCCCCAGAGCAAGCCGCCTCAGCCTGTCTCAGAAGCTCAAGGGCCCTCCCCAACACCGCAACCAGGCAAACAAGTCGATCAACAGCGTTCTGCCGGTCCCGAAGCTGCCGGTCTTCCGGGGAACAATCCCCCAGCTGCTGGTGGTCCCTCAGCGCAGCCAGGTTCCGGTCAATCTCAGCCGCCTGGAACGGGTCCGGCAAACGAGTTGACAGCAGTTTTTGGGGATCGCCGCTACTTGCCGCTGATGCAATTGGGTTCGGGCACTTTTGGGTCGGTGTATCTCGCCCGGGATGGATTGTTAGACCGGCTGGTGGCTGTCAAGGTGCCACACCGCCGGATCACCAGTCGAAGCCGTGGCAAAGACGATCGCGGCCCGGGGCTGCACGAGGCCAGAATGGCCGCACGTCTGCAGCATCCCAACGTGGTGACCATCTACGATGTGATCCCTCAAGAAGAGGGGAGCGTGGTCATTGTGATGGAGTACGTCGACGGCCAGACTCTGCGTCAGATTCTCAACAAACGAAAACCAAGCCCCGTTTGGTGTGCCACCGTGATGGCCCAGGTGGCTTACGCGGTCCAGGCGGCACACGAGATGGACATGGTTCATCGCGATCTCAAGCCCGCGAATCTGCTGATCGATGAACGAGGGGTGGCCTACGTCGCTGACTTCGGACTGGCATTGCTGACACAGCAAAAACAAGGCCATGGTCGCCGCTTAGTTGGAACGCCCGCCTACATGTCGCCGGAACAGGTTCGCGGAGACCGCCATGTCGATGCCCGAAGCGATCTGTGGAGTTTGGGAGTGATCCTGTATGAGATGTTGGCCGGTCGGCTTCCCTTCAGCGGGAAAAGCCGGGATGAGCTGTTTGCCAACATCCTCAAGGGTCCGTTACCCAACCCGGTTGAGCTGCGTGAGGTGCCCGAGGATCTGGCCGACATCTGCCTTGGTTGCTTGGCTCCCCTCGAGGATCGCCTTTCTTCGGCTCGGAGGTTGGCTTTGGCTTTGGAGGGTTGGTTGGCCCGGGAGAGCGAACCAGCCCCTGGTGGCAACGAGCTGGGTTCGCTCCTGGGAGCTGCGCGTTCGGCTTCCACTGGCCGAACGCCTGGAGACTTTGCAGGCCCCGCCGCGGAGGCCGGCCGTCCCGCCTCGTCGCAAGGAGGTTCGCTGGAGTTCCGTGGATCTCAGTCGAGTCTGGTCGGACGTGAATCCCTCCTGGCTGAGCTCAACGAGCTGGTCAGCCCCGCGGGTTCTTGGCTGGTGACCTTGACCGGTCCGACCGGCATCGGCAAGACCCGAGTGGCCACGCATTTCGCCTGGGGACTGCAACAGCAAGCCGCGGAAAACCCATCCCAGGCCAAATTCCCAGGAGGAATCTACTTTGCCGATCTCAGCGAGGCCACCGATGCGACGCAGCTGGCGACTGTCGTTGCCGAAACCTTGTCCATGCAAGTGGGCGACCCCCAGCGTTCCTCACGACAATTGGCCGAGCAGTTGGCCACCCGCGAGCCAACACTGCTGGTGCTCGATAACTTCGAGCATCTGGTCTCCCTTGCTGAAAACACCCTCGGCCTGTGGGGCTGCCAAGCACCTCAAGTTCGCTTTCTGGTGACCAGCCAAACGGCTCTCCGGCTCGCCGGTGAGCGAGTCTTGGAGGTCCAACCCCTGACCGCCCCTCCGTTGGCCTCTGTCGGAGCCAACGCCCGGGCGGCTGAGGGGTCGTCCATCCTCGGTCCGGCGGGCACTCAGCCGGCAGGCACCAAGCCGGGGGCAGCGAGGCCGGGGGGTGCACGTCGCTCGGGGTTGGAGGATTCCGGGGCTGGGGTTGGCCAGAGTCAAGCCGCGTTCAAGGAGGATCCGCTTGCTTTTGAGAGCGTTCGGCTGTTCTGCGATCGTGCTCGAGAGGTCAACCCGGACTTCGGTGTCGATTCGTCGAATCGATCCGAGATCTGTGCCATTTGTGCTGTCCTGGAGGGGATCCCCCTGGCTGTTGAGTTGGCTGCCGCCAGGGTCCAAGTCCTCACCCCGGCGCAGATTCTGCACAAGCTCAGCGAACCGCTGAGTCTGCTGAAGAGCTCTCGTCGAGACCTTCGCCCGCGTCAGCGGACGCTGTTGGGGGCAATCACATGGAGCTTCGAATTGCTCAGCGAGGTCGAGAAAGACGTCTTTTTGCAGACGTGCTTTTTCGAGTCAGGATTTGAACTGGATGATGCCGAGGCGATCATCGAGGTGTTCTCGCCGCTTGCTGAGTCCTCACTCTCGGTCGAGGCCCAGACCGTGCTCGATGTCCTGGAGCAACTCCGGGAACGCAGCTTCCTGCGGAGCACCAAGACACGCTTTGGACCACGCTTCTGTGCTTATCAAACACTCCGGCGATTTGGCGAGGCCCGCATCCGCGAAACTTGGAGCGTTGATCGACGCCAGGCGTTGTCTCTGCGTTTTGCCACACACTTTGCCGCTCGTGCTGAACACTGGGCCTCCAAATATCACGGGCCCCGAGCGCTGGAGGCGATCGATCGCCTGGAACTGGAGTGCGACAACTTATTGGCTGCCGTCGATTGGTCAGTCCAGGCCGGCTCTGGTGACCTGGCCGCTCGCATGGTGTTAGCCCTGGCACCCACGCTGTTGAGTCGAGGACACCTCGATCAGCTTCTGGAAGCCCTCAACCAAACCCTCGCTGTGGTCGGTGAACCAGAATCCGCCCAACAAGCAGCCTGGCGTGGACAACTCTTGACAGCCGCAAGCGAGGCCAGCCGGCAACTCGGACAAGCCGACAAGGCCGAACATCTGGCCCAGACAGCGGTGTCTTGGGCCCGAGAGCGTGGTCTGAGCCGAGAGCTGGCCGACGCGCTTCGACAACAAGCACTGTTGCGAATGCTCCGCGGAGATCTTCCCGCTGCTGAGGCTGCCTACCGCGAAAGCGAATCCCTCTCTCAAGGGATCTCCGACCGAACCGGCCTTACAGCCAGCCTGATTGGACTGGGACGCCTCGCTCTGCAACAGGGGCAACTCGAACCCGCCTGGGATCGCTTCCGAGATGCGATGATGCTCGCTCATGATCTCCGCGATGAGCAAGCCGTCGCTGAGATTGCTCGGCATCAAGGACGAATCTGCTGGCAACGACGCGAGTACGAAGCCGCATTACGCTACTACACCCAAACGCAGGCAATCGCACGCAAGTTTGGCGATCTGACGGCTTTGTGCACGGCCGTGGGCAGCCGCGGCACGATTCTGGCCGATCAAGGCAACTACCAGGCTGCCTTGCGATGCTACACCGAGGCCGAGAGCCTCGCGCGGAACCTTGGCGACCGCCGACGAGTGGCAACCAATCTCAGTAACCGAGGTCTGGCGTTGACCGATTTAGGCCAGTACCCGGAAGCACTCGGCTGTTTCGAACAAGCTGAGAAAATCAACCGCGAACTGCACTCCACCGCTGGCGTCGCCTTGAACATCGGCAACGCAGGTCGGGTCCACGCCGCGATGGGACACATCGACCAAGCTCTCCAGTTGATCGGCCAAGCTCGTCAGATGCATCTGGCACTTGGCAATGAATTTATGGTGGGCATCAACGACGGAGACGAGGGCGAAGCCCTTCTCCGGGCGGGACGTCTCATCGAGGCTAGCGAAATACTGACTCGGGCCCTTGAAAGGCTTTCTAAAACTGGTGCTGGGCAGAGCCTAGACGCCTTGGGCTTCGTGTTGTTGCTGGCCGAGGCTCAGTGGCGACGGGGCGGAGTCGAGGCTGCTCGCTCAACCGCGGATCATGCTCGAGAATTGGTCAGCGTCCTTCAGTTGTCTGAGGATCATCCCAAGCTGCAGGTTTGTGGTCAGCCGATCTCGCTGGGTCGCTGGTTCGGCCCACCACCCCAGGAGCACGCAGACTGACCAGGCTGAGACTCCAAAATGCTGAGCAATCGGTCATCTTGATCAGACGTCCTGAGCACAGAACCAAAAACATGTCATAGAAAGAGACTGCCTCAAGCTCTGAGAAGATCCTTCGAACTAGACTCGATCTTCCCAAAAGCGTTGATCGAGCCTGGAAAAGCGGAATCGTCAAGGCACAACCCCTCAACGAGGGGCTGACAAAGTTGGCATTGCTGAAACGATAGAGGGGTCTGCAAGTTGTTCAGCCTTAGCGCGATCCGATTTGGTCTGGGCACTCGCTTTCCGGTGTCTTCTAGGAGTGAGACAGTCAAAAGCCAGCATGCTTGATCGTTGCCAAGACGAGGTCTCTCATCTTTTTGGCCACAGACTTGACGGCCACAGACTCGAGGGCCACAGACTCAAGGGCCAGAAATTTGGGGCCCATCACATCGATTCCCATCAAATTGAAGCCTATCAGATTGAAGCCTATCAAGTTGAGGCCCGGCAAGTTCAGGTCACAAAGCGTTCGGGTTCACTAGGATTGCTGTGTGACGAAAATGTTGAAGGGTTCAGTTGGCAGGGGCCACACGCATGAAAGACGATCTTCCAGAACACCCTGACGATGCACGTGCCAATGACCCGAACTCTCAATCGATGGATTTGCTCGACCGGGTTCGGGCTGGAGACGATCAAGCTGCCACCGAGTTATTTGAGCGTTACGTCGCCCAACTGCTGCCGCTGGTACGTCGACGGATGTCGAGTAAGTTGACCCGCCGGATCGACCCCGAGGATGTTGTCCAGAGTGCCTACCGCAGCTTTTTTCGTTTGTTAAATGAAGAGCAACGTGTGGTGCTCCGCCGCGCGGGGGACCTTTGGCGGTTGTTGGTGGGGATCACAGTCAACAAGTGTCGACAACAAATTGAGTGGCACACAGCGGGAAAACGAGCGATCTATCAAGAGGACGAGCTTCAGAGCCCCACCCAATCCACCCCTCTGGCGCCTGAAGCGGTGGCCCAGGCCCCTTCTCCCGAGGAAGCCGCCACTCTCGTCGACGAAGTCGAGCAACTTTCGGCCTGTCTGGACGAGCGAACCCGGACCGTCCTGGAGCTTCGCCTGGGCGGCATGTCGATCCCCGAAATCGCTGAGCAAATCGGCCGCACCGAGCGTACCGTTCGGCGTTTACTGGTGACCATCCGCGACCAGCTCAACCGTCGTTGGCAGGAAACCTCCACTTCTAACTAACCGACGCAGGCAACTCACCGACGCAGGCAACTTACAGTCCAAGCACTGTATTTGAAGCTTCTTGGGAAGAAACTGCCAGCAGCAGAGGGCGAGATGAGCGAGTTGCTGGCCAGGAGGGCGAAGCAGGCAAATCCCATACCCAGGCGTATCTGCCAGGAGATTCGTCGATGAAACCCAGCCACCCGAAGCAAGATGGCGTTTTGAGACTGAGGCAATTGCGTCTGCTTGTGTTCAAAAAAACCACCGCGCTCGGCTGGTCACCGACCACCAGCACTTGGCGGTGGCTATCTTCCCAAGCTTGAAGGGTCCCTCGAAATGACCGCTTCCTACCCAGAGACCTCGGGGCACCAGGCGGCCGTGACCCACCAGACGCCACGCTCTCGTCCAACACCAGCGAAACGTTCCAGACTACGGGCAGCCTTTCAATGGCTTGGTGTCTTGGCCGCACTCTACATTTCGTTGGTCTTTCTCATGGTCCTACTCGAGGATCGGTTGGTCTTTCGACCATGGGGGCCGGCCGGGTGCAGCCAGTTGCCACGCAGGCTCCCGGCGGAGCATGCCGAATTTGAGTCCGCCGATGGCACGCGGTTGCATGGGTGGTTTATCGAGCATCCCCAGCCAAATGCCGTCGTTCTGTTCTGTCACGGCAACGCTGGCAACGTCACATGCCACACTCGTCATCTGAGGGAGATGTATCGGCGGCTCGGCGTCAGTGTCTTGGTCTTCGACTATCGGGGTTTCGGTCGCAGCGAGGGCTCGCCGTCCGAGTCCGGCGTGTTGATGGACGCCCGTGCTGCCCGAGCTTGGCTGGCAGAAAGGACAGGGGTGACCGAAGAGGAGATCGTGCTGTGGGGTGAGAGTCTTGGTGGTGGTGTGGCTGTTGAGTTGGCTGCCCGCGATGGAGCCCAGGCGTTGATTCTTCTGAATACCTTCACCTCGCTGCCGGATGTCGGTCAGCGGACCTATCCTTGGTTGCCAGTTCGTGCCCTGATGCGCAACCAGCTCGACTCGTTGAGCAAGATCTCGAACTACGCCGGGCCCCTTCTGGTCTTTCATGCGGCCAATGACCAGGTCATTCCGTTTGTTCAGGGCCAGAGGCTCTTTGAGGCGGCCAATGACCCCAAAAGGTTTGTCCGTCTCTCGGGTGGTCACAACGGCTCGTGGTCGGAGCCGCTTTGGGAGTCGGTCGGCCAGTTCCTGGGAAGGTTGCCTTCCGCTTGGGAACAAGCGACTACCGAATCATCGAGCGATGACGAGGACTGAGACCCGTCATTCAAGAAGCCACTTCGAGGCGGCAAAGCACCTTGCCCGTCTCCGAAGCGGCTTCGGCGACTGAGCAATTTGGGCTCCGGGCGAATCTGCGACAGCGACTTAGCGTCTTGCTGAGGTGAAGACGGCCTGAATGATCCGGTTGGCCCAATCCCCGATTCCTGGACGCTGGCTTTCTCGCGGACCGGCGACATTGAGAACCGGTGGCTGGAGTTCGGCGAGCCATTGTTGGATTTGCAGCACCAGTTGGGCTTCCTGGGCCGCCTCCTGTTTGATCACAAGCAGGGGTCGGTTGAGTTCCTCGGCAAGCCGTCGCGTCAGAGCGGTGCCGCCGGAAAGATGACCTTGTGAGAGGATCAGAGTCGCCTGCGAGTCCAACACATTTTGACGGGTACGGTGAGAGTAATCCTCCGAGGTCATCTCGAGAAGTTGGTACTGCCGCGGGATGGGACCATCTTCGGCCTTGCGATCCCGTGGGCACCACCCACCGTGGGGTAGCCCTATCGTGATCGCTGCATCCAAGGCTCCACGATCGACGCCCGTCTGCCCCCCTGAGACGAGCAGACGAACTCCGAAGCGAAATCCTTCAGCGAAGGCAGGTCCGCTGGCGGATGCGCAGCCGGCCTGAGGATGGCTTTGAGCAAGTCTTGGCAAAGTGGATTGGTGCTCGGTCATAACACTCGACGGTCTTCAGTCCGGAGTCTTAACACTTCCCCAGGTACGTTTCCCCAGGGACCTTCTCGTGGCGTCGCGCCCCGCTTTCGGGAACTCAGCAGAGTTTCCAGTCTCTCAACGGTTTTTCCACACTAGCGGCGCAATTTCGCTTTGGGGAGGGCTGTTTGCACTGCTTCGATGGTCGACCTTGCTGAGTGTGCTCCATCTCCCGGCAACGTCAAAGAGAGACCAGCCGGCAACCTCCCTAATCGGTCCCCAAGGCGCTCTCTGTTGAGTCTATAGATCTCGATCCATCGCCCGGGATCCCCTAATTCTTGACGAGCGATCCCAAAAAGCGTTTCCCCTTCCTTCACTTGGTATAACCGCCCCTGCAGTTTGGACTTGTTTGTCAGAGAAGATTGCAAAGTGGTTGGGTTCATTTCAGAAGGCCGCGTACCAGAATTCTTCCTAACCGAATTCCTGGACCCCAAGCGTGCTGTGGCGGCATCGCTGAAATCGACACCCTGGTCCGCAAGCTGTTCTGGTGGGCAGAGACTGGGAAAGCGTTTGCGGAGGGTCTCCAATTGAGGCAACTGCAGGCTCTTCTGAGCTTGCAGAAGGACTTGCTTCCGTTCCTGACGATGCCACGCCCGGAGAGCCCGAAAGTACTGACCCGTCCCATAAAGACGCTCACTGATCGTCCAGTAATTGTCCCCAACCCGCACTCGATAGAGCTCCGCCGGGCCTTGCGAGTCATCCACCGTCGATGTGGCCTTGGCAGCCCGGGCCCCCTGATCGCGTCGATCGGAAGGCTGACTGGCTGTCCTTTCCAAAGATCTTTTGGGTCCAGCAGTCTTGTGAGGCAAAGAACGCCCAACCTCGGGTTGCTTGGACACTGGCTGGTTCGACAAAGCCTGGTTCGACAAAGCCTGGTTCGACAAAGCCTGGTTCGACAGTGATTGGTTGGACCGTGGTTGGCCGGGCTTTGCCAGCGAGCCTGGGAGTGGGGATGTGCTCCTGCTCCAGTTTTTTTTGTTTTTTGAGCGGTTCATCCTGGAGGAGTCTGCAGCAGTCGGCCTTGCTATCGAAGCGGCGCCCGAACTTTCCGCCACTGGAGAGGAACGCACCATTCTTTTAGGCCGAGAGCTTTGGGGATGCTCAGCAGGAGTGCGGACGGTCGAACCATGATGAGGCATCTCCGCAGGGAGAGACAAAGGAAACGATCGGCCAGGAGAAGACGGTTGAAGGATTGCGGGCTGTTGCTGGGCAACTTTTGGCTGAACGAATGAGGAACCCCGGCGTGTTGGGTTACGGCTCGGAGTGGGCCTCGCTGGAGAGCCGAGATGGTTCTCTCGAGCACCTCCCGGTGAAAGTTTGGCTGAGGAACCCCGACTTCGGTCAGCGAACTCCGCCGGTGGGGGCGCGGTTTCCTCGCCGGCAGTTCCTCCCTCTGACCGACGCCCGGCCGGATCGGATGCGGCTTGGTTTGCCGGAGTCGGATTGGCCACAGAGAAATCGGAACGAATCTTGGGCGAAGCAGCACGCCCAGATTCTGCTGGAGGTTTGGCATCGGGAGCAAACGGGGATGCAAAGTTCGGCGGGTCCGAAAGCAAGAACGGAGGACTGCTCGGGGCAGACGCTGGGGGTTTTGATGGAGCTACCTGATCGACCGGGGTCTTCAGCTTGGGATCAGGGAAAGGTGGAAAGTCTGCAGCTTTTCGGGGTTTTGGGGGCGATTTTTGGCCGGTGGGAGCCCCGACTTTAGGCTGAGCTGGCATGCTGGCCAACCCTTGAGGAACTGGGTTCACTTTCAGCTTGCTCGCCACTGAGTGGTTGCCCTTCGGTGGTTTGAGTTTTCGCGGAACCATTGCTGGCTGGCTCGCCTGCGCGTGTCCGATCTGAACCTCGGATGCTCGACCAGGAGGCTGCGGGCGGTCCGTTACTGAGGACAACTCGATCGCGGGGGGCGGTTCCTGTTTTGGCGTCACCGGAGTGGGAGGCTGGCGGGATCGAACTTGCGATGGGACTTGCTGAGCTTGCAGCGGATGACCATCAGCAGCTGGAGCCGGAGCATTGTCCTGGCCACTGGCGACCCCTGCGCCTTTGGCCTGAGTTGCCGGTTTGGACTTCGCAGGGGTTGAGAGGTCAGCAACCTTGGGAGCGGTTCGTTGCGGGTTTCCCCCAACGGGTACTTGGACGTCCGATTGAAACACAGCAGGTCGAAGGTGGGGATCTGTGGTTGCCTTGGGCAAGGTTGCCGGTGCTCGCTCCACCAGTGCATTCGGTGGCTTCTTGGGAATAAGCTTGGGTGACCGCGACTTGTTCGAAGGACGCTGCGGAAGTGGGGAGGGGCCACCCTTGGTGCTGCCGACCGAATTTTGGGAGGTTTGTTTCAGAGTGTTGGCCTGGGCGGGCGTGCCAGCAGGCTGCGGTGATCGCAAAACAGCAGCCAATGGGATTGATGGGTTTTTAGGTTCCTTGGCAGGCTTGGGCCCCTTGAGTTCAGCCAACGGGTTGGCCACGGGAACTCCCGGAGCAGGTCGCCTTTCCGGCGGGACAGTCTGCGGGCCAAGAGCTTGTTGGCCAGACGCTCGCCGGTGCTTTTCCGAATCGCTGGCGATTGCCTTGCTGGACTGCTGAGCCCCCAAGGCTACCCTAAGGCTTTTCGCAGGGGGTTTTTCTGGAACGCGTAATGCAGCCTTGACGCGATCCCCCCCAGGCAACGCCTTCAAGCCAGATTCCCGCGAGACAAGTTCGCTTTCATGAGATCGCCTCGGAGCAAGTTGATGAGTCACTGACGCGTTCGGGCTAGGTTCGTTCGCGTCAGATTTGTTTGGGCTGGACTGGCTGGCATCTTGCTGTGAGGAAGAGAACAGGGATTGTACTATTGCTTGTGGCTTGTGGGGGCCTGGCTGAATCTGGTCTGGTTGGTTGCTCTTCAATATCGCTACCCCGGATTGCCCAGATTCTTTGGGCTCGTTGACAAGGCTGGTCCGCTTCGTCCGGGATCGGGAGGTTTTGCCGGGCGAGAGAGATTGGGGGGCCTGGGCAGCTAAGGTGCCGGCAGGGGGGAAGAAGAATTTGCGAACAGCAAGGTAACCAAACATTCCGGCCAAGGCGACCAGAAAGATGAGGGCCATCTGAAGCTCCACCTGGGCCTTCTGCTTCCAGTGAGCCGAAGTGACGACTGTTACTGACGATCCACTGGAAAGCTCTGGGGAAGGGTGCCCAGATGCTTGGCTGGGATTCGCGTGGCTGGCTTTTGTCTGAGGCTTGGCAGAAGAGTCGGTTGGCTTTGTCGGAGACTCAGGAGATCTCGCGGAAGCCTCCATTCTCGAGGCTTTCGCTCGGGCAAGTGGGTCAGTCGGAGTTTGGCCCTCTCGTGAGCGGCTGCGACGTCGGCTCGGGTTCTCCGATCGCCTTGATCGCAGCAAAGACCGCTGAAGCCAGGAAAACCACCCTCGTTTGGGCTCTTCAGGCTGGATGAGTTGGCGACGCAGCGTATCCTCTTCACCCAAGTCAGGCGCCTGGCTCTTCTGGGCCTGGGTCTTTGGGGTCTGGGTCTTTGGGGTCTGGGTCTTTGGGGTCTGGGTCTTTGGGGTCTGGGTCTTCTCCAGCTGGTCGGCAGTTGGCGATTCTGCAGTTGGCTGTTGCTCAGATGTGGTCCCAGCCTGGCCTTGGCGGGTCTGAATCAAATCGCCAGCGGATTGCTGGGAGGGTTCGGCCTTGGAGGCTGAATGTTGTTCCGCGTCCATGCGTTGTGAATCCTCGGACTGTGATCAACCGCGTGCCGTCGATCCCTGACAGCTTTGCACAGATGACAGTAACCTTGCTGGGGCGAGCCGGCTGTTGGCGTAGCTGAACAGATTTTGCTGAAAGCCCAGCAGCGTTGTTTCCATCAGGAGGCTCTGAGGTCAACACCGCTTGTTGCGCAAACAGCGAAAAACCATGGAATCCCGAGAGGCGTTGGGATCTGAGAGACAAGTTAGGGGAAATGTTTGGCCGAGCGAATGTCAGGGACTTCCTCGGGCGCGCACTGGGCTGCAGTTCAGAGGGATTTTGCGATTGCAGGTTCGGCCAAGGATGCCGGATGCCCTCTGGGCCAACCTCCAAGAAGAAAGCCACCGACGAATCCAACGCGACTCAGAGACTCTCCGAAAAGCATCCGGCAATCCACTGTGTTGTGGAGCCCAAG
>CAZYKP010000076.1:0-42640 GCA_964648025.1 uncultured Pirellulales bacterium | reverse complement strand
TTCCTCCACGAGCAGTTTACGCTCTTAACTGAGCGCCCACTACTCCCGGGGAAGTGCACGTCGCTCACGGGCGTGTGCGTACCTGGCGGACGACGACCATGGGCCGCTGGCTCTCCAGTGGATTCTGCTGGCGGGCCGCCCCACTGTGGGCGTACGGACCGGAGCTTCTTTCGTCCAGACTGGCCAAACGGGAGTCGTCGTGGATAGGCTGCCTCCCGGACGTCAGTGTGCGGAATCGGACAAAGACATGCGGGTTCTGGCGGCATTCATGGATGCCCTTGAACAGGCCCAGACGCTGGATCGCTACAGCGTGCGGGATCGGGCCGCTGACCAGTTCGATAGCGACCGGATCGTGGACAGCATCATCACCGCTGTGAACAAGGCCCGTCTGGGAAGAGGAATCGAAGGTTCGGGAAGCGTATAATCACGGACATGGCAGTTGTTTATTGAAAGATGCCCTATGACTGATGTAACCCAGATTCTCTCACAGATTGAGGATGGTGATCCGAGCGCGGCCGAGCAGCTGCTGCCTCTTGTTTACGATGAACTCCGCAAACTTGCGGCCGCGAAACTGGCGAATGAGAAGCCGGGCCAGACTCTTCAAGCCACGGCGTTGGTTCACGACGCTTACCTTCGGCTCGTCGACGTGGCGAAGGCTCAACATTGGAACAGCCGGGGGCATTTCTTTGGGGCGGCTGCCGAAGCCATGCGGCGGATTCTCATTGAAAGTGCGCGCAGACGAAAACTTCGTATTTGGGAGGGGCAGGAGCGCATCGGACTGGATGAGGTTGACATCAAGGCTTCCATCCCTGGCGGAGACCTTTTGGCACTGGACGAAGCCTTGACTCAACTTGAGCAGCACGATCCCCAATCTGCTCAATTGGTCAAACTCCGCTATTTCGCAGGGCTCTCCATGCCCCGAGCAGCTGAGACACTGGGAATTCCGCTCCGAACCGCTGAACGGAACTGGACTTACGCACGGACGTGGTTGCACCGTGAACTGGCCGAAGACGACCAGCAATCGCAGTAGTCAACGTTTTTCGCATTTTCTTGGCGGGGTTTGCTCGCGCCGTTCGCACTGACCTCAGGAAGCCAAAGAAATGATGCCTTTCACCAGTACTGCGAAGAGGCAGCTCTTAGCGAGAGAAGGTTGTGAATACCTCCGAAGAACAAATCAAATCGATCTTCCTGAACGCCGCTCAAATTGACGGCGAATCGGAGCGATCCGCATACTTGGACGAGCGATGTGGCGACGATGCGGAACTACGTCGCGAAATCGATGAGTTACTACGGCACCAAAAGCTGTTGGGAACCTTTCTTGAAACAACCCCCGTCGGTGCGGTCACCTTTGACCAGCCCGTTAACGACAAGCCCGGCGTTCAGATCGGTCCGTACAAGCTACGCGAGCAGATTGGCGAGGGTGGGTTTGGCGTGGTATTTGTCGCCGAACAGCTAGAGCCAGTTCGCCGCAAGGTTGCTTTAAAAGTGATCAAGCCCGGCATGGACAGCAAGCAGGTCATCGCCCGCTTCGAGGCCGAACGGCAAGCACTCGCTCTGATGGAACATCCCAACGTCGCTCGCGTCTTGGACGCCGGAACAACAGGTTCGGGTCGGCCCTACTTCGCAATGGAGTTGATCCACGGAGTGCCAATCACGGATTTTTGCGACGGACAAAATCTGACGACGAATGATCGGCTGCAACTGTTTGTGGACGTTTGCCAGGCGGTACAGCATGCCCACCAAAAGGGGATTATCCACCGCGATATCAAGCCGTCGAATGTGATGGTCACCATGCACGACCATCGGCCCGTTGTGAAGGTCATCGACTTCGGTGTTGCCAAAGCACTTGCGTGTGCTCTAACGGACAAAACAATCTACACGGCCTACGGTCAAATGATCGGCACGCCGATGTATATGAGTCCTGAACAGGCGCAACTCAGCGGACTCGATATCGATACGCGTAGCGATGTCTATTCGCTCGGCGTGCTGGCTTACGAGTTACTCACCGGATGTCCCCCTTTCGATAAGGACAGCCTAGATAAAGCAGGCTTCGATGAAATGCGACGAATCATCCTCGAAGAAGAACCCCGCCGGCCGAGCGTGCTTGTCAGTACGCTGCGAGCAGAACAACTCTCCACGGTTTGCGACCGACGGCAGATCGACGTGGGCCGCCTCAGCCCTTCGCTGCAAGGCGAACTGGATTGGATCGTCATGAAGTCGCTCGATAAAGACCGCACTCGTCGCTACGAGACGGCGGCCAGCCTCGCGGATGATGTCAAGCGTCACCTCAATGGCGATGCTGTCCACGCATGTCCCCCGACGACTTCTTACCGGGTAAGCAAGTTTGTACATCGCCATCGAGCCGCCGTTGGTGTGGTTGCGGCCATGCTGTTGCTGCTGGTCGCCGGAATCGCGGTAACCACATGGCAAGCGATAAGAGCCATGAATGCGGAAGCCCTTGCCCAGGCACGACTGGAAGATTCCGAGAATGCTCGGGCGCAATCCGAGAAAGATCGCGAGGCAGCGGTGGCCGCACAGGAGAAAGCCGAAGCTGCTCGGAAAGAAGCGGAGTCAGCCCGCCAAGAGGCTGAACTCGCCCGCCGGGAAGCCGAGGCGGCCAGCATCTCAGTCCTCAAGCAGCTTCGTGCGATAGCGGCCGCTGGGAAACTGTACAAGGCGCCGCCAAACTCCAGAGACAAGAATTGGGTACCGCAGATCCCGCTCGCTGAGATCGAGTCAGCACGTAAGGCGGTCGCTAAGGCATTTGAGGACGACCCAGACATGATCGAGTGGATCGTCGCGTTTGGCTGGTCGGAGGACATCCGTGACCACATTATCGAGAAAGTGAAAGAAGATGCGCCTATGGTCGACCAGCACTATTTCCAACTTGCAGTCGACCTTGCCGAGCCGGAGCTCTATCCGTTCCTCCATGAGACGGTATTGAAATCCCCCTGGCCGATGAGGCAGGTCGAGATGCTCCGCCGCTTGCCCAACTATGACCTGAACAAAACGGTCTACCAGGCCTGGCAGCAGGGAAACACAGTATTCAACACAGACGAGATGGCGATCGCCGCGGCCCAGGCAGGCGAACCCTCCGCTCTGACGTACCTGATCGGGATGCTCAATGTGGCAGGAGATCACGGGATGCTCAAAGTGGCAGGCGATCCGTTTCGTGACCACGTCTTGCAGGTCGTTGCCTTCCGCGGTTCCGACCAAGAGATCATCGACTGGCACAAAGCGAATTACGATAAGCTTGTGTTCGACAGTTCGACCGGCAAATTCTTTCTTCCTGGCAATAAGCCGCTGGCCTCCGACCTGGACGATGTGGACGACAAACGACGCAAGCGTGCTCTGCAGCGTTGGGCAGAGGGCGAAGAGGCTTTGGGCAGGGACGCACGAAACGCAGCCATCGCCGCCGCCGAATATGGCGACACCGCCGCACTGGAGTATCTGATGAGGAAGCTCGAAGTTTCGGTCGTACGGTGGATGGGAGTCAACGAAGAAGGCAATGTTTACACCCTCTACACCAATGAACATCGCAATGCGGTCCTGCGAGTTGTCGCTGTCCGCGGTTCGAACAAAGAGATGATCGCCTGGTACAACGCCAACAAGGATAAGCTCGTTTTTGATCCGGCAAAACGCAAGTTCATTCTGCCCAAGGCAAAGTGAAGCCGGCTTCTTTGCCTTCGGTGACCACGAACTGACCGTACCGCGTAACAAACAAACCTATCCATCCATCGAGGAGAACTCCGATGATCCGCTATATTCAACTGCTACTCGCATTGATCACTCTATTGTCACCCAACCTGGTTCTCGCGCAAAGCGAGGCAACTGAAGCCGCTGCCGAAGTCGCTCCGACGCCGAAATCGATGGCGGGGTTGCTGCCCAAGGGCCGGGCGGGCGAAATGGAATACGACTTCTATATGGTTGGTCGCCCTGGCAACGCGGCAGAAGCCGAGTGGGACCACTGCACCCGGTATACTGGCCAAAAGGTCGATGGCCTGTTCGTTGTGTCGGAGCTCTTTGATAATCAGGGCGACGTTCAGTGCACCACACGCTGGTCCTATAACGAAAGAGGCGAACTCGAGCTGTACCAGGTCCAGTCAATCGATAAGGACGCCCCCTTCGGCGGAGATAATATCACTGAAATTCGCGGCAAACCTTATTTCGAGCATATCTATGCCGAAGTGAAACAGGTGGACCGCAGTATTGCTGGTAGAAAGACTGGAAAGATCAAGACGCAGTACTATACCCGCAGATATCGCCCCTCCGAGATCACGGGAGACCGATTTTTGATGCCACTTATCCTTGCCTACCACTTACGCCAAGGGCACCTTCGCTTCAGCATTAAGCACCATGTCGTGGAGCAGCAAGGCACCGAGCAGGTGGAGTTCGACGGCAAGGAGCGCACAGTGCATGTCTTGCTGGTTCGCAACGAAGCCACTGGGAAAGCCCATTGCCGTTTGCGGGTCTTCGAGAACGGTGAATACTACTCAATCGATTTGCTTGGGGCCAAAGATCCCGAATACGAGGGGCCCTTCTTCTCAGCTCAACAGCGCGTGACCCCAGCTCAGCTCGAACAGATTCTCGATATCGAACTCGACGAAGACGGAACCCCGCCGACGCCCTGGTAGCGACCCCCTCAGCAATTGTTGGCCGGATGAGTTTTTTCACTCCACGGCCAGTTCAACTACAGGTAAGTTGCGGGGGCCGAACTAATGAAACACCTCTTATTTCGCCTTGGTTTTTCGCACGAGACCAGCTTGTTGAGTCGAGAATGAGAATCAAGGTTGATCCAGATAAGAGGGATTGGTTCAAGGAGATTCAGTTTTGGCCCAATGCTGATAATTCGTGGGCGGATGTAAAACAGCAATTAACCGGAGGCAGGGTAGCCTACTGGTGTACTTTTTCGGCGGAGCACATCGAATGGGTTACGGCTGAGTTTGATGGAGAGTCTTATCTATCTGGCGGCGGCCCTCTGTCGGATTTCCTCAAGGGGCAAGACAGCTTTACGCTCAGAATAAGAAGGCCAACGGCCAACCCGAATGACCCCTAACTTACATGGAAGGTGAAAACAACTCTGAAGAGCCAAATGGGCGGAACATATATAGAGCGCGTACCTACCAGTCGGATTGCAATGCAGTTGATTCACGCACTACTCCTTGGCACAAGAGTATCGGCTCGGCCCTACAGCGAATCAGAGCTTGTTCTCGGACTAGATTGAAGGATAGACGGTAATTGCCAAGATCTTGCATCCGATTCGTCCGAGATTGCGAAAGCACGCACAAGTTCAAATTCAAGTCATTGTCGCCATGTGGCCGTTGGGCGGTGACGCAAAGTACGTCGTCGCCAAGGGCTAGCCCGTGCTGAACATGATGACAACAAAGACAGTCTCACGAACCGAAGTTGGTCAACTCCAACTGGGTACTGTATTCGACAGCCCGAACATTGAATTCAGGGTGAGCGACGCTTGGGGCTACAGAAACCGAGGAACGCCCGCCCACCGGATTATTCTCTTCAACTGGATGTTTTATGATGTTCGACGTGCATTCCCCAACGAGGTTGGGTTTATCACCACGAAATTAGCGCTGCAATCAGGGCTGAACCGAGAGCTAACCACCGGCATTATCTTCGACTTCTGGGCAGTTAATCAGGATGTCATTTAAAATAAACAGGATCGAGTTATTGAGACTCTGAAATCCTTCGCCCGTGATTCCGAAGAGTTGACCGGTTTTCGGCCTACGCCAATCGAGAAATTCAAGTTTTCACCAAGCTCGAACAGGACACGCTGGAAGGGCACCTAGTCACGAAGCTGCGCACTAACCCGGGAAAACATAGGAGCGCTTATGTGACTTGGGTTCGCGATCAAACGGGGGTAGGTTTCGGTCTGGATCTGCTCCGAGCCGCACTCTTGGGAGAAGGCAGTGTCAAAGAATTAGGAAATGTTTTCTTGAGACGTGAATGACAGATTCGTTCGTTGGATCCCGATCGTCTCCGCAGGTCATCGACGATGGCGAAAGATGTGAGGGGCTCGGAAACAGACTACTTTACAACAGACGAAGCGAAGTTTTGGTCCTGGTTAATGCTGCAGAGTCAGAAAGCGCGGCAAGAATAGAGAAGCATAAAAGATCAACCCGACTGCAAAGCGTATTAATCCCTCGTTATCCATTAGGGAAATTACGACTAGTTGTCGCACTGGTTGGTAGAGGCACAACAACATGAGTATGACAGCAACAATAAGTGATTCTGACAGGGCCATTAGCAATGCTGATCGGACGAGCGTCAATTCACGTGGACCTGATCTAACAACGATGGCTCAGCAGAATACGATTGATAGCTTTCTGTTCCTAGTTCGCAATCGGCTGAATCGGTTTCTGTTACTGGACTGCTTTGCCTGGTCTCTAGCTACCATTGCCGCGCTCTTGACTATTGTCAGCCTCGTTTATGTTTGTAGGGGTCACGCTGTACCGCGATTCTGGTACGGGCTGTCGGCCGGTGGCGTATTGCTTGCAACCTTGTTCGTTTGGATTATGCGGCTCTGGACAAAACGCAATGCTGCCAACTATGCCGATGAATTCTTTCAATTGAAAGACTCTCTCGGTTCGTTCCTGTATTTTCGATCCGCAGAGTGGAAATGGGCTGGGGACTTTCTTCAGCTCCAAGAGAAGGCAACAGCGCAACAGATTGAACAGCTGGATCCCAGCTCGATTCAGTACCGTTGGCCCAAGCGAATCATCGCGCTAGCGCTATCGCTAGCGTTTGTGAGCGTTTCTATAGCGTTTGTGGATGCATCCCCCGCCGTGATTGAGCGACAGCTAATAGAAACCGAGACGACAGCCACGACCGAGCAGATCAACGAGATCCTTAAAGAACTAGTGGATGATCTCGAACAGGAAGCGGAATTAGAGGAAAACGACTCGATCGATACCGAAGAACTGCGTGAATGGGTCAAAGAACTAAAAGGCACAAGCGATCAGAAGGCGGCCATGAGGCAATATGCGCAACTCGAACGCAAACTGAATGCTGCCGCGAACAGGCTTGATCAACGCAAGAATGAAGAGTTGCTCAGCAAAGCAGGCGAAGAACTCAATCGCAACACAGAGAATCGTCAGCTTGGTCAGTCACTCGAAGAAAAAAAATACCGTGACGCAGCGGATGAATTGGAAGCGATGAAGCTTTCGAATCCAGCTTCATCGACGTTGAGTGAGCAGGAAAAGGAACTTGCCAGACTGAAGTCCGCTGCCCAACGCATGGCCGCCGCTGTGAAAGCGAAGAATCGCCAGTCCAGTCCTATCACCCGGAATGGGCGAAAGACGAAACCTGAGTTTGAGTCCCCCCCGCAAGCAAAGGGAAGGCCGGATAATTCAGAGGTTGATAATCCAGAGAAGAGTACCCTGGAGAAGACACACCGGGGAGAGAGAAACCCAGGCAAGGAAAACCCGCAGATAAAAAAGCAAGATTCGAATCCCGAAAGCAGTAGCCTAAGCGACAAGATTCTGGCGCTCGAAACATCTGTACAGAAATTTGAGACCTCGCTTGCCAATCTCAAAATGGCACCAAACGAACTAGACAAATTGACGCAGGAGGAGCCAAGCAGTGAGCAGTCGGGGAAGCCAGGCGAGAATTCGCCAGAAGCAATGCCCAATCTTGAAAACAATCGCAATGACGTGCAATCGGCGATTGACGAACTGGCACAATCTCTCAGGCAAACGGCATCAAAAAGGGAGAGTCGGATGAAACTGCAGGAGTTAAGTGACAAGGCGGGGAGGATGCAGCAGTTTCTTGGGCAGAAACCAACTCCTGGCCAATCTGCGGCGTCAAACATTCGTCAGGCCATGGGCAAGGGAGGAAAAGGACAAGGCAAGGGGGAAGGCCAAGGGCAAGGTAATGGCCGGGGGGAAGGACAGGGGAATGGGTTAGTTCAAGGTAATGGAAAAGGCGAAGGCCAAGGGATAGGTGAGGGTGCAGTTCAAAGCCGCCGAAATCAGAGAGATGCTTTGATTGACAATGGCAACATCACTCAACTAAGAGGGACCATAGGGGCCGGACCAAGCCAGACGACTACCGAAGAAGCAAGCGAGGGAAGTGGAGTTTCCACCCGTCGCAGTGAGCGACGGACCCGTGAGTTCTCTGAACAGGTAGAGTCTTTTGTGCAACGGGAAGATATTCCGGAGAACGTCAAACGTGGGGTGAAAGAGTACTTTGAAAACATCCATCAACACAACTAGAGAAATTTATAACAAACCAATATGTTGATAGAACAAACTAGGATCATCCAATGTCTCTGGATACTGAACAAGCCGTTGAAGAATTCCGCGAGACCTTCTCCAAATTAAGGTCCGAAATTCAAAAGTTCATCGTAGGCCAACAAGAAATCATCGAAGATGTCCTGATCGCAATCGTTTGCGGCGGCCACGTATTGCTTGAAGGTGTTCCTGGACTGGGGAAGACTGCCCTAGTGAACACGATCGCTCAAGCCGTGCACCTGAACTTCCGCAGGATCCAGTTCACCCCTGATCTCCTTCCCGCTGATATCACCGGCACACAGATTTTGGTGGAACGTGAAGGACATAAGGTATTTGAATTTGAAAAGGGGCCAATCTTTTCGAATATTCTTCTTGCGGACGAAATCAACCGGGCGACTCCCAAGACACAATCGGCACTGCTTGAAACCATGCAGGAGAAATCAGTCACCATTGCAGGCAAGACCCATCAACTGCAGCTTCCGTTTTTTGTTCTCGCCACTCAAAATCCAATTGAACAGGATGGTACTTACCCACTACCTGAGGCGCAACTCGATCGTTTCTTTTTCAAACTGTCCGTGAAGGTGCCTAGTCACGATGATTTTTCCAAGATTCTCGACCGTACCGGAGGTGCGAAAGTGCCTGAAGTCTCTGCAGTAGCATCCGGCGACGAGATTCTCAGGATGGGCGAAGTGAGGAAAGAGGTGCCAATTGATCCCAAAGTACAGGAGTACCTAGTGAGGATCGTTTTAGCGACCCATCCCGAAGATCCCAATGCCAGCGAACAAGTGAAGAAGTACGTACGAAACGGCAGTTCGCCACGAGGAGCACAGTCCATCTTGGCTGCTGCCCGAGTCTGTGCCCTGCTCGACGGTCGCTATCACGTGGCACGTGAAGACATCGATCGAATGGCAGTTCCAGCACTCAGGCACCGCATGCTTCTTTCCTTTGAAGGCGAAGCGGAAGGCATCGAATCCGACGAGATCCTAAGAGACTTGGTACGCAAGATTTCCTGATGTGGTGCTGACGAAATACAAATTGACTGGATTTCCTACAGTGAGTGACAGCATTCTGACCGACCCGCTCTTCATCAGCCGCTTGGAGTCGTTGTACCTCTTGGCCAGAAAGGTGTTGGGTGGTTCACTTCAAGCTGACCGGAGAACCATGAAGAAAGGCTCTGGAATCACCTTCGCGGACTACGCGGAATACAATCCTGGAGACGACTATCGCAGCATCGACTGGAGAATATACGCCAAGTTCGAGACGCTGATCATCAAGCTTTTCGAATTAGAGGAAGACGCCACAATATATATTCTCTTGGATTGTTCTCCATCGATGTCGTCAAAGTACCTCTATGCAAGACAGCTTGCCGCCGCTCTGGGATACATCGCTCTGAATTCCCTCGATCGTCTTTGTGTGTACGGTCTCGCTGACTGCCTTAAACCACTACTTGATCCAAGCCGTGGACGTAGCAAAGTACTCCCCTTTCTACGCTCCCTGCAAGAAGTGGAATCGTTCGGATTTGATACCGATTTCTCGATTTGTTGCCGTGAATTCCAAGCTCGCCGCAAACGTAAAGGGGTTGTCATCGTGATTTCCGACTTCCTGTTTCCTGGCGGATTCGAGACTGGATTGAAACTGCTTCAGTATCATCGCCATGATCTGTTTTGCATTCAGGTCCAGGACGACAACGATTTGAAGTGCGATTGGAAAGGGGACATCAGTCTACAG
The DNA here is from genome assembly GCA_964648025.1 of uncultured Pirellulales bacterium. Classification (GTDB taxonomy): domain Bacteria; phylum Planctomycetota; class Planctomycetia; order Pirellulales; family Pb10988; genus CAZYKP01. Next base: position 32,666 of record CAZYKP010000076.1, on the reverse strand, counting down.
TGCGTTGAATCGCAACAAACCCACCAGGTAACCATTTCGTGGAAGGAGGCCAGAGCTTACGAAGCTGCAGTTGCGCAATGGAACGATGACCTGCGGAATTGTTGTGCCCGACGCAATATCGGACTCGCTTCCACGACACCCGAAGTTCCCTTTGACACGGTGATCCAAGAGATTTTGCGGAGGGGAGGCTTGGTTTCCTGACATGACGCTTCTTTTACCTTTATTTCTCTGGTCTTTATTGGCACTGATTCCTCTGGTGGCGGTCTATTTGCTGAAGGTGCGTCCGCGGACGAGGACGACTCCGGCGTATTTCCTGTGGGAAAAAGTCTTCTCGTCGAATCGCGCCACTTCGCTCTTTAGCAGGCTACGCGACCTCCTGTCGTTGATGCTCATGGCCTTGGCATTCTCTGCCATGGTACTGGCATTGTGTCGGCCTGAACTCAAGGAAGACGACCGGAAGGATCTTCTTATTTTGGTCGATCACTCTGCTTCGATGGGAGCCCAAAGCTGGTTGGGGTCGAGGCTGGACGCAGCGCGGCAATCTGCCCGTGACATTGCCATTGCACTGAACGGAAAACAAAGGGCTGCGGTCGCCACGATTGGGCGAGAATTGGCATACCGTTCGAACCTTTCCGCAAGCCCAAATCAGCTACTGAAGGCCATCGACGGAATCGAGCAAAGTGATTTTCCTTTCTCAAATGCTCCGTTAACTGCGATCAACAGGGACGCTCAGTTGTTCGAGAACTATCGGATCATCTTGATCAGCGACGGAAGTTTCACAGGGGTTGCCGACCTGCCAGAAAAGATTGAACTCGTCAAGATTGGGAAGCCCACTGAAAATCTAGGAATCGTCGGAGCGGATCTGCAGCAACTTCCCGATGGCCGCATGGGGTTCTATTACCAACTTGCATCGACATTCAAGGAGAACACAAAGGCGGATCTTCTGCTTAAACTGGCTGACACTGGAGAGATCAAGAAATTGATCCCGCTCGAAGTGCAGCCCGGTGTTAATGAACCGGAGGTGTTTTTCCTCGATGAAGCCCTTCCCGGCAAATGGATTGCTGAGATCGATTTAGATGACGCTTTCGACACTGACAACAAGGCATGGCTGGCGGTGCCTCCGAAAAGACCCGTGAAAGTGGCCGTGAAAGCAGAAAATCGTTTCTTTTTCGAACAGGCAATCGTTGCTTTTGAGCTTGGAGGAGGGCTTTTGCAGTTGGTCGATGAAAGTCCAGAGATTGTTGTCGAACAGGGTCAACCAAGTGCAACAAACGATCTGACCATCATATTTGCTCCTGAGGGCGCTTCCCCTTGGTGGACTTCGGTAGGAGAGCAACGTGACTACGTCGCCCCGCGAGAATTGATCCAAGATCATCCTGTTTTGCGACTAGTCGACCTTTCTGGAATCGCGTTCCTGGGGGCTAGGGAGATCACCCCAGCGCAAGGTTCGCTAGTGCTGGTAAAATCTGAGGACGGAAACCCGCTTGTCTTTCAATCGACTCGAGATGGCCAGACCGCACTCATCGTCAATCTCGACCCGCTGGCCTCGGAATTGTATTTCTCTGCTTGGTTCCCTGTGATAGTGCAAAGTGCAGCTAGACACCTCGCCGGAAGGACTGACTCTCTGGCACCAGTCTACCGTCCTGGCGATGTGGTCTCTGTCCCTGGATTTCGCGAGGACACCGAAACCACTCTTCTTGCCCCGGAATCAGAAATGCCTGTTTCTGTTAAGTCGGCCAATTTCGGTCCACTTCCGCGGCGCGGATTCTTTGAATTCGATAACCCCTCGGGCAACTGGCCCGTGGCAAGCTCCTTGCTTACCCAATCTGAATCCCTGCTCGATAACGAACTTGTCGAGGAGACAGTCCTCCCGTTATCCCGCGGTAACGCGCCTTCCTATTGGCTACTCGTTCTGGCTCTGATGCTGCTCGTTGCAGAATCCATTCTGTACCATAGAAGAAAGGTCGGATGATGGACTTCACCACATTTCAGCCGCTGGTGTGGCTTCTGCTTTTGACCGGTCTCATGTTTGGGATGACCTTTTCACTGGTCGACCGCCCAAAATCTCTGAAGTGGGGATCTTTCGCCTTACGGGCGCTTGGCATCGTTCTATTGATTTTGGCTCTGTGCCAGCCGTTTGCAAGTACTAGCAACAGCGATCTACATGTGATCTTCCTTGTAGATGTATCCGAATCGATCGCGCTGAAGGCTGCGGACACCCAAATCGAAAAAATCGAATTATCCATTAGCCAACTCCAGCCCAATGACTCGTGGTCACTGTTTGCGGTAGCTGCAGGGGTTCGTCCCTTTAAAAGCACCAAGGATCTCCGCACGGTACTGGACCAATGGCAGTCAGGCATCGCCGACGACGCTTTCCGCGGCGAATCGCGCATTGCCGACGCTCTGCTGAACACCAGGCTTGCATTTCCTTTCGGAAAATCCCGACGAATCGTGCTCTTCTCCGACGGACAAGAAACCAACAAAGAGTTGACAGACGCTCTCGCTACTCTGTCTGCTGAAGAGGTGGACGTTCAGTTTCAACAAGTTGAAGGCATCCGGAAAACAGAGGCTTCCATTGTGTCCTTCGATGCTTCCAGTCCCTTCGCCTACCAAGGAGAAACGATCCGACTGAACACTGTGATAGCTTCCAATCAAGCGATTGGTGCCAGGCTCCGTATCCTCAACAAGGGAGTCGCCCTGAGCGACCAGAGAGTCAGCTTGGAAGCGAGACCTCACAATCAATTTGAAGTGGACGTAGAAATGACCACGCCGGGCCCCAGTGTGTGGACCGCAGAACTCATTCCCGATGAAGATTTCTTCCCGATCAACAATCAGTTGACGACGAACATCAACGTCAAAGGCAAGCCACGGGTTCTTGTCCTCCATCGCGAGCCAACCGACATGCGGCCGTTTTCCCGCGCCCTTGAGAAACAGGACTTCGAGGTCGATGTCAGAGGCGAGCGAGGTTTGCCAGAATCCATGGCAGAGATTCTCGCCTTTAATGCCGTTGTGCTTGCCGACATACCCGCCACGTCCCTATCGACTAGACAGATGGAACTTCTCCGCAACTATGTCGCCGATTTCGGAGGAGGCCTTGCCATGTTCGGCTCGGAGAATTCATTCGGGCTCGGAGGCTACTACAAGACGCCGGTGGAGGAAGTGCTGCCGCTCGTTTCGCGATTCGAACAAGAGAAAGAAAAGCCTGCGCTCGCCATGGTTCTCGTGATCGACCAATCGGGTTCTATGGTTGGCCAGCCTATCCAATTGGCTCGTCAGGCGGCCAAGTCTGCAGTCGAACTTCTCGGAGATCAGGACCAGATTGCGGTGATCGGGTTCGACAGCGATGCTCAAGTCGTTAGCGAAATGCGTTACGCCATAGAGCGCAATTCTATCAAGGCAGCAATCGATTCGCTCGCACCAGGGGGAGGTACAAATGTGTTTCCCGCCATGCGGGTTGGCAGAGACATGCTCGAGGCCTCTGGATCGAAGATTCAACACATGATCATTCTTAGTGACGGTAAGACACCGGGGGGAGAAGCACTCCGGCTAGCTCAAGAGATGGGTGAGAGCAGGATGACAGTCTCAACGGTCGCGCTCGGGCAAGGCGCGTCTAAGAATTTCATGGCCAAAATTGCCGCAATCGGCAATGGCCGTTATTACGAAACGGTCGACCCCAAAACGGTTCCGCAAATCTTTACTAAAGAAACCATGCAGGCTTCGAAGGCTGCCATTAAGGAGGACCTGTATGGCAGCGTGCAAGTTGGCGATCATCCAATATTGTCTGGCTATCAGCAGTCCGATTTGCCATTCTCCCTAGGCTACGTGATGACGCAGCCGAAGCCCACATCGCAAGTCTTGCTCGCCACCGAAACAGGTGATCCACTCATGGCGATAACACGCTTCGGTCTGGGAGTAGGACTATGCTGGACCTCCGACCTCACAGAGAAATGGGGCGGCGAGTGGCTGGCTTGGAACGAATGCGGCCCCTTCTGGTCGCAAGCGATTCGCGGACTGATAAACCAATCCGATACCGAGGGATTGATCGCCAGAATCGAACAAACTTCAGATGATTTATTAGAACTCGAAATTGACCGCACCGACCCTAATCAGATGCCAGTGAATGGCATTTCCTGGGACGCAACAGCCCTGGATGACCGAGGCAATTTGACCTCGTTCGAAGTGGAACCGGTTGGATTAGGAAAGTACCGGGCCAGTATTCCAATCACAGGCGCGAAAGAGCTTACTATTCGGATCCGCGACCTCGACTCTGACAAAACCAAGATCCTTCAATATATGGCAGGATACCCTGAGGAATACCGCCTCTCTAACCAAGTCCCCAAAGCTCTCGCTCAACTTGATGACTTCGACGCAAGTAGCATCAGGACTGACATAATTCCTAACGATCAACCTCAGCCCGTTGCCCACTGGTTCGTTTTCGCAGCGATGGGCTGCGTTCTCGGAGGAATGGTTTTACGGAGGGTATGATGGCATTCTCCAGCCAAGCGACTGCATCCAATCGCCCTTGGGTCTCGAATTATGAGTGAGTCCACTATGAGTAGAACTATGAATAAGCTTATTATGAATAACCGCTCGTCTATCTTGAAAACCTCAATCACTCTTGTGGTGTGGTTATGTGCTCTGGATTTAACGCTCCAGGTCCATGCACAAGAGAGCCAGCAAGTTCCGCAGCAGGCGTTAAAGTACCATGCCTTGCTGCGCGGCCGTCCTGACTCCAACACTCTGTACGATCGTTTTCAAGAGGCCTGGCTCGAGGAAGCTGCTATCGCCTCGCTAGAAGAGTTCCTTTCCAGACAATCGAAGGCCGAAGACGCGAAGCTGGCGGATCATCGGCTGCTAGCGAGCTTTCTCAGTCAGCAAGGAAGAGACGCGGAAGCTTTGAAGATCCTCGAGCGTGAGCTACGCAAAGGTGAAGGTCCAGCCAAAGCTTGGGTACAAAGGGCTAAGCTCCGCGCACGGCTCTTGGATTTCTCGAAAGCGCTATCGGATCTAGAGCAAGCCGCCGAACAAGACTCTGACGAAGAGACGACCCTGAAAGTACGTCAACTAAGAGGGCGCTACTTGCTTCGCCTCGGCAAAACCGAAGAAGCCTTGACAGCTTGGAAGTCTCTGCTCTTGCAATCACCCCAGGATGAGGAATTACAGGAAGATCTGATTGATCTGCTGGAGAGCGAGAAGCAACTGGCTGAAGCGATCAAGGTGGCTCGTTCGCTGGTGAAAAAGACCAAAGATCCTTATGAGCAACTGACAAGACGCCTCCGCTTGGCGGAGTTGCTAGAGAGTAACGTAGACAAGAACACGAAGAGGAACAGAGGCAAGAAAAATGACAAAAACAAGATTGGCGCAATCGACGAGTACGCGGCCATCTTGCAGAAATCAGGCAGTGGCTCGTATCTCGAACGAGAAGCGATCGCCCGCACCGAGCAGATCTATCGGCAGGATAAAGACATACCCGGTTGGCTGAAGCGAATCGAATCTTGGCGAAAAGCGGAACCTAACCGACTCGCCCTGCGGATCAAAGAGGCGGAACTACTCGGAGAGCTGGGTAACCAGGCAAAAGCCATTGCAGCCTGGAAAGAGATCCTGAAGCGGACTCCTGGCGACTTTGAGGTACGAAATGCCTATGTCAAAGCACTCGCATCAATGCAGAAGTATCCGGAGGCCATCCAGCAGATCAAGGTTCTGCTTGCAGCCGATCAAGGCTCGAAGGCGGAATTGGAATTCACGCTGGCAGGATTCTATGTAGGCAACAAGCAACCTGAACAGGCCCTCGAAGCCTTAGGACGGTTCCGGGAGAACGAAGACCGCAGCGAAAGCTCGTACCTGCGTAGCATCACTCTTCTTGAACCTTCCGAATGGAAAGATCGTAGTCGTGAGATCTTCACTGAAGGACGACAAAAGTGGCCGGAGAGCTTAGCGTTAGAACAGCGATGGGCCGACTTCTTGTACGACGCTGGCGAGAAAGACGAAGCCAGAGAGGTTTGGGGGCAGTTGATCGCGGAAGGAGATGTAAAGCTGATTCTTCGTATCGCTGACGTGCTATTGGAACGGATAGAGGGCAAGGCAGCGTACGAAATGCTGGAGTCCCGCCTGGATGACTTTGGCAGAAACCGTACGTTTTTAGATAAGCTCTGCTTTGCTGCGATCCAGGCAAAGCAGTCGGATCAGGCATTTGGGTGGGCCCGCACACGGGTGAATTTATCCACCGATGCAGCCGATCTGGCGGCATCGATTACCCTGGCAATGACGGCTGCTCGGGCTGGCAAGACCGCCAAGCAGGGCATTGAAACGCTGGAAGTTTTAGGCGACGAGATTACCCCCCAAGAGCGGAATCTTCTCGCGGAACTTCGGGATGATAAGGGATGGCGAACGCTGTCCAACAAAGCGCTTGCGTTAACGGGAGAATGGAACGTCGAGCAAGCATTTAGCCCACAGGCTCGGGTGTACCGCGAAAAGAAAGAATGGTCGAAAGCAGTGGCCGCACAGGAGGTGTGGATGGCAAACCCGGAACAGCGACGCCCCGCTCATATTCGTGCTCTGTTGGAGCTATTAGCACGGACAAACCAGAGCGACAAAGCGCTGGGCTGGATCACGGAATGGAAAAAGCTAGCGCCCGCAAGCCTCAATCCTTGGTTCGCTGAGGCGGCCTTGGCGAGAGATACAGGACGGTTTGACGACTCGTTGCTGGTCCTTCGCCAGGCGGTGAAGAACTTTCCAGAGGAGTATGAGCCGCGGGTGAGACTGGCAGCGACGCTCTACGTGCAAGGGAAACTCTCGGAAGCAAAGAGCCTCTACTGGAGTCTCTATGATCAGAGTGAAGATCTGTGGCAAAAAGCGGACGTTGCAGGCGACCTCGCCAGTATCGCGGCAGACTCCGACCGGAAGTCCAATCCACTCATCGAGCTGCGTCGTCGAGACTCGGGTTCCGTGGCCCCTTTGCTGGGGATGGCACATCGGGACTGGATCGCTCAAGATCCGAGTAGCCGGAGCTCGTCCAAACCGCGGCTCATGGATGACTTCTTTCTCTTCTGCTGGCTGGCCAAAGAAACGAAACAGGCGGATCCACAAGAGGTGGCCGCCTGGGTCGCCTCGGCCGAAGCGACCGGCCAGAACCCTCAGCTGGCCGACACGCTACGTGGGCTATCCCTACTCTCTGGGTCCGATGGGACGGCGCCCAAAGAGGCAGGAGTCTTCTTCGTCGCGCTGCTGAAGGATGAACAGCGCCCTACTGAGAGTCGTCTGCAAATCGGACGTTTTCTGGCAGACACTTTTGAAGGATGGCCGACGGAGTTTCAATGCATGGTGCTCAACCTGAGTTTTCAGGTCTGGGACGACGGAGGAGAAATCTCAATCAGCAAGCAGCTACAACTTTTCAACCAACTACCCATGGATGACATGTGGGTCAAGACCAGTGAACGCCTCGAAAGCTCCTTCCGTCGAAAGTATCCGATGTCACGCACGTCATCGTGGCGATCCGCTTCCGACGGATTTCCTCGAGAAGGTTTGAACGAGTTACTGGAGGGGGCCATGCGTAGGGGAGACTACGATTTTGCGGAGGAACTGATCGCTCGGTATGCAGGCTTGACCTATCAGTTCAGACCCTACGTTTTTTTTAAAGCCTATCTAGAACCTACGAAGCCATTCCTCAACCTTGTAAAGGCAGGTCAGCATGAAGTGGCTTCCCGTCTACTTCGGAATGCGGCCGACCTGTTGGGGAGCGCATCGAAGGGCCTGATTTGGGACGACGCTCTGCGCGAGCAGGCCCCTCTCTTCCTCCAGTCCGTCTATTCACCTGCGGAACGGGCCCTGGCCGAAGCAGTCTTCGCGCGACTCGCAGGCGGCACCGAGGACGAGACCCAGCGACGCCTGGTTACCGCCGCTGAGAATTTCTGCAGAGAGTTCGACGCACCACCCACCTCGTCAACGGGCCAGCAAGCCATGTCACTGCTGGCGGGCCGCCCGGAATCGCGGAGAGTTTTGCGGGAATTGCTCTATCAGACGGTCGCCCAGCTAGATATCCCGGCGGTATTCAAGAAGGCAAGAAACGACAGGAACTATAACGCTGGAGTCGGCAGCCTCTCAACAATTCGCGGCTTGGATCGAGAAGTCGGACTTGTTCGGGCAGCGATCCGGGAGGCGGCGTTGGAGGGAAACTTCGAGCAGTACCAGCAGTCCTGGAAAGTTCTGCAACCTCGCTGCCCTTTCTATCGCGGCGATGTCCTGCGGATCGACGAACTCGGCAGGGGTCTGACGGCGCCCTATGAGGAATGGCGAACCGCCAAGCTGTCCGCGGAGCAACTGCACGCCGCCTGGCCGATCATGAGATGGATCTCCCTGCAGAAGTTAACGTTTCCAAGGCCTAATGGGGGCCTTAAGCTGGCTGGGAGACGCAAACGGGCCGTCCCCCGGCCTGCGGACACCTTGCGGCGCTTTCTGATTATGACCTTTGCCGCCGACCGAGTGGCTGATCTAGCGGGTTGGGAGAAGGAATGGCTCCCCGTGTGGGGACGCGACCGTGTTAAAAGGACCCGGGCGCCGCTCAAGGATGAATACGCCAGGCTTCTGAGAGACCCCAGGCACTGCGCTTCCATGCTGAAAGAAGCGAAAGCCCTTTGTCCCGGCCGAACGCCGGAGGAATGGGCCGATCTGATGGAAGATTGGGCAGAGGACCCATGGCTTTCTAGCAAAACGGATGTCTTCCGAACCAAGGCTCAGACTGTGCTTCAGGAAGCCGGATTGCTCGCAGAAACGGCTGAGTAATTGGAACAGTTGACTTGGTCCAGGATTTCGTCGTTCACCGCAGCGTTACACTTGCCTTTAAGTGACTTGCGCGGGGCTTATAGGTCAAGAGTTCCCCAGACACCATCGGCGTTTGACTATATTGCCAACAGACCGAAGATGGACAATTCGCTGTTCCAAAAATTGGAAGAGGGCCCCAGCGGAGCAGGCACCGCTTTCCAAAAGACATCGCCCTACAGAGTTGACACGGAACTCTACAGCAAAACGCTCCTGACCGAGGGGCACTTCGAGGTTGAATACTGGCACAAAGCCAAATCTATCACCGTACCGTTTGAGCTTAAGATGGAATTGGGGACCGAACGCCTCTCGGCCACCGAGCAATATGAGCGATTCAAGAAAAAGTATGAATAGGATTACCTGTTACGACGGACCCACGGAAAGTCTTCGACCCAGGGCTTTCCGTCTGCCCTTGTTTGTGATGACCTCAAGGGGGCAGCCTAAGGCTGACCGGAGGTCCGGATTGTCGGACCAAAGGTGTCCGCTTCGTCGAAGACTCTTCAGGGAATCAGGAATAGCCCGTTGTGCAACTCGCCTGAATGACCCCCAAGGATGTTTTGCGTTTGAGTGGCATGACCCCCTCTACCCCATGAACTAAAGCCCTAACCACGCCAACCCAAGCACGAGAAGCGCCGGACCAAACCAAAACCGCGGCGGCTTCCGCATCCTCGCTTGTTGTTCGGCGGCCATATCTTGCAGAACCACTGCGGGACAAAGATGTAGAGGCCCCCGACAATCGCTACCAAAGGTCGTACCGCGAAGTCTACGATGTTCATGTGGGCGGTCTCCGATGTTAACGTTCACGCGGAGGACGTAACAGGTGTCGATCCCGAGCTTCGCGTTCGTGCCCGCTCGAGTGGAACGTATGGTTCGTCTTCATTGTTTCGATTTGCCTGATTCGGCCAATTCGATCGAGATTCTCTTGTCGCCGGTCTCTCCATCGATCAATTTCATCATGCCAGTACCTTGCGAAGCGATCCCACAAGTCATATCAAGCGACCGTAGCTTAGGGGCTGGGCATGTACCGTTAGCTTCCATCGCCAGGAGCACACTCCTTTCCCAATGAACGGATATGGTGCGAAGGCTTCTTGGTTGGGCCTCGAAACGACGGCTGTTGACTCCCGCAGTGGCCACCTAACTTCCTCAGTGAAAACCTGCCATCTTCGGACTGTACCGACTCACCACCGTTGCGTGTGAGCATCGCAGCGATCACGTCCAGCGGAGTGGTTGCTGGCACGAATTCCGGGGTCAAGCCAAGAACCTGGAGCTTTTTCGAGAAAGTTCGCGTGTCCTGGAGAGCATGAGGTGATGCAGTCCTCAGCGGGAATCGGCAACACGATTGCTCGGTCGCCCGTGGCGGCAACTGATCGGAGGCGACTGCAATTGATGGCGGTCACCGGCGACATATCCTGTGAACGAGGATCGAAAAGCAGGTGTCCATGGGCGAAATCGACTGGCGAAAGATCATTCAGGCCCATGGGCCGCTGGTCTGGAAGAGGACATACCGCTCGCTGGGCAACGCCTAAGACACCATCGACTGCTATCAGGAGACATTTGTTGACGCCGTTCGCCAAAGTCGGCGGAGGAGCGTCGCGAACTGGCCTGAGTTTTTTGGTGCATATCGCAATAAAACTATCCCGATCATGTAGTTCAAGCTCAAGGGTTCCCAGATCTCCACGGTTTTCTACAACAACTGGAAGATCAGGGTGATGAATCAGCTGCCAGCCAAGCCCTCAATCGTTCTCATCACCCGAACTGAAATTGGCCGTGCCGCTTTACCGCGGGACAGTCTCTTACACTATCAACATGTTGGGTGACGCCTTGGCCACACTGACCTGCCTCCCGCATAGCAATTGTTTGCTGTTCAAAGTCGGCATCGTAAGAGGCAGCATCAGTGTCAATGGCGGTCACTTCCATTCACAACCAGGTGCTAGACTCGAAGCTGTTCTCGCTACTAACAGTCAGAGAAGTTCTTGGAGCGATCATCTGCCGACGGCCAAAGTAGACGGGGCATTTCAGCAACCCCCAGCGGTCAAAGACTTTTCTGACTCTCGCTCAAAGTGCCCGTGAGATTCGAGCTGTACGACACGGATTTGCAGGTCACTGGATATTTCCCCAGGCGGAAAGCGGCCCAGGCGTTGCTTCGGAGATCGCCAAGGAGCATGGCACTACAAAGCTCCCATCGTGTGATTCTCTGAGCCAAACCTTGGACAATCAGGACAAACTGAGGACACCATGAAGTTCGTATCCGTCCGCGGAAAAATCAACTTGCCGATCGTGGGGTGGGTTCTGGCGAGCCTCCTAGTCGCAATACCCGCCCCTGCCGATGAGGTCTCCTTGGACTTCCCGGATGGGCCGATGTCCACCGAGATTCCACAACTTCCGGCACGTCCCACCTACTCTCAGAAGCAAATCAAGCGGCTGATCTCGTTGCTTGGCGACCCAGAGTATGCCAATCGAGAAATGGCCTTGCATAAACTTTCCAAGGGGGGGAACGAGGTGGTGGAACCGTTGAGGGGCGTCTTACAATCCTCCAAGGATCCTGAACAGGTCCGCCGCGCCCGGCAGGCTCTGAGGAAAGTTTTGATTCGTGAACATCAGCGGAGCATCGAGATGTTTGTTCGCGATCACGAGTCTGATCACGGCTTACCTGGCTGCGGGTGGTATGCCCGCAGCGTCGGCACACGACCGGAGGACCGAGAGCTTTTCGCACGCCTGCAGCGCGACGAAGCTGGATTACTGTTTGCCGCTCAAATTGGTCCCGACGAGGCGGCCCGGGCTCTCCGCGAGCGGTTCTTGCAGATGGAGCAGGCTCGGCAAACCGTGAATGGGCAACCAGGACGATTGCCTGAGATGTCCACCTTGGCGGCCATTACGTTTGTGCTAACCGATCCCAGCGTCTCCCTCCCTGCCAAGGTGGCAGAACGGGATCAATGGAGGGTCATGTGGACCGGATCTTCCTTCACAGCGCGTCGCGTGAATCGAGACAAGAACGGGGAGTCCATCAGGCGGATTTTGAATTGCTGGATCGCGCAGGATTCATCACCTGATTTTGCTTATATCAAGTTACGCATGTCTATTCGTCTCAACGCCGAGGGCGGCGTGAATCTCGCAAGCAAACTCCTTGAACAGGACGGTCTGTCAGCTTTCCAAAAAATGTTTCCTCTGGAAGTCATTGCGCGGGTTGGAGGAAAATCTCATGCAGCAAGACTGCTGCCCTTTCTCAATGACCGCACAGTCTACGTAGACAATACTCGGGTGTGTGACGTGGCGTTGGCCTTGCTCATCTATATCCACCGGCAGAAGTATGAGGACTACGGTTTGGAGAAGGCAGGGCCCATTGTCGAACGAATTCGCAACAGGCCCCTGCGAACACTAGGATACTACTACAATCGCTGCGCCTTCCCCGATGACACCTCTCGAAACGCAGCGATCGCAAAATGGCAACGCTGGATGAAGAAAAACGGTCAAGGGACCGCTGCCAAGCTTCCTGTGAGCCCGGAGATCGCTCGCGCCAAGCGATTCCTGGAATTCGGCGGCAAGTCCGAACCGCCAAAACTCCAAGAGCCTGCCAAGACCCTCGTTGGGGATCGCCGCCAGATCAAGATCAAGGTCGACAAAGCTCGTGCGCTCATTCAAGAAGGTGACTACGACGACGCGGTTGGTCTTCTCGATTCGATCATCGCCGAGGACAACAATCTTCCCGTGCCAGACGACTCTCGCCGCACCGGATACTGGTTTGCACACATAGAAGCGGAGCGACTTCTGGGGAACTTGCCTCCCGGGGGCTGCGCCGCGTATCAGCTACGGTTTGGTCTTACGGCCGAGGCATGGTTGTTACGCGGGACCAACGGTCAGGACCTTTCCGCCCTCCGGGAGCTTTCCCGCCGGTTCTTGCATCTGCCGGCCGGGGCCGAGGCCACCTACCGTTTGGGCATTCGTGCACGCGATTTCAGCCAACCCCGGAAGGCAAGCCAATACCTTTCGCGTGTCTTGGAGGCCGGTCCCTTGGCAACCAAGTTCGAGCCTTTACTGTCCTTGCAGTTGGCCGATACGCTCCGCCGGACCGGACGGGTCAATCAAGCCCGGGCGGTTCTTCGAGCCTTGGCCGCCAAGATGCCCACCGAATCCATCACCCTCGGCGGCCAGCAGGTTCCATTCTTCAAGAAGACCGACCCTTTGGTCTGGATGGCGAATTTCCTTGGCGAAGTTGACTCAAAAGGCCAGGCAGTTGCGGGGCTCGTCTCCAGCCAGGCACCACGGCGGAATGTCGTTACCAACGCGGAGACCCCGTGGACGGAACCTACCGTCAGCTTCCAGGTGGTGGAGTCCCCGTTCCTCCGTCGGGCGATCGAAGACAACCGTAAGGCTTTTCAAGCAAGTGGCACATCTTCGCTGAACATGCTGGAGCCACTCGTCTTTGATGGGGCTGCGAACGGTCCCTCGAGTCAGGTGGCCGTCCTGCGTACTGCCCTCGGTCTTCAGGCACGGAATCTTGCCAACGGTTTGCTCCTGTGGGCGTCTTCGCCCGATTCCGCCTTAAGAGATCTCGTTGAGCAGAAAAGGGACCAGCTTGACAGGCGGGAACAAGGCCTCTGCAACGAGTCCGTTCGACAACGAGTTTGGCGAGACCCCGCAAGTCAACCAACGAGCGATGGAGTGCGAGTCTTTGCCCTCGGAGACCGATCGCAGCCTGCCAGTGACCGCCCTCGGATCGTCCTCACCCTGCAAGGTCAGCTGACCCTTGCCAACGACCTGATTGCAACCCCCACTCGGCTTTCTGCCTATGACCTCAAGACGGGAAAACTCCTGTGGGAAAGATCCCCGCCGCAAGACGGGACTTGGCTGGGTCATCCGCTTCCTTTGGACGGGGTCCTCCACGCCTTTTCCCGCCAAGGGAGTCAAGTTGCGCTCAGTTCGCTTTCCCCGGAAACAGGAGAGAACCTGGGAAATCTCATCCTGGACCTTCCCGAAACGCTCGCTGAGAATGCGGCCAAGCAGAGGCTCAGCGATAGCCGTGCGGCAGGCCCTTCCTTCGGCGACGGCATTCTGGTCGGTGCCATTTCCAAGGATCAGTTCGTCGGCGTTCACCTAGCTACGCAACGAGTGCGTTGGTTTGTCAAGCCGGAGCAAGTGGTGCAAGCGGCGGAGTCCATACGTATGGATGACCAGGGTTGGCAAGACACCTCGGTAAAAATCGCGGACGGATACGCGCTGTTCTCTCCAGGTGGGAGTGAGACCCTCACATGTCGCGACGTGACCAGCGGAAAACGACGCTGGTCGCGTCAGTGCCCTTCGGCGCTCTACGTCGGTGGGGTTGATCCTACCACGCAAGTTGTGCTCGTTGTTGGTCCCAGGAGCGTCTCCGGTTATCGTCTCGAGACTGGCGAAGCGAGTTGGCCGAAAATCCCTCTGCCAGCAGGAGCACTGCCTGTCGGTCGTGGGCTCTTGGGCTCCGACGGATACCACTTGCCGCTGTCAAGCTCGGAGGTGATTTCGATTGACCTCAAGCGGGGTCGAATCGCCGCTCGCAGTCGTGGTCCTCGCTCGGTAGCGGTCGGTACGCTGGTGGCCGCTGGAAGTGAGATCGTTTCGCAAACGGCTGATCAACTGGTGGTCTTACCATCGAGTACGGCAGCCGTGAATGCGGCTCGTCTTCGGGTCCAGCGGAACCCAAATGATCTCGATGCATTAGCATTCTTGGGAGGAACACTCTCAGCGGCAGGAAAGTTCGATGAGGTCATCCAGACGGTCCAAGCAGGCAGTCAACAAGGGCACCCGACCTCACAGCAGTTGATGGCCAACGCGGTGGTGCAAGTGCTCAACGATGACTTTTCCAGCTATGCGGCGATGGCTCGGAAGCACCTCCCCTCGCTAAGTGATGAAGGCCGACACGCAGTTTGGGAGAGTTACGCAACCAACGCACTTGCAGCGGGACAAACCTCGGAGGCCTTTAAAGCGATGCTGGCTCTGGTACGGGTTCCATCCAATCCAAGCGATGAACTGATCCCTCTGGAAGCAAGTCGCCAGGTTCGTTCCCTCAACCGGTGGCAGGCAGAGCTCCAACAGCTTTATGCGAGAGCGGTAACAGAACTTCGACAGCAGTATGACCAGGTTGTTGAACAGGAACTCCAGAAGATCGACCTGAACGCGGAGGTCCTGAACCCCAGCCTGCTCAAATCCTATGAATCCTTTGGACAGGCGGTTCCCTTTCGGCTGCGGTTCGCTCAAGCCCTCATCGACCAACGACAATACCTGGAGGCCGAGGTAGAACTGCATAGTATCCTCGCCGATGGGAACCAAGCGCAACGCGACGCCGCGCTTCAAGTGCTCAACGAACTATTGAAGAAGATCAACAAGCCCCAAATTGCTTTGGGCTCACTCGCCGCCCAATCCTCTGAACCGGCAGCGGGGTGGGGCAACAAGTCTTCTTGGTGCGACAGCCGTCTATGGGTCAAGGTGAGCAAAGACGGCAAAAGGCCAATGGGGAACCCGCTACGCTTCCAATCCGCCTGCGACCGCTACACCCCGTCTGTCTCGGTTCGGGCCGACTACTATATCACCAAAGTGTGGATTCAGCCCCCCGGAACACCGGAGCCAATCGAAATTCGGTTGCCCACTGGGCCGGAACGCAAATTTTCCGCAGGCTACTTTGGTCGTTCTGGAGTTTGCGGCCATCTGCTCATTGTTTGGTTGGGCCATCGAGTTCACGCAATCGACTGGCTCTCCGAGCAGCCCCGTGTGCTCTGGTCCAAAGACGTTTGGAAACCGAACCCGTTTAGCCCGAATGACCAACGGGCTCGATTGCCCAAGGAAATTGAAAACTGGCGTGGCGAGCCAGTATCCACCCTGGCGAATCGGCTGGTCGTGACACCACGTTACGTCTGCTTCCAACAACAGGATCGCCTTCTTTGTCTTGACCCACTGACTGGCCAAGAGCGTTGGGTCATCACCGGCGTTGCCGAGAGCTTGGACCTCGGCGGCAATGCCCATCGCCTGTTGGTGCGAAGCGAGCAGGCCGAGACCCTAATTCTCGACCCAACCGATGGCCGAGTAGTGGGGCGTTGTGAAATGCCAGTGGGTGGGCGTATCGCCATTCGTTACGATGCGCTGCTTTATCGGCGGGTCGAAGCAGATGCCGAGTACCTCCGTAGTCTTGACCCATTTACCGGGAGGAAACAATGGGAATGCAAGCTGGCTGACAAAACACAGATTGATGTGCGAGAAGACGAAATCGGCTTACTTGATCCCCGGGGCGATTTCCGCTTGCTTGATATCAGATCTGGTCAGGAGACACTGCGGCTCAAACTGCCCGAGCAGTCAGCATTAAGCGATTTGTTTCTCATTGATCGCCCGGAGGTCCTCATCGCCGTCGCCGGAGTTCCTCTGACCAAAGAGAACTATATGGACGGGTCCAGGGTTCTCAACCGGCGCACGTTCAATGGAACCGTGTACGCGATTGATCGCAGCAGCGGCGAAATCCTCTGGACATCGCAGCAGGACCGGCAAGGGTATGACCTCACTCAGCCCGATGACTTCCCTCTGCTGATCTTCTCTCAAAGTCTCTATCGACGCGAGACGGACTCCACCGGCACTGTCAGGAGGACCTTGCCGGTAGGAACTCAATATCGAGGGCTCGATTTGTTCACCGGCAAGCAACTGTTCCAACAAAAGGTCGGCTCTTGGAGAGATTCTGCTTACATATCGGCGGATGTGGACTCGAAGACCCTGCGGATCGTCCACGAAACTGAGACGATTGCCATCAAACCTTCGCAGGAAGAACCTGAGGCATTCTCTGCGGCTCGCCAAGCCATCGAGGAGTAGGAAGAGACGTCCCCTCGTCACCAACCGCGAAACTACGCTCTGCCTTGCGATGGTGCGCCAACCGAGTCTGCGCAACAATGCCCCGCAGCCAGGGCCCGAGAGGCCGAACCTAATCGTAGTCGTCCAGCCGTCGCCACGCCGTCAGCATGGTTTCCCAGAAGATGTCGCGCCAACCCTCGAACTCCCTGAGGGGCGAAGCAAGGATTAGCTTTTGGCCAATGGTCAATTAGTTGATCTGACGTGCTGCCAAAGTCAGCGAATTCTGCCATTGGAGCGTTGAATTGCACTTGCGGATGAGCGTCGAAGTCCGCCTCCCTGAGTTTCTCGATGTTTTCTCGTAAAATTGCTTTGGCTAACGGAGTGTGCTTACATGGACCCTGAAAACTGTCGAATCCAGGAGCAATTTCTCACGCTGTTCACGTCCAACGAGCCGGCGATCCGCGCCTACGTGCGCCGGTTGGTGCCGACGAGACACGATGCCGCGGACGTGATGCAGGGGGTCTCGTTGGTGCTCTGGAAGAAGTTCCGCGAGTTGAACCAGCCAAACGACTTTCGCAAGTGGGCTTTTGGCGTAGCACATTACGAGACGTTGGCTTGGCTGCGCGACAAGGCGCGAGATCGGCTGGTGTTGGCCGATGACGTGTTGCACACCATCGCTCACGAATCCGGGCAGGACGAAGAGCAACTGTCTGCGCAGCGGGAGGCCTTGGAAGGCTGTCTTGAAAAGCTGCCCGAGCAGCAGCGGACAGTGATACTGGCGGCATACGCGCCCGATGTGGGCATTCAGGACGTGGCGAAACAGAGTGGGCGGACTGTCGCGGCCTTCTACCAGTGGTTGCATCGTATGCGACTGCGATTGCTGGAATGTACTCGTCGCACTCTTCAGGCGGAGGGGCTGGCATGAGCGAGTCGACTGACCTGCGTACTCTGTTCGTGGATTATGCCCTTGGGATAATCTCCGCCGAGCAGCTTCAGCCATTCGAAGCGGCGCTGCGCGAGGACTGTGACCTACGCCGTGACTTTATCGAGTACATGAATATTGATTCGGCTTTGGGCGACATGGCGGCGCTGTCCGAGGCCGAATTGGCAGAGTTTGAAAAAACAAATCTCAACAAAGATCCAAGGGCCACTGATGCTCGTGTTTTCGAGCCAATAGCAAGAGCCAACGACCGACCCACTCAAACATATCGAGTTGTTGCATTGCTGGGAGCGGTTGCGGCGGCTTTGTTCATCGCGGCATTCTTGTGGTTCCCAAATTCAAGCGAAGATGAGCAGGCACCGGTGGCAACGCTGGTCGCGGATGTTGATGCCGCTCTGTCGTGCGACGGCCAGCCTTATCAGGGCATAGAATTGCAAGCCGGCAAGTATTGGCTGGACCGAGGGCTATTGCACTTGCAGTTCGACGGCGGGGTCATGGTTTACGTTGAGGCTCCGGCCCGCTTCGACGCGGTCAGCGACAAACGTGTGGTGTTGCATAGCGGGCGACTGTCGGCCAGGGTGCCTCGCGAAGGGGTCGGGTTCACGGTGGAGACTCCCGAAGCGGAAGTCGTCGACTTCGGCACCGAGTTCTCCGTCGATGTGGAAGGCGGCGTAAGCGAGGTTCATGTGTTTGATGGGCTCGTGCGAGTCCATCCTGGGGCATCGAATCAACGTGACGCCTCAAGGTCCGTTGATCTGCAGGCATCTCAGGCCGTCCGGATCACTGACGGCGCGGCTGAGCCGGTGGACATCTCCATCGCGACCGACAGATTCATTCGCAACTTCGACGAACCGAGGCTCAACTATGCTCGTGCGGTCAAGCGGTTGTCGCCTCTGGCCCATTACCGAATGCCAATTCGCGACCGCGGGCTGGTTTCTGAACCGCCCCAATATTCCGGCGTGGTTTTAACCGGCCAGGGACGACGTCCGCCACACGCCCGCGGTGTGTTCGTCGGTGGTTCCCTGCGAGTCGGGGCCGATTCCATCGGCCGAGGAGGACGCGTCGATTCGCCGCCGGCATTGAGTACAGGGCAATTCTCATTGACCGTATTTGTCTATCTCGAAGCGCCCGCGCAAAGCGCTATCGTTGCCACGAGCTTGGATGGCGAGCGTGGTAACTTTGGCTTGTCTCTCGCTGAGAACGGAATGCTGCAGGCGGCCATCAGGAGCAAAAATGGCGATGTGTCGTCCATCGCAGGCGGCTCGGTCCTGCCGCTGAAGACGTGGCGGCACGTCGTGGTGACCGCTGATGGCAAACAACTGCAGTTCTACGAAGGCGGAAAGCTTGTAGCGTCCGCACCGTGTGCAGCCGTGGCAGCCAGTGACTCCGAGACGGTCTGGTTCGGAACCGACGCCAGAGCGACTCAAGTTTGGGACGGCCGGATCGACGAGCTGGCGTTGTTCGACCGAGCGCTTACTGCAGAAGAGATCGCAACGCTTTATCGCACTGCTCAAGAGGAGATTGCCAGATCACCATGACGATTGAACGGAAAGAGATATTGTCACAGCTTCTGGCTCGGATTTTGTCAGCCGTGCTGAGCGTTTCGCTGATCATCGTCACAAAGATGGCGCTAGCGGCCGACAGGCCCAACATCGTGATCATTCTTGCTGATGACCTCGGTTACGGAAGCCTCAACAGTTATGGCGCGGATGAGTCGCACATTCGAACGCCCAATATCGATCGACTTGCCAAGCAGGGCCGGCGATTCACCGACGCAAATACTCCCTCCTCGGTCTGCTCTCCAACTCGCTATGGATTGCTGACTGGGCGTTATGACTGGCGGACGAATCAAAAACACGGCGTGCTGAAGACGACCGACCCGCTGCACATCGCCACGTCACGCTCGACCATCGCTTCGCTCCTGAAGTCGACGGGTTACCGCACCGCAGCCATCGGGAAGTGGCACCTCGGGTACGGCACAAAGAAGGCGGACTTCACCAAACCGCTCACACCGGGGCCGCTGGACATCGGATTCGACTATCACTTTGCCGTGCCGCAGAATCACGGAGACGCGTCGGGCGTTTATGTCCGCAATCGGCAAGTCGTCGGCTTGCGTTCTGACCGCAGTATTCCGGCAGGAAAGTCCCCATACGGTCGAGGCTACATGGGGATCGATGCTCCCCAACGCGTCGATGAAAACGTGATGGATGAGCTGACGACCGAAGCCGTCAGCTGGCTCGAAAGGCAGGACGCTAAGACGCCTTTCTTTTTGTACTTCGCACCAGTTGCGATCCATTTTCCCTTCACTCCTTCAGAGAAGTCAAAGGGAGTCAGCGGGACCGGCCTCTACGGAGACTGGATTCACGAGCTGGACCTGTCAGTCGGTCGGATTCTGGACACCATCGATCGAATGAAGGCGACCGAAGAGACGCTTGTCATCTTCACCAGCGACAACGGCGGCGTGCTGGTGACCGAGGGAACACGCCCTGAGGCGGAAGCGTATCGAGCGGGGCTCCGCCCGAACGGCCGCTGGCGTGGACGCAAGCACAGCATCTACGAAGGTGGCTTTCGAGTACCGTTCCTCGTTCGCTGGCCCGGACGTGTTCAGCCAGGGACGGTCTGCGTTGAAACCATCAACCTCGTCGACATCTACGCCACGATTGCCACGTTGATCGATCACCCCACGTCACTCGACCAAGACGTTGCTGAAGACAGCTTCAATGTGCTGCCGGCAATGCTTGGCATTCCACAGGAGAAACCGATTCGGCCGTCGATGATTGTTCACAGCCCCAACGGCAACTTTGCAATCCGACGTGGCGCATGGAAATACATCGAAGGAAAACCGAGCTCGACATTAAGACGTGTTCCGCGCTCAGACGAACTTCAAGCGCAGCTGTACAACCTTCAGGAAGATCCGGGCGAGAAAAACAACCTGATCGACGAACATCCCGAAATCGCGAAACGTCTTGCCGAATTGCTTGAGAAGCAGCGTGCAGACCGAAGGTCAGCGACAGCCCAGCACCAGAAGAATCAGGAGTAATTGATGCCAACATCTCCATCGAAGGTCGACGCACAACGCCGAAGTCATTCCAGAGATTTTTCCACCGTCAATCGATTCGCGGGAGCCTCTTGGCGTGTGGCGTTTGGATCCTAGCGGTTTCGCTTGCCAGAACTGCGACGGCTCAGACGCAAACCCCCTTGATCGATCCGATGTTCGAATTCACCGTGCAAAAAGATATCGTGTTTGCCCTAAGGCGATGTCGGCTACCCGGAAAAAACTGGCTCGATGGACTTGATGCTGGATCTCTATCGCCCAAAAGCCTCGAAGGAACTTCCTGAAACCTTGCCCGCCATGGTCTTTGTCTTCGGCGTTGGCTACAAAAAAGGTTCCCGAAAGGTTGGATACATACGTGATCTGTGCGAGCACTATGCAAAAAGAGGCTACGTAACAGCGGCAACCAGCTACCGCCTTCTCAAACACAACCTTTCTGCTCGGGAGAATTCGATCCCGGCCCCTCTCGAGTTCAGCAGATCCACTCGGGTAGTCAATGCCTCCATTCAGGACACAGCCAACTCTGTACGCTGGCTCAAAGAAAACGCAGACGACCTCAAGATTGACACCACTGGCATTGGACTCGGTGGAGTTTCCGCCGGCGCCCTAAATGTCACGTACGTCGGACACGCGGAAGCTGACCTTCTGGGCCCGAATGCCGAAGTGGCTGCCGTTCTTTGTCTGATGGGCGTTCCAGACATGGATCCCAATCTGATCGATGCCAGTGATCCGCCCACGTTCTTTGGCCACGGTCAGAAGGACAATCCCGCGCTGATCAAACCGTACCTCAATCAGCTAAACAAAGTCGGTGTCGACAATAAGCTCTCCCTTGCTCCCGGCCTGGGGCGTCGGATTGTTCCGATCCTTACTGATTCCCTGAAAAGTCTTCGACGAAGCGGGGCGTTTCGTTCGGAAACCCGGGCTTCCGTTGGTGCCTCAGGCTGCCCCCAAGGGCAGACGGTCGCCCTGGGCCGGAAACTTCTCCGAAGGTTAGTAATACTTCGATCGATGGAAAAACTGTCAGGGATCATAGTGTGGATTTCTGTTTTCAAGCGCAGAAGCTGTCCGAGTTGACCAAGAAATGACGCGGCAAAATCAAGGACCTTGGGTCCAGCTTCCTGGCGGGTGCCTTCCAACAAGGCTCAGATTGCTATTGAGAGTCAGGAATTGCGATCGTGCTCGGCATCCTCGAGGAGATCAAGGGGGATCTGGGCGTCCAGGAATTCAATGACATCATCGGCCGATTGGGTGATTGGGGTTATCAACTGCTCGCTGGGCGTGTTGCGAATGAAGCGATCAAGATACTAAGCAACGCGAAAACCACCAGTAACTCTTCCAAGCCGATCTTAGACAAGATCAACTTCGTGTTCACCGACAAATCACCACCACCGACGTTTTGGAACCACAAGACTCATGTGTCGAATATTCTTGGCAATTGCTGTTCTGAGCCTGATTGCTACGGATTCGTACGTGCAATCTGAGGAACGTAAACCCAATGTTATCGTCATCCTGGCGGACGATCTCGGTTATGGCGATCTGTCGTGCTACGGAGCCGACGACATCGCGACGCCGAACATTGACAGCATGGCGACTCAGGGAGCGAAGTTCAGCAGCTTCTATGTTTCGCCCGTCTGCTCTCCAACTCGCGCGTCGCTGATGACCGGAAGCCACTCGGCTCGCGTGGGTATCGGCGGTGTCATGTTTCCTCGGAACAACCACGGCCTGAACCCCGATGAAGTCACACTGCCGGAACTGCTGAAGGGTCAGGGGTACGCGACGGCCATCATTGGCAAGTGGCATCTTGGCAACGACGACATGTTTCAGCCGCTGAACCACGGGTTCGATTACTGGTACGGCACGCCCTCATCCAACAGCCAGTTCTATTACCCGACGATTAAAAAGTATGCGCCCGATTGTGTGTTTCGTGACGGCTACACCCGCGACGGAATCCTGAAGAGAGATACGGCGGCATGTCCGCTGCTTCGCAACAACGTCGTCATCGAAGTGCCTGCCGACCAGACGCAGTTTACCCAGCGTTATACGCGCGAGACCATCCGCTTTATCACCGAAAACAAAGAGAAGCCGTTTTTTGTGTACCTGGCGCACAACATGCCACACATCCCGCTGCATGCTTCGGAGAAGTTCGTGGGCAGCAGCAAGCGAGGCATCTACGGCGACACGATTCAGGAACTCGACTGGAGTACCGGCGAGATCCTGCGAACTCTGAAAGAACTCGGGCTCCACAAACACACGCTGGTCATCTTTACGTCGGATAACGGCCCCAACACCGGCAAAGGCGGCAGCGCCGGCCCGTTGAAAGGCGGCAAAGGCTCGACTCTCGAAGGCGGTGTCCGAGTCCCGTTCGTGGCTCACTGGCCGGGCACGATTCCTGCGGGAACACAATCCGACGCAGCCATCACCGGTATGGACCTGCTGCCGACGCTGACCAAACTCGCCGGAGGCGACGTCCCTCACAACCGCAGGATTGATGGAAAGGACATCTGGCCGCTGCTCTCCGGAAAGCCGAACGTGAAGTCACCTCACGAAGCCATCTTCTACCTGCGAGGCCGAGGTGTTCAGGGAATCCGTGTCGGCGACTGGAAGTACCGAATTGCGACTGTCAAGACTCCGAAAAACAAGAAATCACAGCGACAGCCCGCCAGCGACAGGAAGCCGAAGAAGGTCAACCTCGAGACGCTCTACAACCTGAAGGACGATATCGGCGAACAAGACAATCTGTCTGCCAGACATCCCCAGATCGTTGCGCGGCTGAAAAAGCGGATGGAAGACTTCTACAACGAGCTTCGAAACAACACGCGGCCTGCCGGTGTTGCAAACAGCGACCAGAATCAGGAACGTACTCAATGAACCAGCATCTCCTTCTCGCTTCGATAGTTGCGACAGTTATCGCATTGGGGACCACCTCGGTGTACGCAGCGCGTCCAGCAAGGCCGATGAACGTGCTGCTGCTGATTGTCGACGATCTCAACACTTGGTTGTTGGAAGATCCTACGCGTTACTCGGGCAAGGTCGTCGCTCCGAACATGCAGCGGCTGGCGAAAGAGGGCGTGCTGTTTCATAACGCATACGCGGCTAGCCCGGTTTGCTCGCCCTCCCGGACAGCATTCCTTTCCGGCGTCGCACCGTGGAAATCGGGCGTGTCGCGCAACGGAGTCAAAGTCGGCGACAGCAAAGTCTTGCACGGCGTTCCTTCGTTGTTCAGGACGTTTCGAGATCAGGGTTACTGGATCGGGTCATTCGGAAAGGTGTCGCACGGATACGACACTGGCGTGAAGTACGACGCATCGATGAACCACAAGCGAACTCCTCCGCCGCCGGGCGCTCCGCTCAACAGGATCGCTCGCAGTGCCGGCGGCAAGCTCACCGAACGCGATTGGGGTGCGACCCACCTCGATGAAAACGAAATGAGCGACAAGCGACTGGCCGACGCTGCGATTGAAGCGCTGCGGCGAAAACACGACCAGCCGTTCTTTATCTCGTGCGGCCTGTTTCATCCACATTATCCGTGGTACGTCCCGCAGAAGTACCTCGACATGTACCCGCTGGAGGAGATCGAACTGCCACCGATCAAGGCCGACGATCTGAATGACATTCCCAACTACGGCCAGCGGCTGGTCAACGTTGGCTGGGATGAGAAAGTCAAGGAAAACGGGCTGGTCAAAGAAGCGATCCGAGGCTATCTGGCCAGCGTCACGTTCTCCGACGCCCACATGGGGCGAGTCCTCAAGACACTCGATGAAAGCCCGCACCGTGACAACACGATTGTCATTCTGATCAGCGACCACGGCTTTCATCTCGGCGAGAAGCAAAACTGGACCAAAGGCACGCTGTGGGAGGAAGCGACCGACAGCGTCATGATGTGGCGCGTGCCTGGTGTCACTCAACCCGATCAAGTCTGCACACGGCCGGTGTCTCTACTCGATATTTACCCGACGCTGGTGGATCTGAACGGCATCGCGAGGCCGGATCACCTTGACGGTCAGTCGCTGTTGCCATTATTGAAAGACGTTCGAGCCCCGCGGTCTCAACCGGCCATTACGGTCTACGACGGTCACATGTCTGTTCGAACCGAGACTGCTCGATTCATTCGCTACTGGGACGGCACGACCGAGCTCTACGACCGTACAACAGACCTTCACGAATGGAAGAACCAAACGAACAACCCCCAATTTGTCGCGATGAAAACGAAGCTCGCGGAACTGCTGCCTCCGAAAGAGGAGGTTGTTGAACCGCTCCCGAGCCGTCAGGCCGGAGCGGTGAATTCAACGCCCCGCAAGCCGAAGCCGGAAAAACGGAGGCGGCAAGACCGGCAACGAAGTCGCCATGAGAAGCCGCTCTCAAATTGCGGTTCGTAACCTGATCAGACTGATGAACTGTCTGCGGTGTGTCGCATTCAGCTTGTTGACCATCAATAGCGTGGCTGCCGCTGAAAAGCCGAATATCGTTCTTCTGTTGATCGATGACTGGGCGTGGAACGGGTCTCCGACTGAGATGGACGACTCGATGCCCAATTCGCGCATCTCGGTCCTGCCAATACCGAATGTCGAGCGGCTGACTTGCGAGGGAATGCAGTTCACCAACGCGTATGCTTGACCGGGAGGCTCTCCGTGGCGAGTCTGCGTGCAGACCGGAGAATCCTCGCCGCGAAACGGCTTGACCGTTTTGATGAACGATAGCGGACAGGACGACTTCAACAAGTTGTGGGCAACTCCTCCAGGAGACGCTCAGGCTGACCATTCGAGGACCCATCTTCTTTGACGCCCGACCAGCGTCGCAGTCGCCAACATCCTGGCCGCCAGCATCCTGCACGCTCGGGACGGGTTGTCCGACGAACCGGCCGATCAACCGCCCTCGAAAAAGCTCGCGAGACCCGCCTCTTCATGCGTTGAGGTTTCCGTCGAAACCGTGCTCAGTGTCCACAGCGGTGAACGGTTTCTGAGATCCCCAAGACAAGGAGAGAAAGGGGTTGCATGTAACACAAGAGGTCGCCGCGCTGCAGCCGATGACGTCGGCGAGTTGCGGATTCGCTACGCCGAGGTGTTTCCGATCCTCAGCCGAGTCTAGGCTCTGTCTCAAAACACGCTGGTCGGCCAAAGGGCCAGATGGGTCGCTGGCCAGGAGGGCGAATCCCAACGATTCGTCGATGCAGCCGGACGCTGCCAGCGGCTCGATCCAGCCGCTCGATCCAGCGGCTCGAAGCCCAGCCGCCCGAAGCCCAGCCGCCCGAAGTTAAATTGGCGTTTTGAGACAGAGCCTAGCACATCGGTTACCAGAAGGCGAAAACATCCGGACTCCCCAAGTGGTATCGGGGCAACCATCGGACGCCGTGGGTGGCCCAAAGGCCCTCGGCAGGCCAACTTCAGATGCATTGGTTGTGACTCGAGTTGGCGCGAGGATTCTCGGCCGGATAATCCATGTGAAGGGATACTTTCCGGCCGACCATGAATGAGACGTCGCTCAGTTTGCTCAACCGCCTTCGTCGCTCCCCCGAATCCGAAAGTTGGGATCGGCTCGTCGAGCTGTATGCGCCGTTAATCAGGACATGGTTGCCTAAGTATGACGTGCAAGACAGCGACGCGGACGACTTGGTGCAAGAGGTATTGCTGGCGGTATCGAAGGATCTCTGCAAGTTCGAGCATGGCGGGCAGCCCGGAGCTTTCCGGGGCTGGCTCAAGGCAATCCTGGTGAACCGGTTGCGGAAGTTTTGGCGAGGGCGAGACCGTCGCCCGCAGACACCTGGCGACTCAGACATCGATGCCAGGTTGGCACAATTGGACGACCCTTCTAGTGAAATGAGCTTGATCTGGAATCGCGAGCACGACCAGTACGTGCTTCGGCAACTGCTGGCTCTTGCCGAGCCTCACTTCGCCAGAACCACCTGGACGGCCTTCTGTCGTGTGGCATTGGATGGAGCGAAGGCCGATGTTGTCGCCGAGGAAATGGGAATCTCCCTGAATGCCGTATGCCTCGCTAAGTCCCGTGTTCTCAGACGGTTACGCCAGGAATCTGAAGGGTTGATCGAGTCTTCTTCGGGATTTTTCACGAAGAGGTGACAAGAATTCGCGCAAACAGGTCTTTGGTCATAGGAGCGTGTGGTTCGTTTCGACCGCAAGCCCTGCAAAATCATTGCCGACCCGAGCCCGCAACGGCCAGTTCCAGGAGTCACCCATGTCCGATCCTTCACCTCACCCGACCCGAGAGGAGCTGAGTGCCTACAGCCTTGGTCAATTGCCACAGGAAAGAGCGGTTGCCGTCGACAGTCACATCAGCGAGTGTCAACGGTGCTGCGAGACGATTGTCGGCATTTCATCAGACGACACGTTCGTCGGGCTTTTGAAAGAAGCCAGGCAATTGCCGACTGATCAGACAGTCGACCATGCTGTGGCGACCGCGTCTTGGTCATGTCAGGACGTTCCTGTCCAATTGGCTGAGCATCCCCGCTACGAGATTCTCGGCCTGATCGGCAAAGGGGGAATGGGCGATGTTTACAAAGCCCGACATCGCAAGATGGAACGCACGGTGGCGTTGAAGGTCATCAATCGCGAATTGGTTCCAAGGACGGAAGCTGTGGATCGTTTCCACCGTGAAGTGAAGGCCGCCGCGCACCTGTCGCACCCGAACATCGTGACCGCGTACGACGCCGATCAGGCCGATGAGTTCCACTTCATGGTGATGGAGTACGTCGACGGAGTTGACCTGTCTCAGACGGTCCAAGACCAAGGGGCATTGCCAGTCGCCGAAGCATGCAATTACATCCGGCAGGCAGCGATCGGACTGCAGCACGCGCACGAGCGCGGCATGGTTCACCGCGACATCAAGCCGCATAACCTGATGATCACAAAAGATGGCACGGTCAAGATTCTCGACTTCGGTCTGGCTTCACTCGCACCTGAGGCCTTGTCAGATGCTGAAACGGTCGAGGTACGTGGCGACCTGACGGCGGCCGGCGTTATTATGGGCACGCCCGATTTTATCTCGCCCGAACAAGCCGATGACGCGCGTACGGCTGATATTCGCAGTGATATCTACAGCCTTGGTGCGACACTCTACTACCTGCTGTCGGGCCGCGTGCCTTTCGACGATGGCAGCGTGATGTATAAGCTGCAATGCCATGCCCAGGTCGAAACGGAATCGCTGCAGTCGCTGCGAAACGATATTCCACCTGAACTGGAAAACATCGTTTCGAGAATGATGGCGAAAGATCCCAACGAACGCTTCCAATCGCCAGCGGAAGTCGCCGAGGCATTGGAAAGTCTGACGAACGAAACACAGCCGTCCGAATCGACCAAGCCGAAACCACAGACGCAACCTGTTCTCCGGAAGCCAGGGTTCTTAACACTCACGGCCATCGCCGCGACCTTGTTCGGCGTCGTCTATGCGGCGACTGTATTCTTCATGCAAACAGGTGATGGAATTGTCCGCGTCGAGGTGCTGGATGATTCACTGGAAGTCAAGTTCGTTGACCAGACGATAAATGTCAGTGACGGCACCAAGGAGTTCACGATCCAAGCGGGCGACAAAAAGAAGCTGGTTGTCCGACACAAAGATGCCGATTTCGCGTTCGAGACCGAGAGCTTTCAGATTCGCCGTGGGGAGAAGATTGCCTTCAAGGTCGATATGCTCCCCGGCGAAATTGTCGTTACCAAGGATAACAAGTCGTTCGCTCAAGCCTCTGTGCTCGTTGGAGAATGGCTTGCGGAGGGCCCCGGGGACGACAAGTTCCGCTTGAGGTTCAATCCGGACGGAACATTCGGAATGGTTCACTTCGGGTCTGCGGATCTTATCGAGTTCAGTGCAACAGGCACGTACGCTGCAAATTTTTCCGTCAGCCCGGCCCATCTCGACTTGGATGCCACTTTTCACGACACGCCCTCGGCGGGAATCGTCTCGAAAAATGATACGCCCCCTCAGGATGAAGATGATGCGACCGCCGCGGTTGGCCCTGGGCACGGAGAATTCGGTGACGCCGATCTAGCGGCACCAGCGCCTAAGACACCTAAGTTGGCAAGTGGCCCCGAAAAGCACAAGATCGAGTTAATCATCAAAATGGTGGACGCGAACTCAATCCTGATCTCCGATCTGGAAGCGGACAACCGCCCCAACACATTTGGCGGCCGGACCATGGTCCTGCATAGGCAGGGCGTCGAAGGAGTCGACCGCTCCGATCCCGTCAGCGGGGCAGATGGAATCGTGGGTTCCGTATCTGGGAGCAAGCTGGAACTGTCCGCCGACTTGGCGAAAAACTTCATTCGGTCCCGCGTGCATCGTGACAATTTCGAAGAGGAGCTTTGCAAGGCCATCAGCTACGCAGCTGGGATACCCAACGAACAGTGGGAACAGTTCGCCTCGACTGCAAATGCGTCGACCGATGCCATCCAAGGGACTCCGCTGACTTGGTTCATAGTGAAGCAGCAGTCGCTTGCTGGCGGGACCCGCATGCTGACCGATAAGCCGGCGCCTATGCGAGACGTCCACCGGGCCATGTCCCCCAGCCAGTCCCTCGGCTATGTTTCGCTGATTCAGCCCGAGTACATCACCAAGCTGAAGCTTGATATCGACCGGGACACAACAGAATTCAAAGGAACCGTTTGGTACGAGGTTCCGGAGTTGTACGCCGGCAAATTCGACTTCACGATGATCTACCATGTTGGCAAGATGAAGGTGAAAACGTTTGAATTACCACAAATTGGAGTAAGACTCGTCCGCGATAATGACATATGGGAGAAGCGGACTACGTCGAACCAGTCCGCAGCTCACAAGGCTGCTTCGGTGAACAACCTTCGTCAGATTGCCATGGCGTTCATGACGTTCGAAGAGGAACATGGCTACCTTCCCTCGGTTACCACAAAGCTCCCCGGAACAAAGCACCCCGTCTCGTGGCGGGTGGCAATTCTGAAGTACCTGGATGAGGGTCTCTACAACGAGTACAAGCTCGATGAGCCTTGGTACAGCGATCACAACAAAAAGCTGCTTGAGAAGCTGCCGAGCTTCTACCGTCACCCCAGCCAAGCGAAGGATGACGCCAACACTGGTTACATGACATTAGTCGGCGAGACTACCGCCACCGGAAATGGTGAAACGCCAATCACCGATAGCGATGGCGCTCGCACGATTCTGGTCACGGAGGCCACCACAAATATCCCTTGGACCAAGCCTGAAGATCATCTTGTTGACGACAAATTATTCCTTCCAGGTCGTCGCCCAGATCGTAATGGCTGGAACGTGGTCTTTGTCGACGGGTCATCTCACTTCATCTCGGCGGACACCTCGCCCGAAGTTCTGAAAGCATTAGTGACCCGCGATAGCCTCGAACAAATCGAGAATAAAAACGGCAAGTGGAAGAAAGTGGGCGAAACCAGCAACGAGAAAGTCGACAAGTCGGCAACCGAAGCAACGCTGAAGAAGCCTCATTCCCTAGCTTTTCGACTTGTGAGCCAGATCCCGACCGAGGGAAAGACAGACTTGCAAGGAATTCGCCGCCAACTACTGGCTCGGTCGCGGACCGAAGGCGGTGCAGCGCCGGCTGAGAACGTGCTTGAAAATCAGGCTCGTGTTCGGCTGAGTGACGACGCACACACGGTCCTCGTCGAATCCGGCGCGATTCAGCAGATGTGGGATGTCTCCACCGGAAAACTCAAGGTGTTCTCGGAATGGGGCGGAAGTAGCGGACAGATGGGATTTGTGCGTGACAGCTCTCTGGCTTATTTCGCCAGCGGTGGCGTTGGCTTATGGGACACAACGACGCACGCAAGACTCGGAAAGTTGATCCCGCACGCCGACGGTCCGGCTGAAGCATGGACGGAGCCTTTCTCGCCTGCGCTTCATCCCGACGGGACACTGATCGCAACACGCTCTGCTGAAAACAAACTACGGCTTTGGGATGTGAAATCGCAGCAGCCGGCCAGCGACGAGTTCAGTTTCGAGGGGTCAGTGTCGCAACTGAGCTTTTCATCGGATGGTCGCTGGTTGTTCTCCAAGTGCCAAGACGAGTGGACGGTTCGGAGTGTCGCCCAACCGGAGGCTGCCATGGGTCGTTTTCCGGACAATGTCAGTCTGACTGCTGTGTACTCGGCGGAGTCTCAAAGACTGGCGACATTGGTAAACAGCGGATCCGAAGATGCCTCGAAGTGTGAAATAATCGTACGGAAGTTGGACGGGACCGAGCCGGTCGAAGTCCGACGCGTGACTGTCGACGCTCACATCCGTCGGCACGTCGCCTGGGTCGACGGCAACCACCTGCTGGTATGCGGCGAGAGCCGCGGAAGGACAACTCCGTCAACTCTGTTCCTGATTTCGATGGAGGCGGACCAGCCCATTGTTAAGAGGGAAACGCTTTTCCGTGACGGCAGGGTCGCCCAGGTCGCAGTTGCCGCCGACCATCGTCACTACTTGGTGAGCACCTATCGATCCACGACCTGCTGGCAGCTTGGGCAGGCGGAACATGTCTGGCAGGTGGGAACGTCCGAGGCCGGCAGAAGACACCATCTTCATATTGGAGATGAGGACTGGATCCTGCTGCACGAGAAAGGACAGACAACCGGGGCCCGTCCCGCGGTCGTTCGCTCCCTGGAGAACGGAAATGAGATTTGGCGAAAGGAAGATGTTATCGCCGCGAACGCCAACGGCGAAGCGTTCTGTGTTGTCGATGCAAAAGGAATCGAAGTCTGGACGGCGAATGACGCTGACACGCAGGAGCCCAGGGAAGAAGTCAAGCCGACCATCCACCTGTACTTTCAGGAGTGGGAGCACATCGAAGGGATTACTTTCCATAAACCTACCGTGCTTGGTGATGGACCGTTGAAAGTCTATACACACTTGAAGCCAGCTCTTAACTTGTCGCCGACCGATGTGAAGACAATGCAACTGCATTACTATGACGAGCTGGCTACGGTCCAGCTTGAACTCACCGAGGAGGCCACGAATGCGATGGTTGCCTGTCTCGAGGGACAACAGAAGCGTCGACGTCTCGTGACGGCCCTGATTACCCGCAGAGAATACGGCCATCAAGCCTTCAGCATCGACCGAAAGCAGGGCACTTTCAAGATGGAGTTCTTCTTCCATGATTTCAATGAAGCCCAGCGAATCGTGGATGCCTACTCAAAAAAGGGGAAACGTGCGTGGACATACGGCGGGAAGTAAATCGCCATCGTGAAACCAATACGCCGGCCGACGAGTACTACTGGCGATTCTCGGGCAGTTCTGTCGACCCCTTTGGACCTTCGTGCAACGTTTGGAGAAAATTCACATGGCGAGCCCACTCGGAAGCAGTCTCACCCTAAGACGATTTCCATTGATTGTCCTGGTAGCCACCGCCGGCATCGCCTTAACGGTTATGGCTCAGGAGCGTCGCACTTTTGATGAAGGATTGGACCCGAAAAAGGTCGTGATCTTCGAAGATTCAGCACCAGCACCTGGCTCGTTGCACAAAGCAATCAGTCCAGATGGGAGGCTTCGGGCTGAGACGACGTACAAGAAGGTTCGTGTCTACTCCGTTGGCGGAGAGCAACTGCTCCATGAATTCGACACATCTGACAATATGTTTTCGCCGCATTTTTCGGCAGACGGCAAGACGGTTTATGCCGCGGTTTGCAAGGGGAACTTGGCCAGCATTTCCACGCTTTATTCCTGGAACCTGACAACGGGCAAGCGAACACGCTGGGGGGAATGTAGAGGCATTGTCCTGGAGATCAGCAGCGACGCCGACGGGAAGCGAATTGCTGTCACGACATCTATCGGAAAATTGGGGATGTTCGCGTTGGCGGAACGCGAAGGCAGGTGGATTGGAGGGGAGATGGTGGTCTTCGATGCCGATCACCCGGACTCGTCCGTTCTAATTCTGTGTGAACTCCCAGGCATCCCAAGTTGGAAACAACTTGGTCAGCAAGGGAAAGAAAAAGGGTGGGATGCGGACAAGCTGAACGCGCATTTGGATCAAATGCTCGCCGACGCGACTCGGCGTTGCCTCCCGGTCCGCGTAGGACTAACACCTGATGGGAAAAAGGTCATCGGGGTAACGTATGCGGGCAACGTGAGAGT
>CAZYKP010000075.1:18529-43743 GCA_964648025.1 uncultured Pirellulales bacterium | reverse complement strand
CCGGATTGCCGAACGAAACGCCCTGCTTCGTCGAAGACTTTTCAGGGAATCAGTAGCATGGATCTTCTCGGCAGAAGCCGCTTTAGCAGGCCATCGGGGAATTGCGGCGGCTCTGATCCCCTTCGGTTTTTCTTTCGATGAGGGGCCGTCGCACGGACGGAAACGCCAGGCTCTTTCTGCAACTTTTGGTCACTTCTTATGTCCACGACTTTTGTGATCTTCGGAGCATCGGGTGATCTGACCAGCCGCAAGCTTGTGCCAGCGCTTTATGAGCTGCATCGCAAGGGCCGGCTCCCTGAGGATACGCGAATCGTGGGAGTCTCCCGGACAAAGTACTCCGATGACAGCTTCCGCGAGGAGATGGCCCAGCAGCTTCCGCAATTTTTGAACGCTGCCTTTACAACCGAAAAGTGGCAGAGCTTTGCACCACTGCTGTTTTATCAGCCAGGCGATATCACGAAACCAGATGATTTTCCTGCATTGGTGCGATACCTGGAAGAGCTCGAAGGGGACCAAGAAACCAATCGTGTGTACTACTTGTCGACGGCCCCGCAGTTCTATGAGCCAGCGATTCTCCAGATCGGTGAGGTTGGATTGCAGCAGGAACGCAAGGGCTGCTGCCGCGTGGTTGTCGAAAAACCCTTTGGAACTGACCTGGAGAGTGCTCGGCATCTCAATGAGGTGATCCATCGGGTTTTTGACGAGCGACAGGTGTACCGCATCGACCACTACTTAGGTAAGGAAACGGTCCAAAATATCCTCGTGCTACGTTTTGCCAACACGATTTTTGAGCCGATCTGGAATCGCCACTACATCGACCACGTGCAGATCACCGCAGCCGAAGAGGTCGACGTGGGCCGGCGTGCCGGATACTACGACACCGCCGGAGTCGTTCGTGATATGTTTCAGAACCATCTGCTGCAACTGCTGATGGTCAGTGCCATGGAGGCCCCGCTGCGATTTGAGGCCGATCTTGTTCGCGACGAAAAGGTCAAGGTGCTCCGTGCGGTTCGGCCGCTGACAACCGAGGATGTTGCCAAGGATACCCTTCGCGGTCGTTACATTGGCTACTCCCAAGAAGACGGGGTGGATCCGCTCCGGGAAACACCCACGTTTGCGGCTGTCAAATTGCACATCGACAACTGGCGGTGGAAGGACGTTCCCTTTTATCTCCGCAGCGGGAAGGCGATGGGCTGCCGGACGACACAAATTGTGGTGCAGTTCCGCGAGCCGCCGCACATCCTCTTCGGCAACAGCCGGAGCCGCTTGGAAGCCAATCAGTTGATCGTCCAAATCCAGCCGGCTGAAGGGATCCAACTGCGATTTCAGTCGAAGGTCCCCGATGCCGGCATGCAACTGCGGGTCCAAGATCTGGAATACAAATTCCATGAGACCTATGCGGAAGGACTTCCGGAGGCTTACCAACGTCTGCTGATCGATGCCATTTTAGGTGACGCCAGCTTGTTCGCTCGCAGCGACGAGGTCGAGCTGGCTTGGGGAATCGTCGATCCCATTCTGGAGGCTTGGAACCAAACCCGTCGCCCTGCATTGCTGGAGTACCAACGCGGTGGCTGGGGCCCCGACGCTTCGGCTCAATGGATGTACGATCAAGGTCGCGAGTGGTTCGATACCTGTCCCGTGCTGTAGAAGTCCGATCTCCTCGCTCAGTGGCACGAAGACCCGGCGAGGCCAGCAAACGCTACCACCGGCCTCGAGGACCGCTGGTCAGTTTTCGCCCAGACCAGTTGTCCGTCCGTTGAGAACATGAGCGGATTTGCGGCATCTTGCTGCGAAGACAGGCCGACGAGGACCCCAAAAGGTCAGAGAGAAAACCCAATCCGACCCTGGGCTACTCTTGAGCCTCGAAACGAGCCCCCACAAAATGTCCCACTGAAGGCAACTGTTTGCCCCCATTGGTCAGTGATCAACGGGTCCAGCCAGGAGCTCACCGGGAGCCTGTTCGTGCCAAGAAAAGACCATGGGACCAATCCCACGCGCGGTCCGGCGGCAAACTCAGCAACACTTTCGAGATACCCCTCGGCCGAATCAGAGGAAATCTGATCCGGCATTCCCCTTGTAGGTGCAGCCTTGTCCTCACAGTTGTCTATTCTGCTTGCCGCCCTGGTCTTGTGTTCTTCGCCCGCTGCAGGAGAACCGGCCGGTTCCCAGCAGCCCAATGTGCTGTTGATTGCCGTTGATGACCTGCGGCCCCAACTCCGCTGCTATGGCCATGATGAGATGGTGACCCCGCAGCTTGATCGTTTGGCAGCAGAGAGTCGGTTGTTCCAACGCCACTACGTCCAGGTGCCCACCTGTGGAGCCAGCCGTTATGCCTTGTTGACCGGTCGACGTCCCTCCCAAACCAAGGCCCTGAACAACGGAGCCTTTGCAAAGCTCTCTCGGACCAGAACTGAACAGCCGCAAACGATGCCGGAACACTTTCGTCGCCAGGGCTACACGACCGTATGTATCGGCAAAATCAGCCATCAACCCGACGGCCGAGTCTACACCTACCAGGGTCAGGGAGACGGGCGTGTCGAAGTGCCCATGGCTTGGTCGGACCTGAAAACACCCTATGGCAAGTGGAAGTACGGTTGGGGCAGCTTTTTTGGTTACGCCGATGGGCAAGGGCGAACTTTTCATCCTCACCCAACGCCGACCGAAGCAGCTGATGTCTCCGACGAGGGTTATCCCGATGGGCTGATCGCCCAGGCTGCCCTCCAGCAGCTGGGCAAGCTCAACGAAGACGACAAGCCGTTCTTTCTCGCGGTAGGTTTTTACAAGCCTCACCTACCCTTCAACGCCCCCAAGAAATACTGGGATCTCTATGATCCGAAAACACTCCCTCTGGCACCCCAGCCCAAGCCGCCTGTCTCACCAACGGTCCGCAATTGGCATTCAAGCGGAGAAATGTTTCGCTATCGCCACCCACCTGAGCATGATCGTGTCAGCAAGATCGATGACGATTACGCTCGGCACCTACGCCACGGCTACTGTGCCTGTGTCAGTTATGTCGATGCCCAGATTGGGAAGGTTCTTGATGAGCTGGAGCGACTCGGCTTGAAGGAAAACACCATCGTGGTGGTCTGGGGAGATCACGGATGGCACTTAGGTGATCACGGAATCTGGGGCAAGCACACGACCTTTGAGCGATCGTTGCGTAGCACCTTGATCATCCGCACGCCAGAAATGCCTCATGCGGGTGTCGGTACCAACGCCCTGGTGGAAACGCTGGACTTGTATCCGACATTGGTGGATCTCTGCGGGTTGCCGGCGGTGACCGGGCTGTCCGGAACGAGCCTCCGAGTGGTCTTGGAGGACCCTGAGCATCCCGGCAAGGATGTGGCACTCAGCTATTGGAGACGGACTCGCTCTGCGCGGACCGCTCGCTGGCGGTTAACTCAACAGCCAGCCAGAGCGGAAAGCCAAGGCCAACTGGAACTGTACGACCTCCAGTCTGACCCCCGTGAACTACGAAATGTTGCCAAAGCAAATCATGAGATCGTGGAGCAGCTGCTGGAGCATCTGGAGCACGGGTTGCCCAAATTGATCGATCGTTGAAGTGATCCTGGACCCAAAAAAGAACACCCCCAGCGGCAGTGTTGTGAAGAGGTTGCAAGATGTTGGCCAGCGGAGTTTGCTCAGGCTCCATTTGATCGGATCAGATGTCGAAGCGAATCCCCTGAGCTAAGGGCAACTCTGTTGAGTAGTTCACTGTGTTAGTCGCTCGTCGCATATAAGCTTTCCAGCTATCGCTTCCGCTTTCACGTCCGCCACCGGTTTCTTTCTCTCCTCCAAATGCACCACCGACTTCGGCGCCGCTTGTGCCGATGTTCACGTTGGCGATTCCACAATCGCTGCCGGCGGCCGAGCAGAACAGCTCAGCTTCTCGCATGTTGTTGGTGAAGATGGCTGAGGCTAAGCCCTGCGGCACCGCATTGTGGATCTCGATGGCATCGGTCAATTCAGAATAACGTTGGACGTACAACAGAGGGGCGAAGGTCTCTTGCTTGATGATCTCTGCCGAGGGTGAGATCTCGACGATGGCCGGTTGCACGTACACACCTCCCTCGGGAACTCCTTGGCTGATCCGATTGCCTCCGCAGATAAGACGCCCTCCTTGGGCCTGGGCTTGTTGCAGCGAGCGGTTCAGAGCTTGACCGGCGGGCTCATCGATCAGCGGACCAACAAGGACGCCTTGTTGCCGTGGGTCGCCGATGGGCAATCGCTGATAGACGCTCTGCAGTCGGCCAATGACTTCGTCGGCAATGCTCTGGTGCACGATCAGTCGGCGGAGTGTGGTACACCGCTGACCACAGGTTCCCACCGCGGCAAAGACCACCGCTCTGAGGGTCAATTCCAAATCGGCACTCGGGGCGACGATGCAGCCGTTGTTTCCACCCAGCTCTAAGAGCGAGCGTCCGAGTCGTGCGGCCACAGTTTGAGCTACCGCCCGTCCCATGGGGACGCTGCCGGTTGCGGAGATCAAGGGGACACCAGGGTGAGCAGCCAGGGCCTGACCGGCATCGACCCCGCCGATGACCAGGTTGAGCACTGCCTGCGGAATCTGGGGCATTTCCTGAACCGCCTGAGAAGCGATGGCCTGACAAGCCAGAGCACACAGAGGCGTCTTCTCGCTGGGCTTCCAGATCACCGGGTCCCCACAGACCAAGGCGATCATCGCGTTCCAGGCCCAGACCGCCACCGGAAAATTGAAGGCGGTGATCACACCAACTGGTCCAAGAGGGTGCCACTGCTCCGTTAAACGGTGTTGCGGACGCTCGCTGGCAATGGACAACCCGTAAAGCTGACGACTGAGTCCCACTGCGAATTCGGCGATATCAATCATCTCCTGAACTTCGCCGAGTGCCTCTTGAGGGATTTTGCCAGCTTCCAAAGTTACTAGGTGCGACAGTTCTTCCTTGTAATAGCGCAACTTTTCACCAATACGCCGGACCAGTTCTCCCCGCACCGGCGCGGGCACCGTCCGAAATACGCCGAAGGCGTCCTGGGCGGCGAGGATGGTCTGGCGAACTTGCTTTGGAGTTGCCAGGGAGAACTCCGCCAGGACCCCTGCGTCGATCGGCGATCTCTTCGACCAAGGAGATCCTGCTCCCTCGCTCCAGTCAGGGCCGCAACTGACAGCCAGAGGCTGTTGGGGGCCTTGCAGTTTGGCCAGGAAATCGGCCACGGTTTTTTGGTGATCGGCATTAGCAACATCAGACATCGATCGATCTCCGAATGACCCAAGTGGTCCGGTTCCTTCTGATTGGGCAGTTGCGTTCTCGTGGAATCACAAAGTCAAGTCGAACCGACTGCCAAAATGCAAGCAAACAAGGCACTCGCGGCATCTGCGTTGATAGGCGTTTGGGTGTGAGATGGGACCCTCGTGGTTCGAGCTCCCGATTGGAGCAAGTAATTGCTCTGAATCCTACAAAGCTTCTGTGGAGAGGAGACGACAAATCCTCGCGGTGCGGCTCCCTTGGTCGCCCTAGCACAGAAACCACCATCAGCCTCACGAGCCGAGCTGAGCTGCATCACTGATTTCTTGCAGCGAATTGCCGAAGAGCGGGGTGAGGCTGGCACAATAGGGGCGGCCAAATCTGTTATTGAGGAATTGCTCCAGGTCGATTTGCTCCTGCCGAACAAATCCGCTCAACTGCAGTTTTCCGGTGACATGGAGGTCCAGGACCGCACAAAGTCCCGCAGCTGTGGTCACCTGGATGCTACTCCAGATTTCTCCCTGCCGTTCCTGCTGATAGATTTTTCTGGCGTCGCTCATCTGGGCGAACTGCCCGTTGCGTTGGCCGGTGACTGTGCAGAAGACGATCACCACGTCTTGGAAGGTGATCGGCACCGCACGTTCCAGGATATCCTTGAGGAGATCGCGGCGACCGCTGAGGCGGAGTTCTTGGACCAACAGCCAAATCAGATCACGGTGGCCTGGGTAGCGGATGGTTTTGTAGTTGAGCTCGCGAGTTTGTCCTTCCAAAGTCTCGCAAAGGGTTCCCAGTCCGCCTGAGGTGTTGAAGGCTTCGTAGCGGACTCCGTCCAGAGAGAAGTGCTCAAGTCCCTCCAAAGGCAGGACCTCAATTCGACGGCCTTCATGAATGGCCTCGCACAAATTGCAGTATTCGTTGATCAGGCCGTCGGTGCTCCAGGTCAGATTGTATTTCAACATATTCGAGGGAAACTGCGGCAGCGCCCCAACCCGCAGTCGCACCGTCTCCAGCGTGTCGAATTGCCGGGTCAAGTGGCGAGCAACAATCGAGACAAAGCCCGGGGCCAAACCGCACTGGGGGACGAACACCTGACCACCCCGGGCGTGTTGGGAAATGGCACGTACACAAGCGGTGGTTTCTCGGTCCTCGGTTAGATCGAAATAGCTACATCCAGCTTCCAGGGCCACTTCAGCAATTAACGGGTTGTGATGAAAGCTCAGGGCCGAAATCACCGTCTCGCGGTGCTGCATCGCAGCCAGAAGCTGATTCGGCTTATCGGCCTGCAGCGGGATGGTCGTCAGCCCGTAGCGTCCCATCCGCTCAGCGGCAGTCGGGTCCGCGTCAGCAACGAGTACGTCGTAATCGCCGGACTCGGCAAGCACCAAGGCGATCATTCGGC
The DNA here is from genome assembly GCA_964648025.1 of uncultured Pirellulales bacterium. GTDB lineage: Bacteria > Planctomycetota > Planctomycetia > Pirellulales > Pb10988 > CAZYKP01. The sequence goes on along the minus strand of CAZYKP010000075.1, from coordinate 37,122 downwards.
CAATTTTTCCTGCCCCCAGTAGTAGAACCTTGTGCATGATGTGGGCCCCTCCGGAGAACTAAGAAAGTGCCGAACAACTCAATCAGCTTGCGGTATACAATAACGACAGTGCCAGAGCCGTGACCTGCTGACCTCCTGCGCAAAGCTGGCGGGCCTGGCTGAACGCTCAGCGTCGGCTGAACGCTCAGCGTCGGTTGAACGCGGGGCGTTTCGTTGGTAGCCCGCTCGATCGCTCTGCAAGAGTTGGCAATTGTACGGTTTGCCGGCAGATTGGTTGAGAGTTCCAACGGGTTTGGCTGAAGTCTGGCACCCTCAGAACGAACTCTTCCTCAAGACAGCTGGGCTTTGGTCGGGGCCTTCGGGAAATTCGTCGGGGATCGATTCTCGTGGAGTCACGTTCATGGAAAGCAAGACGCCAAGTATCTTGGAGGGAACACCTCGCTGGAAACCACAAGAGGCCGCTGCCTCGGTGGTGGACGATCTCTTGCAGGAGTTCCTCAAACACAGCAGCAACATCAACCAATTCTCTCAAACGCTGCTCCGGCAGACCGGCACTCGCCTGGGCGATTGGGTCGATCACTTCGCCTTGCCCTATCAGGATGCGTTGGACTCCCGCTTAGAAAGGGCAGGCTTCCAAGGGGAAGATGGTCAGGGGCAGCGAGTGTTCCGCCATCAAGAGGGCTTGTTTCCCGCTGTACGCCTCATGGCAACTTCAACCTCTCGCCTGGCCATTCACGTGGACCGTGTGTCTGACTTTTTGGAGGCAGCAGGCCTTGATGCGCGGACTCCGATCGACGGTCAGCCCCTGGGGGCCTATCGTCAGGCTTGCGCTTGGAGTGACGGTTCCTACCAGATGTGGGTGATCGAGCGACACGGGGTCACAGATTTTCAACCCCGGAACGTGGCACCCCCGGTTGCCCTCGCCTTAGCCAACTGCCAAGAACTTTTCTCACGTCGGCAACGCCGGTTTGAAGATCCGGCTGAGGGATTTGAGCATGCACGGCGACTCATCGAGCAGGCCACCGCAGAGCTCGGCGTCGATCGGGCCTGCGACCTGTTCTTCTTCGCCGAAAGGGCCTACTGGATGAGACGCAACCATGCTGCTCAAGTCCAATACGCCAGACAGCAAAGCTTGGGACTGGGATGGGGCAACCATGACCACCACACGTATCGCTCCAGTCGACAGCAATTCGCCAATTTGATCAGTGTGTTGGAATTGCTGGGTTTTCATCTTCGTGAACGCTTTTACGCTGGTCGCGAAGCAGGGTGGGGTGCCCAAGTCTTGGAACAGCCCCAAACCGGGGTGGTGATCTTCGCCGATGTCGACCTCGCTGCCGACGAAATCACCGGTGACTTCTCCCATCAAGGCCTGCCCGAACGTGATCAGTTGGGAACTGTCGGATTGTGGTGTGCCCTCCACGGAGAAGCCTTCCTCGAAGCTGGGATGCACCATCTGGAATGCCAATTCGACTTTCATGCCGCCGTGGACCAGTTGGGTGCCCAGGGTATCTCAAGTATGAAACCCTTTACCGATTTTCCTTACTTAAAACAGTGCTTTACCGCAGGAGAACTCTGGGAGGTTGAGCCAGCGCGTGTTGAGGTTCTGCGTCGGCGAGGTGCGATTACTGCCGAGCAAGCAGAGCGGTTTCTGGCAGATGGGGCCATGGGATCCCATCTGGAGATCTTAGAAAGGAACCAGGGGTTTCAGGGCTTCAATCAAACCGGAATCAATGAAATCATTACCGGAACCGACCCGAGGCGATCGACGCAGTGAGCACTCCCCTGGCCCCTGAGGACACAGGGCGAGGACACGCCTCAGGACACGGCCGAAACATGATCGAAGGGGCTTCCCCCTTGTGCTAATGGACCTGGCGAAGTAGGAGGAAGTACGCGACCAGAGCAGCCGCCAAGGCCCACGAAAGCAAAGAGGACAACAAACCTTTTTCGCCGAATCGGCCCCCGAGAAGCTTCAGCACCGGATAGGCGATCAGCCCAAGGGCCAGCCCGTCGGTAATGGAAAAGGCCACGGGTATCCCCAAGAGAATCAGAAAAGCCGGCACTGCCTCGGTGGGGTCGTCCCAGGCAATCAGCCGAACGCTCCCGGCCATGATGGCCCCGACATAAACCAAACCGGCTGCCGCCACAGGCTGAACTTGCCCGATGGCCAACACCAAAGGGCTGAAGGCCAAAGCCACGCTAAACAACAAGCCCACCACCACGGCAGTCAGACCGGTCCGGCCGCCTTGCTCCACCCCAGCTGCGCTCTCGATGTAGGACGTCACTGGGCTGGTCCCCAAACACGCCCCAACAACAGTGCCAGCCGAGTCCACCAAGTACGCTTTTTGTGACCGAGGCAGCTGACCATCTTGATCAACAAGGCCGGCTTGCTCGCCGACTCCTAACAGTGTGCCTGTGGTATCAAACAGGTCGACAAACACAAACACCACCACAAAGGGCAGGCAAAGCCATTGAAGGGCCCCAAAGATGTCCAGCGCAAAAACCGCTCCGGTTTGTGGCTCGGGCAACCCCAAAAGTTGCTCGGGTAACATCACTTGGCCGGTCAACCAGGCCGCTGAGGTTGCCGCGACAATCCCCGCCAAAATCGCCCCTGGGATCTTCCAAACATAGAGTGAGCCGGTGACCACAAAGCCAGTCACAAAAATCGCCACTTCCGGGGTGTAGAAATTTTCAAAGGCCAGCCCTAACCGAATCTCAGGGCCGGGCGAGAGAATATGCCCATTGCGAAGACCCAGCACTGCAATGAACAATCCAATGCCCACGGTAATCGCATGCCGCAGGCTGGGACTGAGCGTGTTGACAATGGCCTGGCGGATTGGGGAGATCGAGATGAGAACAAAGATCACTCCAGCAATAAAGACCACACCCAAGGCTGTCTGCCAGGCGTGACCCACGTTGTTGTTGATCAAGACACCAACGAAGGTCGCAAAGAGCACGTTCTGCCCCATGCCCGGCGCCAGGGCAATCGGAAGACGGGCGTAAAGCCCCATAGCCAGCGTTGTCAAACTCGCTGCCAGTCCCGTCGCCAGCAATACCGCCGCTGGGTCAAGACCGGTCGGATCGCCCGTCCCAGGGATGGTTGTCAAGATCAACGGGTTGAGAACCAGGATATACGCCATGGTGAGAAACGTGGCGAACCCTGCAGATAATTCCGTCCAAAAGCTTGTCTGCTGTCCAGACAGCTCAAAATAGCGATCAAGCACGCGTGTTCCCCATGCCTTGCCATGACTCTTGTCGATCTTCGATTTGTGAACCTCAGACAAGTGTCATCGTCGCCCGGCTTCTCCCTGAAAGGTCAGGATCGGTTCTTCGGCACGGATGGCTGAACTGACATCCCGGGTCGCCTAGGATCTCTGAGCCAAGCAGATCCCGCTGATCGGTCCGCCGGTACTGGGCCCCGATGACGTGGATCGGCTCAGGAGGCGGACGATTGAGCCCGAGACAGTGCCCGAGGGAGACAGTGCCCGGGGGAGACAGTGTCCGGGGGAGACAGTGTCCGGGCGGAACCGGCTTTTTCATTTTCGATCCGTCAAGAAAGTGTTTTGAGGATCAAAAGACAGCTCGGGACCTGAGACGGATGGTTGAGAAACGGGGCAACGATTATCCTTAATCAGCTGACAAGATCAACTGCGGAGATCATCTGAAGACAACCTTTGTTTGTCAATGAGCAAGCGGTGTCCCCAAGCACACTCTCCCGCCAGCACAGTCCGGTCCCGAGTGGGTTGTGCTATTTGAGGTGACGGTGCTCAGCTTGGAAGAAGGCTCTCACGGTGCCGTTTCGGAGTGGGAGGGTTCAGGTGCAAAGAGTGTGAGAGATCACACAGGCCCCGAGGTGGACGGAGATGGTGTGGTGGTGGATTGCTGGGTTGTGTGTGGTTTCGCTGCTATCAGGTGGGTGGTGGATCTCTTTGCGGATCCGCCGAGCGTCTGAGCAAGCGTTCATCAACACCGCGATGGGCCAATTCCACCAGGACCAACCGAGGTTGGAGGCGGTTTTTTTGGAGCAAGCAGCCGCGACGGGACGACCTCGAGGTCTCCGCTGGGTGCAATGCCAACTGTCCACAAGTGTGGCCTATGCACTCAGCCGGGCAGACGGGAGTTTGTGGGCTTTGGCCGGAGTCACCGTCCGCTTTGAGGCCGAGGAGGGAGGCCCGATGGAGGATGTGGAGGCGGTCGCTGATTTGCGTGCCGGAACTGCTCTGTTTCTCTATCGAGACGGCGTTTGGACCACGCCAGGCAGAACGATCTTCAACTTAAGTCCCCAAGAAACGCTCAGCTACCACCGAGATCAGTTCGAGCCGATTGACTGCCCAAACTCATCCGACAACCAACAGCACGACCCTGAGTCCAGTGCCGAACGCTGAGCCCCAACTTCCCAGCGAGAGAGTGGCCGCAATTCTGGGAGATCTTCACAATTGCAGCCCCGTCTGCATGGTAGGCGCTTGATCCTAAGCAATCATTGAGGCAGCTTTACGAAGATCATTGGCTGCTACGGGAGACACCTGATGCGAGAGTGACCTGGTGTCGAAGATGGAAGAAGGACGTCTTACGTTGAGCCCGACTCTCAGTCAGAAGCCGATGCCCAACAGGCGGAGAATCAGGGCGGCCAGCGCGAGGGCAGCGATCAAGCCGAGGGCTAACACGAGTTTCCAGTCGGCTCCTTGACTTGAACGGCCGGAGGAATTCCGGGCGTTGGGATTTTGCTCGGCAGAGTCTTCATGGGCAGGTTTCAACAGCATTTCGGCGAAATGATTTCGGGTAATGCTGGAACTTTCGTCGTAATCGTTTTCCATGGCCCTTGCCAAGCGAGTTGCCAGGGAGAAGGGCGTTAGGGCTTGAGCGACCTCCCAAGGCGTTTGATACCGGTCGTCCGGGTCGGTGGCCAACATGATGGCGATGACCTGATCGACCCCTGGGGGGACGTCGGATCGGAATGTGGAGACCCGAGGGGCCGGGCGCTCAGTGCGGGCCATGATCTTCTCCATCGGCGTCTCGCCCTCATAGGGCAAACGTCCGGTGAGAAATTTGAAGAAGGTCACACCCAGGCTGAAGATATCGCAGCGAATATCGGCGTCCCGAGTGGCTTTGGCCTGTTCTGGGGCGATGTAGTCGGGTGTGCCCAGCACCTGTCCCTGCCGAGTGAGGTTCTGAGGGTCCATGTTGGGATTGTTGATCCGAGCAAGTCCCATATCGAGAATCTTGACCACTGGCAACTTATTTGGGCTCTCGGCAGCCACCAGGATATTTCCCGGCTTGATATCGCGGTGCACGATGCCGTGCTCGTGGGCGTGTTGTAAGCCCAAAGCAGCTTGGCGGATGCATTCGACGCACCAGTCGACAGGCATGTTGTTGTGGTACTTCTTCAGCCACTGGTTGAGGTTACCACCGTCGACGTATTCCATCACGAGGAAATAAGTCTGTCCTTCGCAAATCGCGTCGTAGGCGGCCACCACGTTGGGATGGTTCAAGCAGCTGACTGCTTTGACCTCACGTTGGAAACGAGCGACTGCTTCGGCGTTGTCCAACAGCTCTCGGGCCATGATCTTCAAGGCCACCGTTCGTCCCATGGCGGTCATCTCGGCCTTATACACGGCCCCCATGCCGCCGACCCCGATTTGGTCGAGGAGTTTGTATTTGCCGAAGATAAATCGCGAATGCCCCGCTAAGAGCTGTTCGGACTGCCAACGCGTGATGATCCGCCGACGGACCAATTCATGCGCGAGGTTCTTACTATCTAAGAGCACATGCGGGGGCATTTGCTCCTTCAGGGCGTCTAACGTTGCCTGTGGCACCAGTTGGCTTGCTTCGACTAGGGCCACGAAGTCGTCGACGGTCAAAACAGACATGCGTCGTTCCCGCCTTGTGTGAACCTCCAGAGTTCAGCCGACGACAGGACACTCATCCTGGCCGACCTTGCGTAGGAGGATCGGTTCTCCGAGGGTTTGGTGTGGGATATCCGCTTGGTACTCAGGTGGTCTAAATTGACCTCCAGCGGCCAGTCAATCAACAACCAATCTGGTGTGTGGCATCCAGTCCACCCAGAATGCCTGGACAGGAGGCAATTCCAGCCCAATGCCTGTGGGTCGAAAACTGAGCCGATGCGTTCTTTGGGGATTTGTCCAACTCAATGCTCGTGACGCACCAAGGGTTGAGACCATGAGATCTCTGGCCGGTGAGATCTCTGGCCGGTGAGATCTCTGGACCAGAACCTTCCCGAGGGGTTGTGGTCGCCAACAACGCTTCAAAGTGAAGCCATTACACTGTAAAGCTTAGTTTACAACTAGGAAACGCCATGCTCTACCTTTTCAGCTCAGAACTGGCGGACCCATGCGGGTCAACTGAGGTCGCCGTTGGGTGGGATGGAATCCGGAGGGTTGGTTTTGAGGGCTATAAAACCCTCAGGTGGGTGGCCCCAAAGAGCATTCGCCGAATCCGACCAGCAGGCACTCTTCTTGCCAAGGGAATGCTTCTGGCTTTTAGGCAATGAAGGGACTCCATGTAGCAGTGAAAGCGGGAAGGAAGCCTCGCCCGCAGTCACTAATCGATAATATATTAAGAAAACGCCCGCAAATCCATGCCATCTATTTGGTGGGTGGTAGCAAAAATAATGGAAATCTGGGCATCTTTGGGGTGCTTCCTGAAAAATCTGGCCGACTCAAACAGCCGCTCCAGCAACACTGCGAGGTGAAGCCTGCCGCCAGATCAAGCCGGCTCTTGCGTGAAGCCGGGCGTGATTGCATCGGCGGAAGGATCTGCGAACTCTCTAGGAGCCTACCGAACAACGCGGTAGGATAACGCTTTGCTTTTTTGTGTTAGCTTGGGAGAGTCCACCGGGCCAATCCGAGCATCAACCATCGAACAAAGGCTGATGGTCCTTTGTTTGAAGCTCATTCGCATTGAGCTTCCGGCGTGGTTGACTTTGCGGCGTGGTTGACTTTCCGGCGTGGTTGACTTTCCGGCGTGGTTGACTTTCCGGGTCGTGATTCAAGGAGCGTGAGGGTGCCCGCGATCGGCAGGACCAATACCGAGGAGATTCTGAGTCTTTTTGACCAGCATGTCGTTCCCAACTACCGACGCTTCCCAGTTGCGTTGGTCAAGGGCGAAGGGGTGTTCGTCTGGGACAGTGAGCAGAATCGGTATCTCGATTTTTTCCCCGGATGGGGCTGCAACTTATTGGGACACTGTCCTCCTCGGTTGGTTGAGGCAGTTCAGCAACAGGTTGCCACCTTAATCCATGTCCCCAATACTTGGTATACTCCTACTCAAGGGATCTGGGCCCAGCTTCTTTCGGAACGCAGTGACGGCGCCCAGGCGTTCTTCTGCAACTCCGGCACCGAGGCGATTGAGGCGGCCATCAAGTTGGCTCGTCTGCATGGATCATCGCAGGGCAAATATAAGATACTCACCTTTCGCGGCGGTTTTCATGGAAGGACTCTTGGGGCCACAACGGCAACAGCTCAGCCTCAAGTCCATGAAGGCTTGGGGCCTTTGATGGCTGGATTTGTGTATCTGCCTTATGGGGATCTCGACGCAGTCGAGGCGGCCATCGACGGCGAAACGATCGCCATCTTGATTGAACCAGTCCAGGGTGAAGGAGGCATCCGTCTTCCCCCGCAGGGATTTCTCCCTGGGCTTCGCGAACTCTGTGACCGCCACCAGCTTTTGCTGATCTTCGACGAAGTTCAGACCGGCTGTGGTCGCACCGGCCATTGGTTTGGCTATCAGTACTTCGATGTCCAACCCGATGTGCTGACTCTGGCCAAGGGCGTCTGCGGCGGCATCTCTGGCGGGGGGATGCTCTGCCGCCCGGAGCTGGCTCCAAGTCTGCGACCCGGGATGCACGCGGCAACCTTCGGGGGCAACCCGATTGCCGCCTGTGCTGGCATCGCCACAATTCAGACGATTGAGCAAGACAACCTGTTGGAGCGAGTTCCGACGCTGAGTGAGCTCTTCGTTCGCGAGCTGACCGAGCTGCAAAACCAATGCGGGGTCATCACCGACATCCGAGCCGCTGGCCTGATGATCGGTGTTGAGCTCTCCATCGACGGAGCCCCGATTGTGCAGCGTTGTCTGCAAGAGCGACTGTTGATCAACTGCACCCAAGGCAACGTCCTACGGTTGCTGCCTGCGATGATCACCACCGAGGAGCAAGCCCTCGAAGGCTTACAGATTCTCGGAAACGTGCTCAGCCAGGCGGCCTGATGGTCGAGGAACCAAGTGGGTCCTTTCCCGGGCTGGTTGTCACCGCTGGTAGAATCCACCTGGTGGCAGATCTTCCCCAAGAGCAACCAGAGTCAACTCAGGCAACCCAACTCAAGCACACTGACGACTTTTGACAAAGAAGCGGGTTTGGCAGAAGGGTGGCTTTGAAACCAACGTCACTGGGAAGTTTCCTGAGTCAGTCGTTCCGGCAGGACGGTCCAATCCCACCCCGCGGGCAAGGAAGTCACTTCCAAGAACAAGACAGCTGCAAGGACATCTCACCTTGAGCTGAAGCAAACACCCTCAGGCGATTTTTCCCAAGGGTTTGTCCCGGCATGAGACATCTCCTCACCCTCGCTGAGTTGCGGCCGAGCGAAATCGAGCACATCTACGCCATCAGCGAAGACCTCAAAACCAAATACTCCTCCGGCAAACGCGAGCCTCTTCTGCCCGGACGGGTGATGGCCCTGCTTTTTGAAAAGCCGTCTTTGAGGACTCGGGTGAGCTTTGAGGCCGCCATGCACCATCTCGGCGGAGGGTCCCTCTTTCTGGGAGCCGACTCCGGCTTCGGGACCCGGGAGACGCCTGGCGATTTCGCCCGAGTGCTGAGTCAATACGTTGATGTGATCGTTGCTCGAGTGTTTTCCCACCAAACCTTAGAAGAACTCTCCGCCTTTGCGGAATGCTCGGTGATCAATGGCCTAAGCGACCAAGCCCACCCCTGCCAGGCTCTGGCAGATTTGTTCACCATCCGCGAGCGACTTCGCCAACTTAACGGGCATACGCTATGTTACATCGGCGATGGCAACAACGTCGCTCGCAGTTTGGCACTGGCTTGTGGGAAACTGGGAATGCGGTTCTGCCTGGCTGCTCCGACGGAGTACCAATTCGATGGCGAATTCCTCAAAAGCTTAGACCAAGACCTTTCCGAGGGTGAGCGCGTCTTCTGCTCCGATCCGGTTGAGGCGGTCCGGGGTGCCAGCGTGATCTATACCGATGTCTGGGCAAGCATGGGACAGGAGCAGGAAGCAGACCAGCGCCGGGCTGAGTTCGCTCCTTATCAGGTCAATGCCGCACTCATGAAACACGCTCGGCCAGATGCCCTGTTTATGCATTGCCTCCCCGCTCGCCGTGGTGAGGAGGTCACCGACGAGGTCATCGATGGACCACAGAGTGTCGTCATCGAACAAGCAGCTAACCGGATGCACTTGCAAAAAGGTCTCCTGGCTTGGCTCCTCGGTTCGCAGGCACCTCGGTGAGACCCCCAAGGGCGAAATGAGCATCGCCCTGTAGCGGTTTGTTCTGCTGGCAGGTTCGCCAGATGTCCGCGCGGTGTCAGTTCTTCGCCTGGAGTCTCCTCTGGTGAGGTGCTCTGGCGTTCTGCCTGACAACTGCCTGAAACCTCTTGATTCCTGAGGGAAATCTCCCCAGACCGAGCGAGGATTCAACCCAAGGGTTGGTACTTGGGCCGCCCCAACTCCCGTTCAACTTCTGGCTGACGCCTGAGCGGACCGACCTCGTCAGTTCGAACCTTTTCCAGAACCCAATCAGTTGGCCTGGGGGTCGCCACTCTGTTGGGCAGCGTTCTGGTTGACTGCCTCATTTGGTTTGACAACCAGCATGAGGCTCTTGTCACAGCAAGCGTTGTGTTGCTGATCTTGTTCATCCCGATCCCACCGGTCCTGCGGATTCGGGAAGCAGCTCTCCGACTGGAAGACCAAAACCGCATCAAGAGACCAACTCTGGAAAGGGAACGCCTTGAAATCGAGCGCCTTACCAAAGAGAGGCCTCAGAACTTTAGAGGAAAAGCTTGAGAACGAAAGGTCGGGCACCCCCGTCAGAGGCCGCGTCCAACCCACGCTCAAGATGGTGAGGAATGACGTTTTGCTGTCGCCTGAGCAGGGAGGTTGACAAAACCGGGTGTCCCTCCGCGCACCTGTCACCCTGAAGAGGAAAGCTCGCCCAGCAGCCGTTCGATTTCGTCGAGGGCCACCTGGAGACTCTCAGCGGCCATGCGGAAATTGGTGTGGTCGGAGACCTCGGGTTGAATCTCCACGAAGTACGCAACCGTTCTCTTCAGCTTGGCCAACTTCTTGCGGGCCAGCTTCAAAAACCCATCAGCATCGCCAGCAGACCAGGATGGCCCCAAGGCCAAACAATAGTCATATAAACCACGAGGGACCTCGCGTAGCTCTTCGTCGTCCTCAGCCTCAGGAGAATGCTTGAGAAAAGTTCGGACCACCCAGATATGGGCCAGTTGCTGGTTGATCCGCTGCATGGCCTCCTCGGGGGTCATAGCGTTGGTTACCTGTGCAGTTCGAGTGAGGGGGAGTCGCCAGGATTGGGCAGGAACTGGTCGCGAAGATCCCGGAACAGCCTTCGCCGGGCATCACGCTGGCGTGGGTCAGCATGAGGGCGGGGTGGACGGTGACGCGACGGTTGCTCGAGCAATTCAGAGGCTTGGTGTTCCAGCACATCCAAGAGACCAGGACGATCCTCCCTTCCCAGAAGCAAATCCCCGACGGCCCCCATCACGGCCCCGTTGTCGCCGGAATCGATGAGATGCTCCAGGGCCTTGACGACTGAGGCTTTGCCGTCGGCCAGGCTCAACCGGATGGCCTCGTTGAGATCAATGTGGGGCGATGACAAGGTTCCCTGGACAGGGATGCGGATCAGCCGTCCTTCCAAAATTGTAGCTCCGGATCGCTCCCCAAAGGTCCCTGGAGAGACCAAAACAGTCGCCACAAGCTCCAGAGACTGATCCATCCCCACACTGCCAGCGGTGGCCACTTGGAGGGGACCAAGCAGGAACTGCAAACCCTGGTGGAAAACGCGGTCATCTTCCCATTGGAATGCGACCACCGACTCATCAATCAGACGGACTTCCGCGGGGACCCGTAAAGTCGCAGCCAATTCGCGGATCAGGGGACTGGGACCTGCATTGACCTGATGCACTAACAACCGACCCCGCAGATCGACGTCCGCAGGTTCTCCCTGAGGCAACTCGGGCGAGGAGATTTTGTGTGGTGAGTGTTGCTGCAGGAGAGTGCCAAGCCTGTTCAGGGGAACCCGACAAGAGTCCAACTCGAGCGAGAAGGCCCCATCGACATCAGCGACATCCGCCAAAATCGGCGTGATGTACTTGAGCCCATGATCACAAACCTGAGCCGAAATCTCCACGTGATCAACAAGTTTGCCAGGACTGAGGGTGATCTGCCCAGCAGGCCCAGGCCAAAGTGTCAGCGGGAGACTCGCCTGAATGTTTGCTTGACCGTTGCCCACCGGAATCTTCGTGAACTGGAGGGCCAAGACTCCGTCCTCAAGGGAGACCTTTCCAGTGCCGGGACCCGCGGTCAGCCCGGCCAAAGAAACCCTTTGCCAACTTGGTTGGACCTCCGCAGAAATCGACCCGAGTCCGGCCAAGGGATCTGCGTGTTCCCCAACCAACAGATCGTCGAGACGGGCCCTTAGAGCAAAGGGAATCGATTCTGTCCCTTGCAGTTGCCCAGCCGAGATTTCCACTCCGGCCAGCTGATCCTGACCGGCCGGCTGATCCTGACCGGCCGGCTGATTTTCTAGAAACATCTCCAGTGGAAACCGCACCGTGCCGCGAATCTCCAGCAGGTTCCCTGTCGCCCGGCCGGCTAAGCGACCGTCGGCAGAGCCCTGCCAAGTTCTCCCCTTGCGATTGCTGCCTTGGACTTCTGCCTGAGCGAGTTTCCAAAGCTCGTTGCTGGCATCGTAATGCCCGACCCCGCTGAGGGCCGTGCGAGATTCCTCCTCGGCCCCAGGTTGCCGCTCATTTTGGCCGATCTTTCCGCTGTCGCGGTGAACCACAGAGGTCGTGACAACTCCAGAAAAACGCCAGGGCAACTGCTCATCGCTCAGCTGGGAAAAGCCAGCAGTGAGTTCAAGCTGGGTGACTGTCCACAATCGGCCGGTTGGTCCGGTCCGATCATCGAAGCCCAGCGAGCCGCGTTGGATGCTCACGTGATACTGGCTGATTTGAGGCTTTGCCGCGGACGGATCAATCCACTGGCGAAACACCTCCGTGAGATTCGAACCACCCTCAGTGCTGTGACCTTCCAGCCGAGGCTGGTGCACAACGACTTTCCCCAGCCTCTGCCGGTCCAGAAACAGTTGCCAGAGGGTTCGATCGACTTCGATTGTTTTGGCCGAGAACACCACATCCCCGTGTTGATCTTGGATCCGCAAGTTGTCCAACCGGACAGGGATCGTCCAACCCCACCGGGCCTCCCCGATCAGAAGTCTGCCATTGAGGGGTGGGAGAACTTGTCGCACAGCCCAGTTTCGGTAGTCGCTCTTGGCGATCCACTCAGGACCTCGGGCGATCACCAATCCGAATCCCAAGAGCACCGCAAAGAGACTCGGTAGCCAGAACCAGCGAGCCCGACGACGGGGCTGCAGTTGGGGAGGATCGACAGCCGGATCATCCAGCACCAGCACATCCGAGCCCTCTCCCCCAAGGGGCTGGTCGAGCCTCTGGGCGGGACCACGGCCGCCTGAGAGGTCCTGTCCACGCGGTTCGACAGCGGACTGTTGTGCTCTTATGGTTCCCTCAGACGGGAACCGAGCCTCACGTGCATCGGTGATCGGTTCAAAAGCAACATCCGGAATCCGTTGATGATTCACCATCAGGGGTCTTTCTGTGCAGAAGCCGAGCGAGACAACTCCGCCACTAGGGTTTTCGGGAAAACGCACTCCCTCTGGATAGGATTACGGATTGTTCATTCCATCGGATGAGTTGTTTTCTCCCCCTAGGTCGGGAATACCAACTCGAGACCGGTTTTTTCTTAAATTAACCTATAATTTTCTTGTTCTTTTGGGCATTGAACTGAGAGTGCGGAGACAGTCCCTACCCAGCAGAGATCGCACAGGCGGAGATCCGACAGGCAAAGATTCGGCGAATTTGAGAGCTCAAGGACTCTGGTGTGCGGAGCTTCTTGGATCCTTACAACAACCCCACAGACCGTACCGTTGCCGTCTGTCCATTGCCGCCTGGGATCAATCTGCCTCCTGGACCTATCCGGCTTGCACTGGGTCGTGGCTTGGGGAGGACTCAGCGGAGCTTGAGGCTGCTGGAACATCGGCCTCTGAGATGGGTCCTTCGGAGGCGGCTGGTGATGCCGAAAGCCCTGGAGAGGCCGCCTGGGCGGTTGTAGCGGGCGAGGCTGCTGGTGCTGGCTTGCTTGGTCGGGGTGCGAAGACAAGCGTGGTAGCTGCGCCACCGACGACAAGGATCAGCCCAAGATAGAACAACGCACCTGGTGCGGAAAAGCCTTGGGAAGCAGTCAGAGTAATCAAGGTGTTCATCACCGGTGCTCCGCCGAAGACCAGCGGCATGACGTAGATCGGCTTGCCGCCGGAGGTCAGCGCCAGGATGATCCCGATGGCCCCGAGACATCCCAAAGTTCCTCCGGCAAAGCTCCAGGCAGTGCCTGTCCAGTTCCAGTCTCCGACGTCAAGGGTGGTGGTGTTCAACAACGCCAGCGGGATGAGCACAGCTATCAAGAAGTAAGAAACCCCCACACACAGCAGCGGTCGCAGCCGACTGCCCTTCATGCCTGCCTGCCCCCAGTGCAACATCGATCCGTAGGTGCCCCAGCAGAGAATCGTCATGCAGGTAAACAGGATCACCCGGAGAAAGACATCCCAACTGATCGCCTCACCAACCGCTTTGGCAGCCGGCGACGGCTTGAACACCAGCACCAAAGTTGCCCCGGCAATGACCGCGAGAATGCCCAACAGGAAACTAGGCCGAACTTGCTTATACGTTTTTCCGCTTAGCATCGTCACAATGGTGTTGATCACCGGAGCGCCGCCAAAGACCAACGGCATCACATAGATTGGCTTTCCTCCAGTCGAGAGGGCTAAGATGATGCCCAACGCTCCCAAAGCCCCCAGACTCCCGGCGATCAAACTCCAGATTGTGCCCCCGGAGGTCCACTGGCCCTTTTCGCCGCGAACACCTAACCATAAGCCAGGGATCATGACGGCCACTACAAAATAGGCCAAGCCGACGCAAATGAACGGCCGAAGCTTGCTGTGATCCATGGCGTCCTGCCCTTCATGGAGCACGGGGCCATACGATCCCCAACTGAGTACGGTCAAACCGATCGCGAGTACAACAGCAAGCATGCCTCTCATGAACAACTCCTTCGTGAAACTGTGTCTGCTAAGCCGATTATCAGGAAAACTATGTCAGCGGGACGATGTTGAAACCCACTCCGACTGTGCCAACCCGCTCACTCGAGACCAAGCCATCCTTCGATCAGGCCATCCCGGGTCCAGGTGGAACTGCGACAGCAACGGAAATCGCCTTTCCCCGCAGCCCCACTGATTCGGGCCGGTATCATTGGGACCAAGAGAATTCTCGGGTCTGAAATTCGCATTCTCGATGCCCCATCATGCCGCGGGACTCTGTTCTGTCACAGAACACTCATCTGGCTCCGGACGGCTGAGGTTTTTCGGGGAAATCTTTGCGAAACCCCCGCATTGTAACAGGCCCACCAACGACGGCGAATGCGTTGGGCCTCATCGGAGCTGTCTCTTGCGGGAGGCCTCAGATCTCAGGGAAATGAGACCCTTTGACAGTTGGCGGAGGCTCGCGTACCGTTGGGCCACACTGCCGACGATGCCGCCGTCGGCCTGTCCTTGTTCACCACCCTGAGACGACCTTCCAAACCCATGAGCTCAGTGAGCGATTCCGACGCCCCTCCTCCTTTGTCCACCACCCAATGGTTAGTGGTCATCCTGGCCTCGATTGGCTTTGCCTTCGACATCTACGAGCTGCTGATGCTGCCGTTGATTGTCGACGACGCCATCGAGTCGCTGGTCCCTGGGGCTTCACTGGGCACAGAGGAGTATCGCTTTTGGCGAACAACGCTGTTTCTGCTGCCTGCCTTCGCCGGGGGGTTCTTCGGGCTCCTGGGAGGTTATCTGACCGATTGGTTCGGCCGCCGAACGGTGCTGACTTGGAGTATCCTGCTGTATGCCTTCAGCGCGTTTTTCGCAGGCTTTAGCACCTCCATCGAAATGCTGGTGGCGCTGCGTTGCTTGACCTTCATCGGGTTTTGTGTGGAATTCGTCGCCGCGATCGCCTGGGTCTCGGAGCTGTTCTCTCACCCCCGGCAACGCGAGCGGATGCTTGGCTACACTCAGGCGTTTAGTTCGTTAGGCGGTTTGTTGGTGGCTCAGGCTTATGGCTTGGCCAATCTCCTGCAAAACACCCTCCCTGTCATCCCATTGCCGGAAGGTTTCGACGGAACTGCTCCCTGGCGTTACACGCTGATGTCGGGCGTTATTCCCGCCTTGCCGCTAATCGTGATCCGTCCCTTCCTACCGGAATCGCCGGTTTGGCTGCAACGCAAAGCCGCCGGGACTCTCAAACGCCCGAGCTTCCTGGAGCTATTTCGGGGAGGACTGGCTCGAACCACAGTTGTCAGCTGCCTCATGGTGGGTTGCACCTATGGGGTTGCCCTAGGGTCACTGCAATTCATCCCGCAATTGACCCCTAAGCTCCCCGAGCTCAACTTGGTCAATGCCGATCTGAGTCAGGAGCTGAAGGAGTTTCGCGGCCAAGCCAAGCAGCTGGCGGCCGACCACAAAGCAGCTGCACAGGTCGCCCGAGAGCTCAACGGCGTTCCGTCGGAAGTGGCCGGACAGATACGAAAGCTCAACGAGCGTGCTTCTGGAGTGGCGACCAAAATCACGGTTCGGCCGTTAAAACCCTTCGCCGATGGCCTGGTTCAACTCAATCAAGACCTGCTTGACCAGATCGAGCAGCTCCCGGCATCCTCCACCGGCGGGGGAATCGTGCAGCTGGCTGAGCAGAATCAAAGAACACTGTTGCAGGCTCAGAAGCTGCGGGGGTTTCTGACTGATGAGCAGTGGGCCGCTCTCGGCAAGCAGTTTAAGGGACAAATCAATGCCAAAAAGAATGTGCAGACCTCCCAGGAGATCGGCGGACTAGTCGGGCGGTTCTTGTTGGCCATCTTGGTCATCTACATCGTCAGCCGCCGGATGCTTTTGCGACTCTTCCAAGTGCCTGCAATGGTGGTTCTGCCGGTGGTGTTTATCAGCTTTGCCACCAGCAGTTACCTTGGCTTGCTCGTTGGCATGTTCTTTGTGGGTCTCTTGGCCATTGCCCAGTTGAGCTTCTGGGGCAACTATCTCCCCCGAATGTACCCCACACATCTGCGTGGCACCGGAAACAGCTTTGCAGCCAACATTGGCGGCCGGGCCATTGGAACATCCTTTGTATTTGTGACCTCTCTGCTGACAGGGATCTTTCTGGGCCAATATCCTGACGAGCTTCGAACGCCGAGCTTGGCTGCCCAGTGCCAACAATACGCGGCCGCGATGGTGGGCGCTGGTTGCTACTTCTTGGCCTTCTTGCTGTCGTTTCTACTCCCTGAGCCACAGGGTCAGGAGCTGCCTCAGTGAGCGATCCCCTGGCTTCCTCAGGTGCAGAACAGCCAGATCCTGAACAGTATTCTGGTCCGCCAGGACCGGGAGGACGCAGCTGGTCGCGTGTTGTGGGCTGGCTGTTTCGCCCAGAGACAGGTTGGGTTTGGTTGGTTGTCACACTTGGCTATGCCACCATGGCCGTTCTGGCCACCCATAAGCCGCCCTCGGATCACTGGGTGCCCCAGGCTCCCCCTTTTCCTCATGCCGACAAAGTCGTGCACGCAGCCATGTATTTCGGCCTGGCGGCTCTGGTGGCTTGTTCTCTGGCGGCTTGGGGTGGGTGGGATCGACCCAAAGCCGCGATTGGAACGGCGACGCTGCTTTGGCTCAGCCTGGGTGTGTATGCAGCCATCGACGAGCTGACCCAACCTTGGGTTGGTCGGACTGCCGATTTGTTGGACTGGTTGGCCGACATGGGAGGCGTGACTCTGGCTTTGTGGCTGGGATGGCTGATTTTTCCGTTTCTTCGCCGACCAGCGGCAATGGTCGCGCAAGGTCAATCAGTCTGACGGGTCACAAGTCTGACGGGTCACAAGTCTGACGGGTCACAAGTCTGACGGGTCACAAGTGTGCAGCCACGGCTATCCAGCTCTGGCCAAATCGCGACTACGAGAGCAAAACTGCCACCAAGCCAAGACAACCCACCCTCCGACCACGAGGACCTGCCCAAACTGAACCAGGAGACGTTCAGCCAAGGGATAGGTCCCGTCTGCGAGCATGCGAACCTGATTGAGCAAGAAGTGCTCCAACAGCCCCAGCCGCAGTAACTTGAAGACCGGCAACGCTTCAGAAAGCACAATCACAATTCCCATCAATAATAAGTACACCATGGGGATCGAGTTGATTGTGGAGTGCCTGCGTACGAACAAGAGAATGATCGTGGCAATCGAGACATAGCCGACCGCTGTGAGGGTGACTGTCATCCAGAAGAACGGCTCGATTAGCAAAGCCGGTTGATAGCACCCTTGGACCACCGCGGAGACAACAACACTCAAGGTGATGTAGAAGAGGGATTTCGCCAGAATCACGTTGGAGGCTGATGCAGGAGTCAACAACAACGCCAGGAGTTGTTTACGGTCCCGCTCCTCCGAGGTGGTTGTCAGGAAGAGCTGAAAGGAGTGCAGGAAGATGCTAAACATGATAAAAGCTGCTAGCAGCCTCGGTGTAATATCAGATCCGCTGAGCTGCTGCTCTCTCTTGATCTGGACCCGATCAGTCACATTCAATGCGGCATGGGTCTGACTGCGGAACCACTCCTCCAATGGTGGCAGCAATGGCGCAGTCGTTGGGGTGTACAGAAGCCTGGCTTTCACGATTTCCTCCGACGGGCCATCGCTGGCCGAGGAGGAACGCTCCCCGCCCTTGCTGGGATCCATAACAATGACCATCTCAATCGGAGTTAGCTTTCTGTCAGCTTTGAAGCGGTCGCGGGAAGCGAAGCGAAACCGCACTGGAATATCGGGACTCTCCTCTTGTAGGGTCTTAACAATCGGGTGATCTTGCGGCGCGAAGACCAGACATTCGGCCCGGCGGACAGGCTGCTGGGCATTGGGGTCGAACATATGCCGATTGGCCGAAATGAGAATGGCTAGGGCTACCAACGCTCCCACAATCACCAGCGGGCCGGGATTGTACCAATAGCGTAACAGCTCTTTGTAAAGAAGCGTTTGAATCAAGCGGATCGACATAATCTGAGTTCAACCCAATCGAGGAGAATCGGCAGGAGTTCATGGCGGTTCTAACGTCCCACAGTCGCTGTGGGAATGTGAGTCAGGACCGACTATAGGATGGGGAAAGTCTTGGCTCATTCGGCACAGCGGAAAGGCCGGCAGATCACCCGCCGGCAGATCACTCGCTGGCAGATCACTCGCTGGCAGATCACT
>CAZYKP010000075.1:0-18429 GCA_964648025.1 uncultured Pirellulales bacterium | reverse complement strand
GCAGATCACCCGCCGGCAGATCACTCGCTGGCAGATCACTCGCTGGCAGATCACTGGTGCTTCGGGGGGTTCTCGCATTTTGAATGAGCAAGACTTTTCCCCCGAAGCAGAAGCAATGTGACCAGCGGGCTTCTGACCACGGGCTGCCGATCCACCAACGTTGCGGAAGAGCGGCAGCAACGCACGGCTGGTCTGAGAACCTCGAAGGGCTGGTGCGGTTGCGAGGATTTGATCCAAGTTGGGCTAATTGTAGCGTTCCCCGGTCAGCCGCAGGAAAACCTCGCCAAAATCGAATTCCCGAGTGTGAATGGTCACCGGCGCTTCGGACTCTAAAAGGTGGGCCAAGTCGCGTCGCTGGCGGTCATCGGTGAGGTTGACCGTCTGCCGCTGGTAGCCACCGGAATGATCTTCAAAGACCACATCGACCAGCCGTTCGGCATGTCGGCCTTTGAACGCGATCGGTGTATCAAGATCAATCAGACGGCCGTGATTGATAATCGCCACCCTGTGGCAGACCTCTTCGACTTCTTTCATATTGTGTGTGGTCAAAAGTACAGTCACTCCGCTTGCTGCCAGTTCTTGGATGAGGTGTCGGATCAGTTCCGTGGAATGGACGTCTAAGTTGGCCGTAGGTTCATCCAGCATCAGCAACGCAGGGCGATGCAACAATGCTCGGGCCAACAGCAACTTCTTGCGCATCCCCTTGGAAAAAGCCTTCACCTGGAGATTCCGCTCACGATCGAGCTCGACGGTCCGCAGGCACTGGTCGATCCGTTCTCGGGAAACTCCATACAAATCACAGAACAACCCCAAATTTTGTGCAGCGGTAAAGTCGTCGAAGTGGTTCTCTCCATCGGGGACGTATCCGAGTTGAGGTTTGATCTGGGCGAACTGGTCTGTGACATCCAGACCTAACAGCCGGACAGAACCAGCCGAAATCGGCACCTGGCGAATCAGGCTCAAAAACGTCGTCGTCTTGCCAGCCCCATTGGGGCCTAACAATCCAAACACCTCGCCGGAATGAACACGCAGCGACAATCTGTCTACCGCCGTAAAGTCGCCGTAACATATCTTCAAGTCCTCCAGCTCAATCGCTGGTATTCTGGCCTGCTGCGCATCAGCATCCACACCCTCGGGGAGGGGTCGCGTTGAGGATTTCATCTTGGTTCCCTTGTTACCCTTCCGACCGTTTCGCCAACCTCTCGCCCGTCCCCCGGAAGTCGTGCTTGTCCAACACGGTCGCCGAAAGCATAAAACTACGGAATTTGACCAGCGATTTTCTTAAAAATATTTGCTGGTGCAGCGTCCGCCTCTCAGCCCCTCTCCCTGGGCTTCGGCAACAGTGGGTCCGCCAGAACTCACCAAGCGGTGTGATTGACCAGGTCCCCAGAGGTGTTGTCCTGCACTGCGTACAACGGGGCCGGGCAGGTGGATTTTATGCCCACTCCATCACCGCGACTGGGAAAAGTTTTTGACCAAGGGCGGTCATCTGCCCCCATTGCAGCAGCAACCGATCCCCGAACTTGGCACCCTCACGTTGGCTTTGGTCTGGGGCGTGAAGAGGGTCAGCTTGCAACGGCGACACGCCGCTGGCTGCGGATCCAGTCCAGGGGGAAATCGACTGTGAGCACCTGAGTCCCTGATCAACGGATCTCGGTGCAGCTCGGGCAGACCTTTTGCAGGGATCGAGGGGGGCTCCAAACGGGCCTTGAGCAATTCGGTCGGCAAAGAGATCCTCAGGAATGAGTCCCCCAGACCCACGCGACCAGTCGATCCAGCTCCGACAGAGCGTTGGGGAACGAGGTGATGAGTGCCGCCCGGCTAAAACCTCGTCTTTTCACAGTAACGCAGACCTGGCCCTCTGCCTGAGCCGTCGAAACTGACTGAAACGTAACTGTCCATGATTCCCGCCTGCATGGATGCATGGCATGGCCTTTCCCGAGCAAACGATCCTTGGGAATACAAGGCCAAGGCCGGGATCTGACGGCGATCGACAGGACCGACTCGGCGGAAGCCTCATACCCAAAGGCTTTTCGAGGCCGCGCTGCATGCCGCCGGGCAATGGGCTGGCTCAATTTGACGGGTTTCAGTTGGTGGTTTTTGGGCTCGCTTACCGCTGAGTGGAGGCAGTCGGGACGAGCGCTTGCAGTTCGATCCGGTTGAAATCTCGGGCATCGATGCCAAAACCCTGCCAAGTCACCGCCCCAATCTGCTCTTGCAGGGTGGCCACCTGGAATCGGAGCATCTCGATTTGTTGGTTTGTATAATAGTTGGTGAAGGGAAGCTCCTCGCCCTCCTGGTCCCAGCACCGAGACTCCTCCGAGGGTTGGCCAGCTGAAAAGACCAAATGGGCCGCTTTCTGTCCGCTTGGATACCAGAGATCTTCGCTGGCATCGTCGCTCTGGAGGTCTCGAGTGAGCTTCCACAGAATGTCGTCATCGATCGTCTTGAGTGTCAGCTCAATCTGGGAATCGGTTCGCTCCAGCTCGCCCCGAAGCCGCCCGGAGGGATCCCAGTATTTCCAGGATTGGCACTGTCTGAGCCCCGAGTATCCGGTTGCTTCAGCTTGGAGACACCGCTGGCCGTCGGGGTACCATTTCTCAACGGTGCCTCGCAGGAGCCCATGTTTGTAGTGCGCTTGGACTGCCAACTGGCCATTGGTATACCACACTCGGCATTTGCCGTGCTTCAATCCTCGCTCAAAATGGGCATCCACCAGCGGTTTGTTGTCGATGCCCCAAATTTTGTAAGGGCCGTGCCGCTGATCGTAATGGTACTGGACCTCCGCGCGTTTCTGGCCCGACTCGTACCAACGGGTCGCCACGCCATGACGCAGGCCCTGGTGAAAGTGGACCTCCTCGACCTTCTTGCCAAAGCGGCTGAAGACTGTCATCGGACCATGATTGACTTGGGTGCCGTCAGGCCCTTGTTTGACATGTCTGGTCCGCATCACCAGACCATTGGAGTGGTACTCCTTGACCTCGTGATCCTCCGCTGCCTCGAAGTCGAACTCCGCCGGCTGACCCGTGGGAGCGGCCTTCTCAGCGGATTTGGCAACGACTTTCTTCGGCGCCTGGACAGCCGGAGCTGGGGCCTCCGCGTCGGCACCTCCACACCCAGGCAGCAACGGTCCTAACAGGATGCACCACCCAAGGTGCCCAAGCCACCCTTTACCAGCTCCGCCTGCCCCAGAGTGGGGGGCTCGGCCTTGTGGTAAGCGGGGTCTTGGGGCTTTCTGAGGTTGCTGGGGGCAAATCTCCGCTTGCTTGTCTGCAAGCACAGGCCGGCAGTTGCCTTGGTCACGCATGACTCGATACCTCCTGCATTTCCAAATCGGCTCTCCTGGCCGTAGTCGGCAGAGTGCTACCTCAATCCTCCAAAAACGGCAAGATCAACCCGATCACCTCTCCCAATCCCCGTCGTTTCCCAACCCGATGCTGTGGTCGTCTCTTCAGCACCATCTCGCCGGTGGTCTGCGCCTGGCAGGGCAGCAGAGTTCAAGGCTGGCACGCTCTGATGTCGAAAACAGGCTAGGCTCTGTCTCAAAACGCCAATCTGGCTTCGTGCGGCTGGGCTTCGTGCGGCTGGGCTTCGTGCGGCTGGATCGAGCTGCTGGCGCCGTCCGGCTGCATCGACGAATTTTCTGTCCAATACATCTAAGTAGGGGCTTCGCCTGCTTCGCCCTCCTGGGCGGCAACTCGCCGATCGCGCCCTCTGGCCGACCAGCGCGTTTTCAGACAGAGCCTAGCTGGTGCTTGGACGCTCCGGCGGTGAGACCGAGCCGGGAGTCATCATGACTATGGACCGCGCGACTGGAACAAGCTCCGACAGTTTCACTCCCCAAGGAGCTTCGGGATCGGCCCCGAGCCGTCGAGTCGGGGGTGGGGGGGGCGCGAATTCCCTCGGACCAACAGGCAGCCCACCGGATGTCGGTCACCCTGCCCTGAGACGCTACCTCGGCGAGTGGAATCAGCTAATCAGTACCACCAATTGGGAAAAAGGACGCATCATCTGCCAGTGGCGGGCGGAATTGGTTGCCTCCGCTGCAGCTCCTCGGGACTACGCCGATGAAACCTGGGCGAAGCACGTCGGACAAGTCAGCGCCCAGCACGTGGGGCGATTGCGACGAACTTATGAACGGTTTGGCACCCTGTATAGGAAATACCGGGGTTTGTATTGGAGCCACTTTCACGCAGCCGTGGATTGGAGTGACGCTGAGGACTGGCTGGAGAGAGCCCAGAGCAACCGCTGGAGCGTCTCGCAGATGAGGGCGGCGCACTGGGAGGCCTTGGGCAAGCCGGCCGATCAGGAACCGAAAGCCGAAGACATCGTCACCAGCGATTTTGACGAAGATGCGGCTGAAGGTGATCCAGGTGGTCGGGAGTGGGACCCAGGATCTGGCCAAGCCTCCCCGCATTCAGAAGGCGACCAGACCGACGGCTCGGCTTTAGAGGAAGCCCCTTTTGACGTCGAGGAGTCCGCGGGCAGCTCCGAGCCGGGTTCGGAACGACTCAGCGGCGAGGTCGCTCGGGTCCGCCCCTTTGAGGAAGTTGCGGAACTTCCAGCGGACCTGAACGAAGGTTTTGAGCAGTTCAAGCTCGCGATCCTTCGGCATCGGGTCAGCGGCTGGAAGGAAGTCACCGCGCAGGCTGTACTAGGGGCCATTGACGCCCTGCGTCAACTCGTGCTGGCTCCGCCGGATTCCCAAAGCTAGAAGATGACGGAGCTGAGTTAAGCGGACTCGCGAAGAGCATCAGGTCTCTCGACTTCGGCTCATTGCGCTTCGTCGGCGAGTCGCTGGCTGCGGTGACATTCTCCGGCGCCGACCCAATTCTCAAATCAGAGACGTCGCAGGGTTCCAGAGCAAATGCGGGCAACAGACGCCCGTGTGGTCGTTCTTTGCTCGCAAATCGCGTCGCTGACTG
The DNA here is from genome assembly GCA_964648025.1 of uncultured Pirellulales bacterium. GTDB lineage: Bacteria > Planctomycetota > Planctomycetia > Pirellulales > Pb10988 > CAZYKP01. The sequence continues at coordinate 13,504 of CAZYKP010000075.1, read as the reverse complement.
TTGAGGGAACGAGAGCTTCCGATTTGGGTGACCCCCAACTGCATGCGGTTCAGCTAGGAACCTTTTCTCTTCGGCAGAACGATCTGGCGAACTCGATGGTTGTTGGTGTCGCCGATGTAGAGCCGGCCTAGTGCGTCACATGCAATTCCATGCGGTCGATCCAAGGCAGCGTTGCTCGGGGGCCCGCCCTCACCGGAGAACCCTCGTCGGCCATTGCCAGCGACTGTTGTGACCAGCTTCTTGGTCAAATCGATCTGACGGATCGCCTGATTCTCAGTGTCCACGACAAAGAGCGTGTGATCCGGACCGACAGCAATCCCTTTCGGACCGTGAAAAGTCGCTTTACTGGCTGGCCCATCTTGCTGGCCTCTCTTGCTAGTCCCAGCGACATGATGGATCCGGCCGCTGTGCAGGTCCAGACGCCAGACGCTGTTTCCCTCTCGGAGGGCGATAAACAACTGGCCGTCCGCATAGCACAACGCCCGTGGGCCCTTGATCGGCTGGCCGGCAGCGAGGGCCCCATCTTCGGGGAGCCTCGGCTGACCGGTGCCCAAAACAGTGGTGATTTGCTCGGTCACTTGGTCGATGCGGCGAACACGGTGGTTGCCGATATCGGCCACATAGATATGCCCTTGTTCGTCGAGGGCGATACTGTGGGGCCGGCGAAACTTGGCCTTGATGGCCGGTCCACCGTCGCCAGCAAACCCGGGCTCGCCGGTCCCGGCGATGGTTTGGATTCGGCCGGTCTTCAGATCGACCCGCCGAACGACCGCACCTTTCATCTCGACAAAGACGAGCGAGCCGCGCCGATCCCAGCGGACTTCGTAAGGCTCGTTGAGCTTGGCCTCGGTGGCGACTCCCACTTTTGCTGAGTTGCCTGTTCCTGAGAGACCTATTTCACCACAGCCCGCGACAGCTTTAATGTGCCTTGTTTGCAAGTTGAGCTGCAACACCCTGTGGTTGCCCACCTCGGTGATCAGCAAACTGTCGTTGGGGCCAACTTCCACTCCAAAGGGCGAAGCAATCGGAAACCGGCTCGCATGACCGGCTTGCCCGGTGAGCCGAGCTTCGCCAGTGCCAGCAACAGTAACAATCTGACCGGAGCCGACGTTTTGGGATGGACCAACAGCATTGCACATCCCAGTCCAGCAGAGGGCTGAGATCCCCCAGAAAAATAGTGGCAAGGGCATCCTTTACTCCGGTCAAGACTCAGGAAGGTCGATCTGTCAGACCATCAACTCAGTGGTCACCGGTGGACAGAACCCTAACGGCTCCCGGAACCCCGAGCCCCAGACCCCCGGAACCCAGAACCACGTGGCGGGGCAGGGGAAGGCGACGGGCGTCTCGAAGGCAGATTGCCCCGGCGCGGCCTGAGGATTCGCTCCTCTCCCTCGGTCTCAGGGACGTAGGGCATCTGGCCGGGTGGGGGATAGGCGCTTTCGGGGATCTCGAGGAGTTGGGGGTTTCGCTGATTGGAGGGCAACTCACTAAACCCTTCCTGTTGCAGGTCGTAGCGGCCCCAATACACCTTATTTTGGGGATCAAAGTAATAAATATGCCTTGGGCGGGAGGGAAAGTAAATGTTGTAGTGATATTTCAAGCTTTCAGCGTCAGGGGATGGCCGGTAGCGGTAATAGCGGTAGTAGTAGCGATGAGTTGTGTGATAGTTCCAACTTCCGTAGCTGTTCGCTTGGGCGATTTCCGGCAGGATGACCAGGCCCCCGATCGCAGCAAGGGCCCAGAGAATGAGTGCTTGCCATCGACGTTTTCGGCTAGCGGACTTCGGAATCCGTGTGAGCATGATGATTTCGCTTCAGGTTAGTCAGGAGGACAGCATTCGCCAAAATCGCAGCGATAGCGAAACTCGGGGAGACAGTTCAGCACACAAGCGACTGCCCAGACAGAAAGGCTGTTTCCCACCAAAGGCCACGCTTGCTTAAATGACAGATGCGTGGGCAGCTGGTACCACTCCGGAAAACCCAACAATCGGAGGATCTCCTCGGGAGAGAACCGCCTGAGGCCGGATTCGCTGCGGAGGTAGGAACCGCTGCGGACAATCGATCGCCCATAGGCTGAGGTGAAACAACCGCAGACCGCTTCAGCATCGTCGGGGTCGACCAGATCCAGGGCACCTTCATACTGTTGCTGCAACTTGGACGCCACGTAAAGTGCCGGGTCGGGTGAGCTATCTAACAGATCCGCCAAACGCTGCTGGAAAACGACAGTCTTCTCCTTGGAAGCCAGACCCTTCGGCCAGCTCTTCAAGGGCCGCCGCCCTGCAATCAGATAGAATCGCTCCCGGCGGTTGGGAATCCCCAGTTGCGTCGGACAGAGTACTTTCTGCCTGATTTGATAGCCACTTCGCCTCAGTGTGTCGAGCAGGTGACGGTAACCCCGGCTTCCCACAAACCCCGGCACGTTCTCCAATCCCACATAAGCGGGGCGTACCTCGGCGAGCACCTGTAAAATCCTTAATAGGGACTGACTGCGGGGATCTAGGAGATCTCTGCGGTGACCACGCCGGGTGTACGGCTGACAAGGCGGGGAGAGCCACCAAAGATCCGCCTCCCAAGCCTCAAATTGTTGGATGGGAACCGATTCCAGGCTCAAGGCCACAGCCGGACTCTGAAAGTTGTTGCAATAAACCGCCAGGGCCTGGCGGTTGATGTCCACGGCCGCAACCACCTGAAAGTCGTCTTGCTTCGCCAAAGCTGCTGCAAGTCCGCCAATCCCGCAGTAGAGCTCTAAGACACGCACAGACGACCTCCTGTCCGACCACGTCCCGGTTGGCAGGCCTGGTAGTTCGATTTTCTGTGCAAACTACGACTTGCCGGAAGCAACTCGAGCTTGATCGAGAAGTTGCATCCAAGCACCCATGTAGTGCCCGTGGTCATGATAGGTCCGACCGCTGACTAAATTCCCGTCCACAACGCAGGGTTGGTCGACAAAGATTCCCCCGCAAACCTCCAGATCGAATTGGCATTTGGCCACTGTGGCCATCCGTCGACCCTGCACACACCCAGCGCGGGCCAGGATCTCCACACCGTGACAAACACTAGCGATCGGCTTGTTTTGTTCAAAGAAGAATCGAGTGATGCGGAGCAGATCTTCGTCCTCCCTCAGGTACTCTGGCGCACGGCCCCCTGAGAAGAATATTCCCAAATAGTCCTGAGGTCGAATATCGCAGAAGGCGATGTCTGCCTGAATTGTGTAGCCTTCCCACTCTTTGGTGATCGTCCATCCCGGTTTGATCTCGTGCAGCACCATTTGATATCTGCGTTTCTCGGGGGCAGCGACGACTGGCCGGTAACCTCCTTCGATCAGCCGGTAGTAGGGGTAGAGTGTGTCGACAGTCTCCGTCGCGTCTCCGACAATTATGAGAACTTGGTCTCTCATGGTAAGAAGTCCTTGCCGCTGTGCCTGGAACCTGACCTTCCTCGAGGATCTCTAACTTGTCCAAAGATCCCCCCTTTGTCAGCCTCTCAAGAGAAACCGCGAGTCAAAAAACCCCCGATTGAACAGCTGTGAGCTGATGCAACGGTGCTGTTGTGTGATTCTCGTTTTGCTCGGTAAACTCCCGAGCGTTGCTTGGTTGAGTGAGAAGGCCAGAGCCGAGTTGTGGTCTGGTTCCTATCTGGCACGGAGGCCGCCGATGACCGATCCTATCCCACAGCGGGAATCCCCTCTTGGAGACCCAGATCAGAGAGAGCCAGAGTTGCAGAAGCAACATGCTAGGGAGTCGGTAGGGACAATTTCAGTCGAGCACCGACGTTGGAAACGCCGCTTCTGGGCCCTCGTCGGTGGCCTGTTGGCCTTCCGGCTGGTTTACCTTGCGGTTGTTCCGTTGGAGCTAGCTCCTGATGAGGCCTACTACTGGGATTGGTCCCGTCGGCCAGATTGGAGCTACTGCAGCAAACCGCCGATGGTGGCCTGGCTGATTGGTGCCTCGACCGCCTTTGGGGGCTCGACGCCGTATATGGTTCGCCTACCCGCGGTCCTGCTGGGCACCCTGGGACTGATCCCTGTTTGGTGGTTGGGAAAGCGGCTGGGTGGGCCGCAAGTTGGTTTTTGGTCCGCGGTCATCGCCGCGGCCAACCCGGGAAATGTCGCCCTGAGCTTGTTAATGACCATCGATGCACCGCTTATGTTTTGCTGGTGCTTCAGCCTATGGTCGCTGTGGAGGTTATTTGAGATCCCCAAGGCAAGCTTGCAGAGTCCGCAAACGACACCTCCCCATGCGACCACCCCACGACGCTGGCCTTGGCTCGTCTTGGCGATTGTGACAACCGGCTTGGGCCTGCTGTCAAAACAAACCATGTTGGCGATTCTGCCCCTAACTGGTCTTTTCTTGCTTTCTAGTAGCACCGACCGCCGCGAGCTCTTCAAGCCCTGGTTTTGGTTCTGGGTCTGCGGCTCGCTGTTGTTCTTGATACCAGTAGTGATTTGGAATGCTTTGAACAGTTGGGTCACGCTGCAACACACTCAAGACCATTTCGAGGCAGCCGGGGCCACTTTCAGCCTGGCTGATTTGCTGCGAAGGCTTGCTGTCGGTGGGGAGTTTCTCGTCGGTCAGCTCGGTGCCGCCTCTCCGGTGACCTGGGGACTGCTGGTGATGGTCTTGGCGGGGTGTTTGGCCGCAGCCAGAGGTCTGACCCGCCAAGAGCGATTCTTGGTTTGTTTCAGTGGACCACCACTGATCGGGGTCGTCTTGCTCAGCTTTCTGCAGAGGGTTCAGCCAAATTGGCCGGCACCGTTTTACGTCAGCGGTTTGATCCTGCTGGCTGCCTGGGGGTGTGGAATCATGGCCCAACGCCCCTGGTTGGCACGCCAGCGGCATCGCTTCTCGCACGCCGTTGCCTGCGGCTTGGTCACCTGTGTGGTCACCTATGCCGTCCCATGGTTGATTCCTTACTTTGACTTAGGGGGAAGCAAAATCGATCCCCTCTTTCGCCTCCGAGGGTGGAAGGATCTGAGCCAGCAGATGGCTCAGACGCTCAGCACGTTGCCCGATGCAGAGGAGACGATCGTCGTCAGCAGCGACACCCGGACCTCCGTTGGGGAGTTAGCGTTTTACTTGCCAGGTCAACCGTCGGTGTATCACTGGAGCCGCGACGTTCTGCGTTCGCAATATGCCTTTTGGGGCGGACCAGAGGATGGCGGTCGCCGCAATGCTTTAGTGATCACCCGTGCGAATCAGTTGCCTGAGGATCTGGTGGCCTCCAGCACGCGGGCCGTCTATCTGCGAGAAGTGAGCATCTCGCTGGGGCCCTATCGAACAAGCCACTACAAATTATGGAGGGTGGTAGGTCTCCGCGGGTGGCCCGATTGGCAAAAGGTTCGGCCGCAAGGGCAAGAACCCCGAGAAACTCCTGTGATGGTGACCGCGGAAACGGAGCAAACCCGCCGACATCGCTGACGGCAAAGAAGGGGCAGTGCTGAGGAACTCCAAAACCCCTGCGGCTCAACCTCTGGCGAAGTCACCGTTGCTCCGGCGAGATGTCAGTGGCCAGGCAGAGATCGGGGGAATCGGCTGACCAGAGGCGAAAACGACCATCGGAGGAACAAGAAACCAGCAGCTTCCCATCGGGCCGAAAAGCCAAGTCATAAACAAGCCCTTCCTGAGCGTAAAGTGTCGCGAGTTGGTGACCGGTCGCCGTGTCCCACAGCTTGATCAGGCCGTCACGTCCCCCAGTCGCCAGCCGTCGACCGTCCGGTGAAAAGGTCACACAGTGGACACTCCGGGTGTGTCCTTGCAAGGCGAACAGCTCCTGGCCGGTCTGAGTATCGAGTAGACTCACTTCACCCACAGGAAGCCGGACGCCGGGAGGAAGGGTGACCGCCGCGACCGCTTGGACTTGGTGGTCAGTCTCAGCCTGGCTTGTCCTTGAACACTCTTGAGGGTCCATATCCACAATCATCCCGCCAACTGACTGCCTTGGTGATTCCAGGTGACTGGCCTCCGAGTCCGGGCGGTGAGCTCGGGGGCTGTGTTTGTCGCTCTTGGGTCTTTGTCGGTTGGGTTCCTCGGGGTTGGGTTCTTCGCGGTTGGGTTTGTCAGGGCGATTCTCCGCTGCTGAGCTCTCTTGTGGGTTCGGCTGATCCTGCTGGTTTGCTGACTGGCACCCGCCTTGCTGAGAGGGTTCTCCGTGGCGGGGAGCCCGTGTGTTGGAGAGCATGTCGGCAGGCAGCGCTCGACTGGTCGCTAAGAGCCGCCCGTCAGCACTGAAAGCGACCGGGCTGAAAAGCCAATGGCCGGGCAGCACCAGGTGAGGAGAGCATTGTTGAGAAGGGGCACCAGCAGGAAGCAGCGGCCACATCCTCACGGTGCCATCGAATCCGGAGGTCGCCATCAAGGAGGCGGCCGGCGAGATTGCCAAGCCGACGGTATCGGCCTGATGTGGGTTTTGCAGACCGAGGGAACTGAGCTGTCCATGACCTGCCGAGAGATCCCAGCAGGCGATGCGTCCTCGCTCACCGACGGCAACCAGGCGATTGCCGTCGGGAAGAAAGCGGACCTGATGAAAAGAGCCGTGGCCCTGTGACAGGGGGATCTCTCGAAATTTCGCCAAACCTTGGGAGAGATCCCAGACGAGCACTCGTCCATGGTCGGAGGAAGGATCTCCCTCGGTCGGAGCAACACCGACGATCGAACGGATCGCGGCAGCCAGTTGTGTTCCGTCCGGGCTAAAGGCGACGCTCATCAGTCGGCCGCCGGGGATGCTCCAACTGGTCAAGCGTGTGCCACTGTGAGGATCTCTGATGGCAAGAATACTCGCCCCAGCAGTCCCGACAGGAGGGCTCGACCCTGTTGCCAGCCAGGGTCCGCAGCTGCCCGACTGAGCAGGCGAACCGGCCAGCGGCGAAAACGCCACACAGGTTGCCTGACCGGGCTGGTCATCCAGGGTCACACAAGGCTGACGGTCATTCACACTCCAGAGACGCGCCGTCTGGTCATAGCTCCCAGTGAGAATGGACTGACTGTCTGGGGCAAAAGCGACCGCAGCAATATCCTGTGTGTGGCCTCGCAGCGTGCTGACCTTTCGCCAGGCGTCGGTGTCGATGACCACCAGCAGCCGATTGGCCGTCCCGACAGCCAGCAGGGGCTTGTCTCGGGCAAAGGCGATCGAGGTGATCGAACCCTGAGAAAGTCGGACAACTCGGATCGCCCTCACCATCGGCCGTGGGAACCTCCCCCGTGTGCCAGGATCCACTCTCGATTCGCGTTGAGGGGATTCATCAAGAGTCAGGGATGAGCAGGACCAGGAGAACAGTTCCTGGACGAGAGGGTCCTCCGAAAACTGTCCCCGAAATACCATGGCATGGGGGAGTTGAAAAAGGTTCTCCCCTGGGTTTGTCTTCGTTTTGGTCTCTTGGACGGGCTCAGCGATCTGGGCAGCTTGCTGAACGTTTGTTGGAAATGATCTGCTTAGCGAATTTGCTTGGCGAGGAACTTTCCGATTGAATTCCATGGTCCAGAAGTGGAGGGTTCCTTTTTCGGTGGCAATTGCCAACTGGCGGGACGAGGCATCAAAGGCCAACGCGGTGACCGCAGAGGGGGGACCCGACCGGGTTAACACCGGTTCGCTTCGCTCAGGGTGCCAAAGAGAGATCTTGCCGCTTGTGCTGGCCGCAGCGATCAGCTGACCATCGGGACTGACCGTCAGTGCCTGCCAACGATGCTCGGGATACCGCTGGTCGCCAGGATTCGAATCGGAGTGCTTGCCTGGCAGGCCCCTGCCGGGGACGTTATGAGCCACCTCGGTGAACTGGCGGATCACCTTCCAGGGTTCGAGCCCCCACAGCCGCAGGCTTCCCTTGCTCCCTCCGACGACCAAGCATCGACCCTGGCGACAGAAGGCCAACCCTTCGACAGGGCCGTCGTCCAAGTGACGGACGCCGATCAGCTCGGCGGCCTTCAGCGGAGCCTGTGGAGATGCTGGGGCAGGGCTCTGGGAGGTTGGGTCAGGACGTATTCGCCACAGCCAGATCGAGCCGTCTCGACCTCCGGCAACAAGCAACTTGCCATGGGGTCCAAAGGCAACTCGATGGATTCCGGCTTGAGGACCCGGCAGAACGCTGCAGAGCGATGGCTTGGTGCTGGCTTGAGCGGGCACCCGAGGCGACCGATCTTTGTCCTGTGGGGTCAGTTCCGTCTTTGCCGCCTGCAGGCTCCACAGGCGGATTGTGCCATCGAAGCTGGCAGTTGCCAGAAAATGGCCGTTGGGGGAATAAGCGACGTCGGTCAGCCCGGACCGGTGGCCAGTCAAAAGGGCCACGCCGCTGTGGCAGAGACGCCAGTAGTACTGCCATTCAAAACCACGCAGGTCCTGTTGTTGGGAATGGGGCTTTTGGCGTTTGAGAAGTTGTAAGACTTGCTGGAGGTCGGCCTGGTCCCACGCCTGTTGAACCAAATTCAGTTGAACGGCATACAAATGCCCACGAGCCTCCAGCTCGCGTTGTGCCAGCTCGCGTTGCTGCTCTTCGGCAAATAGGCGGCGATGTTCAGCCAAGCGATGCTCTCGCTCAGCGAGCTGGCGTTGCTTTTCGGCTTCGTGCTGCCGCTGACGGGCCTCCGCCAAAGCCTCTTCGGTACGGCTTTGCTCAGCGCGGATGCGGCCATTGTGCCAAGCCAAACCCGCGACCAGACAGAGGAGTAGCGCCGCCAGCGAGCCTAGCAAGCCCGCAGCCGCGGGACACCGAACGGCCCACTTCACGGCTTTCTGCAACGGGCTTGCCGGACGTGCATGGATGGTCTCCCCAGCCAAAAAGCGTTTTAAGTCCTGTGCTAAAAGCTCTGCGGACGGGTATCGCCGCCGTTGGTCTTTGGCCAAGCACTTCAGACAGATGGTCTGAAGGTCCTTGGGGACGCGTCGGTTGAGGGACTGTGGGTTGGTGGGGTCGGCTTGACGAACAAGCCTTAAAGTATCTGAGGGAGTCGCCGCGGAAAAAGGAGGCCGACCGGTCAGCAATTCGTAGAGGATGGCGCCCAGACCGTAGACGTCCCCCTCGGGCCCAACTCGATCGCTGAATCCTGCCGCCTGTTCTGGTGGCATGTACCCCGGCGTGCCCAACACACGGCGACTACTGGAGGATTCACGGTCCTGCTGAGGCCACCGCCGGCCCCATGGCGATCCAGGCTGCGCTCCAGAGACGCTCCAAGAAGGCGATGCCGAGCCTGGTGTCGCTTGATTCTGTGGTGCCGAGTTGCTCGGTGTCTGGGCCGAATCGGTTGGCCCAACATCGATCCACCGACCCACCACACGCCGTGCAACGCCGAAATCAGTGATGTGAAGCTGTCCGCGACGATCGAGCAACACGTTGGATGGTTTGAGGTCGCGATGAACAACTCCTTGGCCATGGGCGTATTCGATGGCCTCGGCCAGAGTCACCATCCAACGTGCGACTTGGCGGAAGTTGACGCCCCGTCGCTGGCGGTAGGCCTGCTGGACCCAATCGGCCAGGCTGAGCCCTTCGACAAAGTCCATCGTGAAGTAATGCCAGCCTTGGTGCTGTCCCACTTCGTGAATCGACACGATATGGGGATGGCTTAAGCGGGCTGCCGTGGCAGCCTCATCCCTCAGGCTTTCCACCTCGCCGGCAATGGGAGAACGCCCTCCCCGAATCACCTTTAAGGCCACCGTTCGCCCGAGCGACAGCTGCCACGCTTGGTAGACAACGCCCATCCCCCCTTGGGCAATTCTGTGGACCAACAGGTAGTCGCCAAGCCGTTGCCCCACCTGCAATGCGGCTTGGCCGACGGGTTCGCATCCTCCGTCGATCGCAGACGATTCACTTCCAGAGTCACTGGAAAGACAGGGCTGGGCAGTCCCCTCTGGATGAGACCCGGGCGTCAGTGTGTGAGCGAAGTGAATGCTCAAGTCGCCACGGTCCGGCGAACCAATGGAATCCTCCGGAACGAACCGAACCCGATTGGTCGCTGTTGGTCGAAATTCAGGTCCGCTTTTGAGTGCTGGTTCGTCCCCTGGGTGTCTGCCTTCTGCACGAACACTTGCTGCCTGTCCGCTCGCGACCTGCTCACCTTCTCCCGGCCCGATTTCGAGTGGCCCGATTTGGAGTGGCCCGATTTCGAGTGGCCCGGCTTCAAGTGACCCGGCTTCAAGTGACCCGGCTTCAAGTGATTCGCCGTCCGGTGAAACGACTGGCAGTTGTGGGGGTGATTTCGTTGTTGGGGAGAGAGTGCTTGAATAGCGGACAGGTTGTGAGGAAGACCCTTCTCCACTGGATGTGAATTCTGTGTCAGTGGGGGATGGAGGTTCGAGAAGGTCTGGAACCACTGAGTGCCGAATGGTGGGTTCGTCGATTGAAGCGGATCTCAGAGCACCGCTCGCGAAGCCACAATCAGTAGGGAGGGGGAGATTGTTAGGGTGGTTGGGATGATCCTTTCCCATGATTGCCTCCTGCAGGGTTAGGATCAAATAATAAGCTTGGTCTTGTCCAAAGGAAAGGAGGCGTTGGAAATTTTCTCCAACCGACAAGACCGGTTCACCGAACCGGCAAAACCACCCTTTTGGCACGGAAGGTGTTTGCAACCAAGGTCTCTAGGAGCAAGCACCGGAAAGCAAAAACGGGCCGCCACGGTTGGCCCACCATGACGGCCCGTTTCCAGGGAGGAGGGAGACGCTTCGAGGCTGACCACTCGAGTTGGCAACGCGAAGGGTTGGACAACTGCTCTGGGGAAACAGTTTGGCTTGTCTGTCCTTCTTGTCGGGAACTCTCAAGTGGTTGAGGCCGGTTGGTTGTCGGGCGCGGAGACCTCCTTGTGGTTCACGGGAAGCGCCTGATGCCCCCAACGTTGTGCTGGGTGACAATGCTTTCAATACAACTCCCGTGCCAGATTCTCACGCGGCGTCGGCTTTGCGGCGTCAAGCCCAATTCAGGCCGAGACTTAGAAACTGTTGAGCAAAATCTGCAGCTGGTCAGTCGAACTCGGCTTGTAAACTTTGTTGGACGATTTTTCCGCGCATGAACTGGGAGCGACCCTCCCAGTGAAGCAGATCCAAGAGTGAAGCAGATCCAAGAGGTTGTTGTTGGCAGCCTTGAGGCTGCGATGATCTGGTTGAGATGCCCGACGTTTGTGGGCGAACCCCAGGGAGCACATCCCGAAGCAAGCCTCAAACCGGGGAAGTTTTTCGATGAGCCAGCGGTCGAAGGGGGAGCCGGTGAAAGACCAGAGAACCGCTGGAGAGTTGTCCGACGCAGGAGCAGGCACTGCTGCTACTCGGCGACATAGGGCAGCAGACCCATAAACCGAGCTCGTTTAATGGCCTGGCTGATGGCGTGCTGGCTCACTGCAGTGCAGCCACTCTTTCGGCGGCCGATGATGCGTCCTTGACGATTGATAAACTTACCGAGAAGCTCCACATCTTTGTAATCGATGTACATGGGCCGGGGCCGCTTTCCGTCGACATAAAGTGGATCTTTCTTCTTCGTGCGGCCACTGCGGCTGCGTCGCGACATGATTTGGAGAAACTCCTGAGGTTAGTAATTGTTCGGCGTCGTTGACACGCCATCCCTGAACTGGACCCATTACTTTACCAAACAGGCAGACCTTCACCAGTGCGGCTGTGCCCAGGGTTGACGTTTTTCCAACTCTGGCGTCCCTCGCGGCGTATCTCCCAAGCGTATCTCCAAAACGTTGCTCCGAGGCCTATCTCCAAGTCGTGCCTCCAAGTGCACCTCCAAGGCGAACATCCCTCCGAAGGTTGGACAGAGCAGCCCAGAGGGTTCTCCCCCAAGGTAGGATGCTGAACTTCTCAGCCTTTTTCTCGAACTTCGCACGATCGTCCGGTTCGATTCCCAGCAGAGGCATCCCTTCAACTGGAAGGCCCCACAGTGGGACAATCCGTCGAGAAACCATCTCAACCAGCAGGCAGCCGACCGGAACCAGAGATGCATCCGCGGCAAGCCAGATCCTTCGGTCCCTGGGGATACTCACTGACACCGACCTGCCAGGAATGGTTGCCCCGTGTCTGGGCCCTTGCCACGCTTGCACTCATGGCCTTGACCTACCCGCTGTGGCTTCCACAAAGCTTCCACCTGTTTCCACAAGTCCCATGGATCGCTGCGGCCGGACGACTCCCGGAATGGGCAGATCTATTGGCTGCCTGCTGCCTGGTCGTTGCTCTCGGGGCGGTGTTGCTGGGTCCGTCAGGATGGACCCGACAGCTGGCTTTCTCTGTGGTGTTGATCAGTGCAGTTGTTCTCCAACTGGTCGATCAACAGCGTTTTCAGCCCTGGGCCTACCAGGGCCTGTTGTATGTTTTAGCCTGGTTCGCACTTCCGCCTCGCCGGGCGGGTTGCTGGCTGCGGATGCTGGTCATCAGCATCTACTTCTACTCTGCCATCACCAAACTGGACCAAACGTTTCTGACCTCGATGGGGCCCTATTTTCTGGATGGGCTCAGCTGGGCCATCGGATGGCAACCCCAAGGGGCACAAGGGCCTTGGGCCTGGTGGCTTCCCTGGGCATTCCCCCTCGGGGAAATCACTCTGGCAGTCGGATTTCTCTGGCCACGCGGCCGGGCGTTGGTCCTCTCCCTCTCGGTGATGCTCCACCTGACGTTGCTGATCATCCTGGGACCCTGGGGCCTGAATCACCAACCGGCGGTGCTTGTGTGGAATGCTTTCTTTATCGTGCAAAACATCCTGCTCTTTGGACCGCCTCCCAGGTCAAATTCACCTCGGGAACCGGTCAATCCCTTGGTGCGGTTGGCCGAAGGGGTGTTTCTGGCGGCCCTGATCCTCCCTCTGCTCGAGCCGTTGGAGCGTTTCGATATTTGGCCTTCCTGGGGCTTGTATGCCCCTAGGAACCAGCGGGTAGAAGTCTTTATTTGTGATTCTAAAGTAAAAAACTTGCCCCTTGTGTTACGAGATCGAGGCAGCCGCCGCAGCCTGTTTGAAGAAGCAGAGCCACAGCAGGAGTGGTTGCGGTTCCGTCTTGACCTCTGGTCACTGCAGGAACTGGCCGCGCCGATTTATCCCCAACACCGCTCGCAGTTGGGAGTCGCGCAAGCTCTGGCCCTGCGGTATCAACTGGGCCAGGGAGTCCGCGTGATCCGCTACCAGACCGCCGATCGCTTTTCAGGAAAACGAGAATCCCACCTTCTTCAAGGAACAGCCGAGCTGATCGACCAAGCCGAAGATTACTGGCCGAATGCTCACTCGCGAGACTTCCTTTTGCGGGCCCCTTGAGTCCGGACAACTCACTCTGGCCAGTTGGCCTTCCGTCTCGGTGGTGGCTTTCGCTAGGCTCCCGTCCTGGCTTTTCAAGAGTTGATTCCCTCAGGGCCCTGGTCACCGATGGCAAAGAGGCCTCTTAGGTGAAAACAGTGACCATCAACGTCCGACAAGCAAACTAGGCAACCAGCGGAAGCGTCCCAGCCACGCGTGCGGAGGTGGACTAGTCCCACATTCCGCACCCCCTACGGTCTTTCAGAACCTTTAGGGGGCTTGCTAATTTCCGGGGGCGGCTGAGGGAGAGTAG
>CAZYKP010000074.1:0-43835 GCA_964648025.1 uncultured Pirellulales bacterium | reverse complement strand
GCTCACCGGGATGCTGGCTCACCGGGATGCTGGCTCACCGGGATGCTGGCTCACCAACAAACGAAACCTCCACAACTCAAACCAACCACAGCCTCGATGCCGCGGCGCGGCCGCCTGCAGCCCGGAAAACACCCTCGACCGCTTTCGACAACTCCCTCCTTGACGAGACACCCCGACCTGACCCCCGTTGGAAGGGAGTCACTCCGGAATCATCGCCTATGTCGATTTCATGCAATCTTCATGTAAGAGCAGGGAAGCTTGTGTTGGATTCCTTATGGTTTTCCGATGAAGCGAACTCCCCACGCCTCTGATGAGAGAGAGTCGGTGCTTGCGACTGCCAGCGACGCCGCTGCCGACGCGACGGACTTGGAACACGAGTGGGCGACAGCTCACCCGATTGTGTCATCGTTTGTTCACTCGGTAGTGCGAGCACATCACGATGCCGAGGATCTGATTCAGAGAACAGCGATGGCTGTGTTGGCGAAGTTCTCCGAGTACCAACCAGATCGGCCGTTTGTGGGCTGGGCAATTGGAGTCGCTCGAATCGAGATCTTGCGGTTTCGCCAAGAACGGGCCCGCGAACGATTGGTTTTCGATGAGGCCGCCATCGATGCTGTCGCTGCCGCCTACGAGGGCACGCACGAGAAGCTTCGCGAGTTACGTGAAGCGGTCGACCTATGTCGGCAGAAGCTCCGCGGACGACTCCGCCAGGTGATCGAACGTTATTTTTTGAGGGACGTCTCCGCCGCTGAGGTCGCCACTGAGCTGGGCATCTCGGAGAACGCCGTGTTGGTCGCCTTGCATCGAGCAAGGGCGATTTTGAGAGATTGTATGGAGGCCCAAGCGGAGTCCGAGCGATGACAGTTCCTCACCGAATCTTCCAATACCTCGATGGCCAAGAGGCCGATCTCCAAAAACTCTCCGCCTGGCTCCAACAGCACAGCGAAAACGCACAGGAATTCGTCATCTCCTGTTTTGTGGATCATTGTTTGCGGGAATCCGTTTCCAAGGACCCTGGTGAAAACACTTGCAACCAGACGCCCGGCCACCAGACCGCAAGCGACCAGGATGCCCAGAGCCAGCTTCCCTCTTCACAAACTATACTGCCGGAGACTTCTCCGCCCCCAGCAGTGCCGATTCGGGACCAATCTGCTCCCGGGCCTGCTCCTGGGCCTGCTGGTGTCGACAGACTTGCTCTTGATCGACCAGTCATGGATCGACCAGTTCTCGAGCAACCGAAGTGTGAGCGATCCGAACTTGGACGAGTTGGCCGGTGGAGCCTGAGCGTAGGTGGATTGCTGTTGGCTGCGGCAGTGCTCTGGGGTGTTGTCACGATGATTGCTGGCTCAGGGAAGGGAGTTCGGCTGGTGGCATCAGTTGAGGCCAACTGGGCGAATTCGCTGGATCTTCAGCCGGGACAATGGATGCCCAAGGATCCATGCTTTCTCGAGGAAGGTTTGGCGCTGGTCAGATTTCCCAGCGGAGCGACGGTTGTTCTGGAAGGTCCGTGCCGGTTTCAGATCGACGGAGAGAAGCAATTGTTGGTCAACGCCGGCGCGGTGGCCGTGCGTTGCCAAACGAAGGAGAGTTACGGATTTTGCGTGCAGACGCCCAGTGCCCAGGTCGTTGATCTGGGGACTGAATTTGCTGTGCGGGTTTTTGCCGACGGAAGCTGTGAGACCCATGTGTTTGACGGCGAGATCGAACTGTTGGCTGTTGCCGAGTTACGTCCCGCGGTGTTGCGGCGAGGCGAGGCTGCCAGCGTCTCGGCTTCGGGTCAGGCGGTCGACGAGTTCTCGGCCGACTCATCCTCCTTTGCGAGATGGAACGCTTTTGCCCTGGCTGCAGCGGATCAGGCTGGGGCAATCCCGCCGCAGTGGTCTGAGTTTTATCGTCAGCGATCGGCTGATTCCGGATTGGTCTTTTGGTCCGACTTCAACCCCGTCAGCCGGGAGCTGGGAGTTGCCAATCTTTCTGTAAGCCTGGAATCGCGAGGTTGGTTCGTCGAAGGGCGGTCGTTCCCCGGACGTTTTGCAGCAGGGCGCTTCCCAAGCAACCAAGCTTTGGCAGCCTTCCAAACAGCCGATGTGGTGGCCGTGGAGATCCCCGGACGGTTTGAGAAGTTGACAATGGCTGCTTGGATTCGCTTAAGTGAACCGCTCAAAGATGGCAATCTGCACCGAGGACTTCTGCTGAGTGCCTGGCAGACGCCCGGCCACGTCCATTGGCAGTGGAAGGCCGGAGGATTCCGCCTCACCTACCCTTTGGGTCAAGGTAAGCCCCACGCTCGTTTTCAAACGCCAGCACCACAACTGCAAGACGGCCGCTGGCACCTTTTGACGAGCGTGTATGATGCCAATGCCCAGATGGTCTGGCACTATGTTGACGGAGGCGGCGTGGCCCAATTGCCGGTTGAGCCAACCGCGGCTTTGCCCCTGAAGATCGGACGGGCGACTATTGGGGGTTGGTCCCGGGATGCCGGTCGTCCTTGGGGCGGCGAGATCGACGACTTGATGATCTGGTCTCGTGCATTGGGTCCTGCGGAGGTTGAGGACCTCTATCGCCAGAGCAGATGGGAGGCCCAGCCATGACCCCGACTCAGCGGAAGAGTTTCTGCTCCGGGGATCTCTACATCAAAACTCGGCAAGGGCTGACGCTGGTTGAGTTGGTAGTTGTCGTTTTCGTCATCGGAATATTGATGGCGTTGGTCTTGCCAGCGGTGCAATCGGCTCGCGAGGCCTCTTGCCGTATTCGGTGCCAAAATCATCTCAGGCAGATCGGGATCGCCTGTCTGACGCATGAGTCCGCACAAGTTCACTATCCATCCGACGGATGGGGATATCGATGGACCGGCGATCCCGATCGTGGGACGGGACCGGCTCAGCCGGGTGGCTGGATCTACAACATCTTACCTAACCTGGGAGAGCAGGCGGCCTACGTCCTGGGACAGGGACTGCCCCCGGCTGAGAAACGCCTTGCATTGGCGAGGCAGAAATCCCACGTGATGGCGTTGTTCTATTGCCCGAGTCGTCGAGCGGCGCAGGCCTACCCGGCGGATGAATACTCTTACAACTCAGCAGAGCCAGAGGCTGTGGCCAAGTCCGATTACGCCATCAACGGAGGGACGCAGCTGTTCTGGGGCGAGGGGCCGAAACTTTTCTGTCTAGATACGTTTCCTTCCTGCGGCTGGAAATACCCCTGGAGTAAGCTGGTCGATTTTGACGGGATCTCCGGGATTCGCAGCCAGGTGACGCTCACCGAAGTGCAAGATGGAAGCAGTCACACAGTCCTCTTGGGTGAAAAGTACCTCAACCCACTCAAATACCACAGCGGCGATGATGGCTCTGATGATGGTTCGATGTATCAAGGCCATGACAAAGACGTCAATCGGGCCATCAGCCGGTCGCTGTTGCCCCTGCAAGATACCCCTGGCGTGGACACCGGATCCCACCGTTTCGGAAGCGCTCACACTGCAGGCTTTTCGGTAGCCATGTGCGACGGCTCGGTCCGTGTGATCAACTACCAGATCGATCAGGAGGTCTATCACGGACTCGGCACCCGTGCCGGCGGAGAACCGACTCCTACTGAGCCTTAGATAGGTCTTCGACCAACGGAAGCCCGGATTGCCGGAGGAAACGCCCCGCTTCGTCGAAGACTTTTCAGGGAATCAGTAAACCAATTCGCTCTAGTCGAGATTCAGCTGATCACGCCGGCAGTCGAACCCCTGTTGCTGTCGGGCCATAGCGCGACATTGGAAAAATTTCCTGTCGGAACCATCCTCCGTGGTCGACGCAAGATTCCCGTTGGCGGTTTGTCCAACCAGTCCTCCTGATCGAGAGGCCTCTTGCCACCGGAGGCTGGTCCATCAAGAACAGTCTGTCAAAACCGCCTGTCCAAAACTTGTGAGCCCCAGTCAGAAGAGCGTTCGCTTGCGGGCGGAAAACTACACAAAATCTTTATGTAAGGATGGATGGGGCTAACGTGGATTTCTGAGAGAGGCCGTGCGAGTTGCCGGTCCGATCCCCACTATTGCACCCACGGAGAAGGAATTCATGAAAGTTTTGTTCTTTGCAGTGGCTGTCAGCATGTTCGTGCTTTCTGGCCAGGTTGCCCAAGCGGCCATTGTCGCCAGGGACGATTTTGATGCCCCTCGGAGTTTGATCTCCTATTCGGCCATCGATGCCGAAGGGAATGATCCAACCAACACCGGCGTGTGGTCTTCTCCCAGAGACAACTTTGGCCCGCGTTCCTTGGCCGACTTCCCAGCTGGTGGCCCGACTGGCAACTTTTTGTCCGAGGCGGTCGTCGACAACTCTGTCGCTGACCCGACAGATATGGTGGGTATTTTGACCCCTGACTACCCAGGAAACTTCTTTGCGGTGGTCGATACCGACAACGGGTTGAACCCCAGCGGTGTGGTGACCGGGACTTGGGTCTTTGACATCTCCGGGGCTGGAGAGTTGTCTGAGCTTTCTATCGATATGGCCGCGATGGGCGGGTTTTTCGACAACGACCAAGGCCTGTTTGAGCAGTTCACCTGGGCGTACTCCATCGACGGCGGGCCTGAGACTGACGCCATCTTCCTGCGAGCCGATGCCAGCCAGGGGGCGATCGATTACACCTTGGCCAACGGGAATGTCGTCAATTATGGCACCCTGGGCCGGGACTCCCGTGAGATCTATCCGATGACCGCCAACGGTGTGTTATTGACCAACGAGCTTCAAACGATCACGGCCCCTCTCAGCGGATCCGGCAGTCAATTGACCCTGACGCTCAACGGATTTGTCAACGACAACGATGGACCGATCGTCTTTGACAACATCATCATTTCTTCGGCTTCGCCTGCAGGTGTGATTCCCGAACCCTGCTCGGCCCTGCTCTGGGGCATCCCCGCTGGAGCCGCTTTGCTCTTGCGTCGCCGGAGAGGCTCTTGACTCTCGATAGGGGTTCTCGATTGAGCAAAGAAACAACCGGGCGGTCCGGACTTCTGCGGGCCGCCCTCAGTCGGAGACTTGTCTAAGGGGCGTCCGAAAAATAACGTCCCGAACTTACTGATTCATCTCAGCGCCGTAAATCCGGCGCCACAACTGAAGCGATCATCGAGCGTTATACTCTGTTTTCAGAGTGAGTGAGGGCATGGACAACGGCTGCGGGTGGCAAACCCCTTCGTTCAATGAAAGGGGAGATTATAGATCGGACGCCCCTAAGTCTCAATCGTTTCACTTCTTCAGCCACTTGGAGCCTTTCAAGGTTGCTTGGGAAGTCTTTCTGCTGACTGATGGTCTTTCTTGTTCTTGTTTCCGGTCTGCCTTGTGAGGCTTGCAGGTCATGATTCGGCGGTGTTGGGTTCATGTGTTGTCAGTGCCTCTGCTGGTGACGCTGGTTGTCGTCGCCATGCTGTGTTTGAGGCAGCAGGAGCCAGTGTTGGCGCAAAAGTCAGCTGGTGATCGGAAAGCAGCGAATCAGCAGAGGGAAGTTCCGGATCGGAAGTCTGGAAACCCAACCCAGCCATCAGCACGGCCAGAGGATCGGGTCGCTCAGTTGCTTGAGCAACTCTACAATGGCCAGTCCGACCAAGTGATGGTGGCCGCTCACCGCGGCGATTGGCGAAATGCCCCAGAAAATTCCCTTCGGGCGGTGCAAAACTGCATCACCATGGGCGTGGACATTGTGGAGATCGACATCCGGCTGACTCGAGACGGCCAGCTGGTAGTCTTACACGACAAAACTTTAGATCGGACCACCACTGGCCAAGGGGCCGTGAGTGACAAGACCCTCAAGCAGCTCAAAAAGTTGCGACTGAAGAACGGTTATGGACTGGCTACAGACCATCCCATTCCCACCTTAGAAGAAGTGCTCCGTGTTGCTCGGGGAAAGGTGCTGATCTACCTCGACAAATCCGAGGGGCTCTTTCCCCGAGCTTTTGCACTGGCCCAACGAACCGGCACGGCACGGCAGGTTCTCTTCTATGGCCATGCGCCCCCAGAGCAAATCCGGCTTCTTCATCAACAGGCCCACCCTAAACCTCACTACCTGCCGAAGCTTGACGAGCGGACGCCCAACCGATCCGCTTACATTTTGGGGTTTCTCAACCAAGTCAAAGCACCCGCCTTGATCGTCAGCTTCTCTCAGGAAGAGTCTGATTTGGTTCCGCTGATGAGAACCCTCCGTCAGAAGGGCCTGCGAGTGTGGGTCAGTCCCCTCTGGCCAGAGCTCTGCGGGGGCCATACCGATGATCGGGCCGTTGATCAGCCGGACCGGCATTGGGGCTGGCTGATCCAACGCGGGGCCAACATCCTTTGTACCGATCGCCCAGCGGCCCTTCTGGCCTATCTGCGTGACCACGGCCTGCACGACTGAACCGCAGCAGAGAAAGATTGTGCCTGCTGCCAGCTCGGGCTCCAGGATTGACCACGATCTTGCCGGTGGGTCATTGATCGGCCCCAGGACCAATCAAGACCCCACTGGATCCTTCAGTGGGGTCTTTTGGATTTCCTGGTCAACCAGTGAATCGACTCAACAGCCGAATCAGGCCTTGCGGCGGCGTGTCAACAGCAGGCCGCAAGTACCGGCTCCCAAGAGTGTCAGCGAGACAGGCTCAGGGATGACCCCTGGGCTGGGTGGATCCACAACCTCAGAAGGCAGAGTCAGAGGATTGGTGAAATCGACCCAGGCAACATAGAAGTCGGTATCTACCAAGGGGAAACGAGTGTTGGGATCACTCGTCACAGCGGTGAGGGTTGCTGTGAAGGTGGAGGGGTCAACTGCCAGTTCAGACAGAATAGGATCGACCACCTGTCTGAAGTTGACGAGGAATTGCCCTGTGGCCTCATCGAATTCGTAAGAGCCAAACGCCCCGTTTTCGGTGTCGGCCACCGAGAGAATCAGCATGCCGTCGTCTTCGGTCAGTGGCGTCCCGTCGATCTCCACGGAGATGGCGTACTCGCCAACCCCCAGTCGCTCGACGCTGAGGTCACCATCGAAACCAGGGGTGGCCGCGGCTTCTTGAAGGAAGTCGCCGTCGGCTCCAACTAGGCCGCCGAGCAACCTTTCCGATTCATAGGGAACATACAAAAACCCGAAATCAGAGTTGTTGCTGCCGACGAAGTCGTTGGTCGGGGGAAAGGTCGGCCCGTTGCTGCCATCAAAATCCTGCAGAGCTTCATCGGAATCGAAGCGCTCGCTGTCCTGGCGGATAGCCACATCCCAACCGCTGCCATTGGGAGCACCGGCACCGATATTGTTTTCGTTGGACGCTTCTGTGGGGTAGACAAACAACATGCCGTTCTCGGGAGTGATCGCCTGGCCCACCAGTTCCAAGTCAGACATATCGACTTGGGCCAAGCCTTGTCCTTGGTTGGGGAAGACCACTGGTGCTTCGCCGTCAAAGAACTCCACGTTGTAGGAAGGCAGGCTGCTTGGATTGGACGGATTGAAAGTTCCAGGGTTAAAGGTTCCACCTTCCCACTCGGCCACCCCTGTGGAGGGGTCAGCTTGGAGGCTGCCGCGGACCCAGCCGCCCACCCAGCCTTCAGCATATGGGAAAAAGGCTGCCGCGGTGTTGAACGCGGATTCAGCATCCAACCCAGCGTTGTGCATCAGCAAGTCGGAGTTGCCGTTTCCGCCGCCACCTTGGAACTGCCCGCTGACCATGTTGAAACCTTCACCACCGGAAAAACCTCGGGTGAAGTTGCTGATCCCATAAACCTCCGGAAACGGAGTCCCGAAGGAGTCAGCTGTGCCCTCAATCCCGTTCTGGCGAACAGTCGAAATCCAGATGCCCGCTTTGTGGTTGGCTCGCCAGCCGTCGCTGACAGCCGAGCCAAATTCTGGGTCGCCGAACCCAGCATCAGCCAGGGCTTGATCAGCGGCAGCTTGATCAGCAACTCCAACCACCAGAGCGATGTCGCCGACGTTGTTTTGGCTCGCAGAGGCTGTCGACGGGCCAGTCGCCGGGATGCTCACTTGAATCGGACCAAAACGTGAATCCACTGGGAGAGTGCCCAGGCCAGGAATAGGCACGCCGTTCAAGGGGATGATCGGAGGAGCTGCCTCGGTGTCGATGGTGGCATTGACATTTGCAGCGGTGACCGTCGTCGGGAAAGGCCCGGGCAGACCGATACTGGGATTGGTCGTGCTGGGCGTCGGTGGTGTGTAAACCTGTGCCTGCAGCGAAGAGGCTGAGAGGGCGACAGCCAGTGCCGCTAACATGCGTACGGAGAGAGACCGGCTCACGAGGGACTCCTTTGGCAAGAAATTGTGGCAAGAAATTGTGGCAAGAAATTGTGGCAAGATTGGGAACGCTGATGGGGGACGCGACTACAAAGCAGCCACATTGGGTAAGCAGGCTGACTGGGTTCCGAAAGGAAAATCAAATTGTAGCGATTGTTGTGAGTATTTGATAAGCACGAAATGGATTTTTCGTGAATCCGAATTCCGGCCTTCTTTTTGCATGCTGCTCATGGCCTTGGCTCAATCCTCGAAGCCCCTAAGAGGAAGTTCATCCCAAGGTGAAGGATCAGCCTGCCGAGCTTGTGGGAGTCGGGGCCTCAAACTCTCGGCTCATCACCACCTGATCCCCGACAACAGCAAACTGCCGAATTCACGCTCAGGCCCTCTCTTGGAGTGGAGTCCTTCCACACGAAGTAGGGGTTGCTTGGCGGGCTGCGCTGAGGTGCAATTCATACGTCTTCCTTGGGTTTCCTGGCAGCAGCAATCCAGGGGACCCGACTGCTCCTCTCGGAAGATTCTTGCCCGTCCAAAACACGCGAGCCGCCGAAACGACCAGTGATCTGCCAGCTGTTGATTTGGCAGCTGTTGATTTGGCAGCTGTTGATTGACCAGCCTTTCCGCTGTGCCGGACGAGCCAAGATTTTCCTCAACCTCAGGAGTTCGACTGTTCCAGATTGTGGCAGAGGCCAACCTGGAGGACTCTCAGGAGGTTCATGCAACAACATATGGGTGGGCAACGGCCACATCTGGGACAGTCCAAGTAGTCGAAGTGGGGTTGAGACCATGGGATGTCCGAGGCTGTTGATTGGGAGTCGAGTTTGGGTATTGGGTGTTTTGATGAGTGATCAAGGAACGCCGGGGTCAGAGGCGGCAGAGATCGATCATCTCTGTGATGAGTTCGAGAAGGCTTGGGTTGCAGGGGAGCGTCCTCGGATTGAGGACTATCTCGAACGTATTTCGGCCAAGCGACGAGTGGGCCTGTTTCGGGAGTTGTGGCGTTTGGAAATGGAGTTGCGACGCAAACAGGGCGAGCAACCCCGACTGCTGGAGTATTTCCAGAGGTTCTCAGATTTCGCCGAAGTCATTCTTGAGAAAACCTACATCAGCGAAGCGACCATCGGCGATCAGGTCGGACGCTATCAACTGAGAAAGGTGCTCGGCCAAGGAGCGTTCGGTCGTGTCTACCTGGCGGTCGATCAAGAGCTACGGCGACAAGTGGCCGTCAAGGTGCCGCTGGCCGAACGATTTCAACAACCCGAAGATGCCGAGATCTACTTGGACGAAGCCCGGACGGTGGCCCGTTTGGATCACCCCCATATCGTCCCGGTTCATGATGTCGGCCGCACAGAAGATGGCTCTGTCTATATCGTTTCCAAGTTCATCAAAGGACGGGCTCTCAGCGAAGCAGTCCGGCACCGAGACTTCGACCCGAGCACGGCGGCGAGTTTGCTGACTCCTATTGCCGAAGCATTGCACTATGCACATGAAAAACAGCTGATCCACCGGGACGTCAAACCCGGTAATATTCTCATTGAAGAGGCCACCGGGAAGCCTTACTTGACTGACTTCGGTTTGGCAATCCGCGAGGAAGATGCTCTGCAAACACGGACCCTTGCGGGTACCCCCGCCTATATGAGCCCAGAACAAGCCCGCGGCGAAGGCCATCTCTTGGATCAACGCAGCGATATCTTCTCCCTTGGAGTGGTCTTCTATGAGCTGCTCACCGCTACGCATCCCTTCCCAGGCCTGAACACGGTTGAGGTTCTCCACAAAGTCCAAACTCTTGACCCGCCACCTCCTGGACAGCTCAATCCGGCGGTTCCTTGGGAGTTGGAGCGAATCTGCTTAAAAGCCTTGGCCAAACGCCTGGCAGATCGCTATGACAGTGCCGCTGGGTTGGTGGAGGATCTGCTCGTCTGGCGGCAGGGGCCAGTCCAACAGCCTCAAGATCAGCCGATCGTCCCACGGGGACTGCGGGCTTTCCAAGCCGAAGACGCCGATTTCTTTTTGACCCTCCTTCCGGGTCCGCATGCTCGGGATGGCTTACCGGAGAGCATTCACTTCTGGAAGCAACACCTGGAGCAGACCGAATGTGAGAAGACTTTCAAGATTGGCTTGCTGTATGGGCCCTCCGGTTGCGGAAAATCCTCCCTGATCAAAGCAGGCCTTCTGCCAAAATTGGGCAATGATATCCTGCCGATCTATCTGGAGGCAACTCCGGAGGCAACTGAAACACGTTTGTTGCTGACTCTGCGGCGGCATTTTCCTGAACTGCCTGGAGATTGGGGGTTGTTGCAAACCTTGACCGAACTCAGGCGGCATCGGCACCGTCAAGCCCGCCGGGATCGCCGCCAGCACGGCAGCGAGCACCCTGGGGTCGACTCAACGGTCCACCAGGTCAGTCCTTCCGCTCAGACAGAACACGTTTCCCACCAGGGCCAAGAGTACCGCAAGGTGGTGATCGTCCTGGACCAGTTCGAGCAGTGGCTGCATGTTCATCGCTGCGGACAACAGACCGAATTGGTCAGTGCATTACGTCAGTGCGATGGAGGAGCGTTACAGGCTGTGGTCATGGTGCGGGACGATTTTGCGATGGCCGCCTCTCGATTCATGGGGGAGGTCGAAAGTGCCATTGTTCAGGGGCATAACTTCGCCACGGTGGATTTGTTTGCTCTGGATCATGCCGAGAAAGTCCTGGCCAAATTCGGGCAAGCTTTTGGCCGGCTGCCTGCCCAGAGCAGCCAGTTTTCCAGCCAACAGCAAGAGTTCCTCACTGCCGCAGTGGCCGGCTTGGCTGAGGGCGGCCAAGTTGTGCCGGTGCGTATCGCCCTGTTTGCCGAGATGGTGAAAGCTCAGCCCTGGGTACCAGCCACCCTCACCGCAGTCGGGGGAACTCAAGGCATCGGGGTCAACTTCCTCGAGGAGACCTTCAGCAGCCGCCATGCCAACCCAGATCACCGCCGACACCAACAAGCCGCCCGTCACGTGCTTGGAGCGTTGTTGCCCGCTGGGGCCGCCCAGATCAGAGGCCACCGAAAAGCTTATGCAGAATTGCTGGAAGCTTCCGGCTACCGAAGTCCAACTCAGTTCGATCAGTTGCTGCGGATCCTGGATCGGGACCTCCGGCTGATCACTCCTGCTGACTCAGAGGATTCGCCCGAAGATCTCTTGGAGGATGTGCCCGGGGATGCTCACAGGGCGAGTCAATCCAGTGCCGGGCATTACCAACTGACGCACGACTATTTGGTGCCTTCGCTCCGAGAATGGCTTCAGCGGAAGCAGAGGGAAACACGAACAGGGCGAGCGGAGGTGACTCTTGAGGAACGGTCGGCCCTCTGGAGGTCCCAACCCGAACATCGGCATCTCCCCTCGCTCGGCGAGTGGGTTGGCATTTGCCGATGGACCGATGCGAACAGGTGGACCTGCGATCAGCGCAAGATGATGCGTCAAGCAGGCCGAGTTTATTTCAGCCAAACGGCGATTTGGCTCTTGTTGCTTGTCTCCCTAGCGATCGGGGCTTATGGGATCTCCAGTTGGGTCCATGCTCGCGGGTTGCTCAACAGTTTGCTGATTGCCAAGCCAGGAGCCGTGCTGGGGGCCGCCGAGCAGGTGGCCGCCTACCGCTGGTGGACTGAATCGAGGTTGACACGGATCACCGCTCAACCACCTCAGACTCCTGAGGATCGCCGCCGAGCTCTTCACGCTCGTCTTGCCCTGATCCATCATGACCCGACCCAGGTGCAGCCTCTGAAGGAGGTTCTGCTGAACGTTGAGGATTGGCAGTATTTTCGTGAGATCCGAGAGGCCCTGGGGCCCTTTCAGGACGAGATCTCCTCAGAATTGTGGAACTCCTTGCATGACGCCTCAAGCAGCGGAGGTGACTCGCGGCGTTTTCGTGCGGCCTTGGCTTTGGCTGCCTATGAGCCGCAAGCGACGCAATGGACAGTGGCTGATCAGCGCTTCATCGTCGAGCAGTTGGTTGCTGAGAACCCCGTCCATCAACCAGCGTTATGGGCGTTGTTGGACAACTTGGGGGGGAGGCTGATTTCTCCGCTGCAAGCGGTGTTTTCAGACCCCAGGCGGTCTGATGTGCAACAGGTTGCTGCTGCCGGTGCTCTGGCGGAGTTTGGCGGGCAAGATGCCGAGCTGATGGCCGATCTGCTCGCTCAGGCGAGCCCAGAGCAATATCGGATTCTCTACCGCCGATTTGTGCAGTTGACCGCCGCTGACAAACTGGGTCCTCTGTGGTCGGTGTTACGCCAGCAGCGAACATTTTCTCTTCCCAAAGAGCGTATCAGCTGGCAACAGCAACGTGTTGGGGCGGCGGTCACGCTGTTGAGGCAGGGGAAGCACCAGGCGGTTTTTGAGGTGCTTCGAGTTGATGACGACTTGGAATCCTTGACTCAGTGTGTGCATCGCTGTCGCAGCCGTGGGGTCAAGGTGCCGCAACTGCTGGAGTGCTTGGAGGTCGCTGATCGCCAACGTCAGAAGAGTTCCGCAAAGCAACGCCAGCAGTGGGACCGGATTGTTTACGGGTTACTGCTGGCTTTGGGGGAATTTCCCCTGGAACGAGTTCCTCCAGGCCAGCGAGACTGGTGGATCAATCAGTTGGCTGATTGGTACCGGAACGATCCCAGTTCAGCCATTCACGGGGCCTCTGGCTGGTTACTTCGGCATTGGGGCTTTGATGAGCTTGTCCAGAAGGTCGACCAGACTCCAATTCCTTACGATGAGACCGGCAAGCGTGAGTGGTTTGTCCTGGCGATTGATCCTGGGATGGACCCTCGGCCTGGCCAACACGCCCAAGGGCGTCACCTGCTGTGTTTCACCTTCATCGTCTTCAAGCCAGGGATGTACCAAGTTGGATCGGCCGCTGACGAGCCAGGCCGTGAGAAAGACGAGAGACGCCGCCAGGTGACCATCCAGCGGTCCTTTGCTGTGCTCGATCGGGAAGTCACCTGGGCCCAGTTCAATGTCTTCGACGGGGCTCAACGTTTTACAGACACAGAGCGTCGAGATCCTCGCAGTCAGCAGAAGCCGCCTGAAGATGGTCCGGTCTACTTTGTGAATTGGTTTGAGGCTGTGGCTTATTGCCGCTGGCTGACGAGACAACACGGTTTCACGGAGGCGGAGCAGTTCTACAAATCGGACCCGCTTGAAGGCGTCAACTCACCACATTGGTTTGAACTTCCCGATGCCACGGTCTGGCCGGTCAACCAAAATCGGCAGGGGTTTCGGCTGCCAAGCGAAGATGAGTGGGAGATTATGTGCCGCGGTGGGACAACAACGATGTACTCCTTTGGCAGCGATACTAACTTGCTCGAAAGATATGCTTGGTTTTTGGATAACTCCAAGAATTGGTCTCACCCCACGGCCCAGTTGCGGCCTAATGTTCGAGGGTTTTTTGACACGCATGGAAACGTCTACGAATGGTGTGAGGATTGGTACCGTGTTCACAAGCATCGAACGTTTGACCCGGCCGAGCCTGCTGACAGCCTGAAGCGAGTCCGGCGAGGGGGGTCGTGTGTCCATCGTGCAGCCGCTTGCCGATCATCAAACAGCCACCAGCTTCCCGCCAGCGAGCGTGGGGATGCTTATGGGTTTCGGCTCGCGATCACCTTGCCAAATCCGACTCAGCATTAGTTGGACTGTCCCAGATGTGTCCCGGCCCACCCATATGTTGTTATAGGGAGCTGTTGAGGGCCCTACAGGTTGGGCCTCTGCCACGATCTGGAACAGTCGAAGGAGCAAAGCTGCTGGGCGAGTCTGTTCCTGTTGAGAGATCCGTCGCTGTAGGAGAACCTCGTAAGTCCCTGGATTCAGTCATCCGGCTCGGCGAGCTGGATGGCTTTGCTGGCTTCAGCGGGCGGGTTGGGCGTTTCTGGTCTTGTTGGTCATTGGAGTGATGGTCATCGTCTACCCGACGGACTTGTTGTCGGAACAGGTTTATCGTTGGCTTGGTTGATAGGTGCCCCCTTCTTTTGGGTTGGTCGGAATTGCCAGCGGGTGAGCGGAATCCTCACAGATGCTCGCTGCTTGTCCGTCAGTTCGAACTTCTCGCCCTGCATCTTCTGAAAGTGAGTTCGCTGATGGTCGGTGAGCACGTTGAGCATCTTCGCATGCATCTCCTTGCGGCGTTCACCGAACTTCTGCAGGATTTCCTCCTGCGTTATCTTTCCTTCTTTGAACTGTTGACTCAGCACACGCCCGAGAGAGCTTCTCTCCAGGCGCAGAGTTCGTAACTTCGTTATCTGTTCCTCCGTGAGGTGCAACTCGTCCCGCACTCCTTGGTCGAAGAGCGACGCTGCTCCATGCAACTGAATGGAGATTCCGAACAACCGATTGGCTTGCCTGGGAGTGAGAATTTCCAGCGTTTCTGCCAAGGCTTCGGTCGTTTCTTTCCGAAAATTCGAAGAGGCCGCTTGCCGCTCCTGCGGCTGTGCGCTTCGGGAGTTGCGAGAGAAATTCAACCAAGCTCGACGCTGATCTGCTTCCACACGACGCAGCCGGAGATATTGAGCGTCGTCGATCTCCACTTCCTTGCGAACCTGACCCTCCCTGGCGAGTTTCACCATTTGCAGCAACATCGCGATAGAAGCGTTGGGTTTGGCTGGTGGAATCATATTATCATCGAGTGACGATCGGTCGTCCGCAGCCAGGGCAGGAGGAACGATCAGCAACACGAGCACCAACCTGCACCGGGAATGACGAGTCATGGGAATCCACAGACGGTTTTCGTAGAACTCGTTTCAAAACCGGGGTTTCAAGAAGGTCGCAAGACCAATTGTCTTTCGGTTGACTTTTGGGGAGTGTCTCGGCAAATGGGGCCTGAATGATGCGAGCCGACCAGGCCCCAGGAGGTTTCTGGCTGCCTCAGTGGATCATGACCTTGTCGATCATGACCAATGGGGGGGCCAGACGGGAAGCCCTCAGTCGGACAATTCTCCAGGGAGTCATAGCCCGACAGCTCCGGTTCGGGGTTTTTCTGCCACCTATCGTGAGGGTCGATCGAGAGGGTACATAGCTGCTCTGGGGAACAAGGACACCCGCGCTGTCAGGATCGGAGGGACCGTTTTCTTATTCCAAGGTCAGTGTGATCCGATCGATCATCGGCTTGGATTTGTTCTCGGTGGTGTCTGTCAGACGGAGCTGAAACCCAAAGGCATTCCCAGCAGGCAGAGCACTCAAGTCGATCTGGGCGGGCGTCTTGTTGACGTGTTTAGCAAATCCTTGGCAGTAGTCGTACGTTTCCTTGAGCTCGGTCCAGTCGGTCCACTTGTCGAGCTTGCCGTCGTTGTCAGAATCGACACCGAGGCGGGCCTCGACCTTCTCGACCCACGGGCCTGGGCTGACATAGTCAGTTTTCTGCTGGGTGAACAGATAGAACTTGCCTTCGGCAAAACCAATGTCGGGGTCGGGGTGGCCGTTGCCGATTTTGTCACACCAAGTGAATGGCTTGTCCAGCGAACTGCTAGTAAACCAGCCGACGCTCATTCGATGACCACCAGCTGGGTCGTAGTCGCCAAAGAGATAGTACTGTGTCCCGACGCAGATGGCCGCCCAGTCACCGTAGGCTTCCTGCTCGGGCTCGTGAATGTTGTACTTGCCGATGTTGGTATCCCAGTTCGGGTGTTGCTTCCAGTGTGGGTGTTTGTATTGGCCGATTTTTCCAGTGTCCTTGGTGCGGTGGTCAACCGCTGGCTGCAGGATGCGGAAACCATCGATTCCGTTGTCGCTGACAGCGTGTCCAGCCAGCGGAGAATCCCAGGACCGTCTGCTGGCGTTAATCGGGCTCCAATCCTCGAAGATGATGTGAAAGCGACCCTGCCTATCGCGGATGACCCCGCTGTCCGAGCCGTGTGAAGGGTCCGCAAGAGCCAGGCCTTTGTTCTCTCCGGGCTTGCCGTCGGTCAGGTCGTCGTCAATGTACAGGTGCGGATCCTGGTCATTGGGATAGTCGTAGTAGATATAGACCTTGCCGTCGGCGTACTCGGCACTGGTCACCCAGCGAGAAAAACCTTCGGTCACCGGTCCGTGGTGAACCCAGTTGACCATGTCCCGGCTCTGCCAGGCATGGTACCCACCGAGTCCTTTCTGCAATCCGCCTGGGGCGTCGAACTGCCTCTCAAAAGGGGTTGTCTGGAGCTTGACATCAAAGCCCTCAAGCGTCGCTGGCTTGGGTTGAAAGGCCCCGCCACCTCTCTTGCCACCTCGCCTGCGGCTGTAACGGCCGAACATCCAGTAATTGTCCGGTCCCATCGCGAGAAACACCGGCGCGTCGCCTAAGTTCGCAGGCCCCAAATTGGCCACCGGGTTCCAGTTCTGCCAAATCGGGGACTGCTCAACCACCAGCGACTTGGCCTGACGCTTCTTCTCGAAACGGCGCACTTTGCTGGAGAACGTCCCCGTTTTCCCGGTCGGCGCAATCAGTCCGCCGCTGATCTCAAGACCAGCCTTCTCCGCAGCGACTCCAGTCCAGTCCTGTTGTGTGTCGATCACCCAGGAATCCTCCGCTTGTGCCAAGGCGACGATCATCAGAGACACAGCCACCGCCGAGATCAGAACTCTTTTCATCCTGCACATGTTGGGTTCTTGTTTTCGCTTGTTTGGTGGGGACAAGGTTGCTCAGACAGATGTTGCTCGTGCTATTTGGCTTCGTCTTGAAACGTTGATGAAACTGACTGACAGTACTCTGCTTGAAGTCGGAATCGCATGCAAGCGCTCGCCCGTACTGCTGTGAGAGATTGAGCCAGCTCGGGCGTTGGTCACAGTCAACATCATGCCGAGGATCATGGAAGGGAGAGAATGAAAATTCCTGGTGCTTTGCTTGTTTTGGCTGAGGGACGACGGTATTCAGAACCTGTCGCGAGAAGCCCATGAGGATTGTTGACTCGGAGATCTGGACGGGTGAGCGGGGGTTTTTGGCCTGCGTTGAGTTGGCCTGCGTTGAGTTGGCCTGCGTTGAGTTGGCCTGCGTTGAGTTGGTCTGCGTTGAGATGATCGGTGTTGGGGATGACTCCGGTGAACCCTTGTCTTGAAAACACCGTCTGACTTCCAACCAGACAACAATGGGGCTTGGGTGCGTTGCCGGCGGTTTGCAAGGTTCGGGGGGTTCGCCGGGCGTCATCGGGTGGCATGGGGGGATCGGGCCGAGAGACAAGGGGTCACTGGCAATGCAAGGTGAGATTGGAGACCAGTTGTTTCAGCAGATCCTCCAACAACCCGAGGATCACCATCTGAGGCTCGTCTACGCTGATTGGTGCGACCAACAGGGCGACGCTCGCGGGGAATTCATTCGCCTTCAATTGGCCTTGCACAGACCATGTGAGAACATCAAGCCTACTCAACCAGAGGGTCGATCCAGGTCTGCAGCATCTCCAACACCTTGGACAAATACAGAGATTGATTGCCCCCCTTCTTGGCAAAAAGTTGAATCGGGGCACGACACCTCAGCCCTCACGTGGAGACGACGTGAGTGGGAGTTACTGACGAAGAATCGTCGGAAATGGAATGCTCCACTGCACCGTTCTCTGTTGGGCACTCCGTTGGTTGGGGGCGTCGGGCGTCGTCGACCTATTCGCAGTTGGAACTATCAGCGTGGTTTTGTGGAACATCTCCGGGTTGATGGCTGGGCATTTTTGAACCACGAGAACGTTTTGTTTCAGCTGGGGCCACTGACCTCGGTGACCTTGCGGACCTTTCCTCCGACGATGCTGCAACGCCTGACATCACCGTCCCGGCGGTTTCGAACTCTTCGGCAGGCGACGCTGATCATGCACGAGCGATGCCGTCGAAAGGACATGGCTGTGCTTCTTAAGGCCTGTCGTGATGAGGCAGCTCCTCGGATCACGTTGTGTGGAGAGGGAGTCTCGCCCTTCCTAGAAACAACGTTGTGGTCTGAATTGGCAGCTTGTGACCGCATCACCATCAACGGATTCGACCGTGCCACGCCGTGAAGCAATTTTCAGGATATCGGGAGGTTCGTCTAAGGGGCAAGACGCCGGGCTGCGGACCCGGAGATGTCGGTTCAATTCCGACCCCTCCCACTTTGACACAATTGTCTGAGACTTCTGCACCAAGAACCACCCCGCAGAGTGGTCAACTGGTTGCTTGCTGAGCCGCGGAAGCTACTGCCGTTGGGGACAATTCTTGCTCGTCCAAAACGCCGCAACAGCACAAGAACCACTGAGTTCGCAAACCTTTCCACAGCGGCGGACGAGCCAAGAATTCCCCCAACCTCAGGGGGATTGGGGTTCGTCGTATAATGGGTATTATGCCTACTCATAATAGGAGATGTCGGTTCGATTCCGACCGGCCCCGCTTTCAAGATATCGTTGGAGTCTTCAGGTGAACTCGCGACCCTACTTGCGATCAGTTGCCCCAAATAAGAAGTCTCCCGCAGCGGCGACCGGATAGTGGAAAGGAATGGCTGTTGATCGGGGAGTCTGATAAAGCTTGGCAGAAAAGAGAACCCTCATGTCCCAACAGTCATCGGCCGATACGATGATCTTCACGGAGGACGAGCGAGTTGCTTGTCTCAAGGTGCTTCGACAACTGACCGCTCACCCGGAGCGATTGTTCGACAAGGGCAACGCGGAATTTGCTTCTCTCGCGGAGGTGCGTGCTGAGGCCAATCGGCTGATCGAGTCCGTGAAGCAAACGGTTCGCATTCGGCGTGGACAACCACCTCAAGGGAAAACCTCCAAGTCCCAAATCCCGCCGAAAAGAAGTTCCAGCCCTCCACCGAACAATTGTCCCTGGGTGTCAGCGGTTGGCCAACGCGAGAATCCACATTCTTCAGAGACACACTCCCCGAGTTCCTCGGGGTGCTACATTTGTGCCGCCAAGATCCCGCCTGTTGATCAGGCCTATGCTCAGCTCTGCCCTGCCTGTGGTCGGTTCAATTGGCAGAAGCGGCAGCAAACGGCTGATTTGAGCGGTCTTTGTGCGGTAGTCACCGGAGGGCGTATCCGCATCGGTTACCAGATCGGCCTCAAGTTGTTACGCGCGGGAGCCACTGTCCACATCACAACACGGTTTCCCTACTCGGCAGCGGACCGCTACTGTCAGGAGGCAGACTTTTCTCGCTGGTCGGGGAGACTGCATATTCACGGCCTCGACCTCCGCGACGCCAACGGCATTCTGCGTTTTGCTCAACAGGTGTTAGCTTCTGGGTCTTTGGAAATCTTAGTCAACAACGCCGCTCAGACGATCCGGCGACCGGAGAGTTTCTATCACCATTTGATCGCTACTGAAGAACAAGGAGAACGGAGTCTCCCCGGTGGAGCGGGACAATTGGTTGTCTCGCCGAATGAGCGTTTAAGGCAACAGGCACTTGAGCCAGCAACTTGGCCAGACGCGATTTCCTTAAACGGGCTGGATCCTCTCCACCACACCAGTTGGCTTTCCCAACAGATGACTCAGGGCGAGGGCGTGCCTGGAGAGTCTTCGCGGCAGATTTTCTTGAATGAAGAAAATGAACCACTCGATCTGCGACGAGAAACCAGTTGGACACAGACTCTTGCTGCGGTCCGTCCCCTTGAGTTTTGGGAGGTCTATGCGATCAATACGTTTGCTCCATTTCTGCTGATGCAATGTTTGCTCCCAGCTATGAAACGGGCGTCCTCTCCTCGGCGATTTGTGGTCAATGTCTCGGCGCGCGAAGGCCAGTTTCATGCCAAGAAAGGCGGAGCCCATCCTCATACGAATATGGCCAAAGCGGCCTTGAACATGCTCACGCGCACAACGGCACCTGACTTGTCCAAAGTTGGGATCTATGTTAACAGTGTTGATCCTGGTTGGGTGAGTTCTCAACGCCCGTTTGACCCCGAAGCAACCAGACAGGCCATTCCTCCACTGTCAGCCCAAGACGGAGCCGCCCGTGTGCTGGACCCTGTCTTCACGGGGCTCACAAGGGCCGAGACTCCGACGTTTGGTCAACTGTTCAAGGACTATCGGGCTGTGTCTTGGTGACTGGAGTGGTGAGGTTCCGACAATGGCATTCCGCCGAGGACCAAACAGGCCGTTCTCCTCACGGGATGTTTCTTGGATCGTTTCCTTGGTCCTCAGGCGATTGACCATCCCTGCCGAGCCCCGACGCACCAGCGTTGCCGGGACATCACTCCCACACAGTGTCGCCAGTCCGGCGATCAAGCTTCGCTGATTTGGGCTCTCGGGATGTGCCGTTGCTTTGGGCCGCAAACGTCGCTGGCTGCCGGCTCGGTGGCTGGTGTTCAGGTCACGGATGGCTGCTCAGGCTGCGTGCGACTCGGAAGCCGACGAGGAAGCTGCGAGAGTTCGGGGCTGCCCCGTTGCGATCTCCTGAGCGCTCATGTCTGGGTTTCTCATTCCAGCCGCCGCCGCGCATCACACGATTCTTGGACCGTTTGAGGTTCACCGGATCAATCTTTCCCAGGAAGCGATGATCAGCGATGTACCAATCCTGGCACCACTCGATGAGATTCCCGTGGGTGTCCTGCAATCCAAAGACGTTGCAGCGGTAACGTCCCACCGGTGCGGTGTACACATGCCCATCGTGGCCGTTGATCGTCCAGGTCCAGCCAAACTTGGCCCGCGCGGTGGCATCGGCCACGTTGCCCACGGAAGCCAGTTCGTCGGGATCGTCTCCGTGCCAATAACGGGTGGTGCTGCCGGCCCGATGGGCGTACTCCCACTCGGCCTCGGTTGGCAGCCGGTAGGCATGTCCCTCCTCCCGACTGAGCCACCTGAGAAACATCTGAGCGTCGTTCCAGCTCACATTGGTCACCGGATGGTCGTCGGTCTGAGGGAAGCCAGGGTTCCTCCAGTGAAACTCAGGGCTTTGTTTCCGCTTCAGATCCACCCTACCCCAGCCTCCCCGCTCACTTCTCTCCGCGTCCGTTCGATATCCCGTGGCCTTGACAAACTGCTTGAACTGACCGATGGTCACCTCAGTCCTACCGATGAGGAAGCCTCGACTGAGTGTCACCTGATGCTGGTGCTCGTCATAGGCCCGGTGACGGTCATGCTTGAGGCTGCCCATGACAAATGTGCCAGGCGGGACATAACACAGTTGCATGCCTAGGCTGTTGGTGATCAGCCCTCCAGCGTATTGCACGTCCTGGGCCCGAAGGTAACCCTGTTGGCCCGCAGGCAACGACACAAACAGCCACTTGCCATTGGTCTGGAGGACTTCGAACACGTCGCCACGCTGGGCTGTGCCGACCACCTGACTCCTGACTTTGACTGGGGCTTGGTCCGAGCGAACCTCAACGAGAAGTCGCGGTTGGGTTCGAACCTTGCCCAGCGGCCAGGAGAATGCCCGGGTTTCCAGGATCGGCATCTGAAAGTGGTCAAGTTCGTCCTTCACGAATTTGCGGGCCTCATTGTGGGTGTACTCGATCAGTTGCGTCGCAGTCGCGATGTTCTCCTGGTAGAGCTGAGGATCCGCCTCACCATGCAGATACCTCACCATGAAGTGACTGAAAACCCCCATGCTGAGTCTTCGGGAGGCCGAGCTCTGGGAGGGCTGGTAGCTGACCATCTGAATCAAGCCGCCGGGAACGATGGTTTGCCTTGGGCCGATGGGTTTCAGTTCGGTTGTTGCGCCTTGCAATCGAGCTTGAGGAGCGTTTTTTTTGTTCGGCTGGACGCGACGCTCCACAAGTGCGGGTGGTTTGAGCACATTTCTTGCGTGGGCGACCCCTGCAGTCCGCTTTTGCTGAAGAGCGGTACCCGGATTGTTCTTGGGCTGCTTGGATTGGGCTTCCAGTGGGACTGTGTCGCGCCAGAGGTCGACAAGCAACAGTTTGCGTGTTGCGGCGCATTTCTTGAGCTGTTGAGAGATCTGGGACAATGGAAGTAAGGTCTTGCGATTCTTCCGGATGGCCAGCTCGGGACAGAGATACGTTTGCGTTTTTCCCGCCTTGGCGATAGGGTCTACTAGCTCGACGCCACGGCCGGAAAAGTAGACCACCACAGTGTCTTCCTTCGTGGTCTTGG
This sequence comes from uncultured Pirellulales bacterium, assembly GCA_964648025.1. Lineage (GTDB taxonomy): Bacteria > Planctomycetota > Planctomycetia > Pirellulales > Pb10988 > CAZYKP01. Next base: position 21,623 of record CAZYKP010000074.1, on the reverse strand, counting down.
TGATGCAGTCCTGCAGAGCCTCGAGGATGACCTCGGGAGTCGCTGGTGTGAGATTGGGGTTGCCGATGGTCTTGTTCATCGCCGTTACTTCAAACCCCAATCGTTCCAGCGCTGCTGCGACCCGCTGGGCATCTCGGGTTGCATACTCCAACGGAGCAAACTGGTTGCTGTTGTAGCGGCTCACGCCAATGACCAAAGCATACCTTTTCCCCACAAATTCGCCCGGATCAGCAGAAGTCCTTGGTGATGAGATCATCCCCAAGAGGAGCAGAACCAGCAAAAGACCACGCATGGCAAAACCCTCGCTTACGAGAATCGGAGGTGTCGATCAATCGATCGTGGAAGAACCACACTCGCGGCTGGCCACCCACGGTCTGCGGGTGGCTCTCCGAGGAGGCAAGAGCACTGACTTGTGGACTTGGCCATTGCCAATTGCGTCCACTGAGGCTTCAGAAGGGGTCGCTCAGCGTCTGATGCTCACTGAGCTAATCGGACGACCCGGAAGCCGATATTGCTCGAGTTGAGGTCAGGCAGGCTTCGGTTGCGTTTGGCCGATCGAGCCACCAGTGGCGGACTATCCCAACCTCCGCCTCGGCTGACACGCAGGGTCCAACGATCGATTTGAAGGTGTGCGGGATCCAAATAATTGGGCCGGTAGAAGTTCTCACACCACTCCCACACATTCCCGTGGGTATCGTAGAGTCCAAAACGGTTCGCCTCATACTGACCAACTGGCGCTGTGAATGCGTGCTTGGCATTGTGGCGAACGGGCCTCAAAGTCCCGTCGGCAGCCTGCCGGAGATCCTCGGCGAGATTGCCCACCCTGGGGAGTTCTTTGAGGTCGCTGCCAGACCAATAGGCTGTGGTGCTGCCCGCGCGGCAGGCATGCTCCCATTCCGCCTCAATGGGCAGGCGGTAGGACTGCTTTTCCTCTTTGCTGAGCCATTTGAGGAAAGCTTGGGCGTCATCCCAAGTCACGTTGACCACCGGATGATCGTCCGTCTGAGCAAAGCCTGGACTGCGCCAACTGAACCGCCTGGAAAGGACGAATCGGCGACCGTCCCAGCCATACCCACCCTCGCGGTCCCTTTCTGCTTCGGTGATGTATCCGGTAGCCTGGACGAACCGCTTGAACTGGCCAACGGTCACCTCGGTCGCACTGAGATAGTACCCTTGGCGAAGGCGGATCTGATGCTGCTGTTCATCTTGTTTGCGCCCAGACTCGTTCCTCGGACTGCCCATGCGGAAAACACCAGGAGGGATGTAGCAGAGCTTCATTCCAAGGCTGTTGGTGATGCTGCCTCCGCGGTATCGCAGACCAGTCGCGTCAACCCAACCTTGCTTGCGGCCACCCAGACGACTGACCAGAAACTGACTTCCACGGGTCTTCTGAACGATCACCTGCTGGCCAGCGCGAAGGGTTGCTGTGGGCCGACCTGCTCCAGTCTCGGTCATTGGCAGATCCACTGCGACGGTCATCTCCACGCCCCTGATGGGAAGTTGGCCGATTTCCCACGGAGTGAAATTGCCGTCCAAACTCGGAAATTGGTCTGCTGCCACCTCCTTTTTGATTCGGTTGTAGGTTGCTCGCCCAGCGTAGTTGCTCAGCCCCATGACCGTTGCTGCGCCGTCTGGATAGACTTGGCCTTCGGCTCGACCTTTCAGATATTGGACAGCGAAATAGGTGAATGCTCCCGCCTTCAGATCAGCGAGTTCATAGCTCGCCTGATCAGGATGGCAACTAAATAAAACCGCTAATCCATCGGGGACGCGTGGTCGCTTCAGTCCTCGGGTCGGTTTCTCAATTTGGGCGGGGTTCTCGCCTCTGCTGCTGGGACCCACGTCGCTCCGGCAGGCGTCAATCAAGAGGACCTTGTGGACTGCCTGAGATTGGATGAGTTCGGCGTAGACTTGGCTCAGTGGCAGGAGAGTTTGGGGTTTGCCTAGATCGGTCATGGCAGGGCAGAAGTAGGTTTCCTTGCGCCCTTCGTCGTCAACGGGGTCATTCTTCAGTTGGACGCCGTGGCCGGAGAGGTACACAATCAACTTATCCTCGGGTTGCTTGTTTTTGGCGAGCCTCTGGACAGCTTTGAGGATCGAGGTTGGAGTCCGCGGAACGAGGTGTGGATCCTGGGCATCGTGGGTCATGGTCACCACGTCAAAGCCCAAATGCTTCAGCGCCGCTTCCATACTCCTGGCGTCAGCGGTGGGGAATTTCAGCGACTTGAGCTGACCGGGTTTGTAGAAACACACACCGACGACCAGTGCGTATTTTCTGCCGGGTTCTTGGCCGCAGAGGATCTCCGGAACAAGCGAACCGGGCAGCAGTGCCAACAGCAGCAAGCAACTACGCATTGGAAGTGGTCCTCGAGAATCAGTGCTGCAACTCGACCCTGCCTCCGCCGGTCAGATAGGACTAGTCGGCAGGTTGATGCTCAATGAACGCACAGGGTGAGGAGCTTCTGACGAAAATTGGAGTATTTTTTCAAAAGACAAGCGGCAACACCGATTTCACGTGAGCTGTCTCTGGAGCACTCCGGACGATACCGGCGGGGGAAGCACAACTCCCAGAGCCATCCGACTGAGAGCTCTGCTGACACTTTTTGCAAAAAATTGCACGCTGGCAGACCTCGACCGTCGAGTGATCCTCGCAATGCTGGCCCGGTTGACCTGTCGATCGAAGCGCTGGATGAAGGCTGGAGCGTTATTGCCCGAGGATCTCTGAGGGAGGCCAAGCTGCGAGAGCATGCTCGCATAAGAGCGATTGCCCCACCAACGACCTTCTTGTCAACTGAAAGTCAAGAAAACCGGAGGATATCTGCCATGCTCAGGACGAGTCTTCCCTGTCGGGTTCCGCCCGGAACCGGTCAAGAAATCCGATCCGCAAAGATGGGCAGGCCTAGGAAGCGCGCTTCACGGGATTTGTCGGGAGGTTGCCGTGGACACGTCGCTGGCAGCCGCCTTGCCGAGCTTGGTGGCAATCGCTTTGGGACTCTTGGGCCACTGCTCCATCTCGATGCTTTAGGCGCCATCGAGCTGAGGCTGACCGAGTCCCTCAACCAGCGAAGCAGTCGGGTGAGCGAACAAGAATCGGATCCGCCTCTGCCCGTAAGTTTGGGCGAGACTGCCAGGGTAGACCTCAAGCGACGGTGTGGACCCGCCCAGATCTTCACCAAGGTTGTCTTTCTCGGGAATCCAGATCACACCGCGGACCGCATCGGGAGTCAGCGGGCTGATGCAGAAGTGGTAAGTGTGCGTCGGTGTCTGGGCCCGGTTGGACCATTGGTTGTCCTCGGACTGCGGAAAAGGCGGCGTGCCGTCGGCCAATTCGGCGGGCACCTCGTCGCCTTTCTCAAGCCGTTGACCAGCGCCTCCATCTTCGCCGCGTCAATCTTGCCATCGTTGGCGTTGTGCGGTCCCTGGCACCAGATCGCGCCGCGGATGGCGTAGGGGACCAGCGGGGTGATCTTCCGTTCGCTGTCCCTTGGCGGAGAAGAAGGCGACGCCGTGTTCTGAAGGGATCTGACACTCTGCCTTCCGAGAACCGGAACGCTGGGATCTCTGCGACAAATTCCAGGATGGTATGCCGTCAAGAGCTCATTTCTCTGAGGATGTTTTGGTAACCTGTAGGTTGGAAATCTCTTTCCAGAGGTTTTGCTCAGGGTCCCCGAGCCGGACGCGATACTGCTTGTTGGTCTCAAACACCCAGGGCCGGACTTTATCGCCTCGAATCCTCAAAGCATACACAAGTTTGTCACTTGGTTGTTCATAGACCTGCAGGACAGCATTTTCGAGCCCCTCCACGCGGATCTGGGGAAGATATCCAGCTGGCTGCCGGCCGTCGTTGTCGGTCAGTTTGATCGTCTTGGGCCAGCCGGGAAACTGATCGTCCGAATCTGGGTTTTCCAAATCGGCCAGCAGCCGCCAGCACTCCATTGTGATCGTCCGCGCGGCATGTTGAAAGCGAACCAGGCCGTAACCGCTGGCTTTGTCATGGGCTGTTTGGATCCGCCCTTTTCGACCACGCTTTTCGGGGTTGCCGATTGCCCAGACGGTCATCTTGTTGCCGAAACCATCCAGATAATCGCCGGTGTTGGGGCCGGCGACTCGGTTTTTGACCGGGCGGCCCTCTTTGTCGGGCTGCCAACTGCGTGGATATCCTGCAGCAATAGAGGGAACGCAAAAGGACCAACCGGCATCTCCGAATTGGTCCAAACCATGGTGCACAATCGAGGGCAGGTGCTGATCGCCTGCATAATGAAAAGCATAGCCCTTCCTCATGGCTTGCAATGCCCTGCGTCGTCCTGACTGGGGCCAACCATTGGAGTCCAGATCTGCGTAAATGAACTCTTGCTTGCCTCCATGGTAGTTGGCCAAATTGCAGAAGATTGTCTGAGAAAGCACACATTTGAAATTGGCGCCATACCAGTCGGCTGCCCACCCTTCTAAGAACTTTTCTTGACGATCACCAAGCAGCTCAAGACCCGGCTTATCGAGTTTGGTCACATGGTAGCTGGGATCTTGGAGATGGTCGGCTCGGCCTTTCCAGTCGGCGACTCGGGCCGGTCCACTTTTGAACTGCCGGTCGGCGATGATCGCAAAGCTGACACGACCGTAGCACAAGGGCCCATAGAACACACTGATATCTTGTTTCACCGGAGTCGGATCGGCAAAATCTGGGTGGTGGGAACACTGAGTCCGGTGGACAGCGTTGACGAACTCGGGGTGCTGGCGATAACCACCACTGGAGGAGGTGCTGCCACGGCTCGGCATTTTCTTGCCGGCCTCGCCCCAAATGTTGCCCTGATAGACATCATGGTCGTCGGGCAGACAGATCGTCACTCGATCACGCATGAGATCGCCAAAAGCCCAACCCAGAAGATACCACTTCCGCAGATAGTTCAACACCGAGCGATCGATGTTCTCTTGGGTGGCTTGGTCATTGTGATCAGCGGCAGGCCCAACGGGGCCGCGGATGATGCCATATCCGCCAACCCCCTCATAGATTTGATCGCCGGAAAAAAAGAGCACATCGGGGTTGTGAATCTTGACGTTGGCTGTAATCTCCCGATTGGGAAAGGCATAGTCTTGGTTTCCAGTAAAACCGGCCACCACCGTTTCGCCCTTTTCTCTTGGATCTCGCCGAAAGGTTCCTGTGTAGGTGTGCGTGGCTTGCCTGTCACCATCACGCCACCGGTAAGTCAGCCGATAGGGAATATCCTTGGAGCCATCCCAGTTGGTGATACGAAAGGTCGCTGTCCGTGAGAGCGGATCGATCGAGGCGGCCACCGGCTCCTGCCAACGCTCGGTCTTCCAAGCCAAGCTGACTTCTTGACCATCTTGCTTGCCCATCGGCGGCATTTGTGCTGTCAGCTTGAGCAGATAGCCCTCGGGCATGCGGTGCAACGTGTGCATCGCCCAGAGAATCGGCCCCCAGGAACGTTCCGGTTTGGTAGCCACCTTTTCCCCAGAAACCTTCCAGTTGCTAAAGCCAAACCGTACCGCACGCCCACGCCCCGCCGGGACTGACGGGTTGTGGATCAGTGCCACGTTTCCGGTCAGCAAGCTTGCTTGGACACCTGAGCGAACCAACGAGCCAATTTTCTCTCCGGAAGGATCAAGAAGTGTCAACTCCACTTGGTACCCGTCGTCGTCGGGCGTTGCTTGGATCTCCAGCCGTCCGGCTTGGAGGGCTTTGGTGGTTTTTTGGGTTGTTTTGCCGAGAAAGAGCACACCATCGGAGGTGACCCCGACATCCAGCCCTCGTCCCCGCAAGGCTGCTGCTCGGTAATCGTCGATTTCATCACGGGCGCCGAGCCGAAAACCTGCCGCAGCGGGTCTCTGGCCTTGAGAGATCACCTTCAATTGGACTGATACCGAAAAGCCGCCGGTTTTGTTGGCCAGGTGGGCAGCCAGCAGATGAACGTTTCGATTGGCACCACCGCTGAGACATTCCAGTTGGCCGTCTTGAATTCGCCAGTCTTCCATCGGGTTGGCCCAGTACTCTCGGCCAATCCAGACGCGATTGGGAGTGCTGGCGAACCGGCTCTGGAATTCATCGGCCTGGGAGCTTTTCCCTGGGAGGGCGGCCACCAGTGCGCAGGCCAAAAGCCACAATCCTCTGCTGGTGAGGGCTTGCATGGTTCTCACGGGATTTTGGGTGTGCGTTTTTCGAGACGGGCTCTCAGCAGGGCGATTGTGGGGCAGTTGCTGGCGGCGGACAAGAGTCCCTTGCCTCTGTCGCAGACGGCTCGGCTTCGGTAGCGAATGCAGTCCGCAGGGAGGGCTGTGGCCAGTTTCAGCGACTCGCCATTGCGATCAAAAGTCGACTTCGTCATCGACCCGAAGTGTATTGATCGTCTCGATCACACGAAGCAGGCTCGTTTCGGAGAACCAGAAATCGAGGCTCAGACCATTCCGATTGACTGTGAATCCTAGTGAGGTCGTCGCCGACTCGCCGAGTTTGACCGGATCTTGCCAGCCTTTTCCATCCATCACCTTCAGGCAGCGTTCCAGATCGATGTGCAGAGCCAGGTTGTGGGAAGATCTCAAGTGTTGCTGAGAGTGCGCAAAGGCTGACCCCGCAGCAAGGCCGGGCCGTCCTTCCCGGAGGTTAGTCACAAGGTCCTCGAGCAAACGATTATCCTCACCGAATTGCAGGACGACGTGCTGCTCAACGGGAACGACCCGGATCCGGTACCAGTTTGGTCCAAGCAATTGGGGGAGAATGGGTTGAAGTTGTGCAAGCTCCACACGGGCCTCATAGGCGGCACGTGCCCCCCGGCGGATCCACGGGTCCAGGAGTCGCTGCTTGTCGATCTGTCGCTTGTCCAACACACGACCACGCAGGTAAGGCGACTTTCCGGGCATCTCGACCAACTCGAGCAAGCGTAATCCGAGATCCCATTCTTGGGCGATCCATCCCTTGAAAATTTGCCCGTCCTTCATGTGGAACACGTCCAGCGGCCAGCCTCCCACCCCCAAATCCCCGAATGAGAGGTGGGCCATTGTGATTCCGGCGACCGTCTCGGCTTGGGGTGTGTAGACGAGCTGAACCCTGGGAGTACCCGTTTTGACGGCGAGCTTGTGGGCGAAGGTGTTGATTTCCTCGACTCGGTGGGGCAGCTCTTTAAGAAATTGCTGAGCATCCATGTCCAAGACGAGAAACCCGCAAGCCTCGGATGCCCTCAGACGCTCTTGCCAGGTCTCACGATAGGCCCCGAAACGGAGGTACACAGCCGCACGGGACCCCGCAATTTGCTCCCAGGCTTGGGAGAGAAGTCTCGTCAGTCGCTCCCGGCTGGCCAAGTCCAGCCATGCGGTTGCGTCCGGGAAGATTGCCAACCCCAAGCGGAGGACAGCTCGGTAAAAGACCCCGTTCTCTCTCCCAACACCGCGTCCTGCATAGGCCAGCACAGGATGCCACCGATTTTGGGGCATCGGTAATCCTTGCAAAGAACTCGTGCCCAGACCCTTGCAAAAGCCTAGGCTGCTTTCCTTCAGTCGACCGGGGTCAAAGACCGTGGATAGCTCGACGCTCAACCCTTCCTCAAGGACGCGTACACCCAGCGCTCCCAGTCGGGTCGCTTCGGCCAGCGTTTTGAGTTTTTCAGCGGCAGCTTTGCTTGCGGGGTCTTGGGCGAAGACATCGTTGTTGAGAAGACCACGAGCGAGGCTCCGAAAACTGCCTTGCCAAGGGCGGCCGCTGGCGACAATGAGGACATCTGCAGAGTTCAACCGCTCGGAGTCTAAGGGAGAGAGTTCGTAACCGATGCCCGGACTGCCCACCAGCTCACGAAGCCCGGCTTTGTGCGGGGCAAGGTAAATCCAACGATCCCAAACGAGGCAATAACGAAACACCCCGTGTTTGTGAATCTGCTGAGCTGCACCTGGGACCGTAGTCACAGCCGCAGCGACCATTGCCGCCTGAGCAATCCTTCCCAAACCTCCTGCGACAGGCAACAGGGGTGTCTGGTTGAGTTTTCTCAGTATGCCCAACGCCGCCGGAGTCTCCTGGATCAGATCTAGGTCAGCCTGAACGGTCAGTGCTTTCGTTGCCGCCTGAATATCCGTGACCGGGACCACGACGACCGGGATCTGCTCGTTGAAAGTTTTCAAGATAGCCAGTAAAGGCCGACGCCGATCGAACCACGGATCCACAGAAAGCAAGGTCAGCCAGCTGTCCACCAGGGGCTTGACTTTCACCCACCCCCAGCCGGGGATTCTACGCACGATTCGCTCGAGAGCAGGTTTATTGAGTAGTTCTTCCAGGTCTGGAACGCAAACGGCGAGCGCCGCCTCTGAGGGGATCAAATCCACGGGATTGAGTTGCTCAGCGTTCCCTTGTTTGCGTGGGCGTGTCGCTTTGATCTGAACAACCCGGCCGGCCTCGTCGCTGGTCAGGGCAATCTGCCATCCTGGATGCAGGGCTTCGAGTTTACTCATCTGTCCATCGACAACCACCGTAGCAGCGTTCTCGATGAGAAACGAACGCTTTTCTCCACTGATCAGCCTGACCCGGATTTCACGCCCATCGGGAGAGTCAAGTTGAGTATTGGAGCTCAAGAACGTGACCAACTGCTGTGTGCTTCTCACCACCCAATGGATGACCGTCCGGTCAGCAGATCCACTGAGGATTCCCTGGGGACCCCAGACAACACAATGGACAGATCCTGAGTGTCCTTGAAGGTTCACCAACAACGTTCCCTTCTCGGCGGCCCACACCTTGACCGTTGTGTCTACGGAAGCACTGACAACACGCTTGCCGTTGAGACTCCATCCCACACCATAGACCGATCCAGTATGGCCACGCAGCGTCCACTCGACTTGGCCGCTGGCGGCGTCCCAGATTTTGAGCGTTTGATCCTCGGATCCACTCACCAGTCGAGTGCCATCCGGGCTCCACGCGATGCTCTCGACCGGCCCCTGATGGGCTGGAATCGTCCGCTGGCACTCTCTCGTGGTGGCATCCCAGATTTTCAGTATTCCTGGTTGGCCCTGCTTGGCTGAGCCACTGACGATCCGCTTTCCATCCGGGCTCCAGGCGACACTCCTGACTGGCGAAGTGTGGCCATTGAGGGTGGCGAGATTCTTGCCGGTTGGTGCGTCCCAGATGATCAACGTCTGATCATCGGAGGCGGTGACAAACTTCTTGCTATCCGGACTCCAGTCAGCGCCGTTGACCCAGTTGTTATGCGCCTCGAGGGACGCCCGGAGCTTGCCAGAGTCGACATCCCAAAGCTTGATCTGACCACCAAGCTGACTTGAGGCAACACTGAGGATCGAAGTTCCATCAGGGCTCCACTTGGCACAGGTCAGCGGGTGTTGATGCCCGCGGAGAATACGCAGTTTTTGACCTGTGGCGATTTCCCAGATGATCAGAGTCCGATCCCAGGATCCTGTAAGGATCTGTTGACCAGTCGGGCTCCAGGCAACGCACTGAACACCCTCAGTATGCCCTTTGAGAATTTGCTTCCAGGAGGAGACCGTCGGAACCCGACGGGGCACACGTCTTGGGGCGGCGGGGAACGGCGAGAATGGGGTTGGGGCGAATCCTGGGGAGGTCTTGGGATTGGCACCACCAGGAGGCTCCGGGGGATCAACCACGGGGGTGGGGTCGGGGAACGATCGAGGAGAAGTTGGTGGACCCGGAAAGGCGATCAGCACAAGTGCCGAGATATACGCGACGCCTAGGACAGCAAAAATGATGAGCCAAGAGGCGTCAGCGAACTGCCGCAGCGAGGGAAAGGTGGAGTGTCTCCCAGTTTGCCGAGGAAGCGGTGGAGGCGGTTGCATGCGGGGTGGGGGATTCGTGAATGAGGGCATCGGTGGTCTTCCTCCGATCAATGGAGCCAGGGGCGTGTGTCCCAGAGGCGAAGTGTTTGATCTCTGGACCCGCTGAGGATTGTGCCGTCGTCGTGACTCCAGGCCACACTGGCGACCGTATCCCTGTGGCCCTTCAGGTCGAGTATCTCTTGACCAGTCTCGGCGTCCCAAATCTTGACGGTCCGGTCGACACCCGTGAGAAAGTGAGTGCCCTGGGTATTCCAGGCGACGCATTGAACCCCCCCTGTGTATCCCCGCAGAGGCCGGAGTTGCTTGCCCGTTGACGCATCCCACAATTGCACTTCTTCCGCCACGCTGAGAAACCGCTTGCCTTGGGGGCCCCAAGCGAGACTTCGGATTTTCCCAGTCAGGCCGAAGAAGCTCATCGCTTCTTTTCGTCCAGTCACCCCATCCCAGACCTGGATCCTTCCCTGTGAGTTCTCACCAACTCCGGATGAGCCGCTGAGGATCCTCTTTCCGTCAGGACTCCAGCAAACACAGGTGATGGGTCCATTGCGCCCTTGCAGAGTTCTCTGGGCAGGTCCACCGCCAGGATGCCACGTTCTCAGCGTTGTGTCCTTCGACCCGCTGAGAATCCATTGACTGTCAGGGCTCCAGCAGGCACAGGTGACCGCCGCGTTGTGTCCGCTGAGCACACTTACTGGCCTTGCGTTGGTCGCCTCCCAAACTCGAACGGTGGTATCCCCTGCTGTGAGAATCCACCGACCGTTGGGGCTCCAAGCCACTGCGGTGATCGGACCGGCGTGCCCTCCGAGCTTGAACAAGACCCGACCGTTGGCGAGATCCCAAATGTTGGCGGTCGACTTGGCTGACCCGATCACGGCCCGGTGACCGTCAGGGCTCCAGGCAACACAGGTGATCGGGCCGGATTGCTCCTTCAGGATGAGTGCCTCCTGGCTGGCGGTTGTATCCCAGATTTTCAGTTGGTAGTCCGCTCCACCGCTGGCAATAGAGTTGGCTTGCGGGTTCCAAGCGACGCAGAGAGCGACGCCGGTATGAGCCTTGAGGGAACGGAGCTCTTGAGCAGTCGAGGCGTCCCAAACTTTCACGGTGGCATCTCGGCCGCTGCTGACAATCTCTTGGCCATCCGGCCCCCACGCTACGCAGGTGACACCACCGGAATGCCCCTTGAGTGCACGCTTTTCCTTGCCGCTGACTGCATCCCAGATTTTGAGTGATCCGTCGGCCGAGCCGCTGAGAATTTGATTGCCATCAGGACTCCAGCCGACAGTGGTCACCGGGGCAGTATGCCCTTGGAGGTCCCTGAGCTGCTGACCAGTGGCGGCATCCCACAGTTTGAGCTCGACCAAGATGAACTTTCGCCGGCGAACGCCCGTTGCGCCCGCACCGGTGAGGATCCGACTGCCATCGGGGCTCCATGCGACGCTGTTGATTGGACTGAGGTGTCTGATAGGTCTGCCGAGTTTGCCGATCTCTTGGCCGCTCTGGACGTCCCAAATCTTGACCTCCAGTGCGAGGAACTGTTGCAAGCCTTCATGATAGGCCCCAGCCCCGCTAACGATCCGGGATCCGTTGGGATTCCAGTCGATGCTGTTGACGGGTCCTGTATGGCCCGTCAACGTCTTCAAGAGTGCCCCGGACTCAGCATCCCAGATTTTGATTGTCCTGTCCGATGAGGCACTTGCAATGCGTGTGCCGTCCCGGCTCCAAGAAACACTCCTGATAGGACCGATGTGTCCCCTGCAATCAAACAGCAGTGTCCCTGTTCTCGCATTCCAAACCCTAAGGATCTTGTCGTGTTCTCCTCCACCACTGGCAAGCCGGGTTCCTTGAGGGCTCCAAGCGACGCAGGAGACAGGACCGGCGTGACCTTGGAGCGATCTGGCGGTCCGTTGGCAGAGACGCCGGACGTGATGGTATCCCACTTCTCTCAATCTTGTGCGGTCAAGGTACCGGTTTGCGCGGATGACATCGCGGTTCCGCCACGCTTCCAGCGCCCGATCCAGTTGAGTCGCATGCTCGGCACGGGTGGCCCGTTTCACCTGCCAGTCTTTCTCCCGGAAGGCTTTCTCCAGCGATCGATTCTTTCTTTCAATTTCTCGATTTTGCTTCCTGAGTTGGTCCCGTTGGTCGGTTACGTTTCTGTTGACAGCAGCCAGCGATGCGGATAACCAACTGGTGACGGCCAGCCCCCCTGTCAATCCCAACAAGACCAGAGCGATCAGTATGCAGAGGAGCGGCTCCCGCCGCACCAGGCGCGCGACCTTTTCCAGGACGCCCTCGGGTCGGGCCGCAATCGGCTTTCCCTGCAGGAACTTTTCCAGGTCGTCAGCCAGGGCCGTACCTTGAGAATATCGCTGAGTGGAATCCTTTCGTAAACATTTTAAGCAAATGATTTCAAGATCTCGGGGTAGATAGGGCCTAATATCCCGAGGCGGTTGGGCTTCTTTGGTGCAGATCTGATGGTAGAGTTGACCGCGATCTTTGGCCTGAAACGGGAGCCGATCTGTCATCAGCTCATACAAGATCACGCCCATTGCGAAGACATCCGTCGCAGAGCTGACGGCCACCTTGTGACTGGGCGAGGGGATCTGCTCGGGGCTCATGTAGCTCGGGGTTCCGAGGATTTCGTTGGTGAGGGTCATCCCTTCTGGGTCCCCCATGTCCTTGGCCAAGCCGAAATCGGTGACTTTGACTTCGCCGTCGGCATCCAGCAGAACGTTGGCCGGTTTCAGATCCCGATGGACAATGTTGGCGGCATGAGCCTTGCCCACCGCTTTGGCCAATGCCTTGACGATGTTCGCAGCTTCTCGGGGATGAAACGGTTGTCGCCGAACCCGGCGTTTGTCAATTTGCTTATCGAGTCCGCCTCCTGGGCATAACTCCATCGCGAAGAACGCTTGCGACGGCGACCCAAACTTTCCCCAGTCGTAGACTTGGACGATGCCCGGGTGATTCAGCCGTCCCAACAGCTGCACCTCGGTCTGAAATCGGGCGATTTCCGCCGGCCGAGCCAAGGCTCCGCTTTGGATGACCTTCAGGGCGACATTGCGGCCAACGGCCGGTTGGCGAGCCTTGTAGACCACGCCCATCCCTCCCTTGCCGAGAATGTCGAGGATTTGGTAGCCGGGAATTTCCGGAAGTCCCTCTTGTCTTAGGGTGGTGTGGGGACGACCGCCTGACGTGGAGATCTGAGAGGAACTCACGCGGCGAAAGACGTCAGCGACGACGACCGCAGCTCGGGGGTAACGCCGAAGGTACTCTTGGGCAGTCGGGGCTTCGCCGATTTCCATTCGGTAATGGATCTCCAGAAGGAGCAACTCAAAGAGCAGCCGAGGCTGATCGCAGGGCTTGGCCAGGGCAAGTTCTTCGTCAATGGACGGACGGGCGCCTTGCTGCAGGTGTGCCTCGAACTGAAGGCAAATCGCATCGATGCGTTCCAAGGCCCGCAACGAAGGTCGGTTCATGGAGATTCACCGAATGGGAAGTGTTCACCGGGACGATCGATGAGGTTCGCTTGGCCGAATGGCTCAAGTTGGAGAACCCAACCGCTCTGCAAGACCACCGCGATCACCGGCTCCAGCCCGTCACAGTTTGGACTCTTGGGCAGGAAAAAAACCTTCGGGATGGCAGGTGCAGAATCTCCAGATCGGTGATCTCGCTGTCACGAGTTCTTCGCCCTTACTGTTCAGAGGTGAGCCGCTCGCTCTCTGGCCTGCTAGCTTCCGCATCCATTCTCTCCCCAACTCCCTAGAATTTGGTGAATGCCGGTTCTCAGAGAGTGAGGCTCAGGACCCAAACTCCTGCCAGATAGCCCGGATTCGCTCCAGGCGGCGTTCGATCGTCCTGAGGGCAACACCCTGACGCTGCGCGATCTCCTTGTTGGTCCGCCCGTCGAGTTTGTCCTGGGCGATCTCTCGTAGCTGAGAGTCGGGCAGTTCAGCGAAGAGCTCCTCGCACTGTTCATCCATGATGTGTTGAAATTCCGGTCCAACAGCTCCATCGGGAGTCAAATCGAAGCCGCGGTTGTCGGAGCCAAAGACCGAATCGCCGCGAACGTTTCCCCCACCGGCCTTCAGAGCAACGGCTTTTCGGATACGGCTGGCTGCCTTACGGGCGGTGATGCGAAAGAGTAAACGCCACAGTCCATCTGGACTATCTAGCTCGGGAAAGCGGCCTTCCTGGACGGCACAGAAAAAGCTGTGCAAAGCGCTGAGGGCAACGTCGTCTCCGTCTTCGACCCGACGAACACCTGGGGGCATGCGGCGTTCTGCGACCTGCACCAGCTGAGGAAAATAGCGATTCCATAACTCCCCGATCGCTTGTTCGTCTCCGGCAGCAATTCGATCCAACCATTGGCGAAACCATCCCTGCTCCTTGGCCTTAGTGTCACTGGTTTGGCCGCGAAGATGATCGCGCAGATGTGAGTGAACGGAGGCGATTTCTGCGAATGCTCGGGCATTCTCGGGGCTGGCTTGGATCCACCTGGTGAGCTGACGCACCTCGGGTTCGCTGAGCTTGCCTTCCAGGTAGGTGTCGATAAGTTCTTCGGGGGCTTTCATGATGGATCGACCTCAGTGGCAAGCCGCCGCTGGATACAGCGCCGCAGTGTTTGATACGCGCGATGGAGGATCACCGAAACGTGATTCGAGGTGATCCCGATCTCTTCAGCAATCGCTGCCGACTTGAGCCCTTCTGCATAACGCTTTGTCAGCACCACTTGAGCTCTCTCGGTCAGAGCTTCCAAACAGGGCCCAAGCGCACGTCGCCGCTCTTGCAAAATAGGTTCCATTTCCTCAAATGCTTCAGCAAGTTCTTGCAGGGCATCCGTGACGTAAACGAACTGACTTCGTCGAAATCGCTTCATCTCGATCTTCGCCAAGCCGATGGCCCAACCTATGAAAGGTCTGCTGGGGTCGTACTGGTCGGCCTTTTGGATCACCGTCGCAGCGACACTTTGCAGAATATCTTCGCTATCGCAGAACTGTGGGATCACCGACGAAATGAACGCATGAACTGCAGGCTGTGAGTCAGTCCAAAGAGTCGCGATTTGTTCGTATCGTTCGCGTTGATTCATTGGGTCTTGTGCAGCTCGGATCGGCATGGCTCCCTGCAAACGATGAGGCATTTGCTTCCGTCGCAATGATGGATTTCTGACACAAAAACGGGTCGAAACTATCGAAAAACCACAATCTGAGCGAAACTCCGTGCTCTGGACAAAAGAGAAATCGCCCCGCAAGCGAGGAAACTGTTACAGATTGAGCAGGTGCCAGCACATCGGATTGATCATGGAAGTTGCTCGCGTGGCCGCAGCGGCAATCACCGCCAGCTTTGGTGTGGTGATCATCTGTGGATGATCGCCAAGTCAGGGTGACAGTCTGCGGTTGTGACTCCAGAGGGAAATTCAATGCCCTAAGCCGTTCATCGCGAGGACGGTCAAACCCACCAAAAGTTGTAGGGTTTCTGACCCCGACAAGCAACCGACTGGCGCTAAGTGACTGTCCGAAAAGTGTCCCGGCACAACGAGAATTCGTTGCACCAAAACTCGTTAACCACAAGCAGTTGTGCCTCCGCCACGATTTCGGACAGACTCTAAGACCGTTGAGTTGGAGCGAGCGATCGGCAACCTGTGCGTTTTGCTGAGAACTGGGATCAACTTGCTGATCCATCCGTGTGACCAGCGGTCCACCCTCAGGCCATGTCAAGATGCCGCCAGCGACGGGCTGCAGCTTCTGACCGAGTGGCTGGAGAAGCTCCGTGCTTTGGCGGTGCCAGTGGAGGGCGGCTCGGATTGGGATTGCAAGCGGGGCTATTGAGAAGGTGGAGTAGGTCAGGGAGCAACTGCCTCCTGATCTCTCTAGGAAAGAGAGGGTGAGACTCCAGCGGTTCTCAATCCGAAGGAGGGAAGCCACAGTTTGGTCGTTCCGGTAGGTTTTCCAGAGCACCGACTCCCTCAGGTCTGCCAACACACTGGAGCCTGTTTGCCTCCCATTTGTCACTCCATGAAAACTATGGGATGTTTTGCCTCATGAGTGATCTGCGACATTATCTGCTGATTCTTGCGTTCGGGTTATGGATGGGCGGTTTCACCTTCTATGCAGTCTTTGTGATTCCGACCAACCACGAGGTGTTGGGAGATCACTTCATCGGTGGCTTGATCACCCGTGGGGTGACCAACTCGCTTAACCAAGTGGGGATCGTGGCCATCGGGTTGATGCTTTGGGAGGTGTTGGCGTCGTGGCGTTCGACAAGCCGGTGGCCCGCGATGATTATGCTCAGCCTCTGGATCTGTGTCGTCCTATCCCACATCGGGCTCTTTGTGGTCCACTGGCGACTTGACGCGGTGATCGACTTGCAGAATCAGGCCGTTTCCGATCGGCCGGCTTTTCGTTCGCTCCATCGGAACTACAACCAACTCAGCGCAGTCCAATGGTTTGCTTGCCTGGCGTTTCTGGCCTTGAGCCTCCGGTCATGGCGACAGACTCCGGCTCCCGGCACCACCGCCCCTGGGCAGACGACTTGACAGAGGGCTTGGGGCAGGGCTTTTTCCCAGCTGGGGCGCGGAGTCGACAGCGGACGTATGCCTCACGCTCCGCCCCGTCTTGCTCGGCCAAAACATGCCAGCCGCCGGAACGACCAGTGATTTGGCAGCTGTTGATCTGGCAGCTTTTCCGCGATGCCGGACGAACGGAGATTTTCCTCAGCAGGCGAGAGAACCGCATCGAGGCTGGCATTTTTGCTAGGTCGTCGCTTCCACCGTGAAGGTTGAGCACCGCAGCGTTCGTTCCAGAAAACCAACTCCTCTAACTACTGAAGACCCACCTCGAGGATTCTCCAGGTGGGTCTTCTTGTTGAAATACTTCGATCCAACGACCTGACGCTTGCAGCGGAACAGCCTCAGCCACGCCCTTGCTCGAGCAGGAGAAAATCCAGACCTACAACGGACTCTGGCGAAGAACTCCGTTTCGATTGGCCTGCCAGATCTCGCCGGTATGGACCTCGTAGGCCGTCAGCCACCCTCCCCCGTAACAGTAGGTATCCACACAGATCAGATGGCCCAAGTGCAGCACCTCGCCGGTCCTCTGCGAGGTGTGTCCCACCAGCACTGTCTTGCCGGATTCATGAGGACCTGGGGTGGTGCTTTGGAGGGACTCCCATTGTGCCATAAAAGGTGGCTGGTCCTCCCAGGGCAATTCGGGATAGTAGTTGGCGTGGATGAAGGCATGCCGCTCGGTGGTGTGAAAGTAGCGGCAACTCTGCAGAAATCGCAGGTGTGCCTCAGGGATCTCATGCAGCGAGTCACCATAGGAGGCCAAGGTGGCTCGCCCGCCGCACTCCATCCAGAAATCCATCGGATGCCCTGAGCCGACGGCCACCGCCTGCAGCATCATGATCTCGTGATTACCCTGCAGGGGGACCAATTGGCAGCGTGTGGTCAGCCCCAACAACTGGTCGATCACACCACGGGTGTTGGGGCCCCGGTCAACGTAATCGCCGAGCGTGACGACCACATCCTCCGGTTGCGGGTTGACAGCCTCAAGCAAAGCAGCCAACGCGGCATCGCAACCATGGATGTCGCCGATGGCAATCGTTCGTCCCCGGTGACTCGAGTCACGGGAACTTGATGCGCGGTAACTCGGGGAATGATCAGCCATGCAATTGGTCAGAAGAAGCTGATAGGTCGATCCCGACAACTCTCTCCACAATAGACCACAACAGCACAACCAGCAATCAGTGTCTGCTTGGGCCCCCAATCAGAACTACCCCTCTGGGTATTCCCACTCAGGCAACTCCGGTCTGGCGCTAGCAGTCTGGCTCAAGCAGTCTGGCTCAAGCAGTCTGGCTCAAGCAGTCTGGCTCAAGCGGTTTTGGCTGTTGCACTCGACCCCCTGGAGTGCCACCATCACAAACAGGGAATGCTCGGTTCCCTCAAGCGGCGGCGCTCTCAACTCCGTGATCCCTGAAGTTGGTGCTCTTTTGGGCAGTTTTCTATTGGGCAGTTTTCAATTGGGCAGCTGTCTGTGGCAATCGTTGCCTCTGTGGCTGATGGACAGTTCCCAGGGTTGTGCCACAAGACGATAGTTGATGTTTGGTCAGTTTTCCGAGAAGAGGCCTGAAATCCGGTTGTCTGGGCTTTTTGACTCGGGGCCCTTTGATCTCAATGGATCTGAGGCTCAAGCGGGGCGACTTTGGGACTCTCAGTTAGTGTTCTCAGCCTAGGCGAGGCAACTGGTATGGATGGTGTTTTACAGCGGTTTCTGAGATATGTGCAGATTGACACGCAAAGTCAAGAAAACAGCCCCACGTATCCAAGCACCACAAAACAACTGGATCTCTGCCGACTGCTAGCCGAGGAATGCACCCAGCTCGGGCTGGCTGATGTTTCCCTCAGCGAATTTGGAATCGTCACTGCCACCATTCCACCGACTGTTCCGCACCAGGCCCCAGCGATTTGCTGGGTGGCGCACGTCGACACCTCTCCCGAACATAGCGGAACAGCGGTTCGACCCATTGTCCATGAGAACTACCAAGGTCAGGACCTTGTGCTGCCAAGCGATCCCTCTCAAGTTCTCCGGCCGGAGGACAACCCGGCACTTCAAGATCACATCGGCGGCACTGTGGTCACCACGGACGGGACGACTCTGTTAGGGGCTGATGACAAGGCCGGCGTGGCGGTGATCATGCAAGCGGCCGAATTCCTGATGACCCACCGGGAGATTCAGCACGGTCCGGTGAAACTGTGCTTCACCTGTGACGAAGAGGTCGGCCATGGCGTCGACCACGTCGATCTGCCTGCGTTGAATTGTGTGTGTGCCTACACACTTGATGGAGAAGGGAAAGCCCTGATCGACTGCGAGACCTTCTCCGCCGATCTGGCAGTCGTCACGGTACAAGGCATCAATATCCACCCTTCCATCGCCCAGGGGAAAATGGTCAATGCCGTGCGAATCCTGGCCGATTTTCTTGGATCCCTTCCCCAGGACCGGCTGTCGCCAGAGACCACCTCAGGGCGAGAGGGCTTCCTCCATCCTTATCAGATCGAAGGTGGCGTCGCTCGTGCGAGCGCACGGATCCTCTTACGAGATTTCGAGACCGCCAGGCTCGACGAGTATGGGCGTTTGTTGGAGGAGATCGCCCAGCGGTTGCAGGCGGTCCATCCAGGGGCGAGTATCACGGTTCAACGGACTGTTCAGTATCGAAACATGGGAGAAGGATTGGCCCGAGAGCCGCGAGCGGTGGCCAAAGCCCAGGCGGCGATGAAAGCAATCGGCGTTGAGCCTCGGCTTGGAGTGATCCGAGGCGGAACTGATGGATCACGGTTAACCGAACTGGGATTGCCCACGCCCAACCTTTCCACTGGCGAACACAATCCTCACTCGCTGTTGGAGTGGACGTCCTTGGAGGAACTGCAAGTGGCTGTTCGAGTGCTGGTTTCCCTGGCCGAACAATGGGGCCAAGAGGTTGTTTGAGGGCCGCTTCACTTCAGGCAGGATTTTTTCAGCGGTGGCGCGAACCGCACAGAGACAGCCGACGTCTTGATTGATGCCAATGCACCACAGGTCAACAAATCCTACCTGTGGGGTACGCCGGAAATCACACCAGCGTGCCGGAACCTGATCAAACGTTATGCGAAGCTCTTCGCAGACGATTCCCTGGAGACCTCAGCACTCGGGAGTTCCTCCAACGAGGATCAGGTACCCACACCACTTACAAGGTCGGAATCATGGGACGAACAACCAACTGACGGGGTTTCGGCTTGCGGCAGGAACTGCTGAGCAAGACAAGGAGGCTCTCAGCTTGTGTGTGGGGGTTTCGGAACTTGCGAGTCACCGTCTCGAAAGCGTCCGTAAAGCTCAGCGACCTTGGGCCGAGGGGCCAGCCTGCCAAGCTGTTGGAAAAACCGTCACAAACGGCCTCATCCCCCTTGAGCCTCCAGCAGCGATTGCTACAGTGAAACTTGCTCTGGGGATCGAAAATTTCTTTTCCGAGGGGTTTGACACCGAAATCTCCTGTTGGTAGGATCGTTCTTCCCCATTCGGGAAACGGCCTTAGGGATGCGACCCAAGTCATTGTCTAACAGTGACTTAGGTCCTGTCCCTCACTGACAGGGAAGTTTGCCGGAGAGTGATCTCTGGACGTTGATAGGCTCGGAAGAACACCCGAGCGACATGATCTTTGACAATTTGGTTATGTGGTCTATGTGGCATCTCAGTGAAGTGAGATGACAATGGGCTGTGGTTTTCTGAGAGTTGCTTGGCCTTTGGGCTGAGGCGATTCCGTGCGGGAAACCCGGCGAGTTGGCATCTCTCAACTTCACCGAGACTCTCGGCGTCTTGATCGCGTCTGACCAGGTTCCTTTGTGGACTAAGGTCGGGCACGATTTGAAGACGACACGGATCAATCGTTACTCCACTCAAAGAACAGCTCCGTCACGGGAGCGGGCTTTGAGAGGTAGCTTGAAGATCTGCCGCTCCGACTGATGGCTTGTGCCCAGTTTTCAAGGGGTTCTGCTGGTGGTAAGGAGATCTTACCGGATGCGGGGTTCTGAGGAGGTTTGGGTGAGGTCTTTGGGAGGGGAGGGTGTGATCAATGTGGTCAAGCTACTAAGGGCACATGGGGGATGCCTAGGCGTCAGGTGAAGGGGCGTGGAAGGCTGCGAAATGCTCGGGGGAGCTGTCAAACAAGCGACGAGCCCGAGATTCCCTTACCAACCCAGGGAACTGAAACATCTAAGTACCTGGAGGAGAAGAAAGAAAACTCGATTTCCTCAGTAGCGGCGAGCGAACGGGAAACAGCCCAAACCGGAGCGGTTTCCTCTCCGGGGTTGTAGGACCCCAACATGGACCGTCGAGGTTAGCAGAACCGGCCTGGAAAGGCTGGCCATAGAGGGTGACAGCCCCGTATGCGAAAACCAAAGCGGCCTAGGGGTATCCTGAGTAGGTCGGGTCACGTGGAACCCTGACTGAATCTGCGGGGACCATCCCGTAAGGCTAAATACGACCTGACGACCGATAGTGAATAGTAGGGCGACCGAAAGGTGGGAAGAACCCCTGAAGGGGAGGACACTGAACCTGAAACCATGTGCCTACAAGCGGTGGGAGCACGTTATGTGTGACCGCGTGCCTTTTGCATAATGATCCGGCGAGTTACCGTTGACGGCTGGTTAAGCCCCTCCGGGGCGGAGCCATAGGGAAACCGAGTCTGAATAGGGCGAATGTCGTCAGTGGTAGACGCGAAACTGCGTGACCTACCCATGAGCAGGGTGAATCGCGGGTAATACCGCGTGGAGGCCCGAACCCACTTGGGTTGAAGACCGAGGGGATGACTTGTGGGGAGGAGTGAAAGTCTAATCAAACGCAGAGATAGCTCGTTCTCCTCGAAATAGCTTTAGGGCTAGCCTCGAGCAACTACGTATCGGGGGTAGAGCGACTGAATCGGGTTGGGGCCCTTCACCGGGTACCCACTCGAACCAAACTCCGAATACCGATACGACTATCTCGGGAGTCAGTCCGCGAGGGAGAAGCTTCGCGGTCGAGAGGGAAACAACCCAGACCACCTGCTAAGGTCCCCAAGCAATGCTCAGTCACTAAGGAAGTGGAATTGCAGTGACAGCCAGGATGTTGGCTTAGAAGCAGCCACCATTTAAAAAGTGCGTAACAGCTTACTGGTCGAGCAGTTCTGCGCCGAAAATGAACGGGAGTAAGCATTGCACCGAAGCAGTGGACAATTGTGGTAGAGGAGCGCTGGAGGACAGCGAGCCGTACCGAAAGGAGCGGTGGAGGGTCCTCCAGGTGATTATGCCGGAATGAGTAACG
>CAZYKP010000073.1:0-43847 GCA_964648025.1 uncultured Pirellulales bacterium | reverse complement strand
GGCTGCCGTCTATTTGGCTTCTCTTTCGATCGAGACTGATTGGCTGAAAGCCATATCCATCGTAGCCTACGGGCAACGCCCTAGGCATTCGGGGTGGCATTTTCTCGACGGCTCCCCGTCGGAGATGTGACCTCGATCTCTGATGTTGGCTGCCGTCTGTGTGGCTCGTCTCCTGGTTAAGACTGATTGGCTGAAAGCCATACCCATCATAGCCTAGGGGCAACGCCCTAGGTGTTCGGGGTGGCATTATTTTGAACGCCTCAGGATCGTTGGGCAATTCGCCTCCGTTTGATCGCCCCCATTGATCACAGAGATTCGCTCTGCGTTCTCCGGTCGCCGACCATGTTTCAACATTGGGCGAAACGGCGTGTGGCCATCGGCCACACGTCCCCGACATTTCGGCAATCGAATCGAAGGTGTCGATCGCAAGAATTGTTCGTCAATCACAAATACAAACCGGATCGCGAACCAAGCATCGGTTGGAATCGATGGGTGATTGATCAACCACGCGGCCCAATTCCCAAATCAATCGAAAAGCCTCTAGAAAATGCCACCTCGAACGCCTAGAAGGTTGCCCGTAGGCTACGATGGGTATGGCTTTCAGCCAATCAGTCTCGATCGAATTAGGAGCCAGACAGACGGCGGCCGGCATTCTGGATCGTCGGATGAGGCGATTGTCGATGGGGCTTCTTATCCAAATCAAACGATCGCGAAGGTGCTAGAAACTGCGAGGTGACGTCCCTTCCCAGACTCTAAACAAGCAGCAAATCGATGACTCCAACGACAAGCATCCCGAGGCTGATGACGCTGTTGACATGAAAAAAGGCGAGGTTGACTCGGGTGAGGTCGTCTGGCTTGACCAGCCAGTGCTCGTACACCAAGAGCGCCGCAACAGCAGCCACTCCCAGCCAATAAACAAGACCCAAGGGCGGGTAAACAACAGGGAGCAGCAGGAGCATTCCCACAGTCGCCGCATGGCAGAGAGCAGCCACTCGGAGAGCAACTGGCACCGAGAGCAGTGCTGGCAGACTGGAAAGCCCAGCGGACCGATCGAACTGGGCATCCTGACAGGCGTAGATAATGTCAAAACCGCTGACCCACAACAGCACCGCCAACCCAAGGACTACCGCGGGAAGCAAATCGGCTGGATCGCCCAGGACAACCTCACCCCGAATGGCAATCCAGGCCGCGACAGGTGCTAACATCAGCGATGCCCCCAGCCAAAAGTGTGCCAAGGACGTAAATCGCTTGGTATAACTATAAACCAGCAAAAATCCTAACACGGGTAAGCTGCAGACCAAAGGCAGCCAATTCGGCCAGAACAGCCCTGTTGCTGCCACAAAACCAACCGAGCAAACGATGGCAAAGATCACCACGCTTTGCAGACTCAGTTGACCGGTTGGTAGGTGACGGCCAGCGGTTCTGGGATTGGCCGCATCGATTTTGCGATCGACAATCCTGTTGAAAGCCATCGCGGCGCTGCGGGCAAGCACCATACAAAGCACAATGCCTACCAGATCCAGCCAGCGAAACGGCACAGGAGGTTCAGCAACGGTGTTGGCATACCAGGCCATGACCGCTGCCAGCAGTGCAAATGGCAAGGCAAACAGGGTATGGCTAAACCGAATCATCGCCAAAATCTTTTGCAGCGTCCGCCACAAATCATGAAAATCCGTGACTGCTTTGGTCATCAAAGGCCTTCCATAAAAACCACCTGCGGAGCTCAACGGACAGCAAACTCGTCGAGTGGACTCGGGTTCTACTTGACTCCGGTTCTACCTGCCTCAGGTTCTACGTGACTCTGGACCTGATCCCCAACGACGCATCAACTGAACTTCCACTTCGAGCTGACCACAGATCCGAGCGACAATCAAATCGACCCGATCACCGGCTGATGTTGGATTATGATAAAAAAGTTATTACTGGAAATGAAGGTCCTTTGCCTGGGCATAGCATGTAGGGTTGTCGAGTTGGATGGCCGACAGGGGTGATTCCCAGGCACCAGCACCAACCGGCGACGCTCCGAGGAGGGAGACATCGGCGACCTTGTACCGCCGGTGGCCAACAAGACCTGCAGGAACCGAAGGAAGACAACCCGCCCCGCTGATTCCCGAAGCAAGATTTTGCTTGCATGCAAGCTTTTTCACAAGTCTCAGGCATGGTTGGAAAACGATCTCTCAGGCGATCTCTTTCGAGCGGTCCTGCGGAGCTTGATTCCACGCTCACTCAAGCCGACGGTTGCTTGCAGCCCGCCGATTGAGTATGCCCTGCAACGTTCTAGCGGGCCCTTTCCGTCAGTCGAGACGATCCACCTGGTCCCAATGGGGCTATTGGGAGATTTGTGGTTGGGTCTTCTGGTTTTGTTGAACTCCTCAGGAGTCGATAGGTGCTTTGTGTCTGGCACGATTCGCACGCATTTGCTTCCTGCCCTGACGACCGCAGAGGCTCTCTCTGGCGGTGTTGTGGTGGTCATCGACGTACTTCGAGCAACGACCACCATCACTCAGGCTCTCGCCTCAGGGGCGGTCTGCGTCGTCCCCTGCTTGGAGGTGGAGGAGGCTCAGGCGTGGAGGAACCGCGACGGGCAAGCCGTTCTTGGCGGGGAACGTCGCTCCGTTGCCATCGAAGGGTTTGACCTCGGCAACTCGCCTTTGGATTATACCCCCCAAGTTGTCCAGGGGCGAAGGGTTGTCATCACCACAACCAACGGGACGAGGGCCTTAGCGATTTGCCGGAGTGCTCAGGAAGTGTTGCTAGGTTGTTTTGCCAACAGGCAGGCTGTGGTGGAGGCTTTGATCGGGACTTCCGGTGACATTCATATCTTATGTGCGGGAACCGATGGGCAGATCACCCGTGAGGACCTATTGTTTGCCGGCGCTGTGGCAGCGGGTTTGTTGCAGCAGACGCCGACGCCACTAGACTTAGACGATCCGACCTTGCTGGCGCTTGCGGCCTGGGAGTCCGTGGAGGTGTTGCAGCTGCGGTATGGTTTGCAGCCGGAGGAATTGCCCGAAGATCCTCTGGCGCCTGCCTGGCTGGTGGCGGCCCTGTTGACCAGCCAAGGCGGCCGCAATCTTAAGCAGGTCGGCTTGGTCGCCGACGTCGCGGTAGCCGCTCGCCTGGATACGTTGCCTTTGGTGCCCAAGCTGGATCTTCAAAAATGGGAGATTACAGCGAGGCTTGCCCAGACCCCCGGCCCATGATTCGAGCGATTGGCAAATTCGCCGTTTTTGCTTGGGATGACGTCAGCAGCCTGGGCAACGCTGGTCAGGGAAGCACTCATCCAGGAAGTGATTCCGGGGAGGGAGAGGAGAGCGTTTGTGGGCAGATGACGAACAAGTTCTCCAACAGTGCCGGGGCGTTTGTTTCCCACCAACTTTTCAGATGGTCTCGGGCGGAGCGTTGACCCTTCCGCTCCCAGGCGATCAGCTCTCCCAGCCAATCTTGGTCGATTTTCTGCAGGCGTTTTCTTGAGGACGTCTGCCAACCACGCAGTCGAGCCTCGGCGGTGGCATGGTCGTTGAGCATCCCCAGTGTGTCCTGAAAGTCCTGAAAGAGGGGCTCAACTTCCTGGTGATATCGCTCTTGCAATGCTGGACCAAATAGCTCCAGAGCGTAGCGCAATTGTTTCCCCGCAATTCGCAAACGATGCCACTGCTCCAGATCTTCTAAAGGATCCAGAACGGACTGATCTGGCTGAGCGGCCAAAAAGCCCCCAACCAAAGGAACCAACGAATCCACGGCAAACTGGGCCAAGGTGGGTTCTGGATAACCAGTATCTCGCCAGCGAATTTTTTGGGTGAATAGTTTGAAGGCACTCAAGGGATGCTTCTCTCGAAATCGCCGACTCCCTCGGCGGAAGCTTTGGTGTGCCTCGTATCGAGCCAGCGACCAACAGGCCCAGAAGTGTGTCCACTGTTGAGGGTCGTTGGGCACCTCCGGTGGCGACCTCTGCCATCGTTCTCGCAGGACATCCAAGTCCCGGGCGGCACCGGCGGCACGCCGCAATTGTTTGAGTTGCTTCTGCAATCGGGAAGCACGCCGTGGTGGGGCAAAAGGGCCGAAGACCTCAATGGCCGCAACCGCCCTTCGCGAGGAGACACGCACTTGATGGACCGCAGCCACCAGAGCAGGATCGTTCCACTTGGAACTGAAGCCCTCGGGGTCCTTGCCGCTGGCTTTGCGCAACTTTTTGGAAATCTTGGGCAGTTTCTTCACCGCTGACTGCCACTTCCGCACAGCCTTCAGGCGTTCACAAAGCAACTGCCGAGCAAATGTCCCGGCAGCCTGTTGCAGATCCGTTTTCGTCAAGCCACCCCCTGGGCGACTTCTGGAGCGATGCTTGCTCGGGCGATGCTTGCTCGGGCGATGCTTGCTGACGGATTGACCATTCTGGTCCTTCAATGGTTTCCCCCTCTCTCTTCTCGTGTGAGCGCCGCATTCCGGCGGCAACGATCCCAAAAAGCTGCAGACCGGCTTGATCCGTCGAACTCCCAACACACTCACCAAGAAAGAAGCCCTGCATGACAACAGCTTCTGGGTCGAGCCTGAGCAAGCCAGAAATTGTGAATATCTCATGAAGAACCAGAGTCAGCAAGAGCTTTTGCTGGTTCGTGTCTTTGGGGCTTTGGTCTGGGCCGCAAGCTGCCGCCGCAGTTTCGAGGGCTGCTGGCCTCAGGGCATGCACAAGATGACACCTTCCCAGGGATGTTCAAGCCAACAAGAGAACAAGCCAACAAGAGAACAAGAGAACAAACCAACAAGAGAACAAACCAAGGAGGTCAACGTGGGAGGAGTGGTGCTGGGTCATTGCTGGTCCGCGTGCCGATCAGTATAATCCCCACGCTTATCAACCGGCCATCGACCGGCTTGGCCCGCTGCAAAGGACCGCCCGCAAAAGGCTCTCTGCCAAAATGCGTCTGCGAAGAAGCAACTTCCAAGGAGCGTCTCTGAAAAAGCGCCTTCAAAGGATCTGAGAACAGGTGCCCAGGATAGCCTCCAAAACCCCGCAGGCCGCGGATCCGCAGCCTTGAAAAACCATCTCAAAACGCACGCTCGAAAAGACTCTTAAGCACTCAGCCAGGGGGAGGTTCCTAGTGGCCATCAAGGTTGGCATCAATGGATTTGGCCGGATTGGTCGGTTGGTGTTCCGCATTCTGATGTCTCAGCCGGCCGACTTTGAGGTGGTCGGTGTCAATGATCTGACAGACAACAGGATGCTGGCCACCCTGCTGAAGTACGACAGCAATCACGGCCAGTATCCGGGCGAGGTCACCTACGACGATTTAGCTCTGCATGTCGACGGCAAGGCCATCAAGGCCTTCGCCGAGCGTGACCCTGGCAAACTCCCCTGGGGTGCAATGGGATGTGACGTTGTCCTGGAAAGCACAGGGGTGTTCACTTCCCGAGCTCAGGTGAAAACCGACCCCGAGGGAAAGCCTGTTGAGAAGGCTGGTTACGACACCCACATCACCAAAGCCGGTGCCAAACGTGTGGTGCTCAGCGCTCCGGCCAAGGACTCACCAGATCTCACCTGTGTGCTCGGGGTCAACGACCAAGAGTTGACACCCGAGCACAAGTGCATCTCCAACGCCAGTTGCACCACCAATTGCCTGGCCCCTTTGGCCCATGTGCTGCACAACAGCTTTGGCATCGAGAAAGGTCTGATGACCACGGTGCACAGTTACACCAACGACCAGCAGGTCTTGGATGTCGCACACAAAGACCTCTACCGGGCTCGGGCAGCGGGTCTGAACATCATCCCCACCACGACTGGTGCAGCCAAAGCTGTTGGTTTGGTGATTCCCGAACTCCAAGGCAAGCTCACCGGGATCGCCCTGCGTGTGCCCACTCCGACTGGCAGTGTTGTTGACTTGACCGCCAGCATGGCCCGCAACGTGACCGCCGAAGAGGTCAACGCTGCGGTCAAAGAGGCCTCCGAGGGCTACCTCAAAGGGATTTTGCAGTACTGCGAGGATCCCATCGTCTCCAGTGACATCAAGGGCAACTCGCACAGCTCCATCTTCGTGCCCAGCTGGACACAGGTCATGCAGGGTAACTTGCTCAAAGTCGTCAGTTGGTACGATAACGAGTGGGGCTATTCCCAACGAACAGTCGACCTGCTGGCCCGAGTCGGCAAGTTGGGTTGAGCGTTCCTGTCACTGGTCTATCCCGCCCGTGGCAGGTCCAAACCAGTCACCTCTGCCAAGGGAGGGCTCTCCAACCAAGCTGGCTTGGCAGTTTGCTCCAAACTGCCGTTGCTCCTGCAAAGACCGCACACGTGCAGATTTCACACGTGCAGATTTCACACGTGCAGATTTCACACGTGCCGACTTCACACGTGCCGACTTCACACGTGCCTGGGGACCACTTGCAAGTCGTCCCTGAGCAACTAGCTCGTAAAGCTATAACAAGCCAGATGGACTTTTGTAACTTAGCCGACTTTCGGTAGATTCTGTGAGCACAATCTGCTCCGATGGGGAAACGATCAATCGTTGGCTGATTCCAATGAACCTGCCAGCTGCCCGAAGCGTGTTCCCACAGCATGGCTGTCCGTCACCTGGCGAACCTCTCGGGGATGGGGAGTTCCTCAGGAACCAAGAGCAAGCCTTGGAGCTTTGATGTTCGACCAACCAATCCCATGCTGGACGAGTGGAACGTTTTGGAGGCCTCCAACAGCATTCGCGTTCTCGCTGATGGTCTTCGGCTGCCTCCTCTCAACTGCTTCTGCTGATCTCGCCGCGCCTCGGTTGCGGCCGCGGCCACAGCCTCAGCCAGTTGCCGGGGCTACCCTACTGGTTGTTGTGGACGCTCAGTACGAAAAAGCTCCCAAGCTGCTGATTCCTGCGAAAACCTTGCAGGGCGGCCAGGCTGTCCGAGAGGGTGCCCAACAGGTTGGTCAAGCAGGGCCACTGAAGATCAGAACCATCATGGCAGGTTTGGCCCTGTCTGTCGCTCTGGCCCTCGGCGGTGTGATGGCCTGGCGGAGCCGCCGAGGACGAATCTGGGGCCTGGGGATTGCCTTGGTGGGCTTCTTCTTCACAGGGGTGCTCGGAGACAGTTGGGCAGCCTGGGGGAACGCACCCCCGCCTCGGCCTCCTCTCCGGAAACCAGCCCCTCCCGTCGCACCGATGTTGCAGGTCAACGGGTTGCAAGTGCAAGTTGTCCCTCAAGGCAACGCCGTGAAATTGTTGATCGGCCCCCGCTTGGCTGTCCAACTCGGCCAGCAAGCAGGTGGCCGCATTCCGATTCCCCGGCCGCTTCCTCAGCCAGTTCCCCGGGCGGTTCCTCCTCAACCGGTTCCTCCTCAAGCGGCTCCTCCTCAGGGGGCTGCTCCTCAGGGGGCTGCTGGACGTTTTCTTCCTCAAAGGGTTCCAGATCAGGCAGCCCCTGATGGAAAAGGTTCTCGCCAACCCGAGAAAAACCCCTAAACGCGATCACCTCAGCCGGAGCCTCTCAGGGCGTCCGTCTTGGAAAGCCGTCACTTGGGAAAGCCGTGAACTTTGAGATCATGAGTGATCCTCCACTTCCCCGAGGTCGGGAAAACACCAAATAGCTAGGACCAAAGCACGAGGACGGTGGTGAGCACATCGCACGCGGAGTTCTGGCGGGCGATCTGGGATAATCCCGACGACCACGCCCGTCTGTTGGTCTATGCCGATTGGTTGGACAGACAGGGCGACGCAGACCGCGCTGAACTGATCCGCCTGGATTGCCAGCTCCGTGCTTCTGACTATCCGCTTTGCCCACAGGCCGACCAGCAAACGGTCGCTCGACTGACCGCTCTGGCCAAGCGACGTGAAACTTTACAGGAACAACTGGCCCGACAATGGGGTGATCAGCTGAGCTTGCCTGCCGGAGTGACTGCTTGGCACTGGCAGTGGGGCTTTCTGGTGGGCGTTTGGATCACCGACGTCCGCTCGTTTTTGGCGGCAACGCCTCGGTGGGCTGAGCTGGGAAGTGTGGCCTCTTTTTGTTTGGCTTACGTGGATTTGGAGGACTTCCGCCTGTTGTGCCAGAGCCCAGAATTGGCCCAGGCCCGCACTTTGCTTGTGCATTTCCGCTTCCGCGGACTCAGCGACCACGGGGCCCGGGCGTTGGCTGACTCACCTTATGTGGAGAACCTCCAAGAGTTGGCCTTGCCCGATGGTGGCCTTTCTGGGGCTGGCCTCTCGGCCTTGGCCAGATCGGAAACTCTCCGGGGTTTGCGGAGGCTGAACTTACATGGCAACCCACTGGGTCCCGGGGGAACCGCAAAGCTGGCCGAATGGTCGCGACTTCAAGAACTGGACTTAGGAGACACCGGCTTGGGGGGCATGGGCGTCTCGGCCTTGGTCCATGCTCCCCATGTTTCGCAACTGAGGTCGCTGAAGCTGGATAACAACGGCATTACCAACATCGGCGTCCGCGCGCTGGCTTTTTCCTCGATGTTGGAAAACCTCCACAGCCTGAACCTGGCCAACAACCCCTTAGGCAAAGAGGGGCTGAAAACCCTGGTGGATTCCCCTCGAGCCCGCAATCTCAAGCGTCTGGATCTCTCGGGGTGTGATCTGGGCACTCGTGCAGGACGCATTCTGGCAGAGAATCGCCATTTGGGCCAACTGTTAGATCTCTCGGTGGCCTCGACCGCTTTGACGGACACCGGCCTGGCAGCCCTGATGCGGTCGCATCAGTTCCCTGCTCTGCGGCGGCTGAATCTCGGTTGGATTCAGACTGAGGCCTTGCCCAGACTCGTGGAGACCAACCTGGCCAACCTGCGAAGCGTGCGGTTTCACATCCCAGGTTACACCTTTGGCGAGGGCCCCGTGCAAGGCTGGCCGCAGCAGAGCGGAGATTGCCAGGAGATTCTCCACCGCCTGAGAGAACGCTTCCCTGGACCGCACCAAGACCTGGCGGAACTTCAGCTGCCCCACACCCGACGCTCCAGTGGATCCCCCCCATCGCTGGCCCTGCGACCAGCCGAGACCGATGACGAGATTCCCTTCTGAACTTGGGCTTCCCCGCGAAACGCCGCCTGCTCGAGTTCCCAGCTCCCCTGTCTCTCCAACCCTCTACAGAGATCGGACTGCCCCTGAAGACCGCAACCATCAGCAGATAGGCAATAAAGAACTTGCCAGCGGTTGTTGGTTTGCGGCGGCGGCAATAAGCTTAGTGGTGACCGCTGCGGCGATCGCTGGGTGGGCGCCGCTTGGTTTTTCCGTAGTCACGGTCTTTCTGTTTGCCGGGCCCCACAACTGGCTGGAGGCGAGGTATCTGTTGCAACGGATGCCGCCCAAGTGGGGCAAACTGCGGGGTTATTTTCTGACGGGCATCGGCGGCGTCTTGGTGCTGACTGCCGCGTACTGGGTGCTTCCTGGGGTGGCCAGTTGGGCGGGGTCGGCAAGCTGGATAGGGACAACTGAGCAAACGCAACAACCTGATGCAGAGGCCGAGGTTTGGTATTGCCTCCAAGCCAGCTGGAACACCTTTTTTGTGGGATGGGTGCTGCTGTTGGTCCGTCTGCGGAGTCGTCACAACCCTAAGCGGAATTGGGATTGGACGTTGCCGGTAGGCGTGGGCTTGCTCTGGGCCGCCTGGATGGCGCCTATGGGCTTTGCCTTGTCGTTGGTCTACCTTCACCCACTGATGGCCTTGTGGTTTTTGGATCGGGAGCTGGCACGCCGCAGAGCGTATTCAGGCCAAACGCACTGGCACAGCTGCTATCGGGCCGTGCTGCTGAGTGTTCCGGTTGTCTTAGGAGTACTTTGGTGGCGTTTGGCAGGAACGGGCGACCTTCCTGCAGACGACCCTTTGGGTTGGCGGATCACCAACCATGCTGGTGCAGGGATCCTTGGCCTCAACAGTCATCTTCTGGTGGCCACACACACCTTTCTGGAAATGCTGCATTACGGTGTGTGGGTCTTGGCATTACCGCTGGCAACCTTCCCTGAAAACCTTTGGCGGATCGACCAAGTGCCGCTGGCTCGCCGATCGCCTCGCTGGCGTGCTGCCGTGGGAGCGGTCCTGATGCTGGGCTTGTGTTTGGTGCTGGTCTTCTGGGTGGGGTTTGTGATCGACTATCCACGAACGCGGGATCTTTACTTCACCATTGCGATGCTTCATGTGCTTGCGGAGGTGCCGTTCTTGCTGCGGTTGTTGTAAGGCCGGCCCTGTGAGCAACCTCAACTGACAGCAAACAAAACGGCCACCTGTCAGTGAGGAGCCTCGATCAGGGGCCCGTCTCTGCAGCCCGTCTCTGCAGCCCGTCTCAGGAAGCCTGTTTAGGAAAGCCCATGTCAGGACTGGATTACTCACCGATTGAGCATTATGGCATCATCGGCAACATGCGAACTGCAGCTTTGGTAGGACTCAACGGCTCAATTGATTGGTACTGTTTTCCGCATTTTGATTCTCCCAGCGTGTTCGCGGCAATTCTGGATAACCAACGGGGCGGCCGATTCCGCATTGCCCCGGCTGACGAAACGGAGACCCGCAGCAAGCAGTTCTATTGGCCTGAGACCAACGTCTTGGTGACCCGCTTCCTTTCGCCACACGGGGTGGCCGAAATCATCGACTTCATGCCCGTTGCGCTTTCTCCCGGGTTTAACAGCCACCACCAGCTGGTGCGTCAAGTGCATGTCACCCGGGGTCGGGTGGATTTTCTGGCCGTCTGTCAGCCGGCATTCAACTACGCGCGGACCGGTCATGAAACCGTGGTCAATTCTGGTGGTGCGGTGTTTCGCACACCTGAGTTATCGCTGACGTTGGCTTGCAATGTGCGGCTTCAGCCAGATGACGACGGTGTCCGAAGTCGGTTTTGCCTGGAGGCTGGCCAAACGGCGGTATTTGTCATTCGTGAGACAGCCCCGGGAGATCCGAGCCACCGTTGTCCCTCGTGCGATCAAGCGGAATCGTTGTTTCAGCATACTGTGGAATTCTGGCATCGCTGGCTCTCGCAGTGCACCTACACGGGGCGTTGGCGTGAGATGGTCCACCGCTCGGCCTTGGCTTTGAAGCTGTTGACCTTTGAGCCGACCGGTGCGATCGTGGCTGCTCCGACTTGCAGCCTGCCTGAGCAAGTTGGTGGAGTCCGCAACTGGGATTACCGCTACACTTGGATCAGAGATGCGGCCTTTACGTTGTATGGGCTGATGCGTATTGGCTTTACTTCCGAGGCGGCTGCCTTTATGAACTGGCTGGATCAGCGACTGCATCGTGATGATCCCAGCGGCCCACTCCAGATCGTCTACGGCATCGACGGACGTGAGTCGCTCACCGAAGAGACATTGGACCATCTGGCGGGACATCGCGGCAGTAAACCGGTCCGCATCGGCAACGCGGCTTACACTCAGTTGCAATTGGATATTTACGGCGAGCTGCTTGATAGCGTCTACTTGTACAACAAATACGGGACACCGATCGCCTACGATACGTGGCAATATCTTAGGCGTTTGGTCAATTGGGTCTGTGAGAATTGGCACCGCCGCGACGAAGGGATCTGGGAAGTGCGAGATGAGCAACAGCACTTCGTTTATAGCAAGCTCATGTGTTGGGTGGCCCTGGATCGTGGGCTCCGTTTGGCCGAAAAGCGTTCCTTTCCCGCAGATCGGAACCGGTGGCTGACAACTCGGGATCAAATCTACGAACAGATCATGACCCAAGGGTGGAGTCAGAATCGGCAGGCCTTTGTGCAAACTTATGAAGGCAACACGCTAGATGCTTCCAACCTAATCATGTCGCTGGTTTTCTTCTTGAGCCCCAATGACCCGCGGATGGTCAAGACCATCGATGCGATCTGTCAGCCGCCAAGTGCCGGAGGTCTTCTCTTTGACGGTCTGGTCTTCCGCTATGATACCGATCAAACCCGAGACGGCCTCTCCGGCGAGGAAGGGACGTTCAACATGTGTACCTTCTGGTTGGTCGAGGCCCTCACCCGAGCTGGCCGGAACGATCGCTCGAAGCTGCACCAAGCCCGACTCCTCTTTGAGCGGATGCTCGGCTATGCCAACCATCTGGGGCTGTATGCCGAAGAAACCGGCATGAAGGGCGAGGCCTTAGGGAATTTCCCTCAGGCTTTTACCCATCTGGCCCTCATCAGTGCTGCCTTCAATCTCGACCGCACGTTGGGTTCTGGCGCTTAGCAAGCACCGTTCCTCTTCGATCTCCCAAACTCTCCCAAACGGCTTGCCCGAAGCCAACAAGCCTTCCGAGAATCAATCGACAGGACTTTTATTTACTTGTTTTGCACAAATTGGTCCCACAATAGCTCGGTTTTCTGTCCCCATCGTTGCGGCCCCACGACAACTCCAGGCAGACCTCTTGGCAGACAACCGGCTGCATCTCGCCGATCCGAGCCAACAGCAAGTCAATCCATCACGGAACCCAGACTCAACTGGTGGGTTTCAAGAGGGAATCCATCAGACCACCTTCGATGAGGGACCTATTGATGCTACCACTCAAGTCGACCGTTTCTCGATGTACCTTCCGATCACTCCCGCTGATCCTGTTTGCGTTGCTGACGACCCCGACGGTCGCGGACGAGAAAGGTACGCCTGGGCCGGTTTTCCAGGATGGTGCCCAGTGCCTTTTTATCGGGCACAGCTTTTTCATTCCGGTGGCCAAGCGTTTTGACAGTGTCGCTAAGCAGAACAACTTCAAATCCCATCAAGCCGATTTTGTCTTTGCGCCAGGGATGGGCGGCTCACCCGGCTCGCTCTGGGAGAACGAACGTCACAGAAAAAGAATCGAGACGAAACTGGCCACCGGCACGGTGGATCTTTTCGGCATGACCGCGACCGGACGCCTCGGAAGCGGGTTCAAGCACTATCAGCAGTGGATCGAACTGGCACTGAAGTACAATCCCAAAACGCGGATTTTCATCGGTCAGAGCTGGGCCTTTGGTGGCCCCAAGATGAACAGCGCGACCTACAAACGAGCCATTCAGGCAGCGAGCACCCGACTTTTCAAGACGGTGGTCCAGCTACGCAACGCCTTTCCGCAAACTCCCATCTACTTTCTCGATTACGGCCAGGTCGCAGCAGAAATGAAAGATCGCTTCGACGCAGGCCAACTGCCCGATATCACCAAGGTGGCCGGCTTTGGCAGAAGCTCGCTGTTCCGAGACGGATTCATCGGCCACGGTGGCTCGATGATGCTCGAATTAAGCGCACTTTCCTGGCTCAACCTCCTCTACGGCGCCGAGATCGAAAAACTCAAGCACACCCCCTACCAGGCAGATATCGTCGAGATCCTCAGCAAAGTGATGAAATACAACCAGAAGTTCCAGTGACCGCCATCTCTCCAACTTGACCTGAACTAGCACAGAACCTTTCTGGATCAAGCTTTTGCAATTTCAGGCAGAACGGTGACCCGGTTGCTGCAATCGGCAGCAGGAGGCGAAGAGGCCCAGGTCTCTTGGCCGAGCGAGGATCTGCGACCTCAGAGTGACCAGCTGTGACCAACTGCCGGTGGTCAAGCGAGGAACTGGGCATTGGCTTGCTGCTGTGAGTTGGAAACTTTTCTCAGCCTCACGAGCCAGCGGGAGTAGGCGAGAGGGTCGGAAGGTGCATTAATACCCTATTGCGGTTCTGCCCCACAGCTGAGTCAACACGCGATGGCTGAAGCCCCGATCCCTCGTTATCTGGTCCCTTTTCATCCCAAACGGGTTGCCCACGTTTTCACAGACATCTTGGTTGTCGGTGGAGGTCTGGCAGGACTCCGCGCGGCCTTAGAGGTTGATCCCAACCTCTCGGTATTGGTCGTGACCAAAGGCAAACTGCAGACATCCAATAGCCAATGGGCTCAGGGGGGGATCGCAGGCGTCCTCGACCCTGAAGACCGCTTTGAGAACCACATCGAAGACACCATCACCGCCGGTGGGCCCTTGTGCGAGGCCGAGGTGGTGGAATTCGTGGTCCGTGAAGCTCCTGAGCAGATTCGCCAGCTCATCGAATGGGGAACGAACTTTGATGAGGAGGCTGGTCAACTGGCCCTCGGACGCGAGGGGGGACACAGCCATCATCGGATCGTCCATGCTTTGGGCGACCGCACGGGCCGAGAGATCATGCGTGCCATCATCCAGAGAGTCGGCACGCTGGAGAACCTGCAGACTTGGGAACATACCTTCACACTTGACCTACTGAGCCACCAAGGAACCTGCCGAGGGGCCGTTGTCTGGCACCCTCAGCGTGGGTTGGTCTTGGTTTGGGCCAAGCAAACCGTGTTAGCTGCCGGTGGGGCTGGCCAAGTGTATCGTGAGACCACCAACCCCGAGGTGGCCACCGGAGACGGGCAAGCCCTGGCTTACCGGGCTGGTGTCGAGCTCCGCGATATGGAGTTCATGCAGTTTCACCCCACAATGCTCTACATTGCTGGAAGTAGCCGCCACCTGATCACCGAGGCCGTTCGCGGCGAAGGCGGGCACCTGGTGGACTGTCACGGACTCCGCTTCATGCCCGACTACGATGCACGCGGCGAGCTTGCCCCTCGTGAT
Source organism: uncultured Pirellulales bacterium (assembly GCA_964648025.1). Lineage (GTDB taxonomy): Bacteria > Planctomycetota > Planctomycetia > Pirellulales > Pb10988 > CAZYKP01. The sequence continues at coordinate 29,377 of CAZYKP010000073.1, read as the reverse complement.
ATCGTCAGTCAATCCATCGTCACTCAGATGGAGAAGACCAACCACCCCAACGTCTACTTGGACGTGCGGCATCTGGACCAAGAGCGGCTGCGGCAACGCTTTCCCGGCATCCTGCGTCTCTGCCGCAAGTTCGGTTTGGAGTTGCAGCACGACCTGATCCCCGTGCGTCCAGGAGCACACTATATGATCGGCGGAGTCGCCGTCGATGTCGCCGGGCGGACAAACTTCCCCGCGCTCTGGGCGGCCGGGGAGGTGACCAGTAGCGGGCTGCATGGAGCCAATCGTCTGGCCAGCAACAGTCTGCTGGAGGGACTCGTCTTTGGCGCGCGTTGTGGCCATGGTGCCAGTCAGGCTGCCGCCGGAATGCCAGACCAGTTCACCGCCCTGGACTTACGCAGCCCTGTGATCACGCCTCCAACAAACGGCAATGGCTCAACAGCTGTTGAAGAAAGCCTGAATGTTTCGGATATTCGCAATTCCCTGCAAGCGCTGATGTGGCGAAACGTGGGAATCCGCCGAGATGCCACGCGTCTGCGGGAAGCCGCCGAACAAATCCACCGTTGGTCCCGCTATGTGTTCGATCGTCAGTTCTCCAGCCCCGAAGGATGGGAACTGCAAAACATGCTCTGCGTGGCTGGTGTGATGATCGCCGCTGCCTCCGACCGCCGGGAAAGCCGCGGCGTCCATCTGCGTAGCGACTATCCCCTGCGTGATGACGAACACTTCAATCGTCGCCTTTCTTACCGCCTTGAAACAACGCCTTGAAACAACGCCTTGAACAACCGTCTTGAAGAGCCGACTTGAACGATCGCCCTGAAGGAGCCAGACTCACCGCAACGACCGGTCCGTTCCCAAGATTGCCCCAGACTATCTCCGATTCTTATCAGTCTTTGATTATTATTTGTCCTTGATTCTTATCGGGGAGAAGCTGTGCCAACCATCTTGGACCAGATTGTTGCGACCAAACGGGAGGAGATCACCCACGCCCGTGCGACTGTGCCCGAAGCGGCTCTGCGTGAGCGGATTGCTCGGGCCTCACCGGTTCGGGATTTTTTCGCTGCTGTGACCAACTCCGAGAGAATCCAACTGATCGCTGAGGTGAAGCGAGCCAGCCCCTCCCAAGGCCTGATCCGCAAGGATTTTGATCCTGCCGAGATTGCTCGGACTTACCAAGCCAACGGGGCAGCAGCTATCAGCGTGCTCACCGATGAACCTTATTTTCAGGGGCATCTGGACGATCTTTGCGCCGTGAGGGCTGCGGTAAGTCTTCCGGTCCTGCGGAAGGATTTTATCCTGGATCCCTATCAGGTGTTCCAGGCACGAGCCGCTGGGGCCGACGCGGTGCTGTTGATTGCCGAGTGTCTCAGCCCGACCGAACTGCAAGACCTTCACGACTTGATCGTCCGGTTGGGGATGACACCGCTTGTAGAACTTTATGAACCGGACAACTTGCCGGCGGTGCTCGACTCAGGAGCTCGGCTCATCGGCGTGAATAATCGTGACTTGAGGACCTTTGAAGTCGATTTGGGGCACACCCTACGATTGAGAAAGCAGATCCCGTCGGATCGGTTCGTCGTCGGCGAAAGCGGCATCCGAACCTCCAACGATGTCGCCACCCTTGCAGCGGGAGGGGTCAATGCGATCTTGGTCGGAGAAAGCCTCATGGCCAGCCAGGATCTCGCCACTGCTGTCCGCGAACTGCTTGGTCATCGCTTCACACCGCCTTCTGAGCCTCACGACTCGGCTGTGCGTTCAAGCGAGTAGACAGTTCAAGCGAGTAGACAGTTCAAGCGAGTAGACAGTTCAAGAGAATAAAGACTTCAAGGGTATCACTCACCTTTGAACACCGCATCCACTGGGAAACTTGGCGACTGGAAAACTCGGTGACCGGGAAACTTGGCGACTGGGGCAGACCTCGGTTGTTCCCTGTCTTTGGTCAGGGTTGGAATCCTGGGGGCCGCTAGTTCTGCGGTCAAACTTGGGCTATGCTGGGCAAAGATTGGTTGGTGAGCTTGCATCATTGACCCGGCAAGCGGGACCTCCAGGAGAGATCGCAAACAACACTCACATGATGGTTTGGGAGTGACTTGATGACAAGCGAGTGGTTGATTCGATGGGCAACAGCGATGCTCAACACAATTCCGGGGTTTTTGGCACAGGTCCGGGGTCTTCGGAATGATGAGGAGTGGTTTCCTTGGTTTATCATTGGTCTGGTTGCCGTCGGCATCTTCCTCCTAGTGATTCTCATTGTTGCGCTCAATTATGGGGCGTTGTGGTTTCAGGCCTTGATGTCTGGCGCTCGGGTCAGCATGCTCAGCCTGATCGGGATGAGCCTACGCCGGGTCAACGCCAAAGTCATCGTTCAGGCCAAAATCATGGCCATGCAAGCTGGCCTCGGCGGTGAGAGCGGCGATGCGGTCAGCACCCGTCGCTTAGAGGCACACTATCTCGCCGGCGGCAACGTCCCCAACGTCATTCGAGCCATTATCGCCGCACACCGAGCCGACATCCCTCTAGATTTCGATCGGGCGGCCGCGATTGATCTGGCTGGCCGAAACGTTTTGGAAGCTGTCCAGACCAGTGTCCACCCCAAGGTGATTGACTGCCCTGACCCTAATCGAGGCAAACGCTTTCTCAGCGCGATTGCTCTGGATGGTGTGGAACTGCGTGTGCGAGCACGGGTGACCGTGCGAACCAACCTCGATCAGCTCATCGGGGGAGCCACTGAAGATACCGTGATCGCTCGTGTTGGTGAGGGGATCATCACTGCCATCGGAAGTGCCAAAGCTCACTTGGCTGTGCTGGAAAATCCCGACTTGATCTCCAAGGCTGTCTTGGAGCGAGGTCTGGATGCTCAGACGGCTTTCGAAATCGTCTCCATCGACATCGCCGACATCGACGTGGGTGAGAACATCGGCGCTCGCCTGCAAGCCGACCAAGCCGAAGCCGACGTCCGCGTTGCCCGAGCCAAAGCTGAGGAACGGCGTGCTTTTGCCGTGGCTCGCGAGCAAGAAATGAAGGCCCAAGTCGCACGGAACCGCGCAACTGTGGTTCTTGCTGAAGCTGAAGTCCCTCAGGCAATGGCCTCAGCCTTCCGCGAAGGAAACCTGCGGGGCCTCGCCGAAGTCGAAGGCAACGGCCAAGTTCCTCCTCTGCAATCAAACGGACAGGGCTAACACCAAGCCACTTTCCAACGAAACACTTCCCATCGAGGTTACTGGTCGGGCCAGGCTCCCAAAGCTCGTCGAACAAGCACAAGCTGGCCAAAGTGGTAGGCGTTGTGATCGGCTACCAGCAACGCCTCACGAAGGATTGTGTGGCCGGGCTGACCCTGGGGAATCTGGGCGAACAAATCCACAGCAGGATCCATGACCAGCTTTTGCATGGCCTGAAGATCTTCGCGAAATGCTGCCACGCTTTTGTCCCAAGCCTCAACTGAGGGTGGGGCATCTCCTTCTGGCCAGTAACCATCGGGAAAGTCCGGGGATCGGTGCGCCGGGTTCCGGCAATATTCCAGAATGTCCCACTGACAGATCCGCATATGCTCCAGCAAACGCCAGAGCGAATGCGGGATCCCCGCCGGCTTGACGCCGAAGAACTCCACAGGCAGCTCCTCAATCGCGCGGTCAAAGTCTACGTGAGCACCTCCACCTTGCAACAAATCACACAGGTGCTCACGAAGTCCCTCGTCGTTGGTCATCGTTCTTTCTGATCCCTCTGATCTCGGATTTCTTAATGGATTTACTTGTTAGAGCCCTTATCTAAATCAGGTGCTTCCTTTCTGGGGCCAAGGCATTTTCACAGGTCCCCGGAACCGAGCTGCCCTCAGGGGGTGGTCAAGGCACCCCCGTTGGTGATACTTTCAACAGCCTCGGTTGTCAGCTGTCCCTACCTTCGGAGCTTTGCGGCTGTGGCCCAAACGGCTCGTCCGCCGTTTCCAAAGAGAGAGGCCACACAGTCTTTTGGCCTGGCTTGTCTTGGGCCCAGAATCTGAGATAGCCAACGCAAAAACCCCACCCTGTGTTTGCCCAGTCTGCTGGCTCACTCAGTGACTGGCCCACTCAGTGACTGGCCCACTTAGTGACTGGCCCACTTAGTGACTGGCCCACTTAGTCGACAATCGGACTTCACAGACCCCAAAGAATTTGCCAGCCCCGCCGGGTGATCTGTCGCCACCCAATTATTACAACCCCCATATTGCCAAGCGATCGCAGAAGAATTACAACACGAATTACTTTGCAGTGCAGAGTAAACACGGCACCCAGCCTTTGGCCCCCTGACTCTCCAGAACTCTCCCGACTTCCAACCGTAGAGTTCACCGTTACGTAAAGTTCACCATCGCGTTGGACCTTCCCATGATCAAGAACTTTGACCAGACATCGGTTCCGGGGACAGCCGCTTCGCCAGAGGGGTTTGGGACGTCTGCTGGCGGGTTGGTTACCCCGCCGGTGGTCCCGCTGCCAGGGCCTTTGGCGGAGGGCGATATCGATTCCTTGTTCGATGTGGTTCCCCGGGAAAAGCTGCCACGTCATGTGGCGATCATTATGGACGGCAACGGGCGGTGGGCCCAGCGGCAGGGCCTGCCCAGAATTGAGGGTCACCGTCGGGGAACCGAAACGGTCCGGCGGACAGTCGAAGCCTGTTGCCAGTTGGGACTGGAGCAGTTGACGCTGTATTGTCTGAGTTCAGAAAACTGGAAGCGACCAGCGGCGGAACTGGACTTTCTCATGAAGCTGTTGGAGCAATACGTCATTGACCAGCGTCCAGAGATTCTGCGGCAAAACATTCGCTTCACCACCATCGGGCGGCGAGACGGGATTCCCGCATCAGCCCTGCGGGAAATCGATACCTCGGCTCAACTGACCCGGGATAACACTGGCCTGCGGCTCTGCCTGGCAATCAACTACGGCGGACGACAAGAGCTAGTCTCAGCGTGCCGAAGCTTGGCTGAAAAAGTTCAACGAGGAGAGCTCACTCCTGAGCAAGTCGACGAGCAAGCTGTCTCCAACCATCTTCACACAGCCGGGCACCCCGATCCCGATTTGCTCATTCGCACCGCTGGCGAGCTGCGTGTGAGCAATTTCTTGCTTTGGCAGATTAGCTACTCCGAAATCTGGGTGACCGAACGCTGCTGGCCGGAGTTTCGCGTCCAGGATCTGAAACAAGCCCTCATCGCCTATGCCGGGCGAGTTCGTCGCTTCGGGGGCCTGAAACGCGAAGCTGGCGCCTAGCAATTACCGAACTCGCTGCCCAACCTCGCGAGTTGCCTTCCCGTCGGTTCCCTTCATTCCAAAAACCGATTTCACCACCCAGTCAGGTCCGACCACGGGCTTGCCCCCGGTCAGTGCGAGGATCTTACGTTCATCGATATCGACAAACGAACACTCAGCAAACGAGCAACGGCGCTGATCAAGCCCCTGTAAACGCACTTCTCTGAGAAAAGCTCTTGGGAAAACTCGGCCCAGCCCGAGGGGTGCCATCGCAGCCGAGGGCCGGAGCCGTCAGAATGGAAAGCGTGAAGTCAGGTCGTTGCCTGAGACGACGGGCGATTTCGAGGTTCTTTGAGCCGATGCTCCACTGGCGGTTGCTGTTAAGCCTGTTTCTGGTCCCGGGGCTGGTGACCCTGATTGTGGCAGATGGTTGGTTGCCGCAACCAGGGCTCTTGGTGGTGCCGCTGACGCTGGTGACCAGCGCTTTTGCTGTCGAAGAGCTGGTCGAATTCTTTGAGTCGGCTTCGCTTTCGGCCGCCCGCTGGGTCCTCCACCTGGGCTGCGCAGGAATCATCGCCGGACATGGTCTCGACCATTGGTGGGGTGCGTGGCCCTGGTCTTCCTCGGTCGATACATTCGGACCAGGTACTGGCTTGCTCAGCGCCCATTGGGGCTTACCTTCTTTTGTTTTGATGCTGAGCCTGTCAGTGGCCTTAGCTCGGGCTGTGCAATCCCGAGAACGCCCTGAAGTCGCTGTGCACCGGTTGGTCCTGACAGCGTTTGGGCTCTTGTATATTGGCTGGCTTTGCGGGTTTTTCGCCAAACTGGCCTTTGTCGGTCCTGATGCTGATGCCACGGGCCAATGGGGAGTGGGAGCGGTGCTCTCCATGCTGTTGGTGACCAAGTTCGGGGATGTCGGGGCCTACTTTGTCGGCCGCTGGCTAGGCCGGCGAAAGCTCGCTCCTCGGGTCAGTCCCGGCAAGACCGTCGAAGGTGCCATCGGAGGAGTGGTCTTCTCGGTGCTGGCCGCAGCAGCATTTGTCCTTGCGATAGCCCCGTTGGTGATGAGCGAGTGGAAACCCCTGGTCAATTGGGAGACCGGCCATGCTGACTTGGGCCGTTGTTCTCTGTGGGCTGCTTACGCCATCGTCGTTTCCCTGGCTGGAATGCTCGGAGATTTGGTGGAGTCGCTGTTGAAAAGATCGGTCGGACGCAAAGACTCCAGCCGTTGGATGCCCGGTTTTGGAGGCGTGTTGGATTTGATTGACTCGCCGCTGCTGGCCGCCCCAGCCGCTTATACATTTTGGGCCTCTGGCTTGCTCGGGTCGTAGGTTGGTCTCTGCACCAACCAAGGTGCTCGATGAACTGGGGCTTCTCCTCCGTCGGTTGGTTTGGGTCTCCTCCCGATCGAGACTGGCTGGCTGAAAGCCATCCCCATCGTCGCCTACTGATTCCCTGAACAGTCTTCGACGAAGCGGGGCGTTTCGTTCGGCAATCCGGGCTTGCTGTGGTGCCTCAGGCTGCCCCCTTGAGGTCATCACAAACAAGGGCAGACGGAAAGCCCTGGGTCGAAAACTTCTCCGAAGGTCAGTAGTAGATTGTCAAGGAGAGATTGTCGGATGGCATGACGCATTGCCCACATGGAAGCGACTGCTGTCGCATCCGACAAATCTTCCTTGACGGACCACTAGTGTCCTGAATCAGAAATTCTTGAGAGAACCTATTGCGCTATCTGAGGTTGTTGCTATGTTCAGAGAAACGACTCCTCTGTTCCCGGAGCAACACGATGGCAGGCGGACGACCAAAAGCACCTCTGGTCCTGACCGAGGAAGAACGAACCGAACTCCAACGACTGGCTCGCCGAGCCAAAACCGCCCAAGCGTTGGCGTTTCGTTGTAAGATCATCTTGTCTTGTGCAGAAGGTCTCACCAATTCCCAAGTTGCTCAGCAACACAAGACCACCAACTCCACGGTGGGAAAGTGGCGCAGACGCTTTGTCGAAGACCGTTTGCGGGGCCTCTCTGACGAACCTCGCTCTGGTGCTCCGCGGAAGATCTCCGATGAGCAAATCGAGCAGGTCATCGTCCAAACCCTGGAAGCAAAACCCCAAGCGAAAACCCAATGGAGCACTCGGTCGATGGCCAAAGAACGTGGTCTGTCGCAATCGACCATCTCTCGGATTTGGCGAGCCTTCAACCTCCAGCCACATCGTGAGGAAACCTTCAAAGTTTCGGAGGACCCGTTCTTTATCGAGAAAGTGCGAGATGTTGTGGGTCTGTATATGAACCCACCGGAGCATGCCTTGGTGCTCTCAGTGGATGAGAAGAGCCAAGCCCAGGCTCTGGATCGCACCCAACCCTTGCTGCCGATGACACCAGGAACTCCGGAACGCCGGACACATGACTACTATCGTCACGGGACGACAAGTCTGTTTGCAGCTTTGGACGTGGCAACCGGTCAAGTGTACGGACAATGTCATCGACAACATCGCCAGCAGGAGTTCTTGAAGTTTTTGAATCACCTGCACCGGACTGTTCCCCGCCAGGAAGGTCAGGAGATTCGCTTGATTGTAGATAATTACGGGACTCATAAGACGGCATCTGTCAAGCAGTGGCTAGCTCGGCATCCTGAGTACCACCTGCATTTCATCCCCACCAGTTCCAGTTGGCTGAACCAAGTTGAGCGGTTCTTTGCGGAGATCACCAACCAATGCATTCGCCGAGGCGTCTTCAAGAGCGTTGCGGCCTTGGAACGAGCTATTTTGGAATACTTGGAAGAACACAACCGCGATCCCAAACCGTTTGTGTGGACGGCCGACGCTGACACCATTCTGGAGCGGGTTGCCAATGTTTGTAAACGAATTTCTGACTCAGGACACTAGGGATTCGGACTCGCCTGTTATAGGGATTTCATGATCGGTTGATTGAGGCTCCTGGGCGACCGTTGGGTCCAAAACGTATCCCAGGGTCAGTGGGCAAATTCGAGCCTTAGACTTCGGCAAGAGCCGCTGTCGGCCGATGCTGGTTGGAGGGAGCGCCGGCCTAAACCTGTTGGGCAGGAACTCGCCGGTCCGGAACTGGCGAACGATCCCCTTGGCGTTGATGCTCGCTGAGCTGGTATTCCCTCGATTGATCCGGATGGGCAGGTGACTTGCTCGTCCGCTTTTTGCTGGTGAGTGATTGGCCTGAAAGATCTTCGCCGGCTGTTTGTCGCCTGGTTGTTTGTGTGTTGGTCGGTTGTTGATGGGTTGGTTGTTGAGTGAGCCAACGACTGGCCCAGACGGTCAGGGTGTAGCCGGCAGGGATGAAGTACACCGCCACCAGCGTGGCACCAGCGACACCGCCGGCCATGACGACTGCCAGAGGGGGCCAAAATCCACCACGATCAATCAGCAGGGGAAAGAATCCCCCGATGGTGGTCAGCGTTGTGGAAACCACATGGCGTGTGCTACCCAGCACAACCGAGGTGATGGTCTTGGGATCTGCCAGGCCGGCTGGGTCAGCAGCGCGGATGCCTGCCAACACCACAATGCTATCGTTCACCGCCACACCGATCAGCCCGGCCATGCCGATGGTGGCCATGAACCCAAACGGATAACCGCTGATGCGGACAGCCAGCAAGCCCATGCCCACACTGGCCACGGCCACCACAACGATCAGCATCGCCATCCGAAAAGAGCCAAAGGACAGCACGATCGTTGTCAGCATCAACAGAACCAGAACGCTGAGGTAAGCCGAAAGGCTTGCAATTGCTTCGCCTTGCTCCTCTGCGTCACCGCCAAATTCCAGACGATACCCGGGGGGCAACTGAAAGTTGGTCTTGTTCAGCTGCTGTTGCACAGCCCACTGGACCTCTTTGGGAAGCGCTTGCGAATGAATGTACGCCTGGATGGTGTTACAGCGGATGCCATCACGACGTGGGATGCCAGCGAGTTCAGGGCGTAATTCGATGTCCCCCAAGGCGGAGAGCGGCAGCCAGTAATCGCCATTGGCAACCGTCAGATTCAAGTCTGCCAGATGATCGGGGGATTGCCGTCGCCCTTGGGCATAGCGGACGCGAACTGGGAGTTCCTCGGTTTGCTCCAGGACTGAGCCCCCGACACTCCCCTCGAAATTGGCATCCAGTTGCTTGGCAACTTGCCGCAAATCCAGACCCGCTCGGGTCGTCTCTTCCTCCCCAGCAACGACCCACAACTTGGGTGAACCGCCTTGCAGTTGGGCCCGAGTATGCAACACCTCGGGATTGGAGGCGAGCCGTCGGCGAAGCTCATCGCCGAGCCGACGTAACTCCGCCAAGTTTGGTCCAAAGACGCGAAACTCCAAAGGCGCCTCCACCGGAGGACCCTGTCCAAGGAGCCGAACGACGATCTTCGCCCCAGGAAAGCTGCGATCAAGCCTCGACTGTAGCGATTCAACAAGTGCGGGCGTCTGCTCGGCTGCAGCGGTTGTCACCAGCGCTTGTGCGTAGTTGGGCGTGTCGTCCTCCTTCATGAGCATATTGTAGTAAAAACTCGGTGCACTGGCCCCGATGAGCCAATGAACTGCCTCAACTCCTTCGGTCCCCAAAACCAGGGCGCCGATTTGCTCGCTCAGCTGCCGGCTATGTTCCAGGGAGGCCTCCGGAGGAAGTCTGACCTGAATGTAAAACTGATCGCGATCAGCAGGCGGGAAGAATTGATCTCGCAATCCCCCGGCAACCAGAAATCCCATCGCCGGCAGGATGAGACCAGCGACCAGTCCCCAGGCAGGGTATTTCACTGCATAGAAGACACTGCGAGAAAACCAACGACTCAGCCAGCGGTTGGAGAAGCCATGCCGCAACCACAAACTCAGGGTGGTCAAAGGTCCTGCCGATTTGTGCTGGGCTGCAGCTTGATCTCTTAGGCCAACAGGCGCGAACAACCCCGCCAGGGTGGGAATCACCGTCATCGAGACGAAGAAACTCGACAGCAGCGCTAAGACAACGCTGATGCCCATGGGTCCCACGAATTCTCCAATGTTTCCCGTTAGCAGCACAATGGGCATAAAGGCAATCACTGTGGTCAGCGTCGAGCCCAAAAGGGGGACAAACAAATGCTGCAAGGAATGGCCAATGGCTTGCTCGGAACCGACGCCCTCTCGGCGGTGTCTGCTTACCTCGTCGACGACCACAATGGCGTTGTCAATCAGCAGACCCAATGCGATGATCAGTCCCGTGATAGACATCTGATGGAGGGACAAGCCAACGATCTGCATCAAAAAGAGTGCGAACGAAATTGAGAGAGGCAAAGCTGAGCCAACCATCAAGGCGCTTCGCCAACCCATCGTGATCAAAACCGCAGCCATCACCACCAAAGCGCCGATGAGGAGATTCATCGCCAGGTTGTTCAAGCGAGTCGTGGTGTAGGTGCTCTGATCGAACATGCGGTGCAGGCGAATTCCCGGCGGCAGGCCGCCCTCAAAGTTGTTGACCGCTTGCCGGGCCTTTTCGGCCCAGAGATCCACTCGGCGGCCTGGCTCAATGCGGGCTGCGATCATCACCCCCCGTTGGCCGTTGATCAGAGCCACCTCGCGCGAAGGCTTGCGGAAGGTCTTTTCGGCTGTGGCCAGGTCGCCGACTCGCAGGAGTTGGCCGTGTTGATCCTGAGTGATGGGGACTTGGCTGATCCGCTGCAGCGTGCGGAATTGACCGACCACCTCGACCTGACGTCGGTCCCGTGCCCCTCGAAGAGTGCCGGCCGGCAGCTTCGCATCGGCGGCCGCCAGTCGGTCGGCAACCTCCTGGGCGGAAACTCCTGCGGCTGTGGCCAGCTCGGGATCAATGGTCACCAGGATCTCCTCAGCCGGAGCGCCAAAGAGCCGCACATATTCCGTCCCCGGAACGATTTGCAATCGATCCTTCAGGTCGTCGGCCAATCGCCGCAATAGTGCCAACCGATCTGCCTCCGACCAAGCCAGAGAGGATTCTCTCTGTTGGATCTCTCCGTCAGCTTGCTGGTGAAGATCTTGCCAGGTCAATCCTAGCAACATCGTGTAAGAAGTAGCACCTCGGAGATCATCGAGTTCAGGTTGAGGCAGCCCATCAGGAAGGTCGGCTTCGGAAAGCTTGTCGCGTGCTTTGGCCCAGGCGGAATCGACGTCGGTGATTCGGCCATGCAGCTCAATGTTCAGCACAGCCACACCTGCTCGTGAGACCGATTCAACGGTGTCGATCTCAGGAATCTCCTGGAGTGTCTCCTCAATCCTCTCGGTGACCAAGGCCTCAACCCGTTCAGCCGAGGCCCCAGGAAACCGCGCCACCACCACAGCGTTGCGGTTATTCAGCCGAGGGTCTTCCAAACGTGGCAGGCTGTTGATTGCCGCCACCCCACCGGCGATGGCGATGATGATCGTCAAGACCAGCAGACGCTGATTTCGGTAAAAGAGCGTGCTCAGAAAAATCCCAGACGATGTTTTGCCAGCAGAGGAAGAGGGACCCGCTCCTTCGCTCTCCACGTGGGTGGACCGGGCGTTCATTGGTCACCTCCGGGATTCTCAAAGGGGCGGGTCTGGCTGCTGATGGGCAGAGGCGTAGCAAGTTGGGAAGCCTGAGAGGGAGCACGGCCTTTGACTGCGGCGACCGGATCGGCGTGTTCCGTTGACAGGGAAGAGTCGGAGGTGTGTTGAATGTGGACTTGTTGTCCTGGCACAATTCGGTGAGTTCCATCGACGATGACCGGCTCGCCGGGCCTGAGCGTCCCTCGGACAAAGACGTGGTTTTCTCGAGGATGCAAGACCTCCACCTCTCGCCGGCTGACACGATAGAGTTTCGAGCTGCCGCTTGGCCCGTCCAGCGGCTCGGCGACAAAGCAATCCCATAATCCCCTTCGACCTTCAATCAGAGCTCGGGCGGGCAGCCAATATCCCTGCTGTTTGGTGAGTTGTTCCAACTGCAACGTCGCCAGGTCGCCCACGCGGACGGGAGGACCTGCTGCACCTGCTGCCGAGTCGACCAACTGCAACAGGACAGAGACCGTGCGAGTTTGTGAGTCACGATCAGGGCGGACGGCCACCACACGGGCTTGCCGCTGACCTTGGCGAAACTGCAGCCGATACGTCTGCCCCACGGCCAACTGGCAAGCCTCCGGCGCTGCGACACCGATGCGGGCCTGCAGATGATGAGTTTCCAAGAGCTCCAGAACGGCTTCCCCAGCAGCAACGACACGTCCTTCATCAAGATGCCGAGCGGCGATTGTTCCCGCAAACGGAGCCATCAAACGCAGCTTATCCAGATCGATATCGATGGTGGCCAGCTCCGCCTCAATCTGGGCGACCAAAGCTTGCTGAGCGGCGATCCGTTCGGCACGCGTGCCGTTTTTGAGCTCATCGAGCCTGGCCTGAGCGGCGGCCAGACTGGCCTTGGTGGCATCCCGTGTCAGACGGACGTCGTCGTACTCGGCATCGGTGGTGGCATTTCTTCGATGCAACCGGGCTTCTCGGGCTGTGCGGAGTTCGGCCAGTCGCAGCTCCGCCTTCAAGCGTGCGACCTCAGCTTGGGCCGCTCGTTTGACTTCTTCTCGAGGACCGGCGACCATCTCGCGAAGCTGCTGCCGGGCCTGCTCCAGCCGAGCGGCCAGCTCCGCACGTCGGGCCTGAAGCCGACGATCATCTAAGCGACCAAGCATTTCGCCGGCCTGGACAGCGTCGCCCTCGTCTTTGGTGATTTCGATGACTAATCCTGAGTTCTCAAACCCCAATGCGCTCTGCCGACGAGCTTCGACCTCCCCAACAAACGAGCGGAACACGCGATAGGCCTCTTGCCGCCGAGCTGGAGAGACAAGCACCTTCAGGATGCCGGAGGAGCCTTCTCCTTGATCGGAAGACCCCGTGGCAATTCGACTGTTGAAGCCCCCAAACCACGAAGCCCCTAAAACGAGCACCGCCCCCAAGAGGGATAGACCGGCAGCCAGTTTTTGACCGGCGGTCATCGTAGGGCGAAAAAAAAGCCGCTCAGGCGGGTTTGGGGGTCCCGTCTCTGGGGAGTCGGTGTTAGCAGGAGGTTTTCTAACAGGAGAGTCTTGTCCAAGAGAATCTTGCTGAGGAGAGTCTTGCTGAGGAGAGTCACTAGCTGGGGGTCTGTCCGTGGATTTGCTGGTACTCATGAGGGAAAACCTCTTGATAAATGCGTTGGCGAGTGAGTTCATAATCCCACTCGGAACTCAGGGGCCTCCAGCCGACTCCGTCGAGGTAAAGATCTTCGTTTTGTCGTAGGATGCGATAAGGATCGGTGATTCCGACATGTTTGAGTGATGGCGTGGCGCTGCTGACCAGCGTATGCACGCCGAGACTGATTGACCAGAGACCAAAAACAACCTCGGCTGGTTGGATTTTGGTCAGATGCAAGTCGCCCTCACCAATGCCCGCCTCCACGACTTGCACAACACGCTCAAGACACTCCCGCTCCTGATTCTCCAACTGTTGGCGTCGTTCCGAGGAGCCCTTCTCCCACAGGCTTTGTGTTTTGACGAGTGCCTCGATTTTGAAGTGTCCAGGGTAAAGCTGAACAAAAAGCTCATCGGCCACCCCGATGGCAGCGATCTTCTCCCGGGGCCGACCGACAAACTGAGTGGCCCGTTGAAACAAATCTCGCCGCGTCACCGTGGTGCGGCTGGTCAGGGCCAGAAGGATGTCTTCCTTGCTTCGGAAGTGTAGGTAAAGAGTTCCTTTGGCGTATTCGGTTACCTCAGCCAGGCGGTCCAGCCGGAGGCCGAAGTAGCCATCTTCGACGACCATTCGATAGGCGGCGTCGAGAAAGAGCTCTTCCCGTTGCTGGTACTGTCTCTGTTTTCGGGCGTGGGTGGTCATCGTCTAGATCTTAGTCGGAAAATGACTGGCGGTCAATTTTTGAATTTCAGACAAGTTTCGTCCTGTCCCCCAGTTGACTCGGAGTCAGTGTTTTACCGGGAGTATTCTCAACAGGTCCGTTGCCCGGAGGTATCGTGACAGTCGGCAGGCTGATGGCCTCCCAGAGACTTCAGGACTCTGGGGAAGAACCGCTTTGGCCTGAGTTGGACTCGCTTGAGGGAGGCGGGCTGGAGGCAGATTGGGTTGCCAGCTTCTTCGTCATCCGGAGTCTGAGCAGCACCACGACGCCGAACACCACGACGCCGAACACCACGACCACCACGCCGCCGAGGATCATCACGGTCCATTTCTGGCTGAGGCCAAAGAATCCTGTGGAGGACGCCAAGGCCAGCTCCGGTTCTTGCCAGTAAACAGCGGCAAACTTGGCTTCGGGGTCTGCCTCTTCGGCGATCCATCTCTTTTCGTTGGCGGTCAATTCGGCAAACCAGTCTTGGCCTTCTTGCAACTCTTGCTGAAAGTCCCGCTCAAGCGTCTGCAGGCTCACCCCTTGCTGCAACGCCAGGGCTTCTGAGGCAAGCTCTCGGTAGGCATCGCCCGCTTGCCCCTCTACCTGATAAGAGGCCTGCAGATAGGCACGTGCAGCTAATTGGTGGGATTGCTCATCCAGCTGAGGAAAGAGCAGAAGATCGGCCAGAGCTTCCAGCAAAATCGGGGAGTCATGTTGGCCAAATCGCATCATCCCTTGGATGCCCCGGATCGCGTTCTCCCTCTCTTGGTCGGTCAAGCCTTGCTCCGGCCCAACTCCGGGCCCATCTTTGAGAGGTTTGCTGTGACCTGACCCGCTGTGACCTGACCCGCTTTGGCCAGATGCTTGGTCGGACTTCTGCGAGGACGGGGCTGAGCTCGAGTCGACAGGAGCTCCTAACCTGAGGTGGAGGTACTCGGCGAAATTTCCTTCCAGCGGCAATTTCAGCTCCGAGAGCTGAGTGACTTGACCGTCGCCTTGTTCGGCCATCAGCTCCAGCAGGTATTCTATCAAATACTGTTGATAGATCTCCCGACCGAAGTGGGCATCCGGCTTAATAGAAAGAGCTCGTTTGATGTGCGTGAGGCCTTTTCGAAGTTGCCCGGCGTGGACGTAAAACGTTCCCAAATTGGCATGGGTCTCATAGCGGTTGGGGGCCATTCCCAACGAAGAGTTCATCAGCCTGAGGGCCTTCTCATGTTGCCCGAGTTTGTTATAGGCGGCCGCCAGATCGTCGCGCAGCTCCAACTGATTGGGTGTTTCTTTGAGCTTCTCGATCCTGTCCTCGACCCGCCACTGGTAAAAAGCTGCTGAATGGCGAACGAACTTGCCAACGATCAACTCCCAAGTCTGTGGAAACTCCGACCGCTCTTGGCGGATTGTGTCGCTATCCCACAGGCATGCCCAAGCCGAAGTCGTCCCCAAGAACAACGCTACACCGGCAAGAAGCGCTCGAACAAAAACCACTTGGACGAGATAAGAGCTTGGGAAGTTCGGGCTTGCTGAGAAGAGTCGGGCCAATCCGTCTGCCGGGAGCAATCGGAACAATCTCATAAGTTTCCTGATGAACAAAGGGCAACAAAAAGAGACCGGGCCGTCACCCTGCTTTCCGGTGTAAACGATCCAGAGCTGCACGAGCTTCACGAACCACCGTTTTCGAGGGTACATTCTGCCTCATGGAGGTTAACAGATCCCGAGCGGGCTGACTGCCCAGTTGCTCCAAAAGTTGCACCACGCGAAGCAGACGGCGTAGCTCTGTGGGGGAGACCGGCGGCTGCCAACTGGCATCCAGGATCGCCTGCAGCCGCTTGCGTTGTTCCAAGGAGCAGAGATCCTTCTTGAGGGTCTGGCGGATCTGTTCTTCAGCAACCTCCCGCAAACGCAACAGTAAGTCCATCGCCTGTTCTCGGACTTCCCAACGGTCATGATCCAACTGGGCAATCAGTTGATTGATGTCCGAGGCCTGTGTGGGCCCCAACAGCGGCTTGATCTGCTTCTCCAGAAACCCCAACGCCGAATCCGGTGAGTCAGAGAGTTGTTGCATCGCTTTGTAGGCCACCGGAGCATCCAAAACTGCCAGATCCTGCCAGAGCTTGCGTAGTTGCACCTCCCGCAGTTTCAGGACCTTCCGATCCACCACCGAGGTGCCAGCAAGCGACCAAATCAGGCCTGTTCGGTCGAGACTTGCTGAGACCAAAGAAGTCCCATGCGGAGAAAAGGCGACGCTGGTCACCCGTCCCGTATGACCGAGGAACTTGGCGACCTGGCGTCCTGTGGAAACCTCCCAAACACGAACCGTTTGATCCCAGCCGCCTGAGGCCAGGTAACGCCCCTGGCTGCTAAAGGCAATCGCTTGGACAGGGCCACGGTGCCCCTCCCAGACATGAAGCGTGCGACCGGTGGCCACCTCCCAAGAGCGGATGGTCTCATCGCGACCACCGGCGGCCAGGGTGCGGCCATCTGGGCTAAAGGCCAGAGCAATGGGGTGAGCTTCAAAGCCGGTCAGCTCCCGGACTTGCTTCCCACTGGCTGAATCGAACAGCCGGATGGTGTTCTCGCCGTAACGGGCGATGGCAGCCAGCAATTGGCCGTTTGGCGAGAAGGCAATCGGGTATGCCGGACCGGAGGCCTGCGATTTTGTCGTTCCGTCCTCGGCGGCGATCTGTCGGATGGTTTCTTGCTGGACGACTCGGACAAACTGTCCGTCGGGGGAGAACTGAACAACCGAGGCCCCAGGACCCAGCGAGACAGGTTCGCTCTGGGAGCTCAGCTCCCACAGCAACATGCGACCCCGCGAAGCCGAGGTGAGCAGCGACTGGCCGTTGGGCGAGAAAGTCATGGCTCGGATGCTGCTGATGTGATCCTCTAGCCTGCGTCGCAGCGTGCCGGTTCTCGAGTCCCAGAGAATGCACCGCCGATCGCCAGCTCGGGTGGCAATTGTTTGTCCATCCGGCGAGAAGAGTACTTCGTAAAGCCCTGAAGTGTGCCCTTTGGAAGCAGCAGCCTTTTTGTCAGCCAAAGTGCGTAGTTCCGCAGCATGGATCCAGCCCAAACGAGCAATCGCCCCCTCGGGCAGAGGGTCACCGTGTTGGTCTTCAGTCGGCTGTTTGGATCTGGCCGTTTGTTCAGAAGCAGCAGGTTGAGCTGCCTCCTCGGCAGCTTTCGCGGAGCAACCTCCATCTGGCGGCACGGCTGCTTGCGGTCCAACTGAAACCAAGACAAACACCAACAAACCGGCAATCCGATCGCCTCGGTGGGTTTCTTGGGCAGGCTTGGCAGAATGGGAACCCTGAAAAGCGACCGATAGGCTACGGCGAGGGGCAAACATGACGAACTCCCTGGGTGAACTCGAATTGGAGGTTCGACGAGCCAGGACGGTCAAGTGTTCCGTTGGTCAGCCTGAGTGTTTCCCGATTCGGGGGCAAGACATGAGATGGCAACCCCCCAATTGGCTATCAAGTCAGTGGCATTGGGCGTCAGCCCGCTGGTTTTGCAGCCAACGCTGACGCTTTTGAAGCAGAGTCCAACTGAAGGGTTCAGCGAAACACCAACCGGCAGGGGTACTCAACGGCTGACGTCGGCAGTTCGCCGAGGCTTGGACTTCGGCTTGACCACAATACCCACCACGTTCCTGACGCTTACCCCTTGGGGGCCGTCAGATTGGTGCCAACGGTGAGACCGGCTGAAGGTTCTGCCACAATGGGCCCGCTCTGACCAGAGCTGAGAGTACACGCGGTCAGCAGATTCGCGGAGCCCGAACCCGTCAAGCGGGCAGCGGCGATGGCTTGTTCGGGTTGACGTGATTCGAGGATCGTGCAACCGGTCACGTTGACCAAAGATGAATCCTCAACAAACAGCCCATAAGGCTGAGCGTCGAGCAGATGGCAGCCAGTGATGTTCGCTCGTTGGCAACGGATCAATTCCAGCAAGCCGGAACGATCCTGTCGCACGCCCAGTTCCACGGCCTCGCGGTAGGTGTGCCCTCTGGCCTGACAATCTCGGATCATCGAGCCGGTCACTGAGATGTCGCTGCTGTCGACAAAGCGAAGACCTGGACACAACTCATTCGGAGCGTAGCCAAGGTTGTGGTCAAAGCTATTCGGGCCCACCACAATGCCCTTGGCAGATTCCACCTGTAAGTTCCGTTGAAAACCGCTGTAGATGACATTGCCACTGACTGTCACAGCCTGACAGGCGACCAAGTGAACATTGGTTTCTTGACTGCCGATTAAGTTTCCTGAAATCGTCCACATCCCGGTCAGATAAGACCGCTGAGCATCGGGACCGATGATGCGGATGTTGGCGCCACCTGGGCTATAGCGGGATTGGATGGTGTTGCTGGCGATGGTCCCCTCGCGGACGGTGCTCTTACCGTCTTGGCAATCGATCAACACGTCGCAGATATCTTGGGCTTGCCGGTCATAATTGTATTCGATGTCATTGCCGGTGATCTGCAGGTTGCGGACCTCCGAGCCGATGATTTTGATCCCGCCCTGTGTGCAGTAGCTGATATGACTGTCGGCGATAATCGCTTGATGCAGGTTTGTCTCTTGCAGGAAGATGCCCACACCGGTGAGGTGGTAAAGATGGCATCCGTTGATCATGACGTTGCGGTTGCGGCCCTTCAGGCGAATCCCGTTGTGCAGGCGACGCAGCAACACGCTGGCAAAAGTCGGCTGCATACATCCTTGCAGTAAGAATCCGTCGGCCTGATCATGACGTCCCTCGATCTCGATGTTGCTGACGGTGGGCATCCGCTCTTTGGTCCACACAGAAGGCTCAATGCTTCCTGGATCAGCTGTTCCAGTATGTGTTCCTTGCAAGTGAAAAGCCGGGCCGGAACCAGCCATCAGTAATTTCGCTGAGCCGCCTGAGCCGTGTATGGCAAACCGACGCGATCTTGAGAGATCAATTCGAATTGTTCGGCTCAGAAGATAATCCCCTGGCGTAAACTCCAGGATTCCGTCGCCGTCGTTGGCCGCGTGCATGATCGCCGCGGTGTCGTCGGTTCGGCCATCACCGGCGGCACCAAATTCACGGACGTTGCTCATTGGGTCACCTCCAAAATCAAATCACCTCAGGATCAAGTCACCTCAGGATCAAGTCACTTCAGGACTAAGTCGCTCCAGGACTAAGTCGCTCCAGGGTCAAGACGCTCCAGGATCAAGACGAGGCTGTGGCTGAGTTGTTGCAAGCCGGTCGGGGTGAACTGAGACGCCCCGAGGATCTGGAGTTCTTGAAGTGACGGGAGAGAGCAAGAGAGTCAACGCTGAGTTCGCAGAGAAAGCCGATGGAATGATCGTTGAGGATGTCTTGGCGGCTGCCGGGCAATAACTCCAGCCAGAGTGTCTCCAAGTGTTGAAAGCCTGCGAATTCTGTCAGGAAGTCTTGAGAGGTTCTGTCTCGCGTTGCTGCTGGTGTTGATACTGCTGGCCCTGGCTCTTCTGAAATGGTTTTCGCAAGCCTCGCTGGAAGTCAGGTAGTCTCAAGAGACACTGGAGGCGGATCTGCTCGGCTTGGGCTCGCAGGGCCTCGTCAGCTTGTCGGCCCAGCCGGTGGGCGTCGAGTAGACGAGGCTGACCGTCAGGGGCGTCCTGAATGGCACGAATGAAAGAGCCTTCCTGGTCGTTGAGTCAGCGTCGCGATCAGAGCAGAGTGCGATAGCCCAATGCTATGTCCTCACTCGCTGCGCTGGTGTGCTGTCCTGGCATGCTGTCCTGGTGTTAGGTCTCGCCGCTGCGGATCACTTGGCCACGAACTCGGACGGTGGCTTGGGGCAGCGACCCAGCAAGTCGCTCGGCGCCGGTTAGTGAGATTGCAGAACCCTCCAGGCCCAAGTGCTTGAGTCCTTTCAGACTTTCTAAGGAAACGAGACCAAAATCGGTAAATCCGCCCCCGAGATCAAGTTGTTGCAAGTGAGTCAGATCCCTCAAGGACTCCAACGCGCTGTCGTCATCAACATCCAGCCGCAGTTGCTGGAGCTTGGGAAGTTGAGCCAGCTTTAACAAGCCGACTGGTGTGATTCCGGGCAAATGGTACAGAAACAAACTTTCCAACTGAGAGAGCCTTTCCAAGTAGGCCAGCGATCGATCGGTGATCGAGGTGCCCGAGAGGTGCAGTTCGCGAAGTGAGGTCATTTGGGAAAGGCTGGCCGCACCGTCGTCGGTCAGGGCGCTGTTCCAGCTGAGATCCAAGACCTCAAGGTGCGGCAGGGCGGTCAGGGGGCTCAGGTCGGCCACGTCGGTGTCGCTGAGTTCCAGACAGCGGAGATCTTGGAGGCTGCGAAGGTGCTCCAGCCCAGCCGAGGTGACGGGGTTTTGATACAGGCTGACCCGTTCGAGTTCTGGCAGGGCCGGCAGGTAGGCCAGATCCTCATCAGCAACCCAGCACTGCGAGAGGGCAGCGGTGGTCACCCGATTGACGTCGGAGACCTCAGGAAAAGGATGCGCCCGTAAGTACCGGATGGCGACTTGCCGCTGCTGATCTTGGGGGAGCTGGCGGAATTGCTCGCCTAATTGCAAACGAATCCGGCGAGCGGCCTCGGCGGCTTGGACGTTCCCTCGACAGACGACGCTGCACAATCGAGGGAGTCCGGCGAGTGGTCGTAATCCAGCCCCGGTCACCCGATGGCTCTCGATATCGACATCAATCAGCGAGTGCAACTCGGCCAGCAACTCAATGCCGCGATCGGTCAGCGAATCACTCAGCACGGACACCGACTGCAGGGCTGGTGCCAAACGCAAACACTCCAAATCTTCCTCGGCAAAATCTCCTAAGATGCTGATGGAGTGCACCATGCCCCGATCGTAGTGGATTTGCGCTCGTTCCAGCGGTGCGAACCGGCGATTCCACCCCAGGCCGTATTCCTGCAACATGTATTGGGCCCGGCTCCGCAAGGTCTCACGTTGGTGTTCCGGCGTGTTGGAGTCCGAAAGAGTGATTTGAACGCGGATAAACTCCGCTCGGGCAGCCTGGCTGGTGCTTTCCTGTTGACTGAGCCACTGAGCGTACTCCAGGCGTGGTGGGTCCTCATCGGGGTTACGCCGAATCGCTTCGAGGTAGTCGCTTTCGTTCACGGTGCAGGACTCGAGTTGGAGCCAGGGGGGAAAGGATGGGCAGAAGCAAGTTGCGTCACCGTTGACGCCAACAAGTTTCTCGAGGTTGTGAGGTGCCTCTGCGACCGACACAACCAATCGGGCTCAGCTCGTTGCAATGGGAAAAGGGTCTGATGCTCCTCGCCAGGAACTGATGCTCAAAGGCTTTGTGGGAATCAAAGACGTGGCCAACTTAAAGACTCTCGGCAGCAAGTCCACTCCGGCAACCAAGCCCAATGGGTTGGATCAATCCGTCGTGGGTTGCTGAACTCTCGGAAAGCTTCTTTGACGGATCGAAGGCTGAAACTGCTCACTGTCCGGGCTTCGGCCCCCCGCTCGGAACCTGCCCTGAACCGGAACCTGCCCTGAACCGGAAACTGCCCTGAACCGGAAACTGCCCTGAACCGGAAACTGCCTGAAACCCTTCCAGGCTGGTCCCTGTCTTTGAAACGCCGACGATGGTTTCTATCTTACCAAGTTCTCCGCAGATTTGTCCTCCAGCAGTCAAGATCGCCGCAGAGAACCTTGATCGCCACTGACCACAGTCGAAAAACGGCCTTGTCGATCAACTCAGAGAGGTGGCTGGGAGAATCACCGGTGTCGGACCGCGATGATCAGGGTTGCGACTGCCTCTGCGGGTGGGCATCGGCATCTGGGAGGTTGCCGATGATGCTGAATCGCTTGTCTGGGTCGCTTGTCTGGGTCGATTGTGCCGGCAGGGCGGCCAGGTGGGTCCCTGCGGAGTCCGAGGTGCCGGATTGCTCCAAAGAGCCAGCGCCCCCCCCCGCTTCGGAGGCCAAAGATTGCAGGATCCGCAACGCTCGAGTTTAAGCCAAAATCGCGTGAATGGGGTCTCCGCTGGCAATCGTCAAAGGGCGGTCATTCGGGTCGTAGACCTCCGTCTGGGGATCGATCCCCAGCAAATAGAACATGGTCGCTGCCAGGTCACCTAGTGAAACGGGGTCTTCAGCAGGGAAGGCTGCCTGCCGGTCGCTGGCTCCATAAACGGCTCCTCCGCGTAAACCCCCGCCGGCCAGCACGACTGTATAACAATTGGGCCAGTGATCTCGGCTGACATTCTTGTTCACCTTGGGGGTGCGGCCGAATTCGCCCATCCAAATCACCAGCGTCTCCTCTAGCAAACCACGCTCGCTTAAGTCATTCACCAGTGCGGGCAAAGTCCGATCGGTCATCGGCAAGTGCCGACCCTTTAAAATTGGAAACTGACGGGTGTTGTTGAATCCGTGGGTATCCCAACCTCCACTGGTTTGGCTTTGACCACCGATACTGCGGTCGAAGTAGACGTTGACAAACCGCACACCGGATTCCACCAGACGACGGGCCAACAGGCAGCTTTGTCCGTAGGTGTGGCGGCCATAACGGTCGCGGAGTTGCTCTGGTTCGGCTGAGAGGTCGAAGGCCTTTCGGACTCGGGGGCTGGTGAGCATCGAGAGGGCTCGCTGGTAATACTGATCCAGTCCCTGTGCCGCAGCAGAGGTTTCCAAGAGGCGACTTTGGCGATCGATCACCTGTTGGATTGCGCGTCGTCGCTGCAACCGCTCGGTGGTGACTTCTCGAGGCAAGCTCAAGGCCGGCAGCTTGAAGTCGGAGCCGTTGGGATCTTCCAGGATCAACAGGGGATCATGCCTTTTGCCAAGAAAGCTCCCATGTTGACCAGGGGTCTTGGCTCCGTCACGCAATACATGAGGATAGGCCACAAATGTCGGCATGCCCTCGACAGGATCAGTCAGGCGGTCCACCACCGACCCATAGGCCGGAAACAGATCCAGGGAATCTCGGAGGCGAATGTCATCTACCGGAGGAGCGTGGCCTGTCAGAGCATAGTAGGCAGCCGAATTGTGGTTCTTCATGGAGTGGTGAACACTACGCACCACCGTCAACTGATCCATGATTTTGGCCACCGTCGGCAGATGCTCACAGATCGCAGTGCCGGGGACATTTGTTCGAATCGGGCGAAACTCCCCCCGGATCCCCTCAGGGGCTTCCGGCTTCATATCGAAGGTCTCAAGGTGGCTGGGACCTCCGAACTGAAAAAGGAAGATCACGCTTTTGGCGCGAGCAGTCGGACCTGAGCGATCCCCCCGCGCTGTCTCGCTTCCAGTCGCACCCTCGCTGGCTTGCATGAGACTCGGCAGAGTGAGCCCAAAGGCTCCGAGCCCACCAATGGACAGAGCATGGCGACGGGGGATCTGCGTTGCGGCAAAGGATGTCATCTGACGATCTCGGAAAGCCGGTGGACAGCCCAAGAGGCACAAGAGAAAGAGGCAATCAAAAAGTGAGCAATCGAAGTTCTGGAATCACCATCAGCGACGGAACAAAAATTCCTTGCTATTGATCAAACCCCAAAGGAGATCCTCGCAGACCTCCCGACGGGTAGCTGAATCACTTGGCTGATTCGGCTGGTCAGCGGTTTCCAGCAAACCAAGGGCCGTTGCCAGCTCCGCAGAAGAGGGACCGCGGCTGAGCGTGCTCCAGTACAACTGGTGGACAAGGTCGGCGTCTGAGAGATTCTGAGAGAGCAGTTGAGTCAACCGGTTTTGGGGATGACTGAGAAGGTCATGCAGCAGCGGACCGCTGACCAGATGAAAAATCTGCGCGAGTGTCGCATCCTCGCTTCGTTCACACTCGCAGACCAGCAATCGTGGAGGTTTCCCAAAGGCCTTGAGGAACCTGTCGTCCAGTGTGTCTCGACGCTCCCGGGTGCGGATGGCTTGCACGCCCGGCAGTTGAACAGCGCGAAGACCTCTTGGATAGCCGGCGAACTTGGTTGGCACCCCACAGACATCGTGCACTGCGTCAAGCAACGGCTCGGCAGGAACTCGTTGCAACAAGGCATAAGAGAAGTTCGACCCGTCACTGGCTGACCCGTCACTGGCTGACCCGTCACTGGCCAGCCTATCACCAGCCGGCCCGGACGGGGGAATTGACTCTCGTTGATAAGCCCGACTGGAAGTGATCAGCTTGATCAAATGGCGGATGTCGAAACGACTTTCTCGGAACTCCCTGCACAGGGCACGGAGGAGCGCCTCGTTGACTGGCGGATTTGTGCTGCGGAAATCATCAATGGGTTCGACGATCCCTCGGCCCATCAGGTGGTACCAGATCCGATTGACTTGCGAGCGGACAAAGAGCTGATTGTTGGGGTTGGTCACCCATCGGGCCAGGGCGTCGAGGGGTTCTCCTTGGGTTTCGTTTTGGTCCTTGGCAGCGTGAGCCGCTGTTGCCAGGAGGGGTGTTTTGGCGCCGAGTAATTGAGGTGGGGAAGGGCGACCTGTTGCTGGGTTGGTGAGATGCTTGGCAGAGCTTCCTTCCCAAGTGCGAAGATAGACGATTTGCTCGCCGTTGAATTCGTGCTTGTCGTTCTTATCACGGCGGCGGTTCTCCAGGATCTTGGTGTCCACCTGGGAAAAGATGGAGGCCCAGCGGTAATAGTCCTGCTGAGTCCAACGCTCGAAGGGGTGGTTGTGACATTTGGCACACTGCAGACGTGTTCCCAAAAAGAGCTGAGCGGTGGTCTCGGCGCGAGTCAGCGGATCGCGGTTGGCCCGATAGTAATTGGCTGCAGGTTGGGTGTAGGTGCTGCCTCGTCCGCGTAGCAGGTCGCGGACCAGGACATCCAACGGTTGATTCTGCAACAACGCGCGTCGTATCCAGGCATGAAAATTCTGCACGCCTTTGCGATCGAGCACTTTTTCCTCGTTGCGGAGCAAGTCGGACCATTTGAGGGACCAATAATCGGCAAAGGCCGGATCTTCCAGGAGTCGCTCCACAAGCTCCGTTCGCTTATCGGCTGAGGGGTTTGCCACAAACTGGCGAGCGATCTCCGCAGGCGGGA
The DNA here is from genome assembly GCA_964648025.1 of uncultured Pirellulales bacterium. Classification (GTDB taxonomy): domain Bacteria; phylum Planctomycetota; class Planctomycetia; order Pirellulales; family Pb10988; genus CAZYKP01. The sequence goes on along the minus strand of CAZYKP010000073.1, from coordinate 4,370 downwards.
GGGCCCCATGCAGATCGAGGTAGACCCGACGCAAGAAGGTCACATCATCACACACAGCCGCTGGTCGAATCCGCAAAGCCTGCAGCTTTGTGGCGATGGGGCGGTCGATCGGGTGATCGGTTGCTGGCTCACGCCAACGGTAATGCGGCCGTTTGGGGACCCAGGCAATACGCACCGGGACCTGGCCCCCAAGATACCGCACCACGACGGTCACTTCCCCAAAACCTTTCCTGTGGACAAGTCCCGTCGGGGTGACTGACGCTAAAGGATTGTTGGGCTCGAAGACTGCCAGGCTGGTGACCTCACGCTGGCTTCCATCGGCAAAGGTCGCGGTGACCGAGAGTTGGAGGGTGTGCTGCGGATCGACGACGAACTGTTCGGCTGGTTGAACTTCCAACCTTTGAAGGGGCGCAACCTCGGCTTGGTCATTGCGTGCCCCGACGGCGATCCATTGGCGGAGGATCTGGTACTCTTGGCTGCCAGGCCGGAAGCGTTGTCCACCCTGATGGGCGACCTGCAGAGTGGGCTTTTGCAAGATCAAGCTGGCTTCAGGATCTTGGAAGTTCACGCGGCGGCTGAACTGACCTCGGGTCAACGTCTTCCAATCTGTCTGCGGATCCTGACCCCGAAGCGACAGCTTGAAGCCACCCTTGCCGTGCTGATTGCCGTGGCAAACCCCCAGATTGCAGCCAGATCGGGAAAGGACGGCCATCACATCCCGAGAAAATGAGATCTCCTCGGCTTTCACCGGGCCTTTGCTGCTAAGGATCACCATCAGGCACCAGGCCAACAGCAGCAAGAACTCAACGTTCCGGCTCAAGAGAGCGACGAGAGAAGGACAGCAACGGCCCTTGTTCAATCGGTGAGGATATAGCATCGGTGGCAGTCGCAGCATGAAGGCAGGTTGACGACTCAAAGCTAGAAATTCCCTGAACAGTTCTCAAGCAGGTCATGAAAGGTCACAGGCAGGGCATAAAAGTTCTCGGGCACGTCATTTGGGCAACGTCCGACTCTCCGGGCGTCCGGTGGTGCCTCTGGCTGCCTCCGTTTTTGGTCAGCACAAACAAGGCCAGCCAGTTGCCCCCCGGTCGACAACTTGTCTGAGGCTCAGTCAGCGTCGAGGACAGATTGGTCGGATTGGTGACCCTTGCAAGTATCAGGGACCTGAACTCAAGCAGCAACACGCCAGAAGCTCGCAGATGGACGGCCTTCGAGGTGTGTTGGCCCTCACTGGAGTGTTTCCGCTGTTGTGAGCAACTGCAATGCTTTGCCCAGCTTGCTGGAGATGTTTTTTCATTGTATTTTATGTTATTTGGCTTGCTGATAGTTGGTCCATGACTGGCACATAACAACAAGTCTTTGAATTTCTGGATGAGGGATGATTTCTCCGGTGGGCACAGTCTCGGACGGAGTTTGAAGGCCTCGGTATACTTGGCCGGTTGGCCGACAGACCTGGCCGTTTTGTTCCACTGAAGTTGAGACTTCACGAACATCCTCAACATGTTGCACAGCAAAGGAGATTCTCGATGACACGGATTCTGCTGGTCGCCGTTGGATTTCTCACCTTGTTCTTCGGGTGGCCGAAGGCCATGTGGGCAGCTCAGCCATTTCCAAACACATCCGCACTGGGTCAATCCGCACCGGGTCAATCCGCACCGGGTCAATCTGCACCGGGCCAATCTGCACCGGTCAGCGGTGAGGAAATCTCTTTTGAGAAGACGCAGGTGGATGACAAGTTCCGCAGCGAGGGGGTGGCTGTCGGAGATTTTAATCACGACGGGCAGATGGATATTGCTGCTGGCGATGTCTACTTCCAGGCGCCCGACTGGACCCTTGTCCCCATGGTTTCCAAGCCGAGCGAATACAAGCCTAAGGGCTACAGCAACTGCTTTAGTTGTTTTGCTGATGACCTCAATGGTGACGGCTGGACTGATGTGATCGTCGTTGGATTCCCGGGCAAGGAGACTTGGTGGTTGGAGAATCCTGCCGAGAAGGGAGGCCTGTGGAAACGCCACAACTGCGTGTCAGTGACAGGAAACGAGAGCCCCCAGTACGTCGATCTCGATGGTGACGGACAGAAAGAGCTACTGATGGGCGTTGAAGGGGGTGCGATGGCCTTTGCCAAACGGCAGCCGAGCGATCCTCACGCGTTGTGGACCCTTTACCCCATCAGCACCGCCGAGCAGGTCAAGCAGAAGCGTGCCCCTGCCATCGGGCGGTTTTACCACGGTCTGGGTTTGGGAGATGTCAACGGGGACGATCGGTCGGATGTGATTGTTCCGGATGGTTGGTGGGAAGCCCCGGCTGACCCCAAAAGTGGCCCTTGGACTTTTCATCCAGCCAACCTGAATCCGCGATGTGCTCATATGTACTCTTATGACTTTGATGGCGACGGAGACCGTGATGTGCTCAGCTCGAGCGCCCACCACTACGGTCTCTGGTGGCATGAGCAAACCAACAAAGGATGGAAACGACACGAGATCGATCGTCGCTTCTCGCAGACACACTCGTTGGAGTTTGCCGACATCAATTCAGATGGTCTTCCTGATGTGGTCACCGGCAAACGATGGTGGGCCCACAACGGACGCGATCCCGGGGGTAACGACCAGCCCGTCTTGTATTGGTATGAGTTTCAGCCCACAGCCGATGGTCAGCCCCAGTGGAAATCTCACTTGGTTGACAATCACAGCGGTGTGGGCACCCAATTTCAGGTCGCCGATGTCAATGGTGATAATCTATTAGATATTATCACTAGTAATAAGCGAGGAACGTTTTATTTCCGGCAAAAGCGTTAGTCTGACGACGCTTTTCAGGAGAACCACGCTGAACAGGATGATCGGTCTCCCTTGGGGCTGACGTGTTGTCCGACCGGTACCTCCATCCAGGGCATTCGTTCGAACAACCGATCCCAAACCACAAGCTCTCGGGTTTGCTCAGGGATGCCACGGAAGGCATTCGGTCCAGTCTGCACGCTGGGCTTTGTGTGAGCCTCAGAACAGTCGGCGGAGCGTCCACAATCGGCGGGCCCAGGGCGAGGCGTCAGCCCGACGGTGCGGCCGGCTGAGCTCAGCTCAAGGGGTCACCGTAGGCACCAACCGAGGCAACAACCAGCGGACACATCCACCGACTGACGGCAGTTGGCCGAGAACCGTTGCCCAACTCGATCAATCTTCCCACCCATTTTCCGCATGTTCACACACAGCCTTGTCGGCCTTTCACACGACATTGTTGTGTCGTATGCGAAACTGATCTTCCGCACAGTTGCGAATTCCTTGAGAAGATCCTCTTCACCGGACAAGGACAGGACAGGCTGGAGCATCCCGCCAACCACACTCCAGCAGACCATTTCACGGAGCTGTCCTCACGACGAATTCGTGACCGGGGAGGAGTTTTGTAACAGAGATGACGCGGCTGCATTACTCCGAGTGTCCAGTTCCTAGTGCCATGTTTCCTATGATTTTGGCAGTCGGTTGATTTTGGCAGTCGGTTGGACGTGAATCCCCCGATTCCACGAGAACCAACTGCCAAATCAGAAGGAAACCGACCACTAGGTTCTTGGCCAGACAGGTTATTACTGATGCCCTGAAAAGTCTTCGACGAAGCGGGGCGTTTCGTTCGGCAATCCGGGCTTGCTGTGGTGCCTCAGGCTGCCCCCTTGAGGTCATCACAAACAAGGGCAGACGGAAAGCCCTTTGGTCGAAAACTTCTCCGAAGGTCAGTAGGGCTTTGGCAGGGAAGAGCCTCTCCAATTGAGAAAATACTAAAAACTCACCCGACTGGAGCGAAAGATTCTGACAACAGGTCGTTTGTTAGGGTAAGGGCACCGTAGGTAAGGTCAGCACATAGCCGACGCGAGTCTCGTCATTCCGCCGGAAAATATCTGAGCTGGAACGCGACGCAGGGCGTTCTCAACAGATGTTGTGGCTGGTAGATCTTGAACACGGCGGTCATTGGTCCCGATTGGGTCTGCCAACCAGTTCATTCTTTGAATTTCTATCGGGTCTGTTCACAACGGGACGTTCTCTGACTGCATGCGCGGAAAGATTTTGTTTTTGAAGTCGACTTTGGAGGATCTGCCTTCAGAGGTTGAGACTCAGAAACGTTTCCGCCCCAGGGCTTTCGGTCTGCCCCTCATTGCCTGTTGCACTGATTGGGGCAGCCAGAGGTCCCACCGGAAGGCCGGATCCTCAGTCGTTGCTCTCCAACGTGGTCGAGGACACTTCAGGGAATCAATAAACAGCGGACTCACCAATTCTGACGAGCAATGCGTTTCCCAACTCTCGAGAATCGGGCAAACAAACGTTCGCACTCAGAAACTCTCCGAAAAGCATCCGGCAATCCACTATGTTGTGGAGCCGAAGTCATGGTGC
>CAZYKP010000072.1:0-44158 GCA_964648025.1 uncultured Pirellulales bacterium | reverse complement strand
TCTCGGTGAACTCTTCAGGAAGGGGGATGACGTCATGAAAAAGCGTCCCTTGGGGAACCCGCCGACTCTGCGGCCACGGCACCGCCTGGGGGATCTCAGCGGCGACCTGCTCGGCGCCTTCTTCGGAATTGGCACGGATGGCCGCCTGACGAAACTTCCCCAAAAAGACGTCGATGTCTCTTTTGTACTACGTTCAGGCTTGCCTCAGCTTTGCCAAATCGCTGACGGAGAAGACCAAGGCGGGTTCCGGAATGGGGATCTTGACGACCTGCTCGGCTGATCCTTCGGGTTGACCGGCTTGTTGCTCGGACTGGCTTTGGGTTGCTTGGCTGTGTTTGGCTCGGGATCTTCGCCAGGTGTGATGGTCACCGAACTGCCTGGGCCGACAACCCAAGCTGTTTGACTATCGGCCAACGCCGCCGCCGGCGGCCCACGTGTTGTCTTCGCCCATCCCCGCATGAGTTCTCGAAAATCGTTCAACACAGCCATGCCTTCCTTGACCTGCACGTCGTCTGGGTCCCAGGGCTCCCCTTGGGTCGCGGAAAACAGCTTGGCCAACTCAACGATCGAATCGACCACCACCGTGGACATCTCCAGCACCACCGTCCAGCGACCGCCCCAGTGGTTTTGCTGGGGACCACGCCAGGCGGCCACAAAGAACGGCCGACCGCCCACATGGTCGAGGATGGTCAGCGGCTTTCGCGTATCACGCCAAGGAAAATCTGCCTGGTTGAAGGTCCAGAGGTCCGTCCCGTGGGGGCTGAAGTGACCGACCGTCAGCACCGAGCCAGGCTTTCGGGGGCCGGTGGCCGAATAGTTCTTTGGCAACTTCTGCAACTTCTGAAGAACAGTTTGCAACAAGGTGAGAACCATCCGGCTCTGAGCGTCCAACTCACCTTCTTGACCGGTGATTCTCTGGCTGAGCTGTTCTAGCAACTCCTGAGTGTCTTGAGGACTGAGAAGATCTCCGCCGGACTCGCGGACATCCATATGGCGGCATCCCGAGCCAAACTGAAGTCCATCCAGGCAACAGTTCACCCGGAGACATGCTGCTGTTGGGGGAACCCTTAGCGGCTGATCGCCGGGTTCTCGTACCAGATCACGCCGAGGTTTTCCCGCTCTTCGCAGGTGAGGACATCCAGATCGCCATCGTCGTCGAGATCCACCAGTTCCAGCCGGTCAAACTTACTGCCTTGCGGACCGCTGATGTGTGTGATGGGAGTCAATTCCGACCAGCGTTGCAGTGCCTCTCGAGTCATTGGCAACGGGCAGGCAAAGATGCCAAATTTTTTCCCTTCGGCTTTTCCACAAGAGATGACCACCTCCGGCTGTTGGTCACCGTTCAGGTCGCCCACCGCAACAGCCTTTCCTCTCCCCGCTCCCTCCGGCAGTGGCAAACTCTTCTGGAACCAGTGAGTCCGCTTCTCGGGGTGGTCGTCAATCTTCGGACGAGGAAACGGATGTTCCAACAAGACAAGCCCGGCCTGGGCATCAGCATAAGTCAACAACGAGCAACCGGGCAACTCTTTTCTCCACAGAAACATTGGCTCGGCAGCTTGGTAAGGGCTTGCTCGATGAACTTTCCAGGCGGACGCTTGGGTGACATTCTCCAGGCCTGGGTGCTCCAACCAGAGGCAGCCACGATGTTTTCCCTTACGATCGGTGGCAAGGATGTCTAGCAGACCGTCGCCGCTGAGGTCATGAGCTTGCAAGGACATGATCCAACCGGCTGGTTGCAGCCGGTGATATCGCCAAGCGTTTGCGTCTCGCGGATTTTCTGGAGCCTGCAGCCAGCCGATTTGGGCATCTTTTCCCTTGGATCCGACCACCAAGTCCATCCCGAACTTGCCGTCGATTTGCAGCGGTAAGCAGAACATCCAGGCTGCACGCCCGGCTCGGCTCAGCGGCTGAGTGGTCCACTTGCCACTGTTAAGATAGTCGGCTGGATCGGACGGAGCCCAGTGAATCCACAGTTGTCTGGTCTGCCCTTGGCAACTGCTGACCACATCCATGGCCCCATCGCCATCCAGATCCACCAGGACAGCGTCCTCCGGGCTGCCGACTTGGCCGACTGTCACCGCCGGCCATTGCTGGCGGACTTTCTCAGGCCCGGGATGGAGATAGACGCGAACGCAGCCTCCCTCCTCCCAACCGGTGCTGATATCGAGCCGGCCATCTCCGTTGGCATCGGCCAAACGCACTCCATCGGCCCCGCGAGAACTATCATCAATACAATGGCGAGTCCAGCCTTTTTGCTGGGAAGAGTGATCACTCGATTGTTGGGCCGCACTGGCCCCAGAAGCCAGCATCAGCCCCACCGCCAGCGGAGCGATCCAAGAGCTTCCAATCCGCACGTGACTGAGCATCAGTGATCTCCCTGGAGCACACGATCTCCCCGAGCCGAACCCCAAGAGAGCCACCAGCACCCTCATCGAGACCCGCTCGGCTCGACCAACCTAACAAAAACCTAAGAGTAGTTTCGGGGCCAAACCATTTCTACCGCGTGCAGAACCAAGGCCACCGAATGTGGTCCCTCACCGAGCAAAGTGCTTCCGTGAAGGTCCGATCCAGGGTTTTGGCCGCCTTTGGATTGTGTCCTCTCCCAGTCGAGACAAAACTCAATCCGAGGGTCACCGGGAGCTCGGCTCAACCAAACCAAATGTTTTGAGCATCTGCGAGCCCGAATACCTAGGCCGTTGCCTGTAGGCAACGATGGGTATGGCTTTCAGCCAATCAGTCTCGACCGAGACAGGACCCAAACAGACGGCAGCCACCATCGGGGATCGACGTCCAATCACCGATGGAGAACCTTCGAGAATATGCGAGCCCGAATACCTAGGCCGTTGCCTGTAGGCTACGATGGGTATGGCTTTCAGCCAATCAGTCTCGATCAAGTGAAGACCCAAATCAACCGAGGCCATCACCCCAAATCAACCGACCGCGGGCTCAAAAGCAAGCGATCCTCCATCTCGGAGTTTCCCATGGAGAAACCAGCCGAGCCAAGCCAACCTGACAATCCCGGACATGACACTGCTGCACGAACGTCTTGCTCGCCGGGAGTGTCACCTGCCCCAGCGGAAGACGTGACCTGCCGGAGGATCCTGGAGCTTGGCGGACTGGATGGGCATCGCCGGCCAAACCGAGACCTCAGATTATCAGCGTGGAGGTTCGTTGTGGGCCAAAACTGATCCCCCGCTGGATCGCTGGTGAATGTTTGTTTAGAACGAATCTGTTGGTGACAGATCGGTTGACCGTCTCTGAGGTCGTCCTGGCACCTCTCGGAGAAATTCCCCATTCGCTGAGTAGGCGGCTGAGCCCCGAACCAGTAGGTTGTCAACTGGTGTTGCACAACAGCTCTCCCGCCCTTTCCAGGCTTCAGAAACCAAACTCAATCAAACTGACTCCAACCGCTCGGCCGAAAACCCCTCAGCTCATTCAACCCATTAGCTCACTGAACCGCTCGATTTCGACAACCGCTTCATTTCACAACCGAACCGATGACCATTCGTAAGATCCGCAGCCAAACTGTCACCGAAGGGCCCCAGCGTGCCCCAGCTCGTTCTTATCTTCGCGCAATGGGCCTGGGCGACGAAGATCTCAAACGTCCGTTGGTGGGCGTTGCCAGCACCTGGAATGAGGCGACCCCGTGTAATATCACGTTGGACCGCCAAGCTCAGGCTGCCAAACGGGGGATCCAAGAAAACGGCGGGACCCCGCGAGAGTTTGTCAGCATTTCCGTCAGTGATGGTATCGCCATGGGCCACGAGGGGATGAAATCCTCGCTGGTCAGCCGTGAGGTGATCGCCGACAGCATTGAGCTGATGATGAACGCTCACTGCTACGATGCAATCGTTGGCTTGGCCGGCTGCGATAAAAGCCTTCCTGGCACCATCATGGCCATGGCCCGGCTGAATTTGCCAGCGGTCTTCCTCTACGGCGGCACCATCATGCCCGGCAAATTCCAAGGCCGGGATGTCACCGTCCAAGATGTCTTCGAGGGCGTGGGGGCTCATGCCGCCGGCAAGCTCACCGACGCCGAACTTTATGAGCTGGAAAGCGTCGCCTGTCCCGGTGGCGGAAGCTGCGGTGGGCAGTTCACCGCCAACACCATGGCCTGTGTTGCCGAGGCACTGGGAATCGCACTGCCCGGCAGCGGCGCTCTGCCGGCCGAGGACACATCCCGAGACGAATTCGCCGTCCAAAGCGGACAGGCAGTGATGCAGTTGCTGGATCGAGACATCCGTCCTCGGCAGATCCTCACACGCGAGGCCTTCGAAAACGCCATCGCAGTCGCAGCTGCCACCGGTGGCAGCACCAACGTCGGCTTGCATCTGCCGGCAATCGCTTTCGAGTGCGGTCTGAGAATCACCCTGGACGATATCGATCGTGTCAGCTCCAAGACACCAACGATCGCCGACCTCAAGCCCGGCGGACGTTACACCGCTTATGATATGGCCAAGCTCGGCGGTGTGCCGGTGGTGCTCAAAGTCTTGTTGGATGCCGGGTTGCTTCACGGCGATTGTCTTACAGTCACCGGCAAAACCATGGCGGAGAATCTCGCTGAAGTCTCCCTGCCGGGCGATCAAGATATCGTCGTTCCCATTGACAAGCCGCTCTCCTTGTCCGGCGGCTTAGTGGTCCTGCGGGGCAATCTCGCCCCCGAAGGCTGTCTCATCAAATCCACTGGAGTGACTCGTTTGCAGCATCGCGGTCCGGCTAAAGTCTTCAACTCAGAGGAAGAATGCTTCAACGCCGTCTGTAACCGGCGAATTCAGGCCGGGGACACGGTGGTCATCCGCTACGAGGGACCCAAAGGTGGCCCAGGGATGCGAGAGATGCTCGCGGTCACCGCGGCTCTCGTCGGTGAAGGTCTCGGGTACGAAGTCTGTCTGCTGACCGATGGGCGTTTCAGTGGGGCGACTCGTGGCCTGATGATCGGCCATGTCGGCCCAGAAGCCTATGTGGGCGGGCCGATCGGGTTGCTCCAGGATGGTGACATCATCACCGTCGATGTGCAAAACCGCTCCATCAACGTCGAGCTCTCCGACGAAGAGTTGCAGAAACGTCGAGCCGATTTCCAACCGATCACACCGCGATACTCAACCGGGGCTTTAGCAAAATACGCTACTCTTGTTGGCCCAGCCTGTGACGGGGCGGTTACCCTGGCTCAGCCTTAGAGACACGCTTTTGCCTGCAAGAACCCTGGCCGTCCCGAGAGGAGCTGACAGTCCTATGACCATGCTGGTCTACGCGGTGGCCAAGCCGGAGCTGCCGCCCTTTGAGATGCCCGATCGATTTCGCATGGAGGTCACGTACTTCATGACTCCAGCTGGCAAGGACGATGTCCCCGACAAGCTTGGGCTCCAGGAGTATTGGGTTCGCTTGGAAGACGCCAGACGTTGGGTCGAGGACCTGACCGTCGAATTGGTCTCGCCCTTGGATAGCGAAAACAAAACCGAAATCGAACTGACCGAAGAGCAAGAAGCCTGGCTCGACTGGATGGTCACTAACGAAATCGAACACATCCGACTGGAGAAAAAAACCTGAGCCGCCGGAAACCATTGGTTGCCGTTGGACTGCGTTGGCTCACGCCTCCGATTGGTTGGCCCAAAACCAACGCGACGCTCAACCAGATCTTACCCGGGGGGTATAGCATGCCCTACCCGAACGGGCGCGGAGTGAGCTGGACTTCGTCTTGTTTGAGAGTTCCCACAGGTGTAACACAAGGAAATAGGTCTCAAAGCGATTGGAGAACATCCGTTCATACCTCGCATCATCCTCGATGTCCATCCCGAGAGGTTGGATGCGGTGCGGCAAGAGGCGTACTCTTATCTTCACAAAGGTACTTCTTCACAGAGGTACTTCTTCACAAAGGTACTTCTTCACAGAGTTGTTCTTGATAAGGGCCAATCATACCAAGCGTCATTGTTTCTGGCGGTCCACCGTTTCTCCCGAGGCGAGGCAACCGACATGCTTCACAAGGCACGCACTGGGTTCACACTCGTTGAACTTTTGGTCGTCATCACCATCATCGGCATTCTGATGTCCCTCTTACTGCCGGCGGTGCAGAGCATCCGGCAGGCTGCCCGAACGCTGCAGTGCAAGAATCACCTCAAGCAGATGGGGCTGGCGGCACTGAATCATGAAAACACACAAAGGCACTTCCCAACCGGTGGCTGGGGATGGGGATGGGTTGGCGAGCCCGATCGTGGATTCGCGGAAACTCAGCCTGGTGGTTGGGTCTACGTCCTGCTGCCGATGATGGAACAGCAGGCCCTGTTCGATCTGGGCAAAGGTCTCACCGGCGACGCTCTTCGAGAGCAAACGACCCGACGTGTGCAGACCCCAGTGCCTCTGTTGAATTGCCCCTCCCGGCGGCCGCCGGAGACGTTCGAGCACCGGGGCCTGACTGCCAATTTTGATCGCGTCGATCGTGTCGCCAGGACTGACTACGGCATCAACGGTGGTGATGTGGTCGCCCATCCTGGCAACATGGGGCTCTGGTCCAGTCACTGCGGCAACTCCGATTGTGGCCCGAGCGATCCCATTGACCGTGAGACCGCGCGTGAGAAGGCTAGCACCGCTCGAAGCTTCGGTGCCACTGGGATCAACTTCCCCATGAGCAAGATCCGTGTCTCGGCCATTCGCGATGGATCCAGCAACACCTACCTCATTGGAGAGAAGTATCTCAACCCCGACTCTTATGAGAATGGGTATGACCTGGGCGATAACGAAAACATGTACATCGGCTTCAACGAGGACAACGCTCGCTGGGCACACTTCCAACCTCGGCAAGATCGACCAGGACTCGCTAGTTCCAAACCCTTCGGCAGTGCCCATGTGGCCGGCTTCAATATGGTCATGTGTGATGGGTCAGTGCACTTGATCAACTTCAGTATCGAGCTGAACACGCATCGCCATTTGGGCAACCGCCGCGATGGTCAGGTGGCCAGCCTAGACAATCAGTAAACCCCCGGCCTCTCCGCACTCAGCGGCCAAACCGCCCAGTCGTGCTCTGCACGGCCACAATTCTGCCCACACCCAAACCCCCCTTGATCTGGCGGTTGGCCCCTCCCTTCTTCCAACCGCCCGAACTCCATTCCCTTCTCTCCTGCCCCCGAAAGGCCGTTGCTGGGCTAAGCCAGGGTTGCTATAACCTGCAGTTATGGTGGTTGTGCCGGTTTCCCAACAACAACCAACCCCAGAGCTCGGAGCAGGTGCTTGAGCCGTGCAGGGACGAGCCGCATCTGCTGGCTGAAAGGAAGATCAGCCTGGTTTTTGCTTTTCTTCTGAATGTCTGTGGGCAACGGCCTTTGGGTGGCAGTGCTGTGAACAGGTCGCGAGAGGTTGGCCAGCCAGGAGACCAGGCAAGGGTCCGTCGGGGAGGACAGACTATTGCTGCGAGTCGACCCCAACTTCTTGGAGCTCCCTGCAATCAAGGGAGCCTGTGAGCGACTGCCGGGGACACCAGCGTGAAGGCAGCTTGAGGTCCTTGGGCGAACCCCTTCTCTTGATTTCCTCGCTTCGGGACCCCTTTAATTGGTGAGTCTAAAGCACATCGTAGAATTCCTGAGCTGAAATCGACCCTCCGCATCGCTGATCGGAACGGTGAAATCGCCCAAGGGGACCAGCGCGTCCTGTTGCGTCGATGGATCACTGGGAGGCGGTGTTGATCTTCAGAACGCACACCTGAAGAGGATTTCCGTGAATAGCAACGAACCACAGACCTCTCAGTCTCCCCAACTCGACCGGCGACCAGATCCCGCAGATCAACACACACCATCCTCGACGCCTTCTGGTGAGGCCTCGGCAACGGAGACCTCGGCGCCGGACACGTCGTCGTCACCTGAGCTAACATCACCTGAGCTAACATCGCCCGAGCCAACATCGCCCGAGCCGGGGACGTGGAGTGTTGAGGCGGGATGCCGCTTGATCAAAGATTTGGTCGCCGAGCATCTGTTTGTGATTCTTGCAGGTGGTGTTGCCTTGTTGGTCTTGCTTCAGGTCCAACAAGTCGCCAACGTCGTTTGGCGATTGCCGCCACCTGATCCTTGGTATCATCCGGTGGAGTATCTCCTGTTTCTTGTGGTCGTTCTTTGGTATTTCGCCTCGGCTCCTTGGGGAGTTCTTCCCTGGGACTGGAGTTCCAGCAAACGCATTGGCAAGGTGTTGACCGCTCCCAGTCGCTGGGCGGCCGGTTGGCTGGAGTCGCCCTTGCGTGGTTTGAAGCCGGCCCGGCTGGCCGGTGTTGGGGTGATTTTCTTCTGTGTTGGCTTGGTGGCGATTGGGACGGGTCCTCAACCGATGCAGGGGGATTCCTATCTGCTGGCCGGGGCGTTTTGTCGGGGGATGGGATACTTATGTGTAACGCTGGGATTTTGGGCGATTGCGCCGGCACTTTGGCAGCGACTCCGACAAGAGGACTTGCGAGAGAATCTGGGCTGGCGTGTGGTCGGCCGGACAGCGACTTGGTGGGCCAGCAGCACTCTGATCGCTGAGGTCCTGTGGGTCGGGGCTGAGTGGACCTCCCATTTGGATTATCGAATCTACACGGTTTGGACGGCCGTTTCGCTTCTGTCCGCTCTCTTAGTGCTGGCCTCTTCTCTGGACTATCTCTACCGCCATACGCTGGTGCCCGTGCGGACGCTGACTGTGGTGGTCCTCGTCTTGGCGATGACCCTCGAAGCTCCCGATCGCATCGGCAAAGAATCTCCGCCAGAGTTCGATCAGACCAAGCAAACGCCGGGCATGGTGACCTACCTGAAGAAACGCCTCAAGACAATGCCAGAGGATCAGCCGGTGGTCATTGTCGCTGCCAGCGGTGGCGGTTCACGTGCGGCGATCTTCACCATGCTGGCTTATGAAGCTTTAGCCCGGACCCCGATGAGGCTGAAATCAGCAGATCTGAGTACCGAGGATCTGAGTACCGAGGATCTGAGTACTGAGGATCTGAGTACCGAGGATCTGGGGCCGAGTCCGGGAGACTCGGATTCTTTGGGTCCTGAAGACGACCAGCCGCCGGAGAGCTCGGGCGTGGAGGGGCGACCGGTGCGGAGCTGGGGAGATCAGATTCTGCTGATCAGCAGCGTCTCCGGTGGCAGTTTAGCCACGGCACACTTTGTCGCCCGAGATTGCCAGCCCTCGGCGAACCGACCTCCTCGGCATCTGAACCTCCGTGAGCTGAAGCGGAACATGCAAAAGTGGGCTGCAGAGTCCCATTCTTTGCGAAACGCCCGTCCTCTGATCCTGCGTTGGTTGGAAGCACAAAAGCTCGCCGCTGACGAGACTCAGCCCAATGCGGCAGTTGATCTGCACCTGAGCTGGTTGGCTGAGTCGGCTGCTGTGGACGATATGTCGACCAATTTTTTAGCCCCTTTGATTCGCGGAGCCAACTATTGGTCGCTCAGTCGTGGCGATGCTTTGTTGGCCTTTTGGGAGGATGAATTTCAATGGGGGGATCATGGCCAAGCGGGGGGCTTTGGCCAAGATCGTTATCAGCATCCGCAGAGGCGTCCGGCGGTGATCTTTAATGTCGCCGATATCGACCATCCGCGGCGGTTGATGATTGGTTTTCCGGCCCTCGAGCGGCAGTTGCTCTCCGATGGGCTGGCGGACTTGAGTCTCCCGTCGACGGGATCAGAGGATTCTGAAGGTCCTCGTGTGGATCGTCCGCTGCCCGGTCGGCCGGAACTTCCGCTGGAGCTACGGGTGCCCCGGTTGCAGCTTCCCACGTCGCTTTCAGCACAGTGGGAAGGCGGTCCGGGAGAGATCTCCTTGGCCAGGGCCGTTCGTTTGTCGTCGAATTTTCCTTGGGGGTTTCGTGTCAGCCAATTGCATTTGGGACAAAAGGATTCTCACGCTCCCAAGGAGACGATCAATACCCTGGATGCGGGCTTGGTCGATAATACCGGGATTGATTCGGTGTATTACCTTTTGAGGTCGATTGATCGAGTGGCTGCTCTGGGAAACCCGGATGCCGCGGAGGTGATCAGCCAACTGCGTCGACGGGGGGTCGTCTTTTTGGAGATCGATGCGGATCCCTCCAGTGAAGCGGAGGATGACACCTGGCCAACCCCCTTGGATTGGGTGACCAAGCCGGCAGGCGCTTTGTATGCGTCTCTTTTTACCAATGCCAAAGCCAATCGTAAGTTCTATCAACAGGCTTTGTTGGAGTTGATCTTTCCGACCCCGGAGGCCTACCGACAGGCGCAGGAGCTGTGCACCGATCTGGACCCAGTCAAGGATGAGAAGTTGGTTCGAATCCTCAACAAGCCGGTCCGCAACAGCGACTGGTGTGTGGTGGCGTTGAATCCTGGCGGAGAAGCCGGGGCGTCTGCCGAGATTATGCTTTCTTGGGCTTTGGGCCCGGAAGGAACCGCCCGACTACGGTGTGCGGCCTTGCGTGCCCTCTGGAGCTGGGACCACAGCATCATTCGAGGACTCCCGCGAATCGATGAAGTAGAAGACTTCCGAAATCCTCCGGAAGATTTTCGCTCCCGATTCCGCCGCCAACTTGCCGAGCTGCCTGTGGATCTGGCAAGCCTTGACGAGTTTGTCCGAGCCCAGCGGACGACCAAAGCCGCTGATCAACTGCTTGGGCTCCTCGCCCGACTGGACCAGCCAGCACGTCGGACGCCTGCACCGGGGACCTCAGCAACGCTCGCTCAGTGCCAAGAGAGTGCGGCCCGCCTGCAGGGACGTTTGCTGAGTTTGGAGAGTCTCATCCTTCAAATCGAAGCGGGCCCAGGGACAGCCCCGTCCAGCCAGACTGCGCTGGCAAAGCTGGCACCGATTCGTCAGCAGCTTTCTAGAGTACAAGATGCCAAAGGTGCTCAAGAAGCGCATAGACTCTTCCGCGAAGCCAAAGCGATGCTAACCAAGGAAGTGACTCCCTTGAAGAGCCAAGCCCAGCGGCAACAAACCGCTGCCCAGAAGTTGCAAAAAGCCAGCCGAAACCAAGTGCTCAAGCGTTGGCAGCGGCGGCTTGAGAACGAAGACCGAGCCCGGGCGTTCATGGAACAGGAGGCTGGGGCATCGCAGCAGTGATCCGACTGCTGTTGAGTTGATTGTTCGGTCTCGATCAGTCAGGGCTGGTTGTCAAATTGATCCCGTTGATCCGCAAACGACAATCAACGAGGTGACCACCCTTGCACTTGTGGCGCCTGTGATGAATACCGAGTCAGACTTCCAGCAGGCTCTTCTCAAAGACCCCGAGAGCGACGACTTGCGGCAGGTATTCGCGGATTGGTTGGAGCAGAAGGGAGACCCTCGCGCTGAGCTTCTGCGGCTGACCGATGTGCTCAGGCGGGTCGATGTGCCCAACCGGCAGCAGGTGGAGAACCGGTTACGGCAGTTACTCGACCCGCCGAAACCGCAGCGTTCTTGGTCTCAATGGCTGGTCGGTCAGCCTTCCCCTGAAGCCATCGAACCTCTTGCTCCCGTTGGACCGTTCTTCATCAACAGCATTGGTATGAAGCTGGCCTGGATTCCCGCAGGAACCTTTCTGGTGGGCTCTGCTGAGAACGAGCCAGGCCATCGGGCCAACGAGCACCAACACCAGGTATCGCTGACTGAGGGTTTTTGGTTGGGGGTGAGTGTCGTGACCCAGCAGCAGTATCAGCAGGTGATGCAATCCAATCCAAGTGCCTTCGCCTCAGGTGCAATCGAGGCTGAGACTGTTGCTGATTGGGACACCAGCGGGTTTCCGGTGGAGCGGGTCAACTGGGAGGAGGCCATGGAGTTTTGTCAACGCCTCAGCAAGCAAGAGCCGGGCTGGAGTTACACGCTGCCAACGGAAGCCCAGTGGGAATATGCCTGCCGGGCAGGGACCAGTACGCCGTTTCATTTCGGAGAGAAGTTAACGACGGAGCTGGCCAACTACGCTAGGCATCTGGGCCGGCCATCAGCAGTGGGTTCCTATCCACCCAACGCCTTTGGGCTGTTCGACATGCATGGAAACGTCTGGGAGTGGTGCTTGGATTGGTACGGCAGAAACTACTACCGAAAAAGCTCCTCGTCGGATCCTCAGGGGCCTGGGACGGGCTCGTACCGGGTGTACCGAGGCGGAAGCTGGATCAACTCCGCCAGGGACTGCCGTTCGTCGACCCGCAGCTGGAGTTCCCCGGCGCTTCGCGTCGTCCACCTGGGCTTTCGTTTGGCCGCAGTGCCGTCCAGCGAGTGAAGGACCGAGCCAGTGGGTGGAGCCGAGAGCGGAAGCAGGAAGCCCAAACGGCCGGCGGAGCCGAACCCGCAAAAAGGGCTGACCAGCTGAAGCGAACAGGCGGAGCTGAGGGGAACGCCGAATACGCCACATGAATACCGAGTCAGATTTCCAACAGGCCCTCCGAGCTGAGCCCGCGAGCGACGACTTGCGGCAGGTATTCGCGGATTGGTTGTTGAGGAGGAGAGTCGGCAATGGGATTCCAACCCGCGACTTTCAGCTTGGGATCAATCGCCACAAACTCGTATCAAAGCGATTCTGACCCTTGTCGGATAGGAGAATACGCCGATGCAACGGTACGGCGAGGAAAAGCCCTCATCCCCAAAACCATTGGGGATGAGGGCTTGAGTGCGAAATGGCCGGGAGAGGGAATGGCGGCCTGAGAATTGGCAGCCGGGCGATTGGCAACCGAGATCAGGTCAAGTCGCGGGTCGCGTACGTATTGCCTGGGAATTGATCGATTCCCTGAAAAGTTCTCGACGACCTCGCTGAGGAACGACAGGCAATCCGGGCTTCCGTTGGTCGCCTTAGGTCGGAAACTTATCTGAGGATTGGTGGTTGTTTCGTCGCGTCCGGGAGCCAACGCCCGCCAGACCAACTCCCAGCAGGGACCAGAGGGCGACCGATGTTGGCTCGGGAATAACCGTGAGAGATTGGGCTGTCAGGCGCACGTTGTCGAATTGTGGTTGGATGCCGAGACCGAGCAGTTCGATCCGCAACAGCTCGCCGATGAAGGGATTGGCGTCATCAATGAACACGCTGTATTCCCAAGTTTCCCATGTGCCACGGGACGGGGTGGGGTCGCTGAGGAACATGGCATCCAGCAAATTCGTGTTGAAGGTGCTTCCGGCTCCAAGTCGAATCTCAGCGGGTGCATCCAAGTCACCGCGAGCGCCCACGTCAACGCTCAGCGTGTAGAGCGTGTTAGCCTGAATCGTTTCGCCAGTCACTTGGAATAGGTCGTTCCCATTCGACCACGCGTGGGTCGCTGTGCCATCCGGCCTGGTGGTCAGTTCGGGGCGAAGATCCGTCATCCGTCCGCCGCCGCCAGCGACAACAGCCTGCCAGTCAACCGGCAGTTCGTTGGAGAATCCGGGTGGAGATGGAACGCTCGGTCCGTCCTCGAAGCTGTGATTTGCCACGGCGATGTTGGTGGCTGGACCAAACGGAGATTCCTCCAAGGCAAGGTCGGCCGAGAAGTGAGTGAGAACGAAGTTGCCGTTACTCGCTGTCCCTGGCCCGTTGGTGGGAAGTCCGTTACCGGGAACGTCAAAGATCTCCAGTCGGAACCCAGTCACGCCATCGGCAAACCCTGCCGCGGTGACGGGGGCCTGCACCGTGTAGAGCTGCCTGCTCTGATTGTCGTCAGTCACCAACACCGAACTGGCAGGTCCAACGCCCGGATTGATCGTCATCGTTTCGCCGCCGGTTGAGACGGCACTTGTGGGATTCAAAACGGTCCAACTCCCGGCCGCTGACGGGATCGGGTCACTGGTGGCGGACAGGCGGAAGTGGCCCAGTTGATGATCGTTGCAGCAACTGTCCGCGTGATCAAGCGAGAACGAGAGGGTGGCATCGGAACCGAACAGACCGACGGGCGTATTTGTCGTGTAGATACCGACGGCGGGCGAACCCAAGGTGGCCCACCCAGCCCCATTGTCGATGAGCGAGTTGCCGATGGCAAAGCTAGATTGGTTCACATCCGCAGTTGCAGATGACAGATTGATGGTCTGAGCGTTCGACGCCGCGGCCAACAGAACGCTTGCCATCGCAATCGCCGCAATGCGCAAAAGTTTGGCAGAGATGGACATAGGGTGTGCCTTCGAC
Organism: uncultured Pirellulales bacterium; assembly: GCA_964648025.1. GTDB lineage: Bacteria > Planctomycetota > Planctomycetia > Pirellulales > Pb10988 > CAZYKP01. The sequence goes on along the minus strand of CAZYKP010000072.1, from coordinate 30,111 downwards.
AGTTGGTTAGGTTGGAGGAAGTTGGGGCGTGTGGTGGTGCAGGGGAACGCTAAGCGCCACCATGAATTTGAAGGGTAGCCGGTTCTTTCGGAGATTGCAAGCTCGCAGTCCGAAGAACTTCAGCACTCGAAATGCTGAATTTGAGTGACAGTATCTGATCGTGATGCTCAGGATTTGCAGGAGATCCAATTCGCAGAGGATTTTCCTCCGGCAACCAGTCGCCTTGGCAGGTCCTGAAACCGCTTGGGCACAAACTCTCGCGAGGGAATGGCGCCATAAATGTTGGCCAGGACTTTGCAGGTGTTCTGAATCCAGCCCACTTGCTTGGTAGGTTGGCCGTGCTTGCGGTAGTACCCGCGAGCGGAGGTCAAGTACTTCGCTGCCAGCACAACCACGGTCAGATTGGGATCTGCAGCATGAAGTGCGGGTTTGGGGGTTGTTGGCGACCGGCCGTTTTCGTCCAAGGCGACGAAATCGGCGTACCACTGAGCCACCCGCTTTTTGAGAGGAGAGCGGGCGATGGGATTCGAACCCACGACTTTCAGCTTGGGAAGCTGACACTCTAGCCACTGAGTTACGCCCGCAACGTTCGATGAAGTATATCCCGTGCTCAAGCCGCCGGGCAACGGCTTGCCAAGGCCGATTTCAGCAAGATGCCCAAAAACTGGCCCCAGTCGTCCACAAAATGCCTCCCAACGCCCGTCGAAACCGTGCGTTGACAGAACTTCCCACTTCCCGTATTCTCCGAAGACACTGCAAAAGTGTCGACCAAAAGTCTGCCATCACATAATCCAAAAACCCGCAAACCCGTACAAGAACTTGCCTTTACCAATTCATCGTCTGATTATTGTCTTGGTGAGCATTCTCGGGACGCAGGTGCCTTGAGGGTTCGGTAGCGGTTTGCTTTTCCAAATACCATCGACCGCCCTGAGGCCCTCCAAGCTTCAGGGCTTTTTGTTTGATTGGGCTTCCAGTGCCTGACACCACACACGGGAAGAACGGCTTTCAGGGCAGGCAAGCCAAGCCAACGCCACAAGCGGCTGACCCGAAGCATCAAAGTCCACCCAGATCACCCAAACGATCCGCCTTGTGTCCGACTCCCTCGAGCAGGTGACACTCCAACCCCAAGAGCTCCGATGAGACGCATCCAGGTCTACGACACCACCCTCCGCGACGGCAGTCAAGGTGAGGGTGTCAACTTCTCCTTGCAGGATAAATTGCTCATCGCGGCTCGTCTGGATCAACTGGGCTTCGATTATATCGAAGGTGGCTATCCGTTTAGCAATGAAAAGGATGCCGCCTTCTTTCGGAAGGCTTTGACCGAACTCAACCTCCAACATGCCAAGCTGTGTGCCTTCGGCATGACTCGCCGTAAAGGAATCCACCCCCAAAACGATCCCGGTTTGCAGGCCCTGTTGGATTGTCAGGCCCCCGTCCTAACCATCGTTGGAAAAACCAGCGCGTTTCATGTCGCCGAAGTGCTTCGGGTCTCTCAGGAAGAAAACCTGGCAATGATCCGTGAGACGATTGCCTTTTTGGTCCAGGCCGGCCGTGAGGTGATCTACGATGCCGAACACTTCTTCGATGGGTGGAAACTCGACCCCGAATACGCCCGGCAGACCATCGCCGCGGCCGCCCAAGCCGGGGCCAGTTGTGTGGTCCTCTGTGATACCAACGGGGGAAGTTTGCCCGAGGAAATTCGCGAGCTGACCGCCGAGGCGATGAGCCATCTGGCGGCCTTCGATGTTCCCGTGGGGATCCACTGTCATAACGATAGTGATCTGGCCGTGGCCAACACCCTGGCTGCCGTCGATGTCGGCGCAGTGCAAGTGCAGGGGACGATCAACGGAATCGGTGAACGCTGCGGGAATGTGGACTTGATCTCCACAGTGGCCAATTTGTCTTTGAAGAAAGCCGGTTACGAGGTCCTCAAGCCAGAGAGCGTCGTCCACCTGACCGAGCTGAGCCGCTTCGTCTATGACGTGGCCAATATGAACTTCCGCGCCCATCAGCCTTATGTGGGCCAAAGCGCTTTTGCTCATAAAGGGGGTATGCACGGGCATGCTGTTGCACGCGTGGCCAGCAGCTATGAGCATATTGATCCGGAAACCGTCGGCAACAGCCGGCGAATTCTCGTCAGCGAGCTCTCCGGCCGGGCCAACGTGCTCAGCTTCCTCAAACGCCAGGGCCTAGAGAACGACCCGCGACTACTCAGCGAAATTCTGGAGCATGTCGTCCGTAAGGAAAATCAGGGGTATCAATTCGAGAGCGCGGAGGCCAGTTTTGATCTGCTAGTGCGGGAATGCTCTGGGACTTATGAGCCCCGGTTCGAAAGGGTGTACTACGCCATCACCGTCGAAACGGATCGGCATGGCAAGGTGACCACCCAAGCCAAAGTCAAGGTCAAAGTCGGTGGGGTGCTCAAGGAGCAAGTGGCCGAAGGGGACGGTCCGGTCAATGCCCTCGATGCCGCGTTGCGGCGTGCTCTGGACTCCTCGTTCCCGAACCTCGCCGACCTCCAGTTGGTCGATTATAAGGTCAGGGTGATCAACAGCGGCGCAGGCACCGCTGCTCGCGTCCGCGTGACCATCGAAAGCAAAGACGCCGAGGATCACGTGTGGGGCACCGTCGGTGTGAGCGAAAACATCATCGAGGCCAGCTGGATGGCCCTGGTCGATAGCTTCGAATACAAAATCTTTCGCGACCAAGAAGCCGCTCACCGAGAGAACAACTCGCAAGCAACCCAACTGACCTCGTGCAACGTGGCTTCTTCGAACGCGGCTTCCTCAGGCGCGGCTTCCTCAGGCTCGACTTCTGTGCCCTCCGGCGGCTCGTCGGGGGGCTCCTCGACTGCTGAGCCGACCTCCGCGGTCGAGGGATCACCAGCCGATGATTCGCTCAAACAAACCGTGAGCTGACAGTTCGCTTCAGAAAAAACTCCTTATCCTCGTCCGAGTCTTACGGCCGCGGTCGCTGAGAAAGTTGCCGCGGATAGGATTCCGTTTGTCAGGGACAAAGGTTCATGGCCCAAGACCTCCCCAAACAATACGACCATCTGGCCGCCCAACAACGCTGGTATGCCTATTGGGAAGAGCATGGGTGTTTCGAAAGTCACCCTGATCCCGAGCACGACTCCTTCTGTATCGTCATCCCACCTCCCAATGTCACTGGTGCTCTGCACTTAGGTCATGCGCTGAACAACACCTTGCAGGATTCTTTGATCCGCCTCAAACGGATGCAAGGCTATGAGGCCCTGTGGATGCCGGGCACCGACCATGCGGGCATTGCCACTCAGGCGGTGGTGGAGCGACGGCTGAAAGAGCAGGAGAATAAAACCCGGCATGATCTGGGGCGTGAAGCCTTAGTGCAGCGAATCTGGGCCTGGAAGGACGATTACGAGAAGCGGATCATCGGCCAGCTCAAGCAAATGGGCTGTAGCTGCGACTGGAGCCGCACTCGGTTTACCCTCGACCAGCAATGTGCTCGGGCGGTGCGTCACACCTTTTTCCGCCTCTTCCGCGACGGGCTGATCTATCGTGGCCTCAAATTGGTCAACTGGGACACTCATCTGCAAACAGCCGTCAGCGATGACGAGGTCTTCAGCGAAACCATCCGCGGAAAATTTTGGCACTTTCGCTATCCCGTTATCGACCCTCAGCCCGGTGAGCCCGACTATGTGGAGGTGGCCACCACACGCCCTGAAACCATGCTCGGCGATACCGCCGTGGCGGTGCACCCAAACCCCGCCGGCCAGCTGGAGAAAGTTGAGGCGGAGCTGAAGGAGAAGCTCGCCAAGGCCTCCGAGAAAGAAAAACCGCAGTTGCAAAAGCAGATCGACGCGCTGCAAGCACGGCGGACCAAGATGCTGCCGCTGCTGGAGACGCTGCGGGATATGGCCGCAGCCGGACGCCAGGTGCGTTTGCCGCTGATGGATCGGCCGATCCCCTTGGTGGCCGATACCTGGGCCAAACCTGAGCTGGGAAGTGGGTGTGTGAAGATCACCCCAGCTCATGACCCCAACGACTATCAGGTGGGCCAACGCCAGGACCTGCCGATGATCAATATCCTGCACAAAGATGGCACACTCAACCATCAGGCCGGACCCTATGCCGGGCTGACGATGAAGAAGGCCCGTCAGCAGGTGGCCGCCGATCTCGATGAGCAAGGGCTGCTCGGCGATGTGGAAGATCGTGACATCGAACTGCCTCACTCTGATCGCAGCAAAACCCCGATCGAGCCGCTCTTGGCCGATCAGTGGTTTGTGAACATGGAGACCTTGGCCAAAACAGCGATGGATGCTGTCGAAGACGGCCGTGTGAAGATCATTCCAGGACGCTATGCCAAAAGTTATCTGGATTGGCTCAGCGAAAAGCGTGACTGGCCCGTGAGCCGGCAGTTGTGGTGGGGCCACCAGATCCCCGTGTGGAGTCTGGATTGCCCCGATGAAGAGAGCCTGGAGCAACAACGCGGGGCACTCCAGCAGCTGCTGGCCTCACAGGATGACTGGCAAGAAGTGGCTTCCTGGCAGGAAGACCTCAATGAAGAGCGTGCCGCCGCCAAACGTCGTGGGGGGCGAGAGTGGGAATTGGCCAAAGAGAAACTTCCGCATGCCACGCTTCATGTGTGCTTGCTGGAAGATGACCCGGCTTATCAAAAGCCCCTGGAGGAGTTGGGTTTTGTCCGCAGTGAAGATGTGCTGGATACTTGGTTCTCCAGTGCTTTGTGGCCTCACTCGACCTTAGGGTGGCCTGAGTCCACTCTGGAGCTGGATTACTACTACCCTACCAGTGTGCTGATTACCAGCCGCGATATCATCACCCTTTGGGTGGCCCGAATGGTGCTAACTGGGCTCTACAATGTCGGAGATGTGCCCTTCGGTGAAGTGTTCATCCATCCCAAGATCCTTGATGGTGATGGGGAAACGATGAGCAAAAGTAAGGGCAACGGTGTAGATCCCCTGGATGTCATCCAAAACAGCGGGGCCGATGCCTTGCGATTCGGCTTGGCTTATCTGACCACTGAGACCCAAGATGTGCGGATGCCCGTCAGCTACGAGTGCCCGCACTGCGGCCATCAGCACCCCCAGACCAAAGACAACCGCAAGAGCACCAGGGTCCAGTGCCCGCAATGTCAGCAGGACTTTGGCACACAGTGGTCGGAGAGTCCTGAGGACTTGGCCCTAAAACGAGGCTTGCTCACCAGCGAGCGTTTCGACATCGGCCGGACCTTCTGCAACAAGCTGTGGAACGCCTCACGTTTTACGCTGATGAACTTAGAGGGGATGACTCCGGGATCAGTCGCCGAGAGTGAGCTGACCCTCGAGGATCGCTGGCTGTTGAGCCGGCTGGAAACTGTGGCTGGGCAGGTGGCCTCAGCGATTCAGGAGTATCGCTATGGCGATGCTGCTCGGACGATGTATGGCTTTGCCTGGAACGAGTTCTGCAGTTTCTTTGTGGAGATGGTCAAGTACCGCTTGCAGGATGAGTCCCTCAAGCCGGTGGCCCAAAGGGTGTTGGCCCACTGTCTGGATCAACTGTTGCGGATCTTGCATCCGTTGCTGCCCTTTCTCACCGAAGAGGTCTGGCATCTGCTGGGGGAGGCGGCCCCTGAGCGTGGGATCGAAGACGTTCGGCGGCAGGCCGAGAGCATTATGCGGAGTTCCTGGCCTGCGACGATCGGCCGTCGGGACGCACGCATTGAGGCCCGCTTTCATTGCTTTGAGGGGATTCTGCGTGGTGTGCGTGATGTCAGAACCCGGCAGACGGTCCCGCCTGGCGAGGAGGTGCAGTTTTCCATTCGCTGCCAAACGGAGGCTGCGGAACTGTTGGAGCCGCTGGTGCCTTATTTTCACAGCATGTCCCGCTCGCAGCTGACCGAGGCAGGACCCGAGGTCAAGCAACCTCCAGCGGCTGGGAGTTTTACGTTCACCGCGGAGGCGTCCGAGCTGGGCACACTGACCTATGAGGTGTTTGTCGACCTCAGGGCGTTCATCGATTACGAGAAGGAAATCGCCCAGAAGGAGAAAAAACGCGACGAACTGAACAAGGCCATCGCCAGCAAACGTGGGCAACTCTCCAATGAGAACTTCGTCAAAAACGCCCCGCCTGAGGTGGTCCAGGCTCGACGCGAATCCCTCGCCGAAGCCGAGGCCGAATTGGCTGCACTGAACGCCCAGCTGGAAGAACTTCGAGCTCAAATCCCCTAACGTCCTGCACCGCAGAGTGCTCGGGGCTCACCTCACTTCAGGCTCCCACCAAGGGCCTCCCAGGAGCACAAACGGGAGGCCCTTTTGTTCGGCAGGCCGTCCCACTGTTGCTGGCAGCTTTCTCCGCCTCCAGCGTTCCCGCAGTCAACTTCTGGTGGTTCCCAAGGAGAAGGCCGCCGCTGTCTTGACAGGGTAACGGTTGAAGCAGTTGCGCCAGTATCATCGACTCTGGCAGAATTGCCCCCTGCAGCAGCTCTGGGAAGCTGCCAAGGGAAATCTATGGCTCTCTTTACCGAAAACTCCATTGGTAACGGCTGAAACTCAGCAAGTCGCAGTGGCTGCTATCATATTTCTGCTTGCGTTGACCGGGGAGTCTCCTATCATAATTCCAAGTGTGTCGATGCAACATTTGAGGACACACACGGGAAGCCAACAGCGGCGGCCGACACAAGGATTGCAACAGCGACCCTTCCCTGCTCGGTCGACATCCAGCAAACTGCCGGCTTCTCATTCCTCGTCGAGTGAATGAGCAACTCGGTTTGTCGAGACCCTCAGGGCAGTCTCAAACTTGGCAGGATCCGCCTCGGACTTGGCAGAATTTGGCCTCGGCAACAGCGAGAGAGGTGCCATGGTATCAGCAACCCCAGCGAAGAAGGCCTCTCCAGCCAAGAAGTCCTCTGCGGCTAAGAAGTCCTCTGCGGCTAAGAAGTCCTCTGCGGCTAAGAAATCTTCCGTGGGGAGAAAGGCACCTTCAGGCAAAAAAGCCTCAGTGAGCACATCGGCCAAGAAGGCCTCGGGCAAGACAAAGACCTCCGGCACAGGGCCAGCCAAGAGGACTGCAAGCAAGAGAGCGTCCACCAAGAGCAGGGGCCCTAAGACCCCGGCTTCGAAAGCCTCGGCCGCCAAGACTCCAGACTCCAAGACTCCAGGCCCCAAGACTCCAGGCCCCAAGACTCCAGGCCCCAAGTCGACAGCTACGAAGTCGACAGCTACCAAGACGACAGCTACGAAGGGTTCTTCGAGCAAAGCTTCGACGAAGAAAGCCCGCCAACAGAAGGCCACCGCGAGAGCGACAGACCGGAAGGCGAGCAGCCCCAAGGCCCCGGGCGGACAAGGCACTCAACCTCGGGGGACCTCCAAGAAGGCAACAGCGAAAAAGACCGCCCCGAAGAAACTCGGTTCCCCGGCAGCCAAAAGTAAGAAGCCCAGCGGAAAAGGCAGAACGCTGAAGAAGGCATCGGCGGTCGCCGCCGAGGAGACCAACACCAAGACTCCCGGCGAGACAGCCCAAGTCACCAAGGCGACCCGGTCAAGCACCAAGAAGCAGACCACGAAAAAAACATCAGCTCAGACATCCCGCGCCCGGCGAGGCACCAGCCCGAAAACGACACCCTCAAAGACCAGCAGTCAGAAGGCGGCCAGCAAGCAATCAGCGAAGAAGACCGCAACAAAGACGACCGCCAAGAAACAATCTCCGGCGAAAACGAGAACTTCCACGAAAGCCAAAACCACCACTGAGAAGAAAACACCCGACACCAAGAAGACTGCCGCTAAGAAGACTGCCGCTAAGAAGAGCACCACCGCGAAGAAGAGCACCACCGCGAAGAAGAAATCGCCGGTGACCAAGAGGACCAACGCGAAGACGACATCCTCCAAGAAGGCCAGCGTGGCGATCCCAGAGTCCAAGACCGTCAAGGCCGCTGCGAAGACCAAACCTCCCTCCAAGAAGACCCCGAAGAAAGCTTCCTCGAAGAAAGCTTCCTCGAAGAAAGCCTCTTCCAAGAAATCTTCTCCCAAGACCTCCTAATCGCCTAGAACTCCCCCGGTCGAACACCGGCCGAAGACCAGTTGATCTGAGCCCTCCCTTCTCGGTGCTGATCACCTAGAAGAACTAGGATTCTATTTGGGTGGGTTGTGGGCCGGTGGAAATCTTGGCCCAAATCCTGCTGTCTCATTGCATCCGTTGTCGGGAAAGACCAGCATGGGGTTCGTGTGCTGAGTTCTGCGCGACCTCAACAGCCTGAGAATCCCCCTGGGCCGCAGTGAGCCTCCGGTAGCGAACCCACAGCAGTGATCCCTCACCAGCTCGCCTGGAACAGTGATCCCGGAGCAGCTCACCCGGAGCAGCTCACCCGGAGCAGCTCACCATCGCAGATGGATTCCGCGGTGTCGCGGGTTGCAAACCGTCTGTGGATTCTTGGCGGGCAGGCCGAATTCTTGCACAATTGCACTTCTCTTTCGTTACAATAATACCGCCCCACCGGGTATCGGGCCATTGCCCCCCCAAGGGTCAGGTCGTATGGTGGCAGATTGTCTCGATCACAAGATCGATTCCGCAAGGTTGATTCCGCCCGAGTGTTCGGGCAACCCAACAGACTCAAGCGGCCTCAGGAAGTGAGTGTGGGAGAACGGGTGCTCCGTCCACGACCCCGAGCGGGCCGAATGCTCGACAACGGCCTACCGAAACATCCACACAAGGCGTTCCCGCCCAGGGCCACCAGACTACCCCACCAACATATTGCCATTGATTCAGGGGGCACTCTCAGGGACGGCGCCGACCTGAAAGCCCAAACACCGGCGACACCGGTGTTCTGCAGGAGGTACTGCTGGGGGGCTCTGAGGCCGAACGCACAACTCAGGGCCATCGATGTCGGTCGAGGACGCGTTCTTGAAACCGTGCCGCCTTCACGACTAACTTCGAAGAGGCTCTCGGCAGCTCCGGACTCTTCGGAACGCTTCATCTCGGCGTCGAGCAAACGGTCAGAAAAGACCCGTTAGAAACGAACCAACCAGAAACAAGCCAGCCGGAGACAAAACTGCGACAACTCAGTCGTCATCGGCAGAGCCCCTACTGAGCCTCAAAGAAGTCTTCAACCAAAGGGCGACCAACGGAAGCCCGGATGGCCGGACGAAAAGACCCGCTTGGTCGAAGACTTTTCAGAGAACCAGTAAGACCCAGCAGTTGGCAACGGTCCCAGATGGTTCGGTTCAAAACTCAAGGATCTTTCCGAACATCCAGAATTTCTGTCGATTGTCGTGGCAATCGCCAATTCCAAGAAAAGCGGCGGCGGCTTTGCCCAAAGCTGGGACAGCCGAGCTCCGGGTGTCCGCTGCTCCCAAAGTCGTTGGTTTTCCGAATCCCACCCGAAGTGTGTCCCCGCAAGGGCCGGGTTTGATGGCCGGCAGAGTGGGGGGCGGAGGCGACACAGGTGCCCACTTTGTTTGTGCTCCGAGGAAATGACCAAGGAGCCCAGTATGAGCTGGAGTCCCCGTCGTTGGGAATCGGCCGGGATCCCTCCAATGAGATCCAGCTCCACGATACTGAGGTCTCGCGTCGGCATGCGGAAATCCGGCAAATCAGCAAGGGGCATACCCTGATTGATTTGGGAAGCTCCAACGGGACGTTTGTCAACAACCGGCGTGTGCAACAGCACGCTTTGGAATTTGGGGACGAGATTCGGGTGGGCAGTTCGGTGCTGCTTTACCGGGGGACGGCCAACGACGCACGCAATCTCTCCGAGCAGATCAACATCGGCGGCTCTCATCAGGCCGATGACGATTCCCAGATTCTGCAGGCGATGAGCGCTGAGGAGGGCAAACGTGTCCTCGGCGTTGATGTCGACAAAGGCAACAACAACCTGGAGGCGATCTATCGGACCACCTTGGCTGTCCGCCACACGTTGGACATCGATCAGCTCTTAAGCAAGATCCTCAAGATCATCTTCGAGTGGGTCGCCTGCGATCGAGGGTGTATCTTGCTCTCGGAATCGGAGACCGGTCGGCTGCATCCGAAGGTGTTTAAACAACGCCACGGCAAAGAAACCAAGGAAAAGATCACCCTCAGTAAAACCATCCTGGATTACGTTATGAAACGTGGCCAGGGGGTGGTCACCTCCGATGCCAAACATGACGATCGCATCCCCGCCAGCCAAAGCATCCTCAAACATAATATCCGTGAAGCCATCTGTGTGCCCATGCAAGGCCGCCACAACAACATGGTCGGCCTTATCTACATCGATACAACCACGCCCACAGATTGGGTGCTCACCAGCGGCCAGCCCACCCAATTCACCGAAGAACATCTCCGCCTGATGGTCGCCATCGGCAACCAGGCCGCCATGGCCGTCGAGGACACCCGTTACTACTCCGAACTGCTGCAGGCAGAACGATTGGCCGCCATCGGCCAAACCATCGCCACCCTCTCCCACCATACCAAAAACATCCTGCAGGGCATGCAAGGCGCCCGTTACCTCGTCGAAACCGGATTAACCAATGCCGAAGAGCATGCCGCAGGTTTGCAGGGCCCCGGCGTTGCTGAGCTGCATAAGGCGATCGAACTGATTCGCAAGGGATGGGACATCACCGACAAGAACCAGCATAAGATCACCAAGTTGGTGATGGATATGCTGACCTTTAGCAAGGAACGAGAGCCTGCCCTGCAGCCCGGGGATTTGAACGAGACGGTCGGAGATGTCGTTGAGCTGATGGAACGTCGCGCCGAGGAGATGGGCGTCAAGCTTCTCTGGAGGCCGGCTGAGCGGATGCCCACGCTGACCTTCGATCCGGAAGGCATTCACCGAGCGGTGCTCAATGTGGTCACCAATGCCATCGAAGCTTGCGAGGGCGCCGAGAAGTCACGCGTTGCAGTCAGCACAGCATACGATCCAGCAGACCGAATCGCCAAGATCGTCATTGAGGACAACGGCGTCGGAATTCCCCCGAGCGATTTGGAGCGGATCTTTCAGCTGTTTGCCTCGACCAAGAAAGGCAGCAAAGGCACCGGCATTGGGCTGGCTGTCAGCAACAAGATCATGCGTGAACACGGCGGCAAGATCACCGTTCGCAGCCAACTGGGCAAAGGGAGCCAATTTACCTTTACCCTGCCTGGAATCCTTCCCGACGAGCCTCCCGAACCAAGCGACCTCGATCCTAGGCAGACCTTGCATCACCCCTCCTCACGCTAAAAGCCCGGCCTCACGCTAAAAGCCCGGCCTCACGCTAAAAGCCCGGCTCATCCTCACTCAACACCTTCCTCCACTCAGCAACAACCACTGCCTAGCTCGACTGTTCCAGTTTGTGGCAGAGGCCCATTCGGTGGGTACCAGAGCCGGCTTATGCAGCATCTGGGACTGTCCAAGTCCAGTGGAGATCTGTGTCCGATGGCTCCTGGGACCGCTCGGGCGATCAAGCACGCTTGGAGTGAAAACGCCGGGTCAGTCCGGGCAGAGCAACCAGCATCAAAACCCAGGTTGCCGGTTCGGGGATCGGTGTGGTCGTGACGCTGGGGAGTGTGTAATCCAGCTGTAACTGGACTTCTTCGGCGAAAAAGCCCCAAGCATTGGTATTCTGCTTGGTTAGCACAATACCGTAGTTGTCGACACCATCGAGCCATTGCTGGAAGATCGGGGTGATGTCAAAGACGTATTCCTCTCCCTCGGCGAGCTCACCAAAGGTCTTGTTATCCACGAAGGAGCCATCAAAGAGGTTGCCGTTGGTATCCACAAAGGCTTCGGTGGATTCCCCTTCGCTTGGTTGTATCCCAAAGACAGAGCCGAATTCCGAGGGCAAGCTTGGCAACGTGGAATCGTTGACGTCCAGATCCCAGTCTACGAGAATCCTGCGAAAGGCGATCCCGGCATCCACCCCAACGGTGTCACCAGAGGGGTTGGCCGTCACCGTCACCAGTCGAGCCTGCTGCAATTCTGCACCAGCGGGTAAGAGACCGTCGACATCGAACCGCACAAGCACTTGGTTGCGGAGGGTCCCGTCGCTGTTGCTATCGGCACCTGCGTTGCCGGAGGTGATCAGCTCCGTTTCATCCTCGCCTCCTCGGCCAAGACGGGCGACGGTGATTTGGGAATTGTCCAGAATCAGAGATTCCTGCCGGCGGAGGTCGGACCACTCGATACTCAGCGAGGGTCGTTGCGAAGGGTCGGGCGCGGCACTTGTGAAGAGATTCCAGCCGTCGTTGCTGTTGTTGGTCGCCACAAGAGCCAGATTGGTCGGATCGACAGCCCCAGCCGAGACCGCTCGGATGTATTGACTGACGTCGTACCCCAAAGTCGTGCCGTCCCCAGGATGGCTGTCATAAAAATCCTGCCAGGCGGTCAGCAGCCCCGTTTGTGTTCCGTGCAGATAATTTCGATTGCCACTGTTCTGTCCCTGCGCGGCAGCATCCAAACCAGACAAATCTTCAAAAGTCGTGGCGATACCCGTGGGCGCAACAGCTCCAAAGACACGAGGGTCTCCACCGGTGGGTCCGTTGGCCGTCAGATTCAAAGTCGCCGAGACGATCTCACTGCCCAAAGGGATCGAACCATCCCCAAAGATCCCCTCAAACTGATAGATTGCCGCCCCCCAGCGTGGAGCACCGTTTTGGTCGATCCCCAGGTTCGGCAGCAAATTTGGGTCATTGGAATCGATGGCAACAGCGGTCACCACCTCCCCGCCCCGGGCGACCTCCCGAGGAATGTAGATATCATTTAGGCCATTGTATCCATCAACACCGGGAGCGAAGGTCGCTACATTCTGGGCGAGTGCATCTCTGGGAAAACCAAACAGGATCATTGCGGCGGTCATGACCCAAACAACTGTGCAGATTGTTTTCCAAGCGTGGCCGATCCAGGCCTCTTTTGACAGGATCAAACTACCTGAACTCGCCCTAGGTAAATACTTCATGAGAAACCTTAAAATAGAAGAAGGGAACGTTTGAAAGGGGCGATGGTTGCTGGAGATGGCGAATGCACATAGGGAGAGCGAAAGGAGAGCGTGGATCTTATTCCTAAGTTGTTTCTTGTCAACTTTCACCGAATTTTTATCTTCGACTCAACCGACTGCCGAGACCGCAGAGTCAGGAGTCTCCTGGGAGATTCTGTCTGACCAAGGGAGCACATTTCATATAAAGTTCACCATTTGTTGCTTGAGTGTGGAGGAGTGTGGCATTACATTTCGGGCATTCCCTGCCCCGGAGTTTCGGTGCTTACAAACTCGGCATGCCGATCCCCACTCCCCGCGACCGATTGGACTCAACGGATCAACCATGCGTACCCTAACTTGTCCTGCCGCAGCAGTGGCTGCTGTGGTCTTCTCGGCTTTGTGGCTTGCCGCACCGGCCACCCTGAAGGCCCAAATCAATAATCCCTCGGACATTCCCGGGTTGATCTTCTGGCTCGATGGCGACGACGTCGATGGGGACGGAATTGCCGAGGGTGCTGGGGAAACGACCAACAACGCCACGGAGTTTCTCTGGGTCGATAAGTCCTCAACTGGCGGTATCCAGCGACAGGGAGGCGATGCTTTCGAGCCAACCCACGCCGTTGGTGCACTCAATGGCCGAAGCGTTGTGGCCTTTGATGGCGACGACCACACGCTCTCCTTCACCGATCCACGACCGAGGGGTTATCAAACAACCTTCGTCGTTTATCAGGATCAGGCGACCAAGCCCTGGACAACGCCCATCGGCGATAATGACCCCAGGACGGGCGGTGGTTCGTTCCATGGCAACAATACCGAAGGGACGATCTTCAATGGGACCTTTACCGCCGTGGAAACCCGTGAGGGCGACAGCTACCGCAACGGTGTGCTCACGAGCTGGCCCGACCTCGCCCGTCCGGACGACTACGTGATCGATGCCCATGTGGCAACTGCCCCGCTTCGTAGCACAGTGGCTCCCACACCAGGTCTTGACGATTGGTTGTTCATCGGGACCGACGACGCCCGGAACTTGTGGCCACAACGGGGTATCGAAGGAGGAATCGCCGAGGTGGTGATGTACGACAACGCTTTGTCAACTCGGCAGCTGGACGATGTCGGCACTTATCTCCAGGACAAATGGGGATTGAACTGGAGCCCGATTACACGCCAGTGGGACGCCGTCAGCGGCGACTGGCAGACGGCGACCAACTGGAAAGCCGACCTGCGACCTGACGCCGATGACCCGACCTACGTCAGCAACGGAGGGCAGGCCAGCGTGAACAATCCTGGCCAAGTCGCCGGCGAGTTGTTCCTTGAGAATGGTCAAGTGGATGTCAACCCTGGTGGCGACCTGACTGTGGCCACCAAAGTGGACGTCAGCGGCAGTGGGACTCTGAACCTCAGCGGCAGCTTGAACACCCCGCAGATCAATGTTCAAGGCGGCACGGTGAACGTCCAGGCCGATACCTCGGCGGAAAACGTGCTGGTGACCGAGGGGAGTGTCAACGCCCAGGCCACTTTGAGCGTGCAGTCCAACTTGAACGTCGCCGGTGGCACTGTCAGCACTGGACCGTCTGGGTCGTTTGAGTTCAACGACGGGTCATCCTTGCAGGTCGGGGATGTCACCATCGAGGCCTCCGAGGGTGGGTCTTTTGCCGTTGAGGGCAGCGACCTGAGCAACCCCACTGCTGACTCGCCCAACACGCTCTCTCTGCAAGGTGGGACGGTGACGATCATCCCTCCCACTGCGGCAGCCGACCCCAGCAATTTGGCCCACCAATGGACCTTCGATAACGTCAATGACGGCTTTGACGGACTGGGTGACTCCATCGGCACCGCCCATGGGACGCTGGAGAATGCCAATCTCTCCGTTCAAGATGGAGAACTCCAGATCACTGGAGTCGGCAGGATGCTGACCGATCCGATCGATGAGACCATCACTGAAAAGACTCTCATGGTGTGGACGACTTTGGACGACCTGAATTCGCCTCGGGGTGGCTCAGCGTTGACTTTGCAAAACGATGCCAATGGAAATACCTTCGACGCGATCGTGTATGCCGAGCGGGTTCCCCAGCAGTGGATGGCCGGCAGTGATTTCTTTCGGCGGACGCCAGCCAACAACGGTGGTGCTCTGGAGACCAGCCTGGAAGAGGTGATGTTGGCGATTGTCTACGGTGCCGATAACAGCATCACGCTCTATCGCGATGGTCAGTTGTACGGCGGTCCTTATACCCAGGGCAGCCTGCAGACCTATCTCGGCGGGACGGCCACTGTGCAAATCGGTCGTCGCCACGGCCCCAATAACTCCGCCTACGGGGGCAGTGTCAACGAGGCCCGGATTTACGATGTGGCGCTGACCGCTGAGGAGATCCTGGCGATCTTCGACTCCTTTGGAGCGTCCAGTGACGTCAACCTGCCGTTCTGGGATGTGGAACTCACCCAGAGCACTGTGCTGTCTCTGGAGACCGAGGGCTCTGCCACTCTGGGCGACTTGATCATCACGGACTTGGGCCAGACTCTGGAGCTGGCCGACGGGCCGCAGTCGATTCAGTTTGACACACTGGCTTTGGCGGACGATCTCCTCTTGCAAGAAGGCTCATTCACCTTGATGAGCTACGCTGCCGGTGTCTTAGGAGATTTTCATTCCTTCGACTTCGGCGTGGTTGAAGCAGCCGGGTGGTCGTTTGCCCTCAACGATTACCTCAACGAGGGTGAGTTGGTGCTGACCTTGACCGCTCCGTCTGTGGTGATTCCCGAACCCAGTACCGTGGTGTTGCTGGGGCTGGGCGTTGCCGGATTGGTGCTGCGTCGACGGCGGTAGTCGCCTTACGTCGCCTTACATAGCGTGCACCTGATGCATCTGGCCTGACTGCATCTGGCCCGTGTGCATCTCGACTTCGAGTTCAGCTTTTCCGGTCGCTTGTTGTTCTTCAGGGGGCGACCTTCTTTCTTGGCTGATGTAGTCGGTTGGTGCCTGTCGGGGCTCAGACGAGGGACCGACGCGGTGGGCTGCTCGGAGGAGACCGGCAGCTCAGTTCTGCTAAGGGTCAAGCCCAGAACGTTCTTGGCAGGCAGGAGTGATCGATCAGGGGGGCAAGGTCAACGCGAAACGCCAGAACTGAACCAACATTGACCCCCGCTGACGATTTCAGACTCAACAATGCTTTCAGACTCAACAATGCTCTCAAACTCAAAGATGCTGTCAAACTCAACAATGCTGTCAAACTCAACGAGGCCTTAACAACTCTAGGGAGTACAAAGCCCAAAAGTGGCTCAGTCATCATCAAAGAGGTCAGTCATCTTCGGAGGTTGCTCGGATGATGAGGGGTGTTTGGGTGATGAGGGCTGGTCGGACGTGTTCTCCGACTCATTCTCCGGCTCCGACTCATTCTCCGGCTCCGACTCATCCTCCGGCTCCGACTCAAAGGTTTTCTCAGGCGGTTGCTCGGGAGGCTTTTGCTGAGAGAGCGGGGCCGGCTGGTACCGCTGAAGGGCCGGCGCTGGAGCGGGGCTCGACAGGGCAGCAGGGCTCGAAAGGGGGGCAGAGCCCGGCAGGGAGCTCATCTTCACCGCAATGAAGGTCTCAAAATTCTCCAGGGTCGCAGAATCCTTCATGTTGGTAGCCCGGTTGGCCCAGATATAAAACGTGATCACAGCGGCAGCGATCACAAGCATCAGGGTGATATAAAACCACCCTGGATCGGCTAAAGCCTTTTCTTGAGCATACAACCGTTGTTGAATCTTCTGAAATTCTGTATTGGTTCGCTCAGCCAAGGCCATCCATTTCAGCATCTCGTTGTTGGAAACACCTCGAAGCTCGCGGATCCGCTCCTGTTCTTCACGGTTGAAACGCGCCATCTCATTGATGGCCTGTTCCCGTTGCTGCAACAGTCTTTGTGAGGGAAGATACAGAAATATCAGAATGAACCCTGCCCCTGCAACAAACCCTGCCAACAATCCCGTCGTCCCGTTGAACCAAGAGGATTGGGGAGACGTTGTTGCCGGCGGATCGGATGTTGGTCTTTGTTCCGACATAAGACGCTCGACTGAGTTTTGACGCCATGGCGGGTGGCTGTCCTCAACGGGACTGCCTGAAACGCAGACTCACGAGTGCTGGGCGATCAGCTTAACGACGTCTTTTCTTCGTTCTGCACGGAGCCGAAAATATTGTGAGGCGAAGATCCCGGAGACTGCCAAACAGGCGGTGGTGAGACAGACCCACATGGTTCGTTCCATCGAGAAGTTGGCCCGTTCGATCGCTGCTAATCGCTCCGGCTGGTCAACCACCCCCTTGAGGCTGAGGCGTTGTTTCTCCGAGAGGCCCAGCTGGATTCTCAAATCGCTGATGGTCGTCTCCAGGTCGACGATGCGTTGTTCAAACTGCCCCTTCGCTAGCTCAAGTTTGTCTTGATATGCTGCCTTGAGCCTGTCCAGTTCCTGCTGATGCCGCTGCGACAGCTCGTTGACACCGGCTGCTCGCTCCGCTTCGACGGCCTTGATTCGGGCTCGGAGCTCTTCGATCGTGCTCTCTCGTTCAGCGATCAGCTTTTTCAGATCCTTGTTCCGCTCGTTGGCCGATTCCAGCTGATTGTGCTCTTCGGAATCCTCCCCACCACAGCCAGGCAAAAGCGAGAGCCCAAGCAACAACACAAGCCCCCTCAGCAGCACGCCAACCAACGGGCTAGGCTTTGTCCTCATTTCCCTTCCTCAACTGCCCTACATGGGCTCTGGAGACCTCGCTGGTACGCTCTGCGAGCTTGCTCAACGGTTCCGGACAATCCAGCCACCTAGGGATCCGGTGCCCAACACGCCCTACTGAGGTTGGGGAAAATCTTGCCTCGTCCGGTTTGTGGAAAGGCTGCGAAACCCGCGGTTGTTGTGCTCTTTGAGCGTCGAGGACGAGCAAGCATTTTCCCCAAAAGCAGTAGCAACCGTCGATGCGACCAAGGCGAGCCAACAGCAGGGGTACCAAAATCTTTCAGTGCAAAATGCCAGACCCTTGCCTCGTGGAGGACCACCCCAACTACGTTTTTGGTCATCTTCTCTGAGAATGCCCCTCTCCGCCAGTCCCTCCTGTGGCCTGACCAGCGATGGGCGTGAGCGTGAGGAAAGTAGCAGGAAAGAGTGGTCCAGTGGGGCCACGAACCTCGGCGAACTGCCCCCATCGGTTCTCGGCAGCGTTCCGATTCCCGCTGGCGTTGTGTTGGAGGTTTGGCCGACATGTCGTGTGCGTGCGTGTCGGTTGGGCCCGTGTTGGTTGGGTTAGGGGGGAAGTATTGGCCGCTCGGGCTGAGGTCCCAAGGAGGAGTCGTTGCTCCCTTGGGCATAAGAAAATTGCTCCGACTTATCGCCGGTTGTTCAGAGCATCCTTTGCTATCGAGGGTTCTTAGGCGGACTGCCGGCGACACCTGCTTGCTCTGCCTGCTGGCGGATCGCCGGAGCGGCCAGATCTCCTCCTCAGGCGATCTCCTGCTGGGGGCCAGCTACGGCGGAAGCAATCCCTTCAGCGGCTACATCGACGACGCTCGGGTCTACGATTCCGCCCTCACCGAAGCCCAACTGGCGAACTTGCTCGCTGGCGCGACTGGCATCCAAGAGAGCGTCCCCGAAACCCTCAGCGGCAGTCACAACCGTCTGAAGTTCGATGGGCGTTACCAATACACCTACGACCAGCAAGGCAACCGAAGCACTCGGATCGATCATCAAACCGGTGAGATCGTCCAATACAGTTGGGATGTCCGCAATCGCCTGACCTCGGTGACGACCCTGGCACCCACGGAGCAGTTTCTCCTGCGCCGGGAACTGACCGCCTCAGAGTCCTTTGGCGAGGGAATTGTCGATGGCAGTGGCCACGTCCAGGCTCAGGGCTTTCTCAACAGCCAGAGCAGTTGGGTCAGCGATGCCCCCCCGGTGACGGACCTGGCCGCTGGCAACTCCCTCGATGGCGGGGCAGCCCTGGCGGGAACCGAGGACCCGCTGCTGCTGGGCAACGGGGATTTTTCCATGGCGATGTGGTTCAAGCCTCAAGGCACCACACAACAACTCGCCAAGCTCAATGACCCGGTCGGGGGCTCTCATCCCGGCTATCTGCTGGTCTACGACAACACCGGCGCCAGTCCTGAGCTTCAGTTCACCGTCCACGATGGCACCAGCAGCGTGGCCCTGACCGCCACCGTGGCCAACTTGACGGGGGCCTGGCACCATGTCGCCGCCACACGGGACCAAAACGGCAACATCGCCCTCTACCTGGATGGCACGTTGCTCCAGACCTCCGGCAGCATGGCGCCGCAGATCAGCAACGTCGAGGGCTCGGGCCTGGTGTATCAGGAGAACAACGCCACCACAGCACTGTCCTCCACGCTGACGTTGGCCGATGGCGACGACACCAACCTGCAATCAGCCACCATTTCACTCAGCAGCGGGTACATCCAGGGCGAAGATGTTTTGGAAGTGATCGGCACGTTGCCCACAGGGATCAGCACGACAGGGTTCGATGCTGGGACCGGGGTGATTTCCCTCAGCGGAGCAGCCACTGTCGCAGCCTATCAGCAAGCCCTCCGGCAGATCGGCTACCGCAACACCAGCGATCACCCAGCCACGACTCAGAGAATGGTCTCCTGGACGGTCAACGATGGGACCGCCGACAGCAACACGCCTAGCCGGGGCATCAGCATCACCCGGCTCAACGACACACCCATCGCGGTAGCCCTCAGCGATACCTCCCTGACCAAGAATCAACCAGCAGGCACAGCCGTCGGCACCCTGTCAACGACCGATCCCGACCTCAGCGATTCCCACACTTACTCCATCATTTCGGACCCCGATTCCGCCTTCCAGCTCGTCGGAGACCAACTGCAGACCTCCACCGTTCTGGACTTTTCAGGTCAGAGTTCTTACTCGGTGACGATTCGCACCACCGACAGCGGCAGCGCCACCTACGACCAGGTGCTGACGATCACCGAAGATCTCTCCCCGGTGATCATCGAAGTGACCCTTTCGCAGGCCATCAGCTCCTCAGTCCAGGATGATCTGGATGATTACCAGGATCACCTGGATGCCGGGATGAGCGACACGGCTTTCACGCTGAGCTCTCTGGGGCTGACTCTCATCGGCTACACAGCCTTCGTGACTGAGCTGCACTACGGCGAGTTCGTGGGGACCTATGAGAACGTGATTGTGGGGAATCACCAGAATGAGACGCTGTACGGGACCGCGGACGACGACCTGATCTTCGGCAGGGATGGCAGCGACACGCTGTATGGCTATGGCGGAAACGACATCTTCATCGGGGGTAATGGTAAGGACATTCAGTATGGCGGGACGGGCGACGATGTGTTTCTGGTCACTGGAGGGGACTCCGGTCACGACCAGTATGACCCAGGTTCTTCCGATGGCTTCGATCAAGTGATTGCCGTGGACGCCGGAACAACCATTCGGGTGGACGGTTACGACGACACGGTGGAGAGATTCCAAGGACACAGCTCCGGGGACACCATCATCCGGGATAACTACCGCGGCCACACGCTGGACTTCTCCCAGACGGAGTTGGTGGACATCGCAGAAGTTCATGCTTTCAACGGTGGCGACACGGTGATTGCCTCCGATCTCTCACCGGGTTTCTACCGAGGTGGCGAGCAAGGTGACACGCTGATCGCGGGTGATCAGGATGTGACCTGGTTATTCAGTGGATCGGACAACGGCTACGACACTTTCCAACGCTCTGGAACGGGAACGATCACCGTCGTCGCCGAAACAGCCGGGACGATCATCGGCATCAAGGATTACAACAACGAAGTGGATGTATTCTTGGGCCACAGTTCCGGAGACACCATCATTCGGGACAATCACCAGGCTCACACCCTCGATTTTTCCCAGACGGAGCTGGTGGAGATCGCAGAGGTTCATGCCTTTGACGGTGGCGATACGGTGGTGGCCTCGAACCTCTCGGCCGGTTTCTACCGAGGTGGCGAGCACGGTGACACGCTGATCTCCGGCGATCAGGACGTGACTTGGTTGTACAGCGGGTCGGACAACGGCTACGACACTTTCCAACGCAATGGCAGCGGAAGAGTGACGGTGGTGGCGGAAACAGCCGGGACGGTCATCGGCGTGGAGGGCTACGACAACGAAGTCGATCTGTTCGTCGGGCACAGCTCCGGGGACACCATCATCAAAGACCAGTTCGCAGCCCACACCCTCGACTTCACACAGACCGCTGTGGTGGACATCACTCAGGTCGTCACCGGCTCAGGGGACACGCTGATTGCCTTCGACACCAATCAAGCCCCGATGCTGACCATTCCTGGCAACCAAACTGTCGCCAGCGGTGGTTCCCTCGCCCTCCCCGGCATCAGCATCGAGGACCTGGATGCTCCGACTCAGGAGGTGGCAATGACCCTGAGTGTCACCTCCGGCTCCCTCACTCTGGCGGATACCACCGGGCTGACCTTTACCTCAGGGGGGGCAGGTCAAAGCTCGATGACCTTCACCGGGACACTGGTCGATGTGAATGCCGCTTTGGCCGGACTGAGCTACACGTCAAATCTGGGCTCGACCGGCACAGATACCCTCTCGGTGACGGTGGATGATCAGGGCAACACGGGCACAGGAGGAGCCAAGACCGACAGCGACTCCTTGTCAATCACCATCACCACATCCAGCCAGACACCACCTGTCTACAGCGTCGAGAGCCTCGAGTTCGGCACCGACGGGGGAACAGGCGTGATTGCCGATGTGCGGCTGTATAATCAGGTGCTGAGCCAATCCCAGATCACCGCCCTGCAGACTTCTGCCGCTCCCCTGTATGAAATCAGCCAGACGGTGGAGTACATTTACGATCTGGCCAACCGTCGTATCGGCAAGGAGGTAGATCAGGACGGCGACGGGATGGTCGACCACCGAGAACGGTATGTGTGGGACGTGGTCAGCCCCGATGGCAAGGGCAACGTGGTGTTGGACTTTGTCGATGAGGATCTGGACGGGGAAGCTGAGGGCAGTGAGTTGTCCCGGCGGTATTTGTGGGGCAACATGGTCGATCAGCTCTTTGCCCAGGAGAATGTCGACGATCTTGTCTCAGCTGCCGCTGCCGATGTGGACTGGATGCTCACCGATAACCTGGGCACCATCCGGGATGTGGTGCGGTATGATGAGGTGAGCGGCACGACCAGCGTGGCCGAGCACTTCACCTTTGGGGCTTTTGGGGATCTGACCTCAGGGGATGCCAGTATCACCCGGTACCTGTTTACTGGGCAGGAGTATGATGCTGACTTGGGGCTGTATTACTATGATCAGCGGTGGTATGACGCAGGGACAGGGCAGTTTCTCTCACCGGATCCGGTGGAGGATGACCGGAACAACACTTATCGGTATGTGGGGAACAATCCCACGAATGCGGTGGATCCGAGCGGTTTGCATCCTCCAGACAAGGTCTGGGTTCAATCCGATGACAATGGAGTTCCGAGTGTTTACCATCAGGACGGTGCCGATTACGTAACAACATTCTTCACAATCGGACTCAATCAAACAGTTTCCCTTCCTGAACCTACTAAAGTCGGCGTGTTTCGCCGAGATGGCAGAGTTGAATTGCCCAGCGGACGAATTACCACTTACAATGCCATTTACAAACACGGTATGGGGTGGGGAACAAACTGGGATACGTTCCAGACGGATAAACGTTACACGTGGGTGGAAGACTTCAGCGCAGACGATGTGGCCGGCTTCCGCGGAGCGCTCGTGTTCCGGCAGATGGAGATGGAGCGTGCCACTGGAAAGATCGATCAGAACGCGCTTACCAAAAGCATCGATGAGTTCATGGAAGGCACGAGCCAGATGACTGACCGTGCGCGTGACGTCGTCTGGTTTTATGCTCTCAGTGGAGGGGATCTCGCGACAGCGCGGTGGCTTGCGCGCGCTCCCGTCGGTCGTGTAGCTACTTTTCGGGCTGCTGGCAAGGTAGGGGATGGTCTTGTTGCTAGCACCCAAGGCACTCGCGCTGTTAAGTATAGTTATCATCTCCCGGTAAGTTCGGCTAATGACGCTATAACCCTAGCCAGCAAATGGTTAAAGAAGCTCGACGGCGAAGATATTCCCGACTACGTAAACATCGTGTTTAGGCCGCCCAGTTATTTCAAAAACCCAGACATCAATGCTACTTGGAGCGCGACCAGTACTCTTTATCAGGGCAGCACCAAGAAAGTACGGTGGTCCGAATTTCTCAAACAGGGGAAAATCGAGATAGTAGTTAATAGACGGGTTTTACGTTCCCCTGCCGCTACTGTTGGCGCCATCCGTCATGAGCTATACGAAATCAAAATCGTGAAAGAGCTTATGGAGAACCAACCGGTTACCGAAGGGGAGTTGTACGATATGTTGTGGACACACGTCCATCCGGCCAGCGGTGGGTACATTCATCGAGCCGCGTTGCAACTTGAGGTAGATGCTGCGGAGGCTGTCGGGCTGGGTGTTCAGCAAATCTTTCCCTAAAAAAACGCCGGGTGTCCAGACGGCGTCTTTGATTGTGCGTTGGGACTCATCCCGCTGTGTCAGGTGGCGCTACACATACTACTTCCCTCTCCGAACCACCTCGCGGTCTTGGGGGTTCGGGCAAATCAATCTGGAGTCCGAGACATGACCAGTTGGCAACAGCTCCTCGCCGATCGACAGCACGGCCGGTTGGCAATAAACAATCTGTTTCTCGACCTCTGCCCTCTGATTACGGAACAAAATGTCGGCCACATTTGGGCAAGCATCCCTGTTGAAGATATCCTTCAGTTTCGTTGGTACGTTGCCTACAGTGATACTCGTCCGACTGTAGTTATCCAAAACTCACCTCCAATCCAGCTTGGCAGGGAGTTCGAACGCGGGCTGCTGTGCTTGCGGAACTTTTTGGATACGGAATCCCCTCTCCACCTGGGCGACCATCTTCTAATAGAGAAGGCAGACATAGAACGAGTGTTGTGTGGGATGGAGCACCACCCCAAGAACCGGGAATTGAATCGGCGATTGTCGCTCATTGACGAGCTTTTGGTGTGGTACCCACCTCGTGCACTGTCCAGCTTTGCTACCCTTTAGTTCAATTCCGAGAGTTGGCCGGCGCTACCATACAGTCGCGGTAGGGACTGCCCGAAAGGGCAGTCCGCCGCGCAGATCCGTACGTGCGGAACTACCGCATACGGCTCCTACCTCGGGTGTTTGGCGTAGAAGCGGACGTTGGGATAAAGATGCAGGACTTGGGGCCGTGGGATCCAACGATCGGCGGTTGACACCAGACGCTCCCAGGTCATTCGGTTTTTCTGACTTCGTCGGCGTAGTGCGCGCAGCCAGAGACGGAAAGTCTGGGAGCGGAACGCGTCAAGTCGAGCCATGTTCCCCGGGATCGCATGGTAGTTGAAATACCCCTGCACGACCCGGCGCAGCCAAGCCCGGATAACTGGGATCGGCGCGTGTCGAGAGCGCATTAGCACCCGCTTCACGTCCGCCAGTTTGGAGCGTAGCCGCTTGGCCATCGTCTGACGCCTCACGATGTACTTTCGACTCCGGAGCTTTGTGCCGCAGATATGGGTAAAGCCCGGCTTGCTCTCGCCCCGACGTGCCCGATCACGGGCTGCAAACCGCCCAAACTCGATCAGCCGAGTCTTGGTAGGTAACGTTCGGAATCGTGCGCAGAATTGCGCGACAGCCCTCAAGTTGGTAGGAAGGTTAGTGCAACGAAAACCGAACCAACCAACGAGAGAGGACTGCCATGAGTACTGTACCCGGAGAATCGGGAGGGGAAAAGTTCGCGGGCGTGATCAAGATCGAGGAGGGCCAAATCCGCTCCCACGTGGACGAGGTGGTTCGTCAGTCGGTTGAGTAGACCCTCAACGGGCTCTAGGAAGCTGAGGCCGAGCAACTCATCGGGGCCAGCCGTTACCAGCGCAGCCCCGAGCGAATGGATACCCGAGCCGGTCACTACTCACGGAAGCTCCAAAACAAGGCAGGCGACCTTCAGGTTCCTCGTCTCCCCGGCGATCAACCTTGGATCACTTGCCGTTCTGAAGCACCACCGTTGAGTTCCGGGAGTCTGGTAGGCAGGAGAGTACAGGCACCTTGGATCCAATCACGCCAGTTACCGAGCTGTAGTCAGGCGTTGAGGTCCCCAAGCCCACTGAGGCGGAGCCTCAGTGATGACTCAGAGTGATGGCTCCCGCTCAACTACTGCTGATAGCAAGACAAATGTGGCAGATCCCCGGCGGCCCAACACCGCCGGGGACACAGCACAGGTTTCCTCCTCACCAGGCGCTCACGCTGCAGGCCGTTCTGCTCCTCCTGCAAACTCCCCCCTCCGATTCCTCCGCTGACGTCGGCTGTGATGGGAGTGGCCATTGGTCTCAGCAATCCGACTGTTCCTGGCCGACCCATCGGCAAGCTGAGCCACCGACTGCTCCGCCACGCCTTCGGGTA
Organism: uncultured Pirellulales bacterium; assembly: GCA_964648025.1. Taxonomy (GTDB): domain Bacteria; phylum Planctomycetota; class Planctomycetia; order Pirellulales; family Pb10988; genus CAZYKP01. The sequence continues at coordinate 4,772 of CAZYKP010000072.1, read as the reverse complement.
CACCCGATCGGGTCAGCACAGCCACTGTCTGCCGGTCCAGTAGCGACAGTTGCAGCCTGAGGTTCTCCTTCTGGGCCTCGCTCTCGGCACTCCCCAGAGCATCACGTACTGCCTGCTTCTGAGCGTCGATGCCCTGCAACACTGCGTGAAACGCCTCCATCCGTTGGGTCACTCGGGCCACCTCGGACTCCAGCCGGATGCCCTCCGCTGCGGTGGCCATCGCACTGGCAATCGCTTGTTTCAACTCGTCGACGAACACGGCAACTTGACCACCGATGGCTTGAAAGGTTTTCTGGGCTCCAGCGGCACGGATACTCTCTCGGTCACGGTGAACGACCAGGGCAACACGGGCACAGGAGGAGCCAAGACCAAAAGCGACTCCTTGTCAATCACCATCACCACATCCAGCCAGACACCCCCTGTCTACAGCGTCGAGAGCCTCGAGTTCGGCACCGACGGGGGAACAGGCGTGATTGCCGATGTGCGGCTGTATAATCAGGTGCTGAGCCAATCCCAGATCACCGCCCTGCAGACTTCTGCCGCTCCCCTGTATGAAATCAGCCAGACGGTGGAGTACATTTACGATCTGGCCAACCGTCGTATCGGCAAGGAGGTAGATCAGGACGGCGACGGGATGGTCGACCACCGAGAACGGTATGTGTGGGACGTGGTCAGCCCCGATGGCAAGGGCAACGTGGTGTTGGACTTTGTCGATGAGGATCTGGACGGGGAAGCTGAGGGCAGTGAGTTGTCCCGGCGGTATTTGTGGGGCAACATGGTCGATCAGCTCTTTGCCCAGGAGAATGTCGACGATCTTGTCTCAGCTGCCGCTGCCGATGTGGACTGGATGCTCACCGATAACCTGGGCACCATCCGGGATGTGGTGCGGTATGATGAGGTGAGCGGCACGACCAGCGTGGCCGAGCACTTCACCTTTGGGGCTTTTGGGGATCTGACCTCAGGGGATGCCAGTATCACCCGGTACCTGTTTACTGGGCAGGAGTATGATGCTGACTTGGGGCTATATTACTACGATCAGCGGTGGTATGACGCAGGGACGGGGCAGTTTCTCTCGCCAGATCCGGTAGAGGATGATCGGGAGAATACGTACCGGTATGTGGGGAATAATCCGACCAATGCTATGGATCCGACGGGGTTGGAAGATCACGTGCCTTCTTGGCATACTGCTGGCCCAGAAAAAGGCCAGCGATTCGTGAACGTCTGGGACTCAAGAGGGAAGCAACTCGGGAAGCTGATTTACGAACCTGACCATTTCATCGATGGCGGCAGGCCGCAGATCGATTTCTATGCCACAAAGCTCGGAAAGGAAGGGAAATCTTTTGGGGATCGTCATTTGCCTGATGCTCTGATGGAGAGTAGAGAATGGTTTCGGGTACCAGGTTATCAGCGTTCGGTGAGATGGCGGACCGCAGACGGAAAATGGCTGCTTGACGGCGACGATAATACCCAAGACGAACAAGGCTTTCGCTGGTATGTTGAACAGAACAACAGCGGTTGGGGTTATCGGAGGCCCTCAACCAAACAGGTAGAATCGCACACACAATGGTTGCAGAATTTCCGTACACAGTATGAACAAGGTTATAAGGAAGGACTTGAGGTTACCGCAACAGGTGCTCAGGGAGTGTTGCAATACTACGCTCTGTACAATACGCCAACGGACCTCATGTTGACTGTTAGTAGCCTGCCTGAGAATCCTGATCCTGAGCAAATCTTGGCTGCCATCGGTGTAGCCAAAGTCAACGGGGAAATGGCGGGTCGCATTCTTCTCAAGCTGTCTAGTAAGGTAGGCAAGACCGGGGGAGTCAAGCAAGCCCCAAGGGTTGCGGAGGGCAACAATCTGCGACACTACGGAGGCGCAGTCGACACAAGGTACATCAACCACGCATTTGGACCATCGAAGTTAGGCAACAATCGGACGAAAAACTGCCTGAATTGTGCGTTAGCAACAGACAGCACGTGGGCGGGAAACGCAGCGACGGCCTTGCCACGGACATCATGGTATCCAAGAACTTACGCCGAAGGATTGCGAATAATCGAAAAATCGATTGGCAACGGTAGGTCATTCACCAGAACCAGCCTCGGCAGTTTACGAACTCAAGTTAGCAACGCTGGCCCGGGGGCACGAGGAATCGTCACAGGTATTCGTGCTGATAGAACTGCGCATGCATTCAATGTAATCAACAAGAACGGAGTTGTGCATTTCTTTGACGGCCAAAGTAATCAGGCAATCACAAACCTGAGCCAGTACAACTTGCTCGACTTCCTTCCAACCAACTTTTGAGGCAACGAGACATGAACTTTGATGATGCAAAAACTATTATCCTAGCCGACCTTGAAAAAGAGTTCGGTGGTGGAATACGACTGAACGACGATCAAATAATAGAGAAACCGTATGGTTGGGTGTTTTTCTATAACACAAAGGAATTCCTTGAAACGGGCGATCCGGCGTATGCCCTAATGTCAAACACACCGTTCGTTTTTACGAACGATGGACGGAAGTTCCCGCTCCGCATGTCGTGCACGGTTGAAGAAGCGATCGCAGAAATCGAACGTGAACAATCTTTAGAAGTCTGACCACCTCTCTCCTCACCTTCTTAACCCGGTACAAAGACGGAGCACCAACCTCGACACGCCCCACCAATACAGAAGGACTAATCCCCGACACGATACAATCATAAACCGCCACCCCTATCTCACCGACCTATTGCATGATTTCATCCCGAAGGAAGGCTTGGCTGGGGTCTTGGCTCACTGCTCGATCGTGGGAGGCGAGGGCTTTCTGAATCAACTTGGATATTTCATTTCGGACTGATGCACCAAAGTCGAATACTTCTTCTGTTTGTGTTTGTGGGCGTCGTCGTCGCTCTTACTGTTTATCTGCTGAAAACCCTGACGGCACTCACCGGAGGCGGTGTATTTCCCGTCACAGCACTGATCGCAATATTGTCCTTTGTACTCTATGCGTATGTGGTCACAAAGGTGGGATACTAATTCAATTGGCCCCATGAATCGTGTGGAGAAACTCTGGTGCCGGTCATGAAATCTTCGCAGGCTTACCTCAGTTGGAGTTTTTTGGTAACCACCTCCCCAACCTCCCTCCTCACCTTTCTCACCCGGTACAACGACGGAGCACCAAACTCGGCACGCCCCACCAAGACAGAAGGACAAACGCCCGACACCAAACAATCAACAACCGCCACCCCTAACGGCCCGGTTTTCTCCATGATCTTATTCTGTAAGAATGCTTGTAAGTGTCCATTTTCCCGTGACAACGCACGAAGTTTGCTAGTTATCGTTACGAAATCACACTAGTTTTGGCAAAAACTGGTGTTCTCGGCCCGCCAAGTGAGTGGTTTTTGCGTGCTTTTCCGACGAAAATGGGCACTTACTCACCGCCCTGCAGAGTTCTGCCGCTCCCCTGTATGAAATCAGTCAGACGGTGGAGTACATTTACGATCTGGCCAACCGTCGCATCGGCAAGGAGGTGGATCAGGACGGCGACGGGATGGTCGACCATCGGGGACGGTATGTGTGGGACGTGGCCAGCCCTGATGGCAAGGGCAACGTGGTGCTGGACTTTGTCGATGCGGATCTGGACGGGGAAGCTGAGGGCAGTGAGTTGTCCCGGAGGTATTTGTGGGCCAACATGGTCGATCAGCTGTTTGCCCAGGAGAATGTTGACGATCTTGTCTCAGCCGCCGCTGCCGATGTGGACTGGATGCTCACCGATAACCTGGGCACCATCCGGGATGTGGTGCGGTATGATGAGGTGAGCGGCACGACCAGCGTGGCCGAGCACTTCACCTTTGGGGCTTTTGGGGATCTGACCTCAGGGGATGCCAGTATCACCCGGTACCTGTTTACTGGGCAGGAGTATGATGCTGACTTGGGGCTGTATTACTATGATCAGCGGTGGTATGACGCAGGGACGGGGCAGTTTCTCTCGCCGGATCCGGCGGAGGATGACCAGGAGAATACGTATCGGTATGTAGGGAATAATCCGACCAATGGCGTGGATCCGACGGGGTTGGAAGTGTTTCTCCCCAACAACGCGTTGGGTTGGGCACAATCGGTTGTCAGTAACTACACGAACGTGAAAATTCGCACAGTACCGGTCGGCCCCCATCACTCTTACGCGTTTGTATCAGCGGCAGATGAGGGGGAAATTGATAGGGCAGTAGACGCACTCAAACAAGCAGGGAAGGCCAATACCTCCCAGTACAAGCTGCTTCACGGATTAGGGAACTGGACAGTTCACGACTTCACTGGAAAGAAGATATCCCCTAAGACTTTGGGATCATTTGACTCAAACAACATTGCAGCTGCCCTGCTCCAATCCGGCTACGGGTGGCAGGGGATTAAGGACCATTATCCCAACGCGACTCAAACCGGGATCGTTCACAAGTTGATCAAAGCCCTCGATCCAGCGGTCGCGAAGATCCTTGCAGGTAACGGGAACAGCAAAGGGTTCCATCTTCAGCAGAAACACACCTGGAACAACTGGCAGTCGGGAACTTTCAGTTACGGCGGCCTGAACCAAGGTGACACACACTACACGTTGGATATTCGTCCGTCCGCGAATCCACTGGCCGTCGCCGAGGCAATTACTGACTGGATTCCTCAAACCTGGACTTGGGGCACTGACTACCAGTTCAAGAAAGGTGGTGATATAGTTCAGATGTATCAGGAGATACAGGACCAGTGCTTTGAAGCTGTCAGTGGAGTGACAGCACAATAGGTGCTAGCAGTGA
>CAZYKP010000071.1:22380-45335 GCA_964648025.1 uncultured Pirellulales bacterium | reverse complement strand
CCTCCGCGTATCTGCTATGATGATCACTGATACGACTTTTTCAACAGGCTGCTAGTCGAAACAAGGGCCAACGAATAGCCGAACGCATGGAGGTGACCATCGACGCTGGCATGTCCGCCTGACCCGATTTCAAGCGATCCTCGCCATGGCCTTCGTAGGCCACCTCGATTCGCAGCATCCCAAAGGTGTTCTTGAGAGTGGATGGCCCCTCAGAAAATCACCCCGATCGAGGAGGGTAGAAAAGAGTCTCGATGCTTTCTGAGCAACGCAGCGACGCTCTGGGTTGAATCGACAGAAAGTGTGGTTGCGGAAAAGAAACCGCCCCAGCTGCGAAATTTGCCGCTGGGGCAGTCCTCGTGATCGATAGATTGGAAAAGTCCGTTGCCTCAGAGTTTCTTCAGCTCCTTGATGATATCCTCTGGCTTGGGTCGGTCGCTGAAACTTGTGCCGCGTTTGGCATAAGTCACCACGCCGTCTTTGTTGATGACGAAGGTTGCCGGGCGATTACTCTCTTCCACGTGAATCCGCATTCCGAAGGCGACCCCATAGGTGCCGCTGACGGTCAGACTGGGATCCATCAGCAAGGGGTAACTGATTTCGTCGGTTTCCAAACCGGTCTCTTTCATCATGAACTTGGCAGACCATTGTTCATGAGGATCAACAGCCAACAACTGAGCTCCCTCTCCCTCCAACTTGTCGAGCGAACGACGCAACTGCGCCAATTGCCTGTGGCAAACTGGTCACGTATCGCCATAGACAAAGACCAAGACAACCGCCTGCTTGCCGCGGAAGTCCGAGAGGCGGACTTTCTTGCCGTCAACCGTCTGAAGTTGGAAATCCGGAGCGGGCATGCCCACCTTGGCTGAGTCGAGGGTGCTTGAGTCCCAATTCACCAAGGTCGAGATGACTTCCTGGCGGATCCCAGTTGCCTGACGTTCTTGGGCGTAACCGATGTGTTTGAGCACATCCCGGTTTGTTTCCCGTTTCTTCAACGCAGCCAGTTCCTCGCTCAGGTCCTGCCCGCCTTTCATCCCCAGGGCGTCGACCGCATACAGTCGCACAGCCGGATTCGGGTCCTCCGCAGCCGCCTTGAGCAACGGCTCACCAGGGACATGCCGCCCGAGATAGCCCAGCGTCTGAGCGGCGAAAACTCGGGTGCTGTCGTCCCGGCTGTTGAGCGCCTCAAGCAGAGCCGGAACCGCTTCTTTTCCTGCAGCGACGAGTTTCTGCATCGCGACCATGCGGCCTTTCCAGGTCTGGTCGTCGATCTGCCGCATGTAGCGGCGGTTCTTCATCCAGGCCCCTTGGTTGTCCCTCGAAGAAAACGCCTGGATGATCTCCGGCGGTTTCTCGGCCCAGGCCGTCCCTGCTAGCAGCAGGCCCAGGACCGGTGGGAAAAAACCCAGACAACTCCAACGCATTGGCAACCTCCTATTCTCTTGCCCCTCTTGAGACTCTGACCACGGCGATGACGACCATCACCGCGACCCGATTCTACTGAGACGCTTCCTGGAGGCGACCTCTTACCTCCCTCTCACCGGAAAAACTCAAGACAGTCGCCTCGAGATCCATCAGCGGGGATCCTGCTCAGGGAACTACGCAACAGCAATCTGCAGCCGGATCACCTCGGCGGCAGCTCGATCGACCCGATCGTTGCTTTGCTCCAACCAATCGGCCCACTGAGGTGGAGGAAAATCTTGGCTCGTCCGGCCCAGCGGAAAGGCTGGTCGATCAACAGCTGCCAGATCAACAGCTGCCAGATCAACAGCTGCCAGATCAACAGCTGGCAGATCACTGGTCGTTCCGGCGGCTTGCGTGTTTTGGCCGAGCAAGAATTTCCCCACGAGCAGGAGACCAGCCGCGGCGAGTCGTCATCAGGAGACTCGATGATCGCCTGCACAATAGCCCTTTGCTCTCCCCTACTCAGCTCCAAGGTTTCTGTGGTCGGTCACTCCCTGACCGACTCACGCAGGTCGAGTTCTAGGTGTGTGTGCAGGGAGGTGCGATCGATCTGGAAATCCAGGCTCAGGCCGGCCAGCCACTCCAAAAGCGGCGTGCGAAATCCCTTCGGAACACGGGATTCGGCCTCAAGGCTCTCCTGCGCGAATGCCGTCGAATGCCATCGAGGAAAACTGCTGAAACCTTGGACCTGTTCGTAGTCCCCACCCAAGGGACACAAAGGTCGGCCATCCAGCAGACGGGCGGCCGCCTCGGTGGCCTCATTCACCGGAATCCTCAACTGCCCCATCAGCGTGTGCAGCATCGCCACATTGCCTGCGGAGATCCGCCGTGCCCGGGTGTAGCCCTCCGCATGGACCACGGCCCCGAGTTGAGTGCCCGAGAGATCGCCCACCCGCAGGCGGATCTGGGCTTCTCGGCTGGTATCTTCCCGGAAGACCGAGAAAGTGTTTGCCCCGATGAGTTCCTTGTTCGGTGAGAGAACATCGGCATGAGGCATCCGTCGCAACCAACATTGATCCCGAATCAGAGGTATTGAGACCTTATGAATTCCGGGTTTGGCAAGATTCGATAAGGAAGGGTTGACCCAAATGGCCAACGCGTCAGAGTCGGAAACAGCAACAAGCGGAGCATCTTGAAGATCCGTTGAGTGATGCACTTTCCCTTCGACAACGGCAAACTGCCAGGCGAAGTCATGCAAACCCAAGGCGACTTTTTTGCCCCAGAGATTGACCTGCAGGCTGGCGAGCATCTCTTGGGGCATCTTCCATTTCTGCCGATCTGGTGCCGATAGGATCCCGGCCAACTGCTGATAGTGCTGACGAGCGTAAGGTGTCACATGCAAGTCGACAGACACCCGTTCGGTCTTCTCATCGAGCTTTCGGCGTGTGATCTGGAGAATGGCAGGATCCATCCGTCGCCACTGCTGGCGATAGAGTTGCGAGAACTCTTGGTACGATTTCACCTCCGCAGGGGTGACTGGGGCGACCTCATGATCGGGAATCGGCAGAAATGCCCCGCGATCACCCCACTGAGAATCGGCATAGGCGACGGCCTGCTCATCCCAGAGCACCTGACCTCCGCCGGGTCGCTGCTCAAAGGAGGAGGGCAGGTACCCGGCCTTCATCAACTCAACGATACCCTTGGCAGAATGGCCCTCAGCCTCAGCCGCCCAGCGAGCCAGATAAGCCAGCTCGATCTCGGTTTCCGCTCGGAGCCGCCGAGTCATGGCAATCCGATAGTGTGGACTGACCAGATTGCGGAAGAAGGGATCAGAAAGATAAACGAACAAATCCCGCTGCTCGCTCAGAGGGGCGACCCTCCGCGCCCAGCGAAACTCGTCCAATTTCCCTAAGCATCGTTCACCCTGCCCAGCCTCGAAGAACCGCTTGACCAACTGCCGGCTGGTGGAAATCAAATGATACTTTCCATCAACGGCATAGAACGATCGCACCTGATTGCCTGGCGTGGCGATCAAGCTCACCCGTCGACCGAGAATCTGTTCGGTGGTTCGGATCGCTTTGGGGACTGTCTTCAAAATGTGAGCTTGTTCCTCACGGAGGATCGTGGTTAGCCAGCCAGACTCCTTGGCTTCCAAGAGCACAGCCACTGCCGGGCCCTGACGCAGCAGGGCATCGGTGCCGATAACCGCCATATCGGAGAGAACACCTTTTTTCAGGGTGGCCAACAACCGCTCTTCGCGAAGCCCCAGCCGCTTCTCCAACCGAGAGCGGATCCCATAATCGACTGCTCGAATGGATGCCAAACTGGTGATCTTGCCCCCCCAGCGATCCAACAATCGATGGAGCCAGACCAAGTCGTCGATGCTTGCTGCTCGAATATAGAAACACTCCTGAGGCACATGGAACGCCAGGTCTTCCACTTGCCCATCGGCCGGCCCTGGCAACTGCACCGGTGGCGGAGCGACAGGCGTTGGCAGCGGCTGATCGGCTGTTTGGTAGTAGTCCGCCTGACGAAGCAGAACACCGCTTTGTGCGGCGATCCGCACGGATTCAGCGCCTGTCATCACGGCGAAGACTTTGTCGACGCGATGATCGGGAGAGAACGAAAGGCTCAGCTGCGGTGGTTGCTTGCCCAGACGCCGGGCGAGCATGGTCGTGAGGTAGTTTTCCACCAAAGGAGGATAAGCATTGGAAGCGGCCACCTGTTTGGCGGCGCCAGCGTACCGCTTCCACCAAGCATCCAACAGTTCGGACGCTTGGGCCGGATTCTCTTGGACTTGGGCACGTGCCCCAAACGACCCAGCCATCGTTTCCAGGGTCAGCTCCAACGGAGCCTGGCCTTGAACAAGAAAGTAGGCCACCAGTTCTCCCGGCCCAGAATCGGCTCCCGGCAAAGGACCACGCAACCGCGACTGGGCAAAGACGGGGTAATGAGTTCGTCCCTCCTTCTCACGAAGCCACAGAGGGCTTTGGGCTGGGAGGCTCGGAACCTGGTCAAACTGGACTACCAAACGCCCTACTCCAAATGGGACAGCTGAGAAAGCCTCGGCATGAACACGCGGGTTAGCGGCGTTGGTGGTTTTGACAGCACCTGCCGCCAAAAGAAGACAAGAAAGTGCCACAAGAAGCGGCAACCTGAAGCAGAACGGGCCAGGAGATGTCATGGGTTCCAAGCTCCTTGTGTGAGCCAGTGATCAAGTTCGTTATTCGGCCAAGAGGGTCGACTGAACGTTGCCGTTGTTGTTAGAAGCGAAACCACCAAGGCCAGTCGACAGCCATCATCATGGGGACGATGACCGTGCTGGCTCCCAAGGGCAGGCTTTGTCTGCTGGTCAGCTCGATGCCTTGCTTGGTCTGCTGGAGGGTCACGATTCTCGGCCGCAGGTACTTCCTCACCAAAGGCGCCGAGGGCATCAGGCTGACGTCGAGATCAACACCCAGGCTGCGGGCCTGGATCGAAGCAAAGTGCAAAAGGTATTGCGTGATGGGATAGACGAGTTGAAACAGCTCATGAGGGTTCTGATAGCAGAGGGCGACCGGGGCTTGACCGTCCTGAAACAGGCTAGCGATGGCTTTGCTTTGGGTTATCGACTTCACTTTTTCGTCTCGGGAGAGATACCCTTTCAAATGCCCCGGAAAGGTGCTGACGATCAGTTCCTCTCCGTCAATTGCCAAAGCGACAGCGAAAGGAATGAACTCTCCTGTTGCCTGCAGATAGTAGATTTTCTTCCCTTCAACCATAGAATCCGCCAGAACCACGGAGCGGCGAGGCGGGCCATCCTCGTCCGATTTTGGTGGGCGGAATCGCTTCTGCAGCAGGGCCAGGGTCTCCGCGGCTTTCTGGGGATCATCCAACGAGACCACTAATGTGGTCCCAGTCAGCAGAAAGCCTCCCTCGCCTGGCGAATTGTAGAGCCGCCATTTGTCCCCGAGGGGTTCTAGGATCCCCTCGGTCAGGTCAACTCCGGTCTGAGCCTGAAATTGGTTCTCCACTGCCGGAACATTCAACGGAAGCCCCTGTCCGCTGACTCGCTGGAGGAGGTTTTTTACTTTGAGCAAATCGAGACGGGTCGCCAAGCCGAAGGTTGCATCCTGAGGAATCGGCTGCAAGTCCTCCCGAGCCAGGGGTTTGCCGACCGCGAGGTTGAAAATCCCGCCAGGCTCTCCCTCAAAGTGCAGCAGCGTCCGAGAGACGCAGTCGGCTCCCTCCAAGCCACTGATGCAGGCGACTGAGTTGAGATTGCTCAAGCCTAAGGCCTTGGCCAGCCTCTCGAGGGATTCTGCCTCGCCGGTCAATCGCGCCAGACCCAGAAGGCGGGCAACGTCGAGGTACATCAGTGAAGCAGGCCGCTCAACGGAAAGGCGTTCCTTCAGCTCGGTGAGCCACTGGGGTTGCGGCGTGCGGACTCTCTGGAGAATTCCTTCCAGGGCCGCGGCGTTGGTGGCGATGATGAAGTACTTGTCACGAAAGCCCCAGATCAGCTTGGGGCCCTCAGCGGATTCTACGGCCACCTCACGCCACGAAAGACCGCTGATGGTCTTTTCTTGGATGCCGTCCCCGATTGCAGCTTCAAGCTTCTTCACAGCGTCCCGAATCGTGTCGAGATCCTGGCCCACGTTCACAACCAGCCCAGCGTCGTACTGAATGCCGTTGAGCTTCAGCGAGACCTTGCTCAAAAATGCCGCAGAAGGATGAGTCAACAGAGCCCGCAGGAGGACCGGCACACGCTGCGAAGCGGCTTGCTCCAAGCCAAACAGCCGGGCATTGTCTTGAAGTGCTTGAGCCAGAACCTGATCGATGTGCTTGCCCAGCCGCTGGATTTCTGGCTCGGCCACAAATCGCTCGAAGTCGTTGACACTGTCGGCTTGCGGTTGAGCGACCCCTGCCCAATTCACATAAGCCAGACATTCCTTGGGGGCGATCTTCTCCAACAACGGATCGGCTTGGCCGGGTGGCATGCCCAAGGGCAGACCGAGGTCGCCCATGAAGGCCAAAATGATCAGCAATTCGAAAGCGCCGAGGTTCATGAGATGCTCCCACAGTGATCTGCTTTGAAGAGACGGACTGGCCGCCACACCCCCAGTCGTCAGCGGGCCGCGGAGTGCAACGCCTCTCCAGAAAAAAAACACAACCCAGTTCGAAGCCGTTTGACTGACTCACCCCAACAGTCGATGAGCCGACGACGAAGGTAGCTGGGCTCGTTCACTGCGTCTACTAGACCGAACGGGCGAAGTGGAAGAATAGGCCTTGTGCCTTGTTTCCTTGGATTTTGGCAGTCGCTTCGACGTGAATCCCCCGATTCAACGAGAATCCAACTGTCTCATCAGAAGGAAACGCACCACTTCAGGAGAGCGAGGCCGACAGGAGTTCCTCCCATCAAACTCTTCATCGGGACTGCAGCCTGCCTCGCTTTCTGGTCTCAGGCATCAAGCGGCAGGCGTGCAGAGGCAGGCATTAAGCGGCAGGCATCAAAAGTCAGGCATCCAGCGGCAACGAAGGCCGCCCGAAGCGAGACTTGATTCGTCGTTGAACGACGCGATCATTTCAGCTGGAGGCGGTGAGCCGAGGCAGGTGATCTTACTCACCGAGGGTCGGGGACAATCTTGGCTCGTCCAGCCTGAGAGGAGAAGCTGCTAGCTTAGTGGTGATTCCAGTGGTTCCCGCCTTTTGGACGAGCAAGACTTTTCCCCAACATCAGCAAGAGAGCCGAACAACTATGGGCCCACTCCTGCGTGTGGCATGTTGGACACCGCCGGTTGCGTTCTTCTTGACCCGCGTGGCTGTTGGTGTCTCTTCGGTTTCCTCCGATCCCCACCGAGTAAGCTTCCGCCACAGTCTGCACTGATCTGCCAGTCTTTGGTCTGGCAGCCGTGGATCTGGCGGGCTTGGCATCAAACCGGACGAGCCGAGGATTTTCCTCAACCTCGCTGCGAATCAGGAGGAGGCTCACCGGTGAGCTGCTGCTCGATGATTTGCTTCACCGGACTACGCCCCGAAATGGCAGCGAAGTAGTTGAAGATGCCCAAGACGACAATCCCAAAGACCATCGCGGTCAGTGCAACCGCCAAATCGACCGGCTTGGGTGAAGTCAGCGAGAACCGAAGAAGCACTGTGGAGATCACAAACCCGGCATTGCGAAAGACATACTCGTAGCCATCAAAGACCGCAAAAGATACGATCAGAAGGAATACATCCGTAAAGATCATGATCTCAAAGAACTGAGGAAAGAAGATCAGATCGACGTCGACAAGCTTGATGTCAACCCCTGCCAGCGACTTGGCCACCGCCCAACTCCAATTGACCAGACTGTAGACAGCCAAGCCGATCAGCAGCAGACTCAGGATCAACGCGACGACTTTCTTTAAAGCAACAAAGTCGTCAAGGTTGCGAGTCTTCCCCGGTGATCCTGCCTTACGTCGGACATGGTAAAAAACCGTCACCAGCAGAAACATCAACGCCGCTCCGCCCATATCTAAGACAACAGCCAGAATGGCATCGGTCTGCTGAATCCATTTCAGAGGGTCCTGAAACTGGCCAATATCCTTAAAGACACCCCGCACAACAATCAGAGAGATAATCTCGTACTGTTTACCGATCGAGCTTGTGAATGATTCGGGAAGTGCTTTGACTAACATCAACACTTCGTAAAACAGAATCAAACTAAATGGTGTGTAGACCGCGTCGAGGTAGTGCTGATCCAAACCCGGAACAACCGAGTCCTCTCCCCACCCAAGCTGTCGGGCGACAAAGATCAGAAACAGATGGATGAGGAAACCTGTGCAGGCTGCCCCCATCACCCATTTCTCGAGCAGCTCTAAATTGCGTGGGCTGTAGATTGCGTCGTATATACGGCCGAATCCTGAAATCAAATAACTGACCATCGTAAATTGACTACAAAGGTGCAAGAATCAAACGGATGCGACCCTGAAAAACTCACATCGATAAACCGCTTGTCGATTGTCTGCTGGTCCCCGACGTCAGAACCTCCAATGCTGCAGCCGCCTGTCCATCAACCGGAGATAAGGGAGGAACCCTCTCGTGACCCGGGCTTATCTTCTCCGAGAAATGACTTTTCCTCTCCAAAGCAGGCTTCTACGATTCATCTCTTTCAGCAGCGGTTGTCCTTCCTTCAGGATGGCCTCGGCCATGGTGATGGCGGTTCTCAGCTGTTGCTCGTTGAGCTGTTTGTATGCCTTCAGTCGCCGATCAAGGTGCTGATACCAGCAGTCTGAAAAGAGATGGTCCAGGATCACTCTCATAAAACAGTGATCTTCTTGAAGGATCCAGCCCCGACGCTTAGCTTCGGCAGGAAGGATCACCCGTGTCAGTTCGAGATATCGCTCCTGAAGGAGGTACACATCATCTCCAGAGACCTCCTCCTCCGGTATGTCAGTCGTCATCGCAGCAGCTATTGAGCCTCAAGAGTAGTATCCGACACAGAGCTTTCCGTCTGCCCTTTGCTTGTGGTGACCAAAGGGAGCAGCCAGGGGCACCACCGGAAGCCCGGATCCTCGGTCCTTCTGCAAGGACCCCATCGAGTACTTTTCAAGGAAACAATAAAATACCCGGGGCCTACTGATTCCCTGAAAAGTCTTCGACGAAGCGGGGCGTTTCGTTCGGCAATCCGGGCTCCCGGTCAGCCTCAGGCTGCCCCCAAGGGCAGACGGTCGCCCTTTGGTCGAAGACTTATCTGAGGCTCAGTAGAAGCAGACCTCTCAATTGGCTCGATCAATACAGTAAAGGTAATCGTAGCCGCGGATAAAGACCTGCCCGTTGCTGATCGCCGGCGAGGAGGCAATCCGGTCGTCCAAGCGGTTACGAGCGACAATCTCAAAGTCATCGTCTGCGCTGAGCACGGTGGTTGTCCCTTGGAGACTGCAGATATAGAAGTGTCCGTCTGCAAAAACCAAACTGCTCCACGTCTGGCCGCAAACTCGCGAGCTGGATTGTGAGAGCCGTTTGCCGCTTGAGACGTCAAAGCACTCGGCCACACCGTTTTCGTTGATACAGTAGAGTCGGCCGTTGAGTACCAGTGGTGAGCCGATCCGTTGTGGCTGACGCTCTGCCCGCCGCCACAACACATGAGTCTTGGTGACATCTCCATGGCCGGTGGCCTTGGCCGCAAGAACCGGTGCATGATAACCCGACATAACCACTACAGTGTCTTGCCAAACCACCGGCGAAGAGTAAGCCAGTTTTCCAAGTCCATCCGCAAACCATAACTTGGAGCCTGTCTGGGGATCCAGGGCGATCAACTGCTCAGGGGCATTGAGGATCAGCTGTTGTTGGTGGTCGATCTTGGCCAACAGTGGGGTTGCCCAGGAGCCCACACAGTCTGACGGCAAGTCGAAGTCCGGTTTGCCGCCGGGGACATCAAACCGCCAGACTTCCTCGCCGGTACGCTTATTGACTGCTAAGACGAATTGTCGCCGACCGGGCCCGCACCACAAGATACACAGGTCACCAGCCAAAACCGGTGAGGAGGCATTTCCAAAGACGTGCTGAAGGCTCCCTAAGTCCTTTTTCCAAAGAAGCTCTCCCTCAACGGTGCAGCCAATCAAACCGGCGGAACCGAAACTGGCACAGACAACCTCACCGTCGGTGACAGGGGAAGCTGAGGCGTAAGGATTGCCGGAGTGAGTGGGTTCACGACCGTCAAAGTTGACTGTTTTGCTCCAGAGTTGCGAGCCATCCTGTCGCCCGAAGGCCAGCAAGAAGCGGGAACTGCCATCGGAATTGGCCGCAGTCACGAAAACACGCTTTCCGAAAACAACCGGCGAGGAGTTGCTACCAGAGGGGAGCTTCACTTTCCAGCGAACGTTCTTCTCCAATCCCCAAATCTTCGGGATACCCGTTTCCTCCGAGAGACCGCCTCCGGCGGGCCCTCGCCAAGCCGGCCAGTCTCCCGCCAAGCTGGTCACAGCAAACCCCAGCCAAACGGTCGCCCCAACGATCAGCATGGATCGCTGTGTCAAGGAAAGCTGATTCTCAATCATCTCCCAGTTCTCTCCCTGGTCATCCATACCACAGCTGCTCAAGACCGAATCAGCAAAGCCTAGCAGACCATTTCAGAAAATACTCTGCTGAATCGAGCAAGATGTAATCACTGACGCCTGGACTCCGCTGCTGGAGCCTAGCAAGATGCGGCAACGATCCCTTTGATGTTTCGTGATTCGCTAAGGGCAGGGTAGGACCGTCAACCCCGATGACAATGGTTTTTGTGACCCTCAACGCCAAGAGCTTGCACGCTCTGGGGTGTTTCGCCCCGCTCAGCCTCCACGCCGCCCTGACTGCCAACCTGGTCGATTCCCCCCAAGGAGAGCGGGCGCTCAACGTTGCACCCATCGAGACCGGTTGATACGTTGTGGGTTTTGGCCCCTTGGAACGCAATCGCGGTGAGCAACTCATGCAACACAATCACGGAGAAGCGACGGGCGGTTGGGATCGGCGGACGTTGCTTCGGGCAGGGACGCTTTCTGCTTTGGGCTTGGGGTTGCCGGAGTTGCTGTACGCCCGTCGGCAGAGGGAAACCGGCCATAGTCGGGCGAAAGCCTGCATTCTTCTCTTTGCTACTGGGGGGCCATCGCAACATGAGACCTTTGACCCCAAACCCGATGCGGATGTGGGCATTGCTGGGGAGTTTCGGCCTATTTCCACCAGCGTTCCGGAGATCCAGTTCTGCGAGCACTTGCCGATGCTGGCCAAGCAGGCGCGGCATCTGGCGGTGATCCGCTCGACATATCATGGCAGTGGGACGCATGGAGTCGGGGTGGTCTACAACTTGACGGGCCACAAGCCGGCTTCCCGACCACGCGGGGAGCCACAGATGTCCCGCTTGGATCATCCTGCCCTCGGCAGTGCTGTGCGGCAACTGCGAGGAGACCGCGGTGGGCTGCCCGCGTATGTGCACTTGCCCGTGCGGATCGGCGATCAAAACAATTTTCAGTGGGGCGGCCAGAACGCCGGGTTTTTGGGGCCCAAGTATGATCCTCTGATGATGATCGATGAAAAGTGGACCCCTGGCACTCTTCCTCCCAGCTTTCAGCCTTCCAAGCAGATCGATCCATCTAGGTTTCAGACTCGGGCATCCTTGCTGTCTCAGTTAGAACGCTCACGGTTGAACTTGGAAGAAACCGACGGCTACCGCCGTGCTCGTGAGGATGCCTTTGACGCCTTACGCTCCAGTGCCGCGTGGCGAGCGTTTGTCATCGAAGAGGAAAAGCCCGAGACCATTGAGAGATACGGAGATAACAAATTCGGCCGGAGTTGTCTGGTCGCGCGGCGGCTGGTGGAGGCAGGCGTGGGGTTGGTGACTGTTCCTTGGATGCACCTGCATTCAACCAAGAATTTTGATACTCATAGCAAGCATTTTCGGCTGATGAAGGATCTTCTGCTGCCGCCGATGGACCGAGCGTTTTCGGCCTTGATTGAAGATCTGCACCAACGCGGGCTGTTGGAGGAAACACTGGTGGCCTGGACCGGGGAGTTCGGCCGGACTCCCAAGATCAACAAAAACGCGGGGCGTGACCATTGGGGCAACGTCTACAGCACAGTGCTGGCCGGAGGGGGAATCCGCGGGGGTTTGACCTATGGCTCTAGCGACCGCAATGGGGCTGAGCCTGTTGATGACGCTGTACACACCAGTGATTTCATTGCCACGATCTACCAGGCCCTGGGCTACGGTTCGTCAACTGTGGTGTACGACACTGGCGGTCGCCCGCATCCGCTGATCGCTGGAGAGCCAGTCAAGTCCCTGTTTTCCTGAAAGGATGCTCCTCGATCACCAACCGAATGAATCTCAGGCTGTCGGTGCGGAGGATTTTGTCCGAGGCAGCGATCGACAGGGCCTTGTGCCAATGAGCCTCCCGAGAGCTCAACGCATCTCATGCAGAGTTCGTGATAGTCGTCTCATCAAGTCGGGGCTCAACGGAGAACCGTTTTGCCGGAAGTGGGGGCTGGGCTGAGGCGGAGCTGGTGAGCTCTGGAATCCACCTGCACCTCGTAACCCCGAAAAGCATTTTGGCCGAGTTGAAGAATCGCTGGGGCGTACCGGTCGGGCAGGACAAGAACTTCGACATCACGCAGGACGTATTGGCCCAACCGCACCGCGGGCAACGCCACAATGCGTCCCTCGACAGCTTGGTGCCCTTGATAAAGCGTGAGGGATCCGGCCTCGTCCGGAACAACCAAGTTCAGTTGCTTCAGCAGCGTTTTGGAACACAACGAGAAGTCTTGATCCCTGCGGAAGCAAGCCGTCACCGTGAGCTTCTCGGCGACAATGACCGGGATCTCGCCGCGGTTCATGCGGACCCTCATCGGCACCGAATCCCCCAACAGCGGCTCAAGCCACTGAGCGACTCGGTCACGTAACCGCCGCTGGTCCTGGTCTCGCGGGCCCAGTCGAGCTGGATTGTCGGGCTGTCCCAAGGCTTTGAGCGCTGGACTGATGACGGGATTGTTTTCCAAGGGCTCGTAGCTCTTTCGAATCGCCTGGGAGTCCAGCCGTCTGAAGGTCAAACAGTCCACAAGCAATTGTTGGCGAACTTCCCACCATCCGTTGGACACTTGCTGGTGTTTGGCCAAAGCCTCCGCCTGGCCTCGCAGTCCGCTGGCCATTTGGGCCAGCTGTTGCTGCAATTTGCGTCGCCTTTCGGCCGCTAAGTTCGGCTGCCGCAATGCCTCCTGCAATTGGTCTCGCCTCAAACGAAGCTGATCCCGTTGAGCCAACTCTTGCGAGGTCCGCTCCAACTCCCCTTGAACTTGCCAAAACCGGGTCCGCAGACGTGGCAAGTTTCGTTCCAAGACGGCAAGCTGAGCTTCCTCTGCAGAGAGCCAGTACACCCCACGCTGAGTCAGACCATAGTTGGTAAGGATCCGCTTGGCCTGCCTTGCAGAAAGCGGTTCTGGAGAAGACCGTTCTGGGGAAGGTCGTTCTGGGGAAGGTCGTTTTGGGGAAGAGGGTTTTGGGGAAGGTGGCGCCCCGAGGACCATCGGCGTCAACACCATCCCCGTCGCAAGAGCTGGGAACAGCCCCCAGCGAATCACTTTGCTGAGCAACAACCAGAGCACCAAGAATGCACTCAGCTTGCGAGCATCCGCTGAGAACTGTGTGTAGTGGGCACGGACCGAGGAACTCTTGGACGGGCCAGGCCGACTGGATCGGGGTATCGAAAGCTGATGCAATGCAAGCACAATATCTGACCTTGAGACCTCTACGGCGTGAGTCCTTCCAGTGTCACAGGGTCTGCTGAGCTCGTCGAGTCCATCGGGGCTGCAGCAGTAACTTGGCTTGTGGTGGCCAGATCGCCCGACTGGTTGTGTCGAATAGAGTTGCTGGCTGGAAAATGGGGTCTGCAGGGGCAACGGCTGCCTCGGTCAAGAGCGGAGGCAACAACGGCCGATGGACAGCGATGACCAACCCAGCTGGACAAGCTCAGCCGACAAGCCGGAGAGGTCCAGCTCTTGCACCGTGAAGTTCAGCTTGATCAGCAGGTGTTGCCGTGATCCGCGCAGTGTTTTTGGCGTTGGGGGCCTTTGTCATTGCCTTGGGATTGCAGGCGTTTGTGGTGGACGAGGTCGAACTGAGGTGGACTCGTCAACAGCAACCGACCTTCCCGCAGTCCTCGGCCTTCAGCCAGTTTCGTACTCAGTCGCCCCCGGCCACCGAGCCCATCCGCTGGAGCCCTCCGGATTGGATGCCCTGGACACTGGTCGCCAGTGGGGCTGTGACCATTCTCTATGCCTTCGCCTTACCCAAGCGGCTGGCCACGCTGTCGGCGGGATCCTGACCGCCTCCGGTTGGATTTGTACTTGTCCTGCTCGTTGTACTGAATCCTGCTTGGCTCAGAAGAATCCTGGTGAGATCGGCTGCAGACGTTAAAAGGATTGCACCGGACTGCTGGCAGATCGCCTCGCCTGAGTAGGTCATCCTGTCGACACCCCAGACCGTCAACGTATGCCAGTTTAGTGATAGGGAAAGCCCACGAGTTGGCATCAGGCATCGGTCCTCGCGATCGTCTACCTTGGTCATGCCCCCACTGGGATTCCCTCTATCCAAGTTCATATCGCTCGACGTAACTTCTGAGGGAGTCGACTGTCATGGCTCATGGTCACCGCTGTCCTCGTTGTGTTGGGATGTTGGTGCTGTTGGCTGCAATCCTGGCCTTGTTCACCGGTTGCGCGACACACACCGAATTAGGAACAGGCCGGGTCGGATTTACTGCTGGCTGGCACGGGAGCCCGGAAATGTTCTCGGGAGGATGATCCTTCGGTGATGCTGATCCGCCAAGACCGTGAATCCGCCAAGACCGTGAATCCACCAAGACCGTGAATCCACCAAGACCGTGAATCCACCAAGACCGCTGATCACGACGTGGGCCTAAGGGGGCAGCGTCTTACGGAATGATGACGATTTTGCCTGGCGTTTGTGTTGCTCTGGTCAGAGCCTCGACTGCCTGAGTGAAGGGGTACGTCGTGGCGAGGGGTCGCTTCAGGTCGCCTCTGTCAATCAGCTCAGAGAGACGCCCGAGCTGAGCTCCATCGGGAACGGCGCTGCAGTAAGACGCGTGGACGCTGTGTTTGGCAGCCAATTCGGCCGACGGGTGTTGGACCGTGCTGACAAGACAGCCCCCGGGCTTGAGGACTGGGAAAGACCGTTGTTGGATCGAACCGCCGACGGTGTCGAGGATGCTGTCGACTTGGTCGACCATTTGCTCGAAGGTTTCCAAGTGATCATCAATGACCTGATCAGCCCCAAGGGAGCTGACGAAGGACCGTTGGGTGTGGGGAGCTGTTGCAATGACTGTGGCCCCATGGGCTTTGGCAAGTTGAACCCCTAACGAACCAACGATTCCCTCACCAGCGATTCCCTCGCCAACATGGATGAGCACCCTCTGGCCGGTCCGCACCCCAGCGGTGGCCATCAACGCTTGCCAACTGGTGATTCCCCCAAAAGGCATGGCTGCCGCCTCTGGAAAGCTTGCCCTTTGTGGTTTGGGGGCCAGCTCGACGGTCGGCACACAGACGAACTCTGCGAATGCTCCGAGACGACCTAAGCTCAGATAGCCAAGGACTTCGTCTCCGACTTTGTAGTTGTACGTGGCTGGGATGCCCACTTCGAGGCTAGGGCCCACTTCGGCGACCACCCCCGCGAGTTCGCAGCCTAAAGTCAAAGGCAAAGGATGGGCAAACCTCTCTCGTGCCCAGCCTTCGGCAATTCGACAATCAACGCGATTGGTTCCGGCTGCCTTCACCTGCACAAGCACTTCGCCAGCTCTCGGCTGCGGACAGCGAACTTCGTCAAGCCGCAGGCCCTCCAGACCTGTGTGCCGGTGGAGGCGAACCGCTTTGATCGTACGCGTCAAACCGTCTCCTTCTAGTCAGGACAAAGAAAGGACCTGAGAGTGGTCCCATTGCCAAAGAACTTGTCGTGAGTCAACAAGGTTCCAATCAGCCAGCTTTAGGGGGAATCCGCCTCGGGGGTGAACGCCGTTTGCTGAAAACTCAGGCCCCAGACACTCAGGCCCTGAGAATTCAGAAGGAGAGTTGGGCGATCTTCCTCTTGGCATCTTCGTAGCGTTGCTGGTCTTGCAGGAAGGAACCGACAGTCAGCTCGCCGGCGGAGTTGACAAAGACGGCCTCGGTCGGCTCTGGCGGGCTGCTTCGATGGGCATGCAACGCCCTGCCCCCGAGAAAATCGACCAGCAGCACTTCCGGCTGGAAACTTGTATGAATCCGCCGCGGTTGATCCTGCCCAGGAGGAATCACCAGCAAACCTCGATCGAGCACCTCCAACAGAGCACCGCGATGGACCTGCTCAAGGCTGACATAGAGCTCCTTACCCAGCGAGACCACAAAACGCCCCAAGACAATCTCCAAAGTAGCAGCAGTTGTGACGCTGCCTTTTCGGGTGGGTCCGACAAATAACCTCTGCGGTGGAGAAATCGTCTGCCGGGGAAACTGCGTCCAGGGAGAGTGCAGCACTGAGCTTGAGTCATCCACGCCAGGTGCTACGCTCCAGGATCTCTGGGACGCATCGGTCTGTGAGAGGGAAAGCCTGGCGTTGGGGTTATCGTAAACAAGCCGAGCTCGGTAGAGGTAAGTCCGGCCAGCCTCAACATAGAAATCGAAGTAACGAAACATCTGGTCTTTGGGAGGCTGGTCGGTTCCATGGGCCCTGGGACGATCAAGAGGCAGGAAGAAGATCGGACCCCAGGCTGGATCAGGATCCACCCAACCTCGGGCCCCCGCGGCGTCCAGGGCAGCGAGTTGCTTGGCGAGGGTTCGTTGCTCTTTCCGACTGGTTGCCCCACTGATCGAGGCCTGATCGCGAAAGCTGGGGTGCAACACCTCTCCACGCGACCAGCGAGCGTCCAAGCGGACGGGCAAAGGGCAACAGATGCCTCGGGCCAAAAGGTTCCTGGGAATCAGTTCCGGCGCAAAGCCTTGCCAACTCAGCAGCTCTCTCTGCAAATTCAGCGGTGCCAGATTGGTCCAGCCCGCCTCTTCGGTGTTCTGGCGACTCGACCTGGACGGGAGTTGGGCCCGTTGCACTTGAACTCCCCGTAAAATCGGCTGGTCTGTCGGCAAGATCCCCCATGAGGCCTGGGGAATCGCTTGGCGATACTCTTGCTCTTGCAGCCAGGTTTGTTGCTTGGCCAGCAGACAGACCCAGTATCGACCTTGCTGTCGGTGGTTCGGCAGCCTGCCCGCACTTCCTGCAGTTTGTACCTCCTGCCAAAGTTGGAGGCCAGCGTCCAGCCGCTGTTGAGAGGCCCGGAGCAACGCTTGGCCTCCCAGGCCGGTTACCCCATAAGGCTGAAAGGCCAAGGCAGCATAGCCAGAGCTTCCTGTCGGCTGGACAAGCGGCAGAATCCGCGGCTCTCGGCGAACGACCTGCGGGGTCCTTGGGATGGGGTCCTCTTGAGGCTGTTCTTGAGAGAACTGCCTCGGCGGTTTCCAGTTGACCGGATCGGTGGGGTCCGCCGACGGAGCTCCGCTCTGGTGGTCTGAGTCAAAAGAAGCTTGAGATGAGGGAGTTTGAGATGAAGGTGCTACTGGTCCACGATCCTCGTCGGAGATCTGCTCGACTTGTGCTGAGATGACCCTGGCGGGAGGTTGGCTGGCCTCGGGCCGATCCTGATCGGCCGGACTGGCTTGGTGAGAAGTGGCCCGGGGACCTGCTAAGAGAAACAATAACAGACTCAGGCTCACGAAAATCGCCAAGACAAACTTTTCCACATGAGCCAGAAAGAAGCTGGCCAGAGGAAGTGGCTGGTTGTCGGTGTTCATCCAGAGGTTTCCGCTTAGGGGTTGGGCAAGGCGGAGGCGGTCCAGGTCCAAGTCTGCCCGTTAGGATCGCGGGCGGATCCGCTGAGCCTGCCGCTGGAGCTGATTCTGCCCCGACAGTTCACCTGATTGATCAAGAGCATGACTCCCGTCCCGACAACCTTCCAGCTGGCGTCGGTCAGCGGGGTCAATTGGCTTCCTTGGATTAGCTCGATGTTGCCGTCTGGCCGCAAAAGCAACTCGAGGGTGTTTTCGGAGCAGTCTCGGGTGTTGACAAAGCGGAACTCGTAGCGGGCCCAGGCCAAGTTGGGCCAACCGGGGCGGTTGGCGACGATCAGTTTGAAAGGGACCTGCCTGGTAGGAGCATCGTGGCCGACCAGCCCGATGCTTGCGGTGAAGCGATATTCGCCGGGGGCTCGCGGTATCCACCGAAACTGGCCGCTCTTGGAGTCAAGCTTGGCATCCCCAGAGTAGGGCCCGACTAAACGGAAGGTCAAACCCTGAGGCGGGTTATTGGGATCTCGAGCCGGAATAGTCAAGACGATCGGATTGCCCACCATGCCCCGCGGGACACTAAAAGGTGCGACCATCGGGGTCTGCAGAGGCGGTGCCACAATCACCGTCACGCTTGCGGATTGCCACAGATCTGGGTTGTAAGCCCCCCGTGGACCCACGCGAAAGGGAATGGAGAAGGAACCGGCACGCTCCGGTTGCCACATCACAACTCCTGTTTCTGGGTCGATGGAGGTCCCGGCCGGCGGATCGGCTCCCAGAGAAAAGGTGGGCTGAAAGCTCGGATTGGAGGGGTTGGTGGCTTTGACCTGAAATGCCAGCACCTGACCGACAGTCCCGCGTTGAGCCGAAGGGAGTATGGAGTATCCAGCGGCCTGACCCGATTGGACAAAGAACTCCAGAGAAACTCGACCGCTAGGGGCGCCTTCACTCATTCCGCTCAGCCCAACGATTATGGGAATTACGTAACGACCAGCACGATGAGGCCGCCACACAAACTCGCCGGTCTTCTTGTTCAGCCAAACGCCGGCAGGTGGTCCCGTGCCCAGGTGATATTCCAGCCCGACCGGCGGAACGTTGGGGTCCTGGGCATCCAGTTGCAGCCGAATCTCTTCTCCCAGAGTGACTGTTTGCCGGGGAACTGGCTTGACACGCGGCGGTTTCAGCGGTGGCAGCACCACCACCGGAATCCGACAGACTCTCAAGAGGTCGTCCTCACCGGTTTCAGCACGCACTTGCAAAGAACAAGGGCCCAGCGGCCAGTTGTTCGGCACCGCCCAAGTGAGCTTGCCGCTTTCTTCGTCGACCCTCACGCCCGGCGGAGAATCGAGGGCGAGATAATACCGGACCGAACCGGGAAGACTGTCTTGATTGAGCGTTTGCAAAGAGACCTCCAGCTTCTGACCGATCGAAACACGACGCGGAACCGCCGCCAACAAAGGAGCATGACCATCGGACTGCTCATCCGATCTTGCCTCGGCCAAGGATTCTGCTTCCGCCTCAGTCGACCGAGAGAGCAACAGGGTCGCTGCCCAGGCGATCATCAGGCACAACACCCCCAGACCGATCGCCCCTGTGAGAGGCCATTTTTTCTTCTCCCACCAAGCACCAGCTTGTTCTTGCAGGCCAAATAACCCTCTCGGCCGTCCTGAGGGACCCCCCAACGAAACACTCACCGGTGGAGGCCTCCGGGAGATCGCTGGGGAAGTCGGTACGGAGCGAATTGCTGCCGGGCGGACAGGGGATCGAGCTGCGGCTCGGGCGGGGACTCCAGGACGATCCGTCGGAACAGCCTCGGCGGTTTGCAGATCTTGAGCGGAATACTCCGCAGGGAGATCCAGGGCCAACTGGACCCCCTCAGGACCCGCTGTCTGGGGAGAGAACGTCGCCAGCGGGGCCTCTCCCCTCGTCTGGTCGCCGGAGAGCGAACTGCCGGAGAGCGAACTGCCGGAGAGCAAACTGCCGGAGACTGGGTTCCTGGAAACTGGACTGGGAGAGCTTGGACTGGGAGAGCTTGGACTGGGGGCAGCGGTTTGAGCTAGTTCTTGGCGTGTTTGTGCCAGTTGTGCGTTGTAGGCAGCCCGTTGTTGAGGGTCGCACAGACAGAAACTCGCGGCAGCCAGTTCGTTGAGGATCTGCTGGGAGATGTCGGAATACTTCCCCAAGTGGTACTTCCGCACTTGGGCGGCCCGCTGCTCGACGGCCTCGCGGATCACAACTGGATCAGCCTCAGACTCTTGCAGTCCCAAGAGCTGGTAATGATTGGGCGGTCTTTGGTCGGCTGGTATTTCCAACCACTTTAGGTAGGGATCAAAGTCGGAAGTCATGACATACCTGCCACCCAAGCAAGAGGGAACTCGTCTTGGGTTTTCTTGCGGTCTGCAACCAGATCAACGGGCCGCTCGGCTGATCAGGCAACGGGAGGGCCGACCGTCGCGATATGTGCCTGAAGTTTGTTGAATTGCCTTCCCGCGGACGGCTGTCGATCTGAGAAGACGACCGACGGTATTGACCTATTCTGCCGTTTTATCGCGCCGTCTCCAAGTTGCCACGTGGATTGCGCATTCTTGGCTTAGGCTCCCATTTGCCCCCTGAGCTGTTGGATTTGGCGAAGCAGCCGCTGAGCCCGTGGTGGGCATTGTCCTGAGTCCAAACAAACTCGCCCCAAATGCAAAAGAGCTTGCCGCAGACGGATTTGTGTTTGATGAAGGTCTCGGCGGACTTGCAGGAGTTGTTCAAAAAGAGGGCCTTGCTGAACGGTCACCCGTGGCTCCAGGGCTTGAATGACCGCCCTGAGATCCGCTGTGGCCTGACGGGCCTGACGGACTTCTTGCTGGCTTGGCCGCAGAGCCGCCGGCAGAGTCGCCTCGGCAGCGAACTGTCCCATCTGAGTGTAAAGCTCATCCAGCTGTCCTTGAGCCGGCTCGCTTGCTTGCCTTCGTGTTGTTGAGCTAGACGTCGGCGAGCTAGATGGGGGTGAGCTGCCTGGTGGTTTTGTTGGGCCGACCTGCTGGCCAGAGGTTGGGCGTTGACTGGCGGTGGGACGTTGACTGGCGGTGGGACGTTGACTGGCGATGGGACGCTGACTGGGACTGGGTTCAAGCCCCAAGCTAAGCTGACGTACTGGGGGCCGAGATGGTTTGATGATCAACTCCGGCTGGACCTCGACCTCTTCCTCGATGGGGATCAGGATCGGCAGGTCTGGCCCGGGGTCTGGTTTGGAGTCTGGTTTAGGGTCGAGCTTGCTGGAACAGAGACGGTTTCGCCAGAGATCCAACGGTTCCAGATCGTGTTGATGCTCTCGCCGAAACTCGACGATGGCGCTGCGTCGAGCTGTGGGGATCCGAGCATCAACGGTCAGGGTGCCGTTGGAGGCATAGCGGTAGGTGACCTCAATTGGTGTCTTGCTGGGCAGCCCCTGAGGCAGATCGTGAACGACACACTCCCCCAGGGCGATGCAGGCATCCGGATCCTCACTTTCACCCTCGACGACCGGAACGACCACGCTGCTCTGTCCCCGGCGTGCCGTCCGGAAGGTCCGGCGGGCTTCCTGGGGCAAAGGGGTGTTCTTGGGAATCAGAATCACATTGACCCGCTGTCGATCCGCCGCCCTGACGCCGACGACACCCAAACTATGCGAGTTGACGTCGATAATCTCCGGACGACGTTGGCCGAGTGGAACTGAGCGGAAACTGCCTTCTGAGCTTTTTGCTGGCGAACTGGACGCTGGCGAACTGGCCGCTGGCGAACTGGACGCTGGGGAACAGGACGCTGGTGAACTGGATTCCGACGAATGGGCTTGTTGGAGGGTCTGACAGTGGAGGGCAGCTCCATGGGCGACAGCCTCGTCGGGGGATTGGGTGCGGTCGGGATCTTGGCCGGTGAGGGACTTGAGCATCTCAGCGACCATGGGCATGCGACTGGAGCCGCCAACTAAAAGCACCCGATCGATACTTTCCCAGGCGAGATTGCACTGCTTGAGCGCCAGCGAGGCGGTCAGGCGAGTGCGTTCCAGCAAGTCAGCAGTGAGTTTGTGGAAATGCTCTCGGGTGATCTCCACACGGTGTCGTTTTCCGGCAAAAGCCAGGGCCACACTGAGCCGGGAGCGTTCGGTGAGGGTGTGTTTGGCTTGTTGGGCCTCCAGCCACAACTCGGCCAAATCCTCTGGGTCCTCGCGAGGGTCCAAGCCGTGCGTTTGTTGGAATTGCTCGGCCAGGTAATCGACCAGGCGGTTGTCGAAGTCTCGACCGCCCAGCCGGACGTCTCCGTCTGTGGCCAGCACACGGAACTCCAGCCCGCGAATCTCCAGCAGAGTCACATCAAAGGTGCCGCCCCCCAAATCGTAGACCAACAGCCGTTCGGACTGCGGTGGCCGACCGAGTTCGGCCAGGCGTGTGTAGCCGAAGGCAACAGCCGCGGCCGTTGGTTCATTGATGATATCCAGCACCTCCAGACCGGCCAGACGCCCTGCCCGAAGGGTGGCCTGTCGTCGGCCTTCGTCAAAGAACGCCGGCACGGTGATCACGGCCTCTTGGATCGGTCCAATCCGCTGCTGGGCGTCGGCTTTGAGTTTTTCCAAGAGAAAACCACTGAGTACCTCGGGCGGGACGTCCTGACCCCGCAGTTTCCGCTGAAATTTGCCGTTGCCCATGTCTCGTTTGAAGCAATCCGCATAAGACTCTGGCATCAACGGGGAAGTCTTGACTGCCTCGCGCCCCACGACGATCTCACCATCATCAACCAACACAGCGCTGGGCGTGATCAGTTCGCCTGAGGCGTTAGGCACCGTCGTCGGACGACCCGTCGAGTCGATATAAGCAACCACCGAGTAGGTCGTGCCCAGGTCGATTCCCACAGGAACCCTGCCGGTGGCCTGACTCGGCCGATCACCTGACGCTTCACCCGGCGATTCGCTGGACGAATCACGAGGCGGATCATTCGCATCTGGCATGGTCTCGCTTGTGCTCCTCCGGGAAGCAGCGGATTTCCAACGTGACGGACCACTCTCGCAAGTATCAAAGAATACCGCTAGAACATCTCTTTGGACTATCGTATCGGTTCGCCAAAGTCCACAAAAATCGTGTGCACAAAAATCTGTCAAGATGTCCGTGAGCGAGCCCTAGGCTGTTGTCAACAAGTCGGTCAGTCCCAGGTCAACCAGTCTCACTTCAACGAGTCTCACTTCAACGCGTCTCACTTCAACGAGTCTCACTTCAACGCGTCTCACTTCAACG
>CAZYKP010000071.1:0-22280 GCA_964648025.1 uncultured Pirellulales bacterium | reverse complement strand
CACTTCAACGCGTCTCACTTCAACGAGTCTCACTTCAACGCGTCTCACTTCAACGAGTCTCACTTCAACGAGTCTCACTTCAACGAGTCTCCGGTCAGCCAGCACAAGGTGAGTGGTGCTCCTATGGCTCGGTTGGAGGTTTGGCTGTGCCAACACCTGCTGAGATCGCATCTTTCAGAACGGCGGCCACGGTTGCCAAGCAGGATTTGACGGGGACAGCTGATTGGGGGTGAGTGTTGGGAACAGTCGGTCGACCATGGGCTCGAGATCAAGATGCTGCACGAGAGGCCGAATCCCTCACCGTTCCTTTGGGGCCCACAAGGGAAGGTGACTGAACATTCTAGAACGCCCCACTTTTCTGAAGCTGACACTCCGATTGAGCTGATTGCAGCAGCAGGTGTCGCAAAAACCAGGGTTCTGCGGATGCCTGCCTGAGCCGAAACTCGTATGTGGTACTGGAGTGTGCCACTTGGTCTCGCTGAACTCAAGCAAGAATGTAGCAAGTTTCCGGCTACCACTGCAGCAACAAGCCTCATTTCCCTTCCTGAGTGATTTGCTGGCAGTTCTCCAGGACGGCCTTTCTAGGGTCATAAATCCTGTCCGGAAGAAAACTCTCCGGAAATGGGCTGGTGGGGGCTCGCCAGGCAGCAGAGACTGGTAAACTACAACCAATACTTTCAGGAACTGAGTGTTGGCTCAAACTCCTCAAATCGGTTCCTTGTTCACCTCAATCGGAGATCTGCTGATGGTTCGTGTATGCCTTGTGGCTCTTGCTCTGGTGTTTGCTGCCTCGACTGCCTCGACTGCTTCGGCTGGACTTCCTCAGGCCATTCAAGCCTCCAAGGCCTCTGGCAGACCGCTGTTGCTGCTGGCCTCAAGCGATAGTTGCCCCCACTGTGTCGCCCTGAAGCGAGATTTGGCGACTAACCCGGCGATCGCCAAGACCGTGCAAGCCAGCTTTATCCCGGTTGAGGTGAAACAGGGCACCGCCGAGTGGAACTTGCTGGCCCAGAACTACCAAGTTAAGCAGGGCGTGCCCCAACTGTTCATTATCGCTTCCAATGGCCAGCAGTTGGCCCACCTGCTCGGCCGGCCACAAGGTGAAGGGCTGGCGAAGTTCCTCAAGGAAGGCGTGGAAAAAGCCCAGCAGCAAGTCAAACAAGCCGAAGCCGGCAAGGCAGAAAACGAGTGACCCCAGGTCGGCAATGCCCACCCCGCAGTCACCACGGCCCAACAGTTCGAACCTCCTGACCCTTCCCCCCAAGACAAACCGGCCGGAAGCTGTTGGGTGCTACCGGCCGGTTTCTCCAGGTCTGACTTTTGTATGGCCAGCGTTTGTGGCCTAGCCGCGTTGATGGGCTCAGACGAGCTCACGAAGAGGCTCGATGCCCGAATCGACAGGATAGCGAGGGGTCCCCGAGCCGTCGAAGATGCGATCCCGGTGTGCGTCCAAGCCCATGTTGTCATACAGGGTGGCGAAGACCTCCTGGAACTTGACAGGTCGGATCCTTGGTTCCTCAGCGTATTTGGTCGTCTCTCCGATGACCTGGCCGGTTCGCATTCCGCCACCAGCGAGTAAGGCGGCATTGACTCGAGGCCAATGGTCACGGCTGTTTTTCTTGTTGATCTTCGGGGTGCGGCCGAACTCACCCCAAACAATCACCGAGACATCCCGATCCAACCCGCGTTCATGCAGGTCAGTCACCAACGCCGAAAGGCCCTGATCCAACAGCGGGAATTCTTCTCGAGAACGCGGGAAGTTCATCCCGTCGCCCCCGTGCCAATCCCAACGACTGTAGTTCAGCGCCACATAACGGGCGCCGGCCTCAACCAAGCGGCGTGCGATACAGAAATTCTCCACCATCTTGGGAGCCCCGTCCCGCTGAAACTTCTCATCGCTGTTGCCGTAACGAGCCAAGATTTTGGGGTCTTCCTTCGATAAATCCAACGCATCGCCTAACTTGGAATCCGTCAGAATCCCAAGAGCCTGATCCAGATAGGTATCCGTCCGCTCCATCGTGCCGGTCTGGTCCATTTCTCGGCGGAAACGATCCAGGGCCCCACGCAACTGAGCCCGTTCTTGCAAACGCTCAAGGGTAATCCCCTGCAGAACCATGTTGTCGGCTTTTTCGCGGGCTTTGCGGCCGACCAAGTTGAAGGGGTCGTGACGAGGGCCGAGAAAGCCGGCTGTTCCTGGTTCTCCCCAAGTCCGGTTGCCTGTCCGATACATCAAGGCCAAATTGGGTGGCACAGCGTCATTGGCGGGGCCAGCCATTCGGGAGACCCAGGCCCCAGCCGAGGGCCAACCAGCGCTTGGCCCCCGGTCGCTCTTCTTGCGGCCGGTCATGCACTGATAACAATCATGCGCTCCGTCGGAATCCGCCAAAGTGCGAACAATGGCAAACTTGTCCATCATTTTGGCAATCCGCGGAAACAACTCGCAGATCTCAATGCCTGGCACGTTGGTGGCAATTGGATTGAATTCCCCGCGGATCTCCGTCGGAGCGTGAGGTTTCAGATCCCACATATCGAGGTGGGACGGTCCCCCAGGCAGGTAGACATTGATAATGGCCTTGTTCGAGCTGCCAATGCCGGCCTGAGCCTCCCTCATCAGGATTTCAGGAAGCGCGAGGCCGCCCAGCGCTGCCCCCCCGATCGTCAGGAAGTTGCGGCGAGAAAGTCGGTCGCAAAAGCCTGAGTTTTTATGGGGTCGTCCGTAAATCGTCAGCATGATGAGGTCTCCTGAATTTGGGGCCAGTTCGCCAGTGTAGCACCTCCGCAGAGCCTTTCCCAAGAGTTGTGGACTGCCGCGAAACGGTTACAGCAGGACCACGGCGGAGAATCCAACCGACGTGAATCCGCAAGTCTGGTACGTCATAATGGTTTCCTAGTTGTCGTCCTGGTCTCCACACCCTGTGTCGGTTCCTCCTCCATGAGGCTCCCCCAACCTGAGTCGGAATGAGCGCTTCTCACCATCCACGCCCCAGATCGGACGCCAGAGAGATACCACTTCTCCAGGCGGCCCAGGGCCAGTCCGAGCCCCAAGACCAGACCTCGCGCAAAGGCCATGCAGAGCATCAAAGCCGCACAGGCCAGAAAAACCGCACAGGCCAGAAAAGCCTAGAAGCACAAAAGGGCCAGAGTCCTGAAGCTGGGCGGGCTCCAAGCCAAGATAGGCTCAGCCGACGAGCGTTCTTGCATCAGACGGCCTCAGGGGCGGCCATCGCCGCCAGTGCGGCCAGGGTCTTTGGTTCTGAGGGCCAAAGCAGCACAATCCGCAGTCTTCACGATCGGCTGCGGGTAGCTTTCGTCGGCGTGGGGGTCCGCGCACAAGCCCACATGGACCGTCTGCTCAAGTTGCAGCGGTCCGAGGCCGGGGTCGAGGTCGTTGCTGTCTGCGATGTGTATTCCAAGGCCCGTCAACGAGCAGTAGAAAAAATTCGTCAGCGGACCAACCGCGAGGTGCTGGCCACCAGCAACTGGCGCGAGATCCTCGACGCCCCGGATATCGATGTTCTCTGTGTGGCCACTCCTGATCACTGGCACGCGCGTCTCTGCATCGATGCCCTCCAGGCCGGCAAGCACGTCTACTGCGAAACCCCCATGACGCAGACGCCCGGCCAAGCAGTCGAGGTGCTGCACGCCTGGCGCAACAGCGGCTGTGTCATGCAGGTAGGCGTTCAGCGGACCAGCGACAGCCGTTGGGCTGCCGCCTCCGATTGGATCACCTCAGGCCGAATTGGAAAGGTTTTGCAAGCCCAGAGCGAGTCCTATCGCAACAGCGCGACCGGGCAGTGGCGATCGCTGGGTCTCAGCCGCGACATGACCCCGCGGAATATCGACTGGCCGATGTACTTGGGCACTGAGTTCGGCCTAGCTCCGCAGATGGCCTTTGATCGGGCCAAGTTCCGGCAATGGCGTTGTTACTGGCCTTTTGGGACGGGGTTGTATGGAGATTTATTCGTTCCCAGGTTGACTCAGCTGCTGCTGGCCTTGGGCGTTCGCTATCCGAGGCGAGTCACCAGCAGCGGAGGGATCTTTCTGGAGTATGATGGTCGAGATGTTCCCGACACCGCGACGGTTGTTGCGGACTACGACGCGGGGCTGCAGATTCTGCTCTCGGCGACCTTGGGGAATGATCATCCCATCGAGCAATGCATCCGAGGACATCACGGGACCTTGGTTTTTACTCTCCAAAAAGACGGGTTCGACGTGCTTCCTCAACGCCCACAAGTCACTGGCGTTGGCGATGCCAAGCGGCAGCATATCTCTGCAGAGCGCCCTGAGGATGAGACGACCGCACATTGGCAGAATTTTCTTCAAGCCATTCGCCAAGACGATCCTTCTCTGTGCCACAACACCCCAGAGCTGGGAGCAGCCGCGGTGATCACTGTGGGCCTTGGTCTGGAGAGTTACCGCAGGGGAAAAGCGTTGGGCTGGGATCCGTTCGCTGAGCAAGCTTACGATTGGTCCACTCAGAGCGAAGCGTATCCCAACCGCTGGGAGAAGATGTCACAGGCCCGCAGCACACCAGAACATGTCCCCGGCTGGCAGCCTGAGCCAACTTTTTCCAGTCGCCAAACCCCTCCCACCAGCCAGAAGCTCGCCGGCCCCTGGCCTGATTTCGACACCGATCCAGCTGGTTAAGAGTGCTGAGTAGATAAGCCAGGATTTCCGGTATCCTATCGGATGATCTTGGTTGGATTGGTGAGAATCGCCTGGCCATCTGCAGCGGGCTGTTCACGAATCTGGCAATCCCCCTGCGACCCTCTTACATTGATGGCGTTGTTGCAGCTTGGGCTAAGCTTGCCTCTGCGGCAGTCGGGTTTTGACGATGCCGGTGGGCAACATCCTGAACAAGGGGACATTCATGGCACCAAGTCACCGCCCTCATGGGAACCGTGTTATCAGGCTGGTTTGTGCGGCGGCAGTGGTTTTTGCTACCGTTGGTAGCGTGACCTTCTGGGCTGGTGCCCAGCAGAAGAAGGCGGAAACCAAGCGGCGTGCCCAAGAAGACGGCCGACTCCGGCAGAAGCTGGAGGATGAACACGCTGTTGGCGCAGACCTCTGGATTTACAACGACATCCCCAAGGGTCTTGCCGAGGCCCGTCGGCAGGGCAAGCCGTTGTTTGTCACCTTCCGCTGTGTGCCTTGCCAGGCCTGTGCGGCCTTCGACGCCGATGTGGCCCTGGGCCAGCAGAAAAGCCCGGCCACAAGAGCCATCGAAAAGCTCGCTGGTGCGAAGTTTGTCTGTGTCCGGCAGGTCGAGATGAAAGGCGTGGATCTCAACCAGTTTCAGTTCGATCACGATCTGAACTGGGCCGCCATGTTCATTCACCCCAATGGCACCGTCTACGCTCGTTACGGCACCCAGAGTGCGGCCGGCCCAGATGCTTACAACTCCCTGGAGGGCCTGGAGAAGACCATGCGCCGCGTGCTGCAGCTGCACGAGGCTTACCCAGCCAATGCTCAGGTACTTTCCGGCAAACGCGGCCCCAAGAAGCCTTACAAAACTGCTCTGCAAATGCCGGGCCTGAAGGACAAAGAACGCTACCAAGGACCAACGACGCGTCGCAATTGCATTCACTGCCACAACATCCACGACGCGCAGCAGCAACACGCTCAGGAGACGGGTACCTTCAGTCAAGAAATGCTTTGGCGATATCCTTTGCCAAAAAATCTTGGGTTGGAAATTGACCCTAAAGACGGCCGACGCATTGTCCGCGTGATCCCCAAGTCACCCTCGGCCCAAGCGGGGCTTCAGAGGGGAGAAGAGATCACAACCGTTGACGGCCAGGCGATCACCTCCATTGCTGACATTCAATGGGCGTTGCACCAGCTCTCCAACAAAGCCATCAAACTGCAGATCGCCGGCAGCCGAACTGGTCAGCACCAGCTTGAGTTGCCGGCAGGTTGGAAGAAGACGGATATCTCGTGGCGGGGCTCAATCTGGTCGCTGAGTCCTCGTCTGCGGGTGTGGACGCCTCCGCTGACTGAGCAACAGCGACGGCAGTACAAGATTCCCGCAGGCAAGGCAGCGTATCTGGTCCGGTGGATCAACACCGATTCGCCAGGCGGCCGTTCTGCGCAAAAGAGTGGTTTGCGAACAAACGATGTGATCGTGGCTTTTGGGGGAGAGCCGCTTCCGGAGGATCCTCGCTATTTCAATCTGCAAATCAAACTCAACTACAAAGTGGGCGACTTGTTGCCCTTGACGGTGCTGCGTGGGGGGCAAGAGCACGAGGTTCAGGTCAAGCTTGCTGAGTAATCGCCTGTGAGCACTCCTCCTCGAATTCTGCGAAGGCTCTCAGCCGCGAGCCAAGAAGGCCAGCCGTTTCAGCCTCAATGGATCGCTGATTCCAACTCGGATGTCATCGCCCAGAACACGCCCTTTGGTCAAATCCTGCACGGCGTTGTCTGCCAGGCTGATGGTCGTCCTTGCTACGATCTCCCGCTTTGGGCCGAACCGGTCGGTGCCATCTGTGTGCCAGTGGATCGTTCCGGGTCCATCGGCCTGATCGAGCAGTACCGGCCAGCCCCAGTGAGCAACGACCAAGCGGCGTTCTATCCGGTGCAGACCCTGAATTCCCAAGGCCGCTGGTCCCTGGAACTCCCACGCGGCTTTGCCGAACCAGGTGAGCCGCCCGAGGACACCGCCCGACGTGAGACCGAGGAAGAACTCCAGCGGCAGGTCCGAAGGGTGCAGCGATTGGGGCCCTCCAACACCAACACCACATTCTTCTTAAACAACCATCTGATCTTCTTGGTGGAGGTCGACCAACCAGCTCAGAGGTCCGCAGATTCCGCCGAGGTCATTCGGGCTGTTCGGTTCTTCTCTTGGGACGAGGTTCTCAGAAAAGTCGCCAGCGGCGAAATCATCTGCGGAATGACCAAGTCAGCTTTGTTGACCTATTACGCAGTCAGCAACCATCCTTAACCGATTGTCGCTTTCGAATCTCCGAAGGGGTGGGCAAGCTGCCGGGCAAGCTCCCTCCGGCACGTCCCCTGCGAGAGTCGGGCCCTCTCCTGATCAGCGGAAAACGCTGAGGCGCGTCGCTTGAGAGGCAGATTCGTCGGTGGCGGATTTGATTCGCTCGCTGGAAGCCGCACTCGACCGAGGCGTCATCACCGGCGGGAGTTATTCTATCAGGCAAGAAGAGGAATCGATGTCATGGAGAAAATCCCCACGATCTTTGAACGGGGAGAGGATTTTCGGGTCATCGACCAAATCCGCCAGGGATGCGAATGGGTCTTTTCCGGGGAAGGTACGGCTACGGAAAAGCTTGACGGAACGAACGTCCGGTTGACCATTCGTTCGGGGCATTGTGTTCGTGTGGAGAAACGGCGGAACCCCACGAAAGTGCAAAAGAACAAGGGCATCATCGACGGGTGGTATGTCGATGCCGATCAGAACGGCCAAGAAGACAAGTGGATCTTTGAGGCGGTCGAGAACACAGATGTTTCCGCTTGGCCAGACGGAGAGCACCCATGTGAGGCTCTCGGACCGCAGATTCAAGGCAATCCCCTAGGTCTTCAGCAGCATCGGTGTGTTCCCTTCAACCTGCAAATTCCTTTGTACGAAGGACTTCCTCGGACTTATGCCGGTTTGCAAAAGGCTTTAGCAGAACTTGAGAGCCAATATTCACCCCAGCATTTGGCCGAGGGAATTGTCTTCCACCATCCCGATGGCAAAAGGGCGAAGATCAAGCGGAAGGATTTTCCAGCGTCTGGATTCTCGGAGCGAATGGCAACCGAGCAATCTCAGGAATCCGACCGCGGTGATTCTTCGCTCTGAGTCTCCATCCAAGCACACCCGGCTTGTCCCAAGATGGTCTCACCTTGGATGAGGGAACTGGGCCTGGGTCTCCATCCGCGCTCAATGCGGTCTTTCAGCAGTTCTTCGACGGATGGGCGATGGTCCCACACGGAGACCGCCGAGATCGCGCCCACTCACGTGATATCGTAAACCAGGTACATCTCTTCAGCTTCCTGGACCACCAGGTCATGAGTGTACTCGTCTTGCGGGATGACCTCGTGGGCTTGCTGTTTGGTTTCTCGTGCTCCCAACCACCGCAGCACATCGGAGACGTTTCGCTGAGAGGCGAGCATTTTGCGGATTTGTTGAAGTCGGGGGGCAACAGTTGCTTGCATTGCCCGGACAGGGTAGGTCATCTCGTTCGCTCTTGTTGGCGGCTGTCGCCGGGAGACAAGATCCCAAACGCTATCTCAGGCTACGATCGGTTTGCCCTTCGACCGAAAGGGGATGAGAGTCGCCCCGTGGGGTCACCGAAGTTTCCAGAGCTCAGGCACCGACAAACCCAACCTTTGTTCGTCGGCTCTCTGTCCTGGTGACCGTTCTCCCTTGAGCAACCGGCCATTCTCCGGATAGTCTCTGTCGTGGACTGTCCAACACCAAAGGGCGAGCAAGACCGATGGCTGATCTGGTACGCCGCGAGGTCGCCAACTCCAGTAATATCTGGGTTGTTAAGGTTGGTACCCGGGTCCTCACCGGGCCTGACGGACTGCTGGATGAACGAAGGGTGGATCATCTGGCCGAGCAGTTGCATGCCGTGATTGTCAGTGGTCGGCAGGTGGCGTTGGTCTCCAGCGGTGCCGTGGGGGCTGGCATGGGACAGTTGGGGCTTCGTGCTCGCCCGCGGGATGTGCCGCAGTTGCAGGCTGTGGCCGCTGTGGGCCAAAGTTACTTAGTGCGTGCCTACGACAAGGCGCTCCAGCGGCATGGACGTCATGCTGCACAGATTCTGTTGACCGCTGAGGATGTCAACCACCGTACTCGGTATCTGAACACCCGCAACACCATTTTGCAGTTGTTTGATTTCGGCGCGGTTCCCATCATCAACGAAAACGACACCATCAGTGTCGCCGAACTGCAAACGACCTTTGGCGATAACGATCGGCTGGCAGCGTTGGTTTGCAACCTGATTCATTCCCCCCTGTTGGTGATCCTCTCTGATGTCAGTGGCCTTTACGATCGTGACCCCCAAGATCCTGAGGCGAAATTGATTCCCACGGTGGGCTTTCTCGATGAGTCGATCATGAGCCTGGCCGTGGATCGGCAGACCGGTTTGAGCAAGGGCGGGATGGCCAGCAAGCTCAAGGCCGCCCGTACCGTGACCGCCGCAGGGGGCAACTGCATTATCGCCAGTGGGCGAGAGACAGACGTTTTAGGTCAGATCCTTCGCGGTGAATCTGTCGGCACGCTCATTGTCGCCCAAGGGGCCATTATGCCTGCATGGAAGCGATGGATCGGCTGGACCGTCGATCCGCAGGGGACCCTGGTCGTTGATGCAGGCGCGCGTCGTGCGGTGGAAGAACGCGGCCGAAGTCTGTTGCCCATCGGCATCACCGCGGTCCGTGGGGAGTTTTCCAAGGGTGATGTTGTTTGCATCTGTGATCCAGTCGGCCAGGAGTTCGCTCGAGGTCTGACCAACTATCCCGCTTCCCAAATCTTGCAGATCATGGGATCTCGCACCGAACAAATCGCCTCGACGCTGAGGCAATATCCCTACGATGAAGTGATCCATCGAGACAATTTGGTCGTCACATCTGGGTTCGGTTGAGCCTCAGATCGGTGTTCGACCTAAGGCGACCACCGCGAGCCCAGACTGCCGGGTGTTCTTGTGCAGCGTGGTCGAGGACGTTTCCGGGAATCAATCACTCCAGCAAAGACTGGAGGGTTCCTCAAAGACGAGGGCCCCTTCGGGGCCCAGAGGTTTCAACCCAGCAAGTCCGCTTCCTGCCTCATCCCAGCTGCTTCATCGCAGGGACTTCATCCTGGTGGTCTATGACCTGATTGGTCGCCAAAAGCTTTTACGTTTCATGAGTGATCAGTCTGAGCCTCCAGATAAGGCTGGGGCCGATCGGAGGCCTCGTCAGGGTCGATTCCCGAGATATCATGCATGTAGCTAGTGCTTACATGGTGGCTCGTTGAATGAAAACGATCTGGCTCTGAAAACTCCTGAGATGCTGAAACGAGGCCCTGGGGCTGCAGAACGTGTGAATCTCGGTTGTGGGTGTCGAGGTTCTGTTGGATTGATGGTTCGAGCGAGAAGGTCTCCTGGTGTGGGGGGTCTTCCATGGGAGCGGAATCGACTCGAACGCTTATGGCTAAGCCATAAACTTCGGCCAAGCGGTCCAAACTGGGCGGTCGTAAGCTGGAGTACTGGCCCGAGATGAGCCGGCTGATGGTGGACTGAGCCACCCCAGAATCTCGCGCGATCTGGGAATAACTCCGGGAATCCTGGGCAATTCGTTGGCGAAGGAGCTGGCAAAGATCTTGAATTCCAGCGTTTAAGCTCATCGGAGTAGTCATTGATAGCACCCGCAGATTTCCGTGAACTCGTTTCAAACCTTTTCAATGACCATGCAGGCCCTTCCACAGGGGGCCAATTGGTCAACGTCGGAAGATTTTGAAACTTGTGTGAGGTGTGTCGTGGAAGAAATGTGTGTCCAAGTCAGAAGCGTTTGCCAAGAGGTTCTTATCTGGACTGTCCCAGATTGTGGTTAAGGCCCAACCTGGAGGACCCCAAACCGGGAGACGCAACAAGAGCTCGGTGGGCAACGGCCACATCGGTGACAGTCCAATGGTTGTTCGTCTGAGAAGCTTTCGACCATCTTCGCGAGGACCGACTGGCAATTCGTGCTCTCGGTGATTGCCGTGGGTCGAACACGCACCTGAGATTCCATAGCTCCCGAGGAGCTGCTTGGCCGATTGAAGTCGGAAAGTCACCTCCGGCCGCTGAGGTGCAGCGGCCGGAGCGTTGGTTCGCAACTACTCGCCTTGGCCCAGGGAGTAGGAAGGCTGACCGTCAAAAAGGCAGAGGTTCTCCGTTTTGATGAAATCGAATCCACAGCCAGCCAGGCTGGAGAGCAAGGAGACGATTTGCTGGTGGGAAAGATCCTCACCTCCCGCGGACTTGAAACGACATCTCCAGTGGTCGGTGCAGAAGGTCTCAGGGAATCCGTTGGGCCAGACTTTGACGCCCCGGTTGGTGATCAGCCTCAGGTCCCACTGGGGAGGGCAAGCCTTTTGGAGACCGGAAGCCAACTCCTCCGGCGAGATGTCCGCTTGATGGAAGAAAACATCCACCCCGACGAGTTGCTTCTTGCCAGGCAGGCGACGGGAAGGGCGGCGAATGCAGGCGGCCGAGCCGCTTTGGTAATCGGCGGCTTTGAGGAATCGGGGCTGTTGGCCCAAACGAGCCATCACCGCCTGGGCGAATTCCGCAGTTCCGACTTGCTGAGTGCTGTGCTCAGTGGAATAGACATCCGCCGTGTGGATGCCGTCTTCCAGGGTGGTCAGCCAGGCATCGTGGACGAGCTTGGCGGAATGAGTCTGTCCCAGGTGGACAAGCATCATGATCGCACCATGCAAAAGCCCCGAGGGATTGGCCACATCCTGACCAGCGATCGTTGGTGCCGAGCCATGGATGGCCTCGAACATCGCCACCGAGTCGCCGATGTTGGCCGAACCCGCCAATCCAACCGACCCGGTGATCTGGGCCGCCACATCAGAAAGGATATCCCCATAGAGGTTCGGGGTAACAATAACATCGAACTGTTCCGGATCGGTGGCTAGCTTGGCAGCACCGATATCCACAATCCAATGCTCTTTCTCCAGATGAGGATACTCTGCCCCGATTTCATCAAAGACGCTGTGAAACATGCCGTCAGTGATTTTCATGATGTTATCTTTGGTCAGGCAAGTCACCTTTTGGCGTTTATTAGCCTGAGCATATTCAAATGCGTACCGACAAATCCGTTCGCATCCGGGGCGAGTAATCAACTTGAGGCATTGAGCCACCTCATCGGTCTGCCTGTGTTCGATCCCGGCGTAGGTGTCCTCTTCGTTTTCACGAATGATCACCACGTCCATCCCGGGATGCTTCGTCGGGACAAACGGTGCATAGGCAATCGCCGGGCGGACGTTGGCATACAAGCCCAACGTCTTGCGGATGGTCACATTGAGGCTTTTGTAACCTCCCCCCTGTGGTGTGGTGATCGGGGCCTTGAGAAACACACGGCTGCGGCGGAGGGATTCCCACGCCTCCGGGGGAATACCGGAGGTGTGTCCTTGCCGGTAGGCCTTTTCGCCAATGCGGATCTCGTCGAGTTCCAGGGATGCCCCGGCAGCCTGAAGGATCTTCAGCGTCGCGTCCATGATTTCCGGACCGATCCCGTCGCCATAGGCCACGGTGATCTTTCTGCGTTGATCCGGGGGTGTCAATTCCAACTCAGGCTCCGGGCTGGTTGCATCAACACCGACGTCAATTGTCGCAGTGTCGTTAAGATTAGTCATTGGTCTCTCCAATGAGAACGAACTTCCGATTTTGAACCAACGCACCCGTTTGAAAGATATCGCCAAAGGTGGTTTCCCACCTGGCAGTCATGCCCCGCTGAGCTGCCCACGTGTCCAGCATCAGTTGCTTGAGCGTCAGAAAACTGGGAGCTGAACGTGCAATCACCGGCTGACGTCGGCAGTTTGCCGAGGATCGTTGCCAAACTGGTCGTTCCGGCAGGCGTGTTTTGGCCGAGCGAGAGTTTTCCGAAGGCAGCCGGGGAGCCATCAGACCGTTGTTTCCCGTGACCAGGAAGTCGTTTTGGGCGTTCCACCAAGTTCCGAGGGTCTCGGCGAACTCGCCCACCTGAGATCTCAGCGATTCGACTCCGAAATAGGTTGCCTTAAGAACGCTCATTAGGATCATTCGGATCTTTAGGCTAAGTAAATTTCTCGCGGATCGACATAACAGCGAATCGGAGGCAATCCTTGGGCGTTGGTTGGCTGGTGCTTGACGCCTCCGGGATCTCCGGGCAAATGACGCTCTCCGGAGATGACCTGACGCAGATGCTTAACCAACGCAGTCACCACAAACCAAGCGGACGAGATCAAGGTCACACGTTGCACGAGTCTGCTCCTGTGATGGCGAGTTTATGAAGCGGTCTTCCAACCCCGCGAGGTAGAAGGCCTTCACGATTCGGACTTCCTGTTGTTGCCCTTGATAGCCGACCCCGACGGTCATCAGTGACCAGCAGCCCGGTGAGACACCTGCCGAAGAGGTCCTCTCGGCAAACAGTTCTTCGGGAAAGGTCCCCGACCCCTTCCGATTCTGCAGAATCCTGCATCAACTCCCGAACGTCTCACCGGACAACGGGCGTAGAGCGTCTTCAGCAGGCTCGTAGTAGAGAAAGCTGCCGCTCTCAGCTAAATAAAAAAGACCAAGAACATCAGCCTGGCCTTGGAATAACCGTGAGTGCAACTGATTGACTAGGCAGAGCCGGTCAAGTTGTTGGCAAAAGTGGTCCTGGGCTTGTTGCAGACGTTGCTGCGACCGCAAAACACCTTGTCGCGGCCCTTGGTCGCTGGAATCGCTGGAATGAGAGTGTGTGCCGACGGGCTGCCGGAAGGCCTGAGCTGTTGGAGCTGCGGCGTTGACTTCTGGAACTCCGCCGAGGGAATGCGCACACAACAAAACGCGGCGAGCATTGGCCTGAGTCAGAGCCCAGGACACAGCTGTGGCTAAATCGCCTTCAGGAAAACACCAAAAACTCTGGGGCGCTTGCAAGAGCAACAACGATCGAGCCACCAAAGCATCGGTCACCCTGGCTGACATCAGCGGGTCGGTGTGGCAGATGACCAACCATTCCACTTCGCTCGTTCCGGCGATGGCCAACTGCTGTTGCAGTGACTGAATCCGCAGATTGGGGGAAACAACGGTCTTGAGTGCCTCGATCATCAGCCTCGTCTCCTCTTTCGACCGGGAGTGGATCATCTTCGGCAGACAGTTCAGACCCTTGCAGCCGATCGGCGTGCTTGCCTAGTGGTCGGTTTCCCACAGGAAGCAAGGCACTAGCTCGTTGGGTCTTGCCTCTGACGGCAGGGCAGGCCCAAAAAAAAAGCCGGGAGGTCGTGCTCAGCACGGCCTTCCGGCTTATTCACGCGAACGAAGTTCCCCTCGCGTGACGTCAACTCGGACCTCGATCCAGCTTCCGAGTCGTTGCACTCTCAGAAACCTTCACACAAACATATCGTCAAAGACTAGGCGGCACTTCAGACCTCGTCAAGTCGAATTACCATTTCATGGGCTCCCCATAGATTGTACTCCCCCTGGACGATCCAGGCCCTCAAAGCTCCTCACCAAGGATCTTCCTCACATTCATCCTCAGCCAGCCGATTTCCCAAAGACAGACCCCAAGCCGGCCTGCCGACAGACAGACTGCCAAGCAAACTTGGCAACGACCGCTCTGGAGGAAGAGTCTTGCTCGTCCCAAACACGCCAGCCGCCGCAACGACCAGTGAGCTGGCAGACTCTCCGCTGGGCCGGACGAGCCAAGTTTTTCCAAAATCGGCAGGTGAAAACAATGAGCTCTGGTCAGGCCAGAGGGATCAACAAAAAGCTGAGAATCGGTGGGTGCCGGTTCAGTGATGTTGGAGTCTCGCGATGACGTGGGACCTTGGAGAATCGGGCAAAGTGAAACCGTAAAACCTAGCCAAATTGGCCCCAGGTAGACAGCACAAGTGACACACCACAGGTCGAGATTGGCAGTCCACACAACGACTTGCTCTCAACCGAAGAAAGCCAGGATGATCACCATGCCGATTTGTGGGGCTGGCCAGAGGCTGCCATCCTCCATCGGATCGAGTCGGTCGTCTCGATCCAGGTGGAGCACCCAGCAGGGCACTTGCCAGGAAAACGCAATCCCAATAAGACCGCAATTGCAACAGGAGCACAAATCCGCAGCTCATCCAGCCAAAAAGCAGCACCAACAGGATCCAGTCGTGAATCAGATGAGAAACGATGGTCTAAGGAAATCTCGCCATGCTGCGTCCCATGAGCCCCGCCGGTGAACCTCGCTGCCAGCAACGCGAGGGCTCCGTTGGTAAGACTTTTGACTAAAATGGGAAAACAAGGAATCCTCAGTCCGCTTCTGCAGAGCCGGGCACCCCCTTGGAGAGATTTCTCTGGTCGATGGAAATCGCTTCGTTCTTTGGAGGGACCCCGAGCTATCGACCTAAGAGGGATTGTCTCGCCAATATCGCAGAGTCGCCCACAGCGTCTCAGTCAGCGGAATCCGAGGTTCCCAACCGGTGTGATTGCGGAGGTGGCTTGTCTGGGCGATCGGCTCCTGGCGTTCTGCTGGGTGAGTTTGGCGGATGCCCCGCTTGATGCCGCTCAAGTCGATCAGTTGTGTCGCGACCTCACCGCTGCGAACGGCCACCCCGCTGCCCACGTTGTAGACCCCGCCGACTTGACCGAGTTGGGCCAGCAGCCGGTACGCCCGAACGATGTCGCGGACGTCCGATAGATCGAGGTAGGCATCAGCCGTCCGGATTTCCAGGGGCTGATCCTGCAATCCCAGTTGCTCCAAATGGGTTAACCGCTGGGCCCACTCGGGAACCATGTAACGCGGTTGCTGACCAGGTCCGGTGTGATGGAACGGCCGGGCGACCACCACCTCTTGGGCGGCAGCAGCTTGCAGAGCCAGTTGCTCAGCGGCGTATTTGCTGCGTCCGTAGCCGCTGGCCGGTTCCGTTGGTGCCTGTTCGTCAACCAGAGCCTGCCAGGGCTGGACCTTGGCGTACACGTGACAGCTGCTGACGATGATCACGCGAGGCTTGGTGGCAAGCTGCGCGGCCAACTGGAGCACACGTTGTGTCCCGTTGACGTTGATTTCCACCGCTTGAGGGGTTGGCTGATCGTCGCCGCATTGCCGCGGATCGCTCAGGGCGGCCAAGTGATAAATATACGCAGGCGAAAATGCCTCAAGCTCCGAGAAACTCGCTGCT
This sequence comes from uncultured Pirellulales bacterium, assembly GCA_964648025.1. Classification (GTDB taxonomy): domain Bacteria; phylum Planctomycetota; class Planctomycetia; order Pirellulales; family Pb10988; genus CAZYKP01. The sequence continues at coordinate 6,475 of CAZYKP010000071.1, read as the reverse complement.
TGCTGGTGGGGACTACGCAACGGCAGATCCTGGGCCAGATCCCAACTCAGCCAGCGGGCGGAATGCCCGAGTGACTCCCCCTCGGCGAGTGGTTGCCCAGGGAAGCGGCTCAAGCCAAGCACCGCATCGCCGCAGGCAGTCAAATGCTGCGCGAGGTGGCCTCCGACAAAACCCCCGGCGCCGGTGATGATTGCTCTCACCAGAGTTCCTGTTGGCAAGTGGCTCGGATTGGTTAGGGGCGATTTCTTGAGGAGAGTTGCTACGGGGACCTGCAGTCGGGCGACTGCCGGAAGAGTTGCAGGTCGTGCTCGACCATCATGGCAATGAGTTCTTCGAAGCTGACCTGCGGCTGCCAGCCCAATTGGGCATGGGCTTTGGAGGCATCCCCCCGTAGCACATGCACCTCTGCTGGTCGGAACAACTCGGGATCCACTTGCACATAGTCTGTAGGATCAAGCCCCACTCGAGCAAAGGAGATTTCGACAACATCCTGCACAGAATGAGTCAGCCCTGTTGCGATGACATAATCCTCGGGCGTCTCCTGCTGAAGCATCAACCACATCGCTTGAACGTAGTCGCCCGCAAATCCCCAGTCCCGCCGGGCGTGAAGGTTGCCGAGCTTGAGCGTCTGACTCAAACCCAACGCAATTCTGGCAGCACCAGAGGTGATCTTGCGGGTCACAAACTCAGGGCTGCGACGCGGCGAATTGTGGACATGCCCTTGGCCAACTCCGCAATGAAAAGTCCCAGACTCGGTCTCCAAATCGTAGAACCAACCGTCATAGTGAGGCAGCTCGATGACCTGCCGAACTTGCTGAGCCTCTTGTGGCCTTGTTGAGAAGCTGACTGGCCAGCCTGCCGACTCTTTGGCTGAGTGACTTTCCCACTGTGGTCCCGGTTGGTGGACGGACTGCCCGATTGGCTGGCGAAGTTGCTGAGACGTTGCAGCCAGAGCCAACTCCGTTGACCGGGACTCCTGGTCCTCGCCGAAAGCCGGCTGGGGCAGCAGGCACAAGCAGTACTCCAGCGAGTTTGCCGGTCCATCAGCACCGTCGACCACGCCGTTCAATTCGATCCGATACGCTACGCTGGTGACCCGCTGCAGCAAATAAACCAAACCCAGCGCCAATGTCGCCGAATGAGTTCGCAAAACCGACCCCGGAGCGTTCTCTGACAACAACCCGCCGGATGGGTCCCATGAACTTCCCTGATCAGCTAGGTAATAACCTTCAAGAAAAGCCCTCTGGACTTCCCCAGAGGCGTTGAGAATCGCCCTTGGGACTCGCTTCATCCGAGTTGAAGCGGTACCTCCCTCAGTATAAAAGTCCAGTTGCCTGAGCCAAGGATCTCGACCGCTGAGAACTAACTGCTCGGCTCGCTCAGATTGCTCGGCTCGCTCAGATTGCTCGGCTCGCTCGGGCTCGATTTGCTGGCCAACGCTCAGGCAGCTTCCACCATGGCTCTGCCAAAGTTGACGAAGCTGCCGGCTGATTTCAGGTTTGATGCCAGCGATTTTCGCAGATCGGCCCTCTTCAAGGATCTCGCCCTTGGCTAAGCATACCCCGATCAACCAGGCCTCCGCCGCAGAATAACGCTGCACTGCAGGACTGGAGATTTGCGGAAACTCGATCAGCGAGACTTGGTCGCCAACACTCATTCGGCCAGCGGGTTTTTCCTGGCCATCAGCTAGGATGAAAACGTGGCTGCCGGTGGTCATGATCGCACTGCAGCCGGCTTGGATGAGTCGGGGGTTTTTGGGTTGTTTGGTCGGCTGATGGGGGTAGCCGGAGGCAAAGGTCACTCGGGTCCAGCCGTCGCGGTCCCAGACTTGGACTGAGCGTGTGGGCCGACCGCCCTGATAGTGGGGCCGGGCTTCATCGACGATCGGTGGTCCATCGGCCCGCAGGTCGCTTGAGACGATCTCGGAGATGGGTTTGATGTCAAAGCCCCGCTCTTGCTCAACTCGCACAAACATCGGTGTTTGGGCGGCAACGGTCTCGTGGTTGAACAGGATCCCGCTGCAGGAGAACAGGTTATAGCTTTCCCGATAGTTGACGGTGATCCAGTGGCCGTACACCTTGGCGACCCCGTAGGGACTTCGAGGCCAGAACGGCGTTTGCTCGTTCTGCGGGTCCGTCCGCACCCGGCCAAACATCTCGCTACTGGAGGCCTGGTAGAAGCGAATGGAAGGATCCACCGCTCGGATGGCCTCCAACATCCGGGTCACGCCCAGGGCGGTGAACTCGCCGGTGAGTACTGGCTGGTTCCAACTGGCGGGCACGAAACTCTGGGCTGCTAGATTGTAAACTTCCGCAGGACGAACACGCTCTAAGGTCCTCACGAGGGAAAGCTGATCCAACAGGTCCCCATCGTGGAGGCTGAGGCGGTCGAACAGGTGCCGGATGCGAACGTGATTGGCCGTGCTCAACCGGCGGACCAAACCATGCACCTCGTATCCCTTCTCGAGCAAAAACTCCGCCAGGTAGGAACCGTCCTGGCCGGTGATGCCAGTAATCAGCGCACGCTTGGTCATAGTTTGTCTGGTGGGTCGAGTGCATCCGTGTTCACAAGCTCTTGCTGGTCTTCCACAAAACGGGGCAACCAGCGGCGGGACTTCAACTGAAGGCAACCAAGCCGAGTCGGCTGACCCAAGACGGGCGACCGCAGGGTTGTTGCAGCTACCGGCTTGTCTGGAACCGGCGTGAGAGGCGTCCTCGGGAGGCGTCGCTCAGTTGGCTGCTGGGATAGAGGTCTCGCAGTTGTCGAAGATTCTCCGAAGTGCAGAGTGCCTCCACCGCAGCGTCGCCTAGCGAAGTGTAGCGTAAATCCAGCCTCACCAGAGATGCCGATTTTGGGCTTGCTGCCAGAGTTAACACGCCCTCTTCGGTGACGTCGGTTCGAGCGAGGGAGAGTTCCTGCAAACCCTCCATTGCTGGGGAGGCCAGCAACGCCTTGACGCTGGAGTCGTCAACCGGATTGTCGCTCAGGTCCAATCCTTGCAGTCCGGCAAGACGTCGACTGGAAGCCAACAGTTCCACCGCCGGAGGTGTCAGCCGGTTTTCGCCGAGGCCCAGGTAACGGAGTTGCTCAAGTTCCCCAGCTTCTAGAAGGATTTGTAGGCCTCGCACACCTAAGGATTGACCTGGAAGATGGAGCTCGCGGATCTGCCTCATCAGCGGGCTGGAAACCAGCAAAGGGATATCATCCAAAACGATCTGATTGTGAGAGAGCACGAGTTTGGCCAGAGCTGGAAAACCCGTCGCGTGGGCCAGAATATCCACCAAAGATCCACCAAAGGTATCTTCCAAGACACACAACTCTTCCAGCTGGGGCAATCCGGCGGAGTTGGCCAGGGCGATTCCACCGACCCTTCCGACGTGAGTCCACCCTAAGGTCAGCCGTCGCAGTCGGGACAGAAACTGCGAGCGAGCCAACAGCTGGGCTTCGGGCGTCTCAAAGGCGAGCCGATCGAACTGATGATCCTGCCGGGCGTCCAGCACCAATGTCTCCAGCTGCGCCAACAATGGGCACTGGCCCAACTGCGCCAGTTGTGCAGCCCAGCCGTGGCGGAGTGTCAGGTCCCGAAGAGCCGGGAACCTCCGGCCCAGCTCGTGTTGGTGTTCGAATAACTCAGCCACCGTCAAGGTCGCTCGTTCCACCAGTCCTCGTGAGAAGCAACGTTCTGGCACCGCATCCATTGCGGTCACGCCGCTTAAGGGGCCCAGCCACTGCTCCTTGTACGTCTCAAGCAACTCTTGCTCTTGCTGGTGCAAGGCATGCAGAAGATTCTCATTGGCCAGACGAGCTTCGGGCGAACCCTTCTCGAGACGGGCCAGGCGAACTTGCAGACGAATGAACTCCGCTTGTGCTTGAGCGGCCGACGAGGAAGACTGATCCAACCAGTCCGCATAGACCAATCGCGGGACATCATTCTCAGGATCGGCCGCAATGGCTTCCAGTAAAGCAAATTCGCTGGTGGTCATCTTGGGTCTGGTGAAGCTTGAGGCACTCACTGGCTGCCAGGACGTCTGCACTCGCCTAGCCTGGACTCACATTGGCTGGAGTCACATTGGCTGGGCTCACATTGGCTGGAGTCACTTTGGCTCTCAGGAGAGAGGAGGCCAGCTGACAAGCGACGAGCCTTGGTTTGGTCTATGGGTGCGATCGCGATTGTTCCAGATTGTGGCAGAGGCCCAACCGGTCGGTCATTCAACACATCCAGGCAACAACAGATCGGTGGGCAACGGCCACATCTGGGACAGTCCAACTATCCCGACTGTTCCAGATTGTGGCAGAGGCCCAACCGGTCGGTCATTCAACACATCCAGGCAACAACAGATCGGTGGGCAACGGCCACATCTGGGACAGTCCAACTACCGAGTCTGGGTCAGCAACTCACTGATGGATCCGCTGCCGTTGTGGATTCGAGCGATAGCCTCGGCGACCATGGCTGAGGTGTCGACGATCGAGAGCTTGCGTCGGTTTTCTTCGGAGAGGCGGAACGGATCGACGGTATCGCTGACGACCAGATGAGCGTCCAGTTGTCGGAAGTAATCGTTGGCGGCTCCCACGAAGAGTCCGTGGGTGGCAACACAGGCAAAGAGCTGCCCTCCGAACTGTTCAACAGTGCGGCAGCTGGTAAACATCGTTGAGCCGGTGCTGATGATATCGTCGTAGGCGATCACCACCGCACCGGAAACATCTCCGACGATCCTGCGGCCGGTGATCTGGCCGCTGGAGCGGATCTTGTCAAAGATGGCGATTTCAATGTCGACACCCCGCTCAGCCAAGGATTGCCCCAAGCGTAGCTCCAAACTTTTGACTAGAGCGTTCCGGAAACGCGTACAGCGGTTTAGTCCGCCGCTATCTGGGGTGAGCACGCGGAGTTTCACTGGCAGGTGGGGATACTTGGCCAGCAATTGATCGGCACACCAGGCGGCGTGCAAATTCTTACACTCCAGGTTATCCAGAGGGACATTAAAGGCGTTTTGCTCGGCCGCCAGATTGTGAACGTCCATGACCAAGATGCGGCTGATCTCCACCGCCTCAAGCATTCGGGCAACCGTCTTGGTGGCAATCGGGGCGCGACTTTCGGTTTTGCGGTCCTGTCGAGCCCAGGCCAAGTGCGGTACCACCGGAATCACCTCCGCCGCGCTGGCCTGCTTCAGGGAGTGGCAGAGCATACATAACTTGACGAATTTCTCAGAAACGGTCTCTTGACAATCACTAAATAAACTGGCAATGACAAACACCCGACAACCGCGGACATTGCCCTCAGTTTTGGAGTTGCTTTTGACGTAGACCTCACCATCATCGAACTGCCGTTCGACTGCCTCGGTCAACGGCAGACCCAAATGGGCAGCGACCTTCTGGGAATACCCGCGGCTGCCCTGCAGGCACATCAGCTTAATTGGGTAGAGCGGCCCTCCCCGCTCAGCTTTCAAAGAAATGGTCATCGCTGGGGTGATCTGAGCAGGTGTCAACAACCGGGGTCCCCCCTTTCATCCAACAGCGTTCTGGCCGCTTGGGCACTTGGATCGATCAGCCAGCATCGATCAGCCAGCATCGATCAGCCAGCATCGATCAGCCAGCGGTTTGAGGGTATCCGCCCAGGCACTGCAGGAACGCTTTGGTCAGCAGGGCATTGGCTGGCCAGGCTGGGGCACTGAGGAGGTTACCATCACGGTGGACAACGTCCATGCCTGCACCGGGCTCAATCCAGCGGCCACCTCCGGCCAGGACCTCTGTCTGACAGGCTGGGTAAGCGGTCAGTTGGCGACCGCTGACCAGTCCGGCGCCGGTTAACAATTGGACTCCATGGCAGATCGCCGCGATCGGCTTGTCCGCCTGGCCGAAGTGCTGAATGTGTTCAATCACCCTTCCGTTGAGGCGGAGGTACTCCGGCGCTCGGCCACCAGGCAGGTAGAGCCCATCATGGGTCGTCGGATCAACCGACTCAAAGTCCGCCGTCAGCGTGAAATAGTGTCCGGGCTTCTCGCTGTAAGTTTGCTGCCCTTCAAAATCATGGATCGCCGTGATGACCTTCTCGCCCGTTCTCTTGCCGGGGCAAACAGCCTCCACAGTATGGCCAAACATGGTCATGATCTGAAACGGGACCATCGCCTCATAGTCTTCTACGTAGTCTCCAACAATCATCAAAACTCGTTTGCTTTCCATCAGATCGTACTCTCCAAAAAACAGGTCACTCGAGCAACGGGCCACTCGAGCAACAGGTCGCTTCAAGGAACAACGTTTGTGCTCGGCCCGGCAGTTCATGCAGTCCAGTCGATCGTCGCACTGAGATCTCCTGGTGCGGTTGTGCCAATCCCCCTCTGCGTCCCAGGCTCGTGATCTCGGCTCGGTCTCAAAACTCCAATCTGGTTTCGGGCCGCTGGGTTTCGGGCCGCTGGGCTTCGGGCCGCTGGGCTTCGGGCGGCTGGGCTTCGGGCGGCTGGGCTTCGGGCGGCTGGGCTTC